>NZ_JBXAJP010000013.1:0-155273 GCF_058797375.1 Prescottella sp. GW823-FHT02E09
GACACACTGTTGAGTTCTCAAAGAACACGCACACACCATCACCAGAAACCCAAAGGCTCCTCGTTCCGGGGCAACCGATCCAGCCTAACCGAACCAAGCCTCGGACGCAAATCCTCAACTTCTCCGGCCACCCGAACGCGCACCACAACCCTACAGGAAGTGCCACACTCGGATTTTCAGGCGCTCTCCGTACAACCTCGTTTTCCCAGTCCCTCAGGTCCGGGTCGGTGTCCGTGTCGCTCTGACCTGGATTAAGTTACGCGAGCCGGCGATGGGCGTCAAACCCCCTGGTCGGAGAAGTGCAGACCGGACTTTCCGCAGGTCACACCGCCCGAATTGTCACACTGACGAACAAACGTCCAGTTGTGACGCCGAGCACAGACCTTGGCGAGGCGCCGGACCACTCCCCTGAGCGGCCCCTACTCGTCGTCCACCACTCGCCGGATGTCGCCACCCAGTCCCGACAGGTCCTCGACGAAGCGCGGATAGCCCCGATCGATGTGGTAGACGTCGTGCACCTCGGTGACGCCGTCCGCGACCAGTCCGGCGAGGACCAGCCCCGCCCCGGCCCGAATGTCCGACGACCACACCGGGGCACTGGACAGCTCGGGAACGCCACGCACCACTGCATGGTGGCCGTCGGTCCGGGCATCGGCGCCGAGCCTGATCATCTCTTCCACGAACCGGAATCGTGCCTCGAAGACATTCTCGGTGATCATCGACGTGCCCTCCGCGATCGCAGCCAGCCCGATAGCCATGGGCTGCAGATCCGTGGGAAAGCCCGGATACGGCAACGTAGCGAAGTTGACTGCCTGCGGACGATCCGCCTGCACCACGCGGAACCCGTCGGCCTCCGCCGTCACCTCGGCGCCGGCCGCCCGCAACTTGTCGAGTACCAGAGTCAGATGCTTCGGATTCACCCCGCGCACCAGGACGTCACCCCGAGTCATGGCCGCCGCGATACCCCACGTCGCCGCTACGATGCGGTCCCCGATCACGCGGTGCGTGGTCGGCTGCAGCTTCTCCACTCCCCGAATGGTCAGTGTCGTCGACCCGGCGCCACTGATCCTCGCGCCCATCCTCGTCAACATGTTGCACAGGTCGACGATCTCGGGCTCTCGCGCCGCATTGTCGATGACGGTTTCGCCCTTCGCGAGGACAGCGGCCATCAAGATGTTCTCGGTCGCACCGACCGACGGGAAAGCCAATCGAATGTTCGCACCGTGCAGGTCGTCTGCCTCCGCGACAACGCATCCGTGCTCGATCTCGCTGTGAGCTCCGAGCAATCGAAGCCCCGACTGATGCATGTCCAGGGGCCGCGAGCCGATCGCATCGCCTCCCGGCAGCGCTACGACCGCCTTGCGGCACCGTGCGACCAACGGACCGAGCACGCACACCGACGCCCGGAACTGGCGCACGGCGGCGAAGTCCGCGTGGTACTTCGGCTGCGCCGGCGTCGTGATGGTCGCGACGGAACCGTCCAGGACGACCTCGCAACCGAGGCCCCGGAGCACCTCGGCCATCAGCGGCACATCGAGGATGTCGGGGCAGTTGCTGATCACGCTGGTTCCCTCGGCCAACAACGCCGCGGCCATCAGCTTCAGGACGCTGTTCTTCGCCCCACCCACCGGCACCTCACCGACAAGTCGGTTTCCACCGGTGACAAGAAAGCGTTCACTCACAGTGGCACAGCCTAGCCAGCACGGTCACAGACCTGCTGAGCGGTACCGTTGGCCCATGGCTGTTCACTTGACGCGGATCTACACCCGGACCGGGGACGACGGCACCACCGGGCTCAGCGATTTCTCTCGCGTGTCGAAGAACGATCCCCGACTGATCGCGTACGCGGATTGCGACGAAACGAACGCGAGCATCGGGGTCGCGCTCGCTCTAGGCGGACCACCGGAGGAGATCGTCGACGTACTTCGACAGATCCAGAACGATCTCTTCGACGCCGGCGCCGACCTCTCGACGCCCGTCGTCCCGGATCCGAAGTACCCGCCTCTGCGCGTGACGCAGCCCTACATCGACCGTGTCGAGGGCTGGTGCGACGAGTTCAACGAGCGCCTCGAACCGCTGCACTCGTTCATCCTCCCCGGTGGTACGCCCCTCGGAGCACTGCTCCACTCCGCCCGAACGATCGCCCGGCGCGCAGAGCGCTCGGCCTGGGCTGCCGTCGAAGCCAGCCCGGAAGACACCAGCGTCCTTCCGGCGAAGTACCTCAACCGACTGTCGGACCTACTGTTCATCGTGAGCCGGCTGGCCAACCCGGGCGGAGACGTGCTCTGGAAGCCCGGTGCGGGTGGCGGCGACTGACAGTCGTCGAACAACGCGAAAGGGAGGCCCGCGGGCCTCCCTTTCGCGTTGACTGTCGTTGCCGTGTCGCGGCCTTGTCCCTGCCGTCTCGGCTCGATCAGGCCGGACGCCCGCGCATCGAGCGCCCCGACGGCCTCGATTCGACCCATGAGAGGAAGGCGGTCAACGCGCCCCGGTCCAGCGCGATCTCGTACGTCCGGTCGACGTCCGTCACCTCGAGGATCACGATCTCGTCGGTCATGATGTCGTACTCGTTGCCGACCGGGCCGCGACGAGCACCGACCTCGATGCCCTGACGGCTCATCCGCGTGTCCGGTCCCGGCCGCAGGCTCGACAGCTTGAAGAAAACCAGCGAGCCCTCGCCGTACCGCACCACGCCGTGCCGCCACCCGCTCCCGCCCGGAGCCGGTGTGACACGGAGGATCGCGGCGGTCCCGCCACGACGCAATACCGTCAGCCGATACACGAAAGCCGCGACGAAGACCGCGAGCAGCACAACCAGAATGATGAGAACAACCATCCCGATCGTCACAGCTCGTCGGCTCCGTCGCGGCTCGTCGTGAACTGACTAGGCGCGCTCGACCGCACGCAGCTGACCCTTGGCGACCGCAATCGCCTCGAGGTCTTCGGTGGTCTCGGCCAGGACGGCCTTGGCCGCCTCGACGTCGACATCCTGTGCCATGTCCGCGGACTCGGCCAGGATCGTCACCGTGGTGGCGGTCACCGAGAGGAAGCCACCGTGCACGGCCGCGACCACACGCTCGCCGTCGACGGTCGTGATCGCAACCACGCCGCCCTCCACCAGCTGACCGAGAACCGGCTCATGCCCGGGCATGACACCGATTTCGCCCTCGGTCGTCTGGGCGCTGACGAGCGTCGCCGATCCCGACCAGAGTCGCTGCTCGACGGCAACGAGTTCAACGGTCATCTCAGCCATGTCGGTCTACTTTCCGGCGATCTTCTTGGCAGCGGCCTCGACGTCGTCGAGTCCACCGCAGCTGTTGAACGCCTGCTCCGGCAGGTGGTCGAACTCGCCCTTGCAGACGCGGTCGAACGCCTCGATGGTGTCGCGCAGCGGCACGACCGAGCCCGGCTCACCGGTGAACTTCTCGGCAACGATGAAGTTCTGGCCGAGGAACTTCTGGATACGGCGCGCACGGCCGACCAGGACCTTGTCCTCTTCCTGGAGCTCGTCCATACCGAGGATGGCGATGATGTCCTGCAGCTCCTTGTACTTCTGCAGGATCCGCTTGACCTCGTTCGCGACGCGGAAGTGCTCGGCACCGACGATGCCGGGCTCCAGGATGCGCGAGGTCGACGTCAGCGGGTCCACAGCGGGGTAGATACCCATCTGCGAAATCGGACGCGAGAGCTCGGTGGTCGCATCGAGGTGCGCGAAGGTCGTTGCCGGCGCCGGGTCGGTGTAGTCGTCGGCGGGGACGTAGATCGCCTGCAGCGAGGTGATCGAGCGGCCACGGGTCGAGGTGATGCGCTCCTGGAGCTCACCCATCTCGTCCGCCAGCGTGGGCTGGTAGCCGACGGCCGAAGGCATACGACCCAGCAGGGTCGAGACCTCGGAACCGGCCTGCGTGAAGCGGAAGATGTTGTCGATGAACAGCAGAACGTCCTGGCCCTGGACATCGCGGAAGTACTCCGCCATGGTCAGCGCCGACAGGGCGACGCGCATACGCGTTCCCGGCGGCTCGTCCATCTGGCCGAAGACGAGGGCGGTGTCCTGGAGGACGCCCATCTCTTCCATCTCGAGGTGAAGGTCGGTGCCCTCACGGGTGCGCTCACCGACGCCTGCGAACACCGAAGTTCCGGAGAACTCGCGGGCGATACGGGTGATCATTTCCTGGATCAGAACGGTCTTGCCGACGCCGGCGCCACCGAACAGACCGATCTTGCCGCCCTTGACGTACGGGGTCAGCAGGTCGATGACCTTGATGCCGGTCTCGAGGATCTCGGTCTTGCCCTCGAGCTGATCGAAGGCCGGGGGCTTGCGGTGGATGCCCCACTGCTCGCCGTCGCGACCGGTGCCCGGAGCGTCGAGGCAGTCACCGAGGGCGTTGAACACGTGGCCCTTGACGACGTCGCCGACGGGGACCGAGATCGGCTTGCCCGAGTCGACGACAGCCGCGCCACGGACCAGGCCGTCGGTGGGCTGCATCGATATGGTGCGCACCAGGTTGTCGCCCAGGTGCTGCGCAACCTCGAGGGTCAGCGTCTTGGCCACCGACGGGAGGGTGACCTCCGAGTGCAGGGCGTTGAACAGGTCGGGAACATGGCCGCGCGGGAACTCAACGTCCACAACGGGACCGATGACCCGCACGACCCGGCCGGACGTGGTGTCCGCGCCGTTCGCGTTGGTTTGGGTTACTGCTGCGGTCATGTGCTAGTCACTTCCTGCGCTCGAGGCCAGCGCATTCGCGCCACCGACGATCTCGCTGATTTCCTGGGTGATCTGGGCCTGGCGAGCCTGGTTTGCCTGACGGCTCAGGGTGTTCACCAGTTCGTTCGCATTATCCGTCGCAGCCTTCATGGCCGTACGACGGGCGGCAGACTCCGAGGCGGCGGAGTCCAGCAGAGCCGAGTAGATACGCGTGCTGACGTACTTCGGCAGCAGTGCCGACAGAAGCGTCGACGCCTCGGGCTCGAAGTTGTACACCGCGCTCGGACCCGACTTGCCGTCGTGCTGACCGTTGGACAGCATGTCCTCGCCCAGCTCGATGTGATCATCGGTGTAGTCGACCTCGAGCGGAGCCATCCGCCGGACTTCCGGCTTCTGGGTGAGCATCGAAACGAAGCGGGTGTAGACGATGTGGAGTTCGTCGACGCCCTCGATCGTGCCTTCGCCGTTCGGGGCCTCCACCTCCGCACCAGAGCCGGCCATGAACAGCTCGACCAGGTGACGGCTCGCCTTGGCGGCATCCGCGTAACCGGGCTCCTGGGAGAAGCCGGTCCACGATCCGCCGACCTCACGGCCGCGGAAGGTGTAGTAGCCGAGACCCTTGGCACCGAGCACGTAGATCACCGGCTCCTTGCCCTCGGAGCGCAGCAGCTGGAACAGCTCCTCCGCTTCCTTGAGAGCGTTGGAGTTGTAACCGCCACACATACCGCGGTCACTGGTGACCACCAGAACGGCCGCACGCTTCGGGTTGGTGCGCTCGTTCAGCAGTGGATGATCGAGCGACGCCGAAGCACTCGCCAGCTCGGAGAGCACCTTGGTGATCTCCTCCGCGTACGGCTTGGAAGCCGCGACCCGGGCCTGCGCCTTCGTGATCCGCGAAGTGGCGATCAGTTCCTGCGCCTTGGTGATCTTCTTGGTCGAGTTGGTCGCCTTGATGCGAGAACGCAGTTCGCGAATGCTTGCCATCGGTCGATCACTCTCCCTTCGGGTGACGCTGTGTCATGAGGCCCACGCTCACTTGCTGACAGTGGTGCGCTTGACGGTGACCTTCTCCTGGCCGACCTCGGAAGCGTCGAGAGCCACGGCCTCGGCCTCGTTCACGACACGGCTGCCGTCGGAGGCCAGGAAGCCGGACTTGAACTTGTCGGTCGCAGCCATCAGGGCCGTGATCGAATCCGCGTCGAGAGCCTTGCCGCCCTTGATCGACTCGTAGACGCCGGCCGCGTTGCGGTGCAGGTCCTCGAGGAGTTCGGACTCGAAGCGACGCACGTCACCGACGGGCACCGAGTCGAACACGCCCTCACCGGCGAGGTAGATCGAGATGATCTGGTCCTCGACCGCGATCGGCGAGTACTGGTCCTGCTTGAGCAGCTCGACCAGACGCTGGCCGCGCTCGAGCTGAGCCTTCGAGGCAGCATCCAGGTCCGAGGCGAAGGCCGAGAAGGCCTCGAGCTCACGGAACTGGGCCAGCTCCAGACGCAGCGAACCGGAGACCTTCTTCATGCCCTTGGTCTGCGCGGCGCCACCGACTCGGGAAACCGAGATACCGACGTTGATCGCGGGGCGGATGCCCTTGTTGAACAGGTCGGACTCGAGGAAGACCTGGCCGTCGGTGATCGAGATGACGTTGGTCGGAATGTACGCCGACACGTCGTTGGCCTTGGTCTCGACGATCGGCAGAGCCGTCAGCGAACCGCCACCGAGCTCGTCGGACAGCTTCGCCGAACGCTCCAGCAGACGAGAGTGCAGGTAGAAGACGTCACCCGGGTAGGCCTCACGTCCCGGCGGACGACGCAGCAGCAGCGAGATGGCGCGGTACGCCTCGGCCTGCTTGGTCAGGTCGTCGAACACGATGAGGACGTGCTTGCCCTGGTACATCCAGTGCTGGCCGATGGCCGAACCGGTGTACGGGGCCAGCCACTTGAAGCCGGCGGAATCGGACGCCGGGGCAGCGACGATGGTGGTGTACTCCATCGCGCCCTGCTCCTCGAGCGCCTGCTTGACGCCGGCGATGGTGGAGCCCTTCTGGCCGATCGCGACGTAGATGCAGCGGACCTGCTGCTTCGGGTCGCCGGTCGCCCAGTTTGCCTTCTGGTTCAGGATGGCGTCGACGCAGACCGCGGTCTTGCCGGTCTTGCGGTCGCCGATGACGAGCTGACGCTGGCCGCGGCCGATCGGGGTCATGGCATCGATGGCCTTGATACCCGTCTGCAGCGGCTCCTCGACGGGCTGACGCTCCAGCACCGTGGCGGCCTGCAGCTCGAGCGCGCGGGTCTCGGTGGTCTCGATGTCGCCGAGGCCGTCGATCGGACGACCCAGCGGGTCCACGACACGACCCAGGTAGCCGTCGCCGACCGGCACCGACAGAACGTCGCCGGTCCGCTTGACTTCCTGGCCCTCTTCGATGTGCTCGTAGTCGCCCAGGATGACCGCGCCGATCTCGGTGGCGTCCAAGTTCAGCGCCACGCCGAGCACGCCGCCCGGGAACTCCAGCAGCTCGTTGGCCATCGCCGACGGAAGGCCGGTGATGTGAGCGATGCCGTCGCTGGTGTCGGACACCGTTCCGACCTCCTCGCGGGAGGCCTCCGGTGAGTAGCTCGCGGTGTAGTTCTCGATCGCGCTACGGATCTCGTCGGAGGAGATCGTCAGCTCCGCCATGTTTTTCCTGCTCTCGGTATCTGGTCTTCGAAAAGATCGGGAGTATGTGTTCGGTCGTCGGCTACTTGAAGGTCTTCCGCAGGGCAGCGAGGCGACCGGCCGCGCTCCCGTCGATGACCTCGTGGCCCACCCGGACGACCATGCCGCTGAGGAGGGCGGGTTCGACCTCCACGTGCACGGTGACGGGCTTTCCGTAGGTGCGGGTCAGCGTCGCCGCAAGCCGATCTACCTGCTCGCTCGACAACGCCGAGGCGCTGCGCACGTGCGCAACAGCCTTGTTCCGCTGGGCCGCAGCCAGGGTCGACAGCTCGTCGAACGCGTCAGCGGGAGCGGTCCGAAGGCGACCCACGGCCTGGATGGAGAGGGCCTCCGTGATCGCGGTGACCTTGCCGTACAGCAGCTTCGACAGCAGCTCGCGCTTGCCGGCGACGGGCGTCGAACGATCCGAAAGGACCTGCTCCAGCTGCGGATTACCGGCAACGATGCGGCCGAGGCGGAAAAGCTCGTCCTCGACCGTGTCGCTCTGGTTCTGGTCCGCCGCTGCCCGGAGCAGGGATTCACGTCCAACCGTGACCAGCGAGTTCAGCAGGTCCGCCGAGGTCGACCAGTCCTGGCCCGCGGCGGCCTCGAGGGCTGCCAGCGCCTCGGCGCCGACCTTCCCCGAGAACACCTGGCGGGCCAGGCCCTGTCGACCAGCGGCAGGCGTGGACGCGTCGGCGAGCGCACTCCGCAGAGTGCGCTGGCCGTCGAGAACCTCGACCACCGAGAACAGCTCGGATCCAGCCTGCGCCGCGGCCGCGGTGGCCGCGCCGGGAGAGACGGAATCCAACGCCGCGGTGAGCGCAGCACGGGTCTGCGTCAGGGCTTCACGGCTCGCTGCGTACATGGTGCTCACTTCCCTGCTGCGGAATCGGCGCTGACTGCGTCCAGCTCGTTGAGGAAGCGATCAACCGTTCCGGCGCGCTTGACGTCGTCGGCGAGAGACTCTCCGATGACCTTCTCGGCCAGGTCGACCGCGGTCTTGCCGAGGTCTCCCCGCAGCTCGGCGACGATCTGCTGCCGCTGCGCGACGAGCTGGCTGTGACCTGCGGCGACGATGCGGTCGCTCTCTTCCTGAGCCTGTGCCTTCATCTCGGCGATGATCTGCTGGCCCTGGGTGCGCGCTTCCTCACGGATCTGCGCAGCCTCGGTACGAGCCTCGGCGAGCTGGGCATGGTACTGCTCCAGCGCGGCCTTGGCCTCGGCCTGAGCCTCTTCGGCACGCTTGATGCCGCCGTCGATCTGCTCCGTGCGCTCGGCGAGAACCTTCTGGAACTTAGGAAGGACAAACTTCCAGAAGACGAACCCGACGACCGCCAGCGCGACGATCGACCAAGTGATGTCATATGTCGCGGGTAGGAGGGGGTTGTGCTCCTCCTCGGCCGCGAGCAACGCGATGGTGGCTGACATGGCGTCTTAGAAGATGAAGCCGGCGACGAGGCCGATCAGCGCGAGGGCCTCGGTGAACGCGATACCGAGGAACATCGTGGTACGGACCTGGCCGGCCATCTCGGGCTGACGGACCATACCCTCGATCGCCTTGCCGACAACGATACCCACGCCGATGCCGGGGCCGATCGCCGCAAGACCGTAGCCGATGGCTCCGTAGCCGCGAGCCTTGGTCTCGGCAACTTCCTGAGCGATGTATGCGAGGCTCATGGTTTGTTCGTTCCCTTTCTGTTGCCCACTGCCGGGCGGCACGTGGGTCAGGACTATCGATTTAGGTGGATCAGTGCGAGTCGGCGTGGAGCGCCAAGTCGATGTACACCGCGGTCAGCAGGGCGAAGACGTACGCCTGCAGGAAGATCACCAACAACTCGAAGAAGGTGAAGGCGATGCCGGCGGCCAGCGAGGCCACGCCGAAGATTGCCTGGAACCCTCCCGAGGCGAAGAAGAAGTACTGCGTGGCACTGAAGAACAGCACCAGGAGGATGTGGCCGGCAAGCAGGTTGGCCATGAGTCGCACCATCAGCGTGAACGGCCGGAGCACGAATGTCGAGATGAACTCGATCGGGACCAACAGGAAGTGCAGCGGCAACGGAACGCCGGGCACGACGATGCTGGACTTGACGTACTTGAAGAAGCCGAACTTCTTGATGCCCACATAGTTGAAGACGATGTAGGCCAGCGCGGCGAGCACGAGCGGCATGCCGATTCGTGCGTTCGGCGAGATGTTCAGGAACGGCGTGATGCCGGCGAAGTTGCTGGCGAGCACAAGGAAGAAGATGGTCACGATGATCGGCAGGAAACGCTTTCCCTGCTCCTTGCCGAGGATCTCTTCCGCGATATTGATCCGGACGAAATCGAGAGCGATCTCGCCGATGTTCTGGATACCGCGCGGAACGATCTTCGGGCTACGCATCGCGATGATGAAGAACAAAGCCACCAACGCCGACATCACGATGCGGATGAGCATCAGTCGGTCGAGCTCGAAGGGGGTGCCCTCGAACAGCAGTGCGGGCGGGTAGAAATCATCGAGTGACGGCGGATTGTATTCCTCCGCGGCCATGAAGGTGACGCTCAGCGGTCTCTCCCGTAGTCGGCCGCAGGCATCACTGTCTGCGGTTCGATCGGACATTGACGATCTAACAAGTCGACCAGGTCGGCTCGCGTATTCGTCAGCAGCTGGAGACTCGGGTGAACCGGTCCTGGCGTCTGTCGGTGTCGGCGACGGTCGTCGACTCGGCAACTCGAGGGCAGTTCCACCCGAATCAGAAATTCGGACAACTCCGGCTACCTCTGCTGCCTGCAAGCGCGGGCCGATCCACAGGCTTTATGGACTTTCCCGTAGTCAGCGCACTCGCTTGAGGCAGAGACTATCAAGACATCTACGACGTTGTGTAGATGGGGTACCCATTTGAACTCGGGATGGCCCTCGAGGGGATTCCCGGAAGCCGTCCGAAGGCCACTCGGCAACGGACTAGTCGGTACTCGCGTCGTCGTCGGACTCGGCCGGCGAGACGTACGGGACCTTCGTCTGCAGCACACCGTACGTCTCGGCACCGAGCACGATGACGAGCGACAGGACGATGACGATGACCATGGCCTGGCGGTTGTAGAAGTCCAGCGGGTCCAGGATCGCGAGGACGGTGATCGCCAGGATCATCTTCAGCAGCCAACTGCCCAGCAGCACGGCACCGGCGGTCACGGCCGGAAGCTTCGCCGTCAGCAACACCGCGAGGGCGGTGCACAGGATGAATCCGCCACCGACGGCGGCGCCGAGGAGCGCCCCCCACAGACCCTCGACACCGGCGAACAGGCTAGCGATGATCGCGCCTCCTACAGCGAGGACGAGCAGTCCGAGCAGTCCGAATCGGACGCCTCGGCGGAGGGCAGCGGTGGGATCGTCAGAGTACGGCGCGGGGGTCGAAGTCACGGCACCCAGGTTAGAGGAGTCCGCAGGACGCCCTCTGCCCCTGCCCTCGCTACCGGCGGCGATCCTGCTGTAATCCCCGCCACGACGGCACCGCGGTGACCACCAGCGCGAACACCAAGCCTCCGGCCACCAACAGGACCACCACACGCCGATCGATCAGGGCCGATCCGACCGCCCCGAATGCGAGAATCGCGACCCACAAATAGATCAGCAGCACCACCCGACGGTGGGAGTGACCGATCTGCAGCAACCGGTGGTGCAGGTGCATCTTGTCCGGGCTGAACGGACTGACACCTGCGCGCGTGCGCCGGACGATGGCCAGCAGCAGATCGAGGATCGGAATGAACATGACCGCACCGACCAGCAGGAGCGGTGAGAGCAGGCCGACCAGATCCCGGGACCCGTACGCGCTCAGACTGATCCGGCCGGAAGCGCTTGTCGAGACCGCCGCCAGGGTCAGACCGATCAGCATGGAACCGGAGTCGCCCATGAAGATTCGTGCGGGCTGGAAGTTGTGCGGCAGGAAGCCCAGACAAGCGCCGGCGAGAGCAGCCGCGATCATCGCCGGCGGGTACGCGCTGACATCGCCGCCCTGGTCGTGCAGCAGTCCCACCGAGAACGCGCAGATCGCGAGCGAGGCGATCAGACCGAGGCCCGCAGCGAGACCGTCGAGACCGTCGACGAAGTTCATCGCATTGATCATCACGACCGTCACGGCGACCGTGACGAGTCCCGCCTGGAGCTGGTCGAGGATGACCGTGGTGTCACCGAAGGGCTGATAGATGATGTACCAGCTCACCCCCATCACGGCGAGGATCCCGGCCGCGGTGACCTGGCCGACGAACTTGGTGAGCGCGTCGAGACCCCAGCGATCGTCGATCACACCGACCAGCACGATCACGAATCCGGCGACCAGGACCGCACTGATGTCGGTCGAGAACTCGAAACCGCGTGTCAGCGCCGGCAATTGCTGCGCGAACAGCAGCGCGACGAACATTCCGATGTACATACCGACACCACCGAGTCGTGGTGTGGGCTGCACGTGGACGTCGCGGTCGCGCGGCACTGCGACCGCGCCGAAGCGGATCGCCAGCACCCGGACCCCGCCCGTCCCCAGGAACGTGACGACGGCCGCGGTGAACAGCACCAGGAGTAGCTCACGCAGCGGCACACCCGCCCCGTTGCCACCCTGGGCGAGCGCCAGCAGCGCCGTATCCGCAGGACTCACCTGGACGACGCTACCGGCAGACCGGCCGACGGCCGGGATTGTGCACGACGAGTCCCGTCACGACTACGCCCCTCCCGGCAGCAGACTCTCCGCGGTGACACCGAGCACCTCGGCGACGTCGGCAGTCGATACCGCCCCCTCGCGAAGGATGCGCGGCTCGTCGCCGGTGAGATCGACGATCGTCGACGCGACGGCGTGCTCGGCCGGTCCTCCGTCGAGGTACACACTGGCCGCCCCACCCAGCTGGTCGCGGGCCTCGTCGACGGTGGTCGCCGGCGGACGCCCGGAGATGTTGGCGCTGGAGACCGCGAGCGGCCCCACCTCACGCAGGAGGTCGAGCGCGACCGGGTGCAGCGGCATCCGGAGCATGACCGTCCCCCGGCTGTCGCCGAGATCCCATGCGAGCGAAGGTGCCTGCTGCACAACGAGACTCAGACCACCGGGCCAGAAGGCCTTGATGAGGTCACGTGCCTGCGGGCGCACCGAGTAGACGAGTCCGTCGATCGTGCTCCACGACCCCACCAGTACCGGCACCGGCATGTCCCGACCGCGCCCCTTGGCCCTGAGCAGGCTCGCGACGGCGTCGCCGTCGAACGCGTCGGCGCCCAGGCCGTACAGGGTGTCGGTCGGCAGCACGACCAGTCGGCCGGCCCGCAGTGCGTTCTTGGCGGCGGTCAGTCCCGCTTCTCGGTTGTCGGGTTGCTTGCAGTCGTAGACGGTGCTCACTCCCCCATCCTTTCACTCACGCTCGGAGCGCCGTCATCGTGCCGCCTCGACATCGGTCGCGACACGGTGCGCGACGACGAATCGGGGCCGGCCCGCGAGATCCGGATGTTCGACGACGTGATCGAACACCCTGCGGGAGCGGAACAACTCGGCGACCTGCACACCGTTGGTGTCGTCGTGCTCGACGCCCACCGCGCCGCCGATACGCAGCCACCGGGCGATGTTGTTGACCATAGGCTTGATCACGGACAACCCGTCCACTCCACCGAACAGCGCGGTGTGCGGATCGTGATCGGCCACTTCGGGGTCCAGCACGGCCCCTTCGGGGATGTACGGCGGATTGGAGACGACGAGGTCGACGCCACCCTCGAGTTCGGTGAGCAGTGCCCGATCGGTGACGTCGCCCTGAACGAGGCGGATCGGTGTGTCACCGGCCTCACGCCGGCGATCGGAGTTGCGGCGGGCCCACGCCAACGCGTCCGGTTGGAGTTCCACCGCGTGGACGACGGCATCGGGCCGGGCGTGCGCGATCGCCAGCGCGAGCGCGCCGGACCCGGTGCACAGGTCCATCACGACGGGCGCACGGCGACCGGACGCCTCGAGATGCGCGAGTGCCCACGCCAACAGGAGTTCGGTCTCCGGCCGCGGAACGAACACGCCGGGCCCGACCTCGAGTGAAATGCTGCCCATCGCAGTCGATCCCGTGATGTATTGCAGCGGAATGCGTTCCGCACGGCGCGCCACGAGCTTGCGGTACTCGTCGATCACGGGCGGGTCCACCAGCGGCACCAGGCCGAGTCGCGTCCGTTCGACGCCCAGCAGGTGCGCGGCGAGGAGTTCGGCATCCACCCGCGCCGAGGGGACCCCGGCTCTCTCCAACTCGGCGGCTGCCTCGATGATGGCCAGGCGGATGGGTTGTCTCACGGGTACAGACTGCCACGTCGGTCACGGACGCAGCACGGATAGGTGCCGGACAGCTTGCGGCGGCGCTGCAGCGGCCCTCCCGGCGATAGAATACGACCGGTCTGGACACCGTCAGACCGAGGCCGGACGAAGGTACATCCCATGTTCTCCGCCACAGCGGCGCGCCTACTGACCGCCGCCGCATTCACCACAGTCACCGTCGCGATCGGGCCCGCTCTCGCGCACGCCACCGCGTTCGACGTACAGCCGGCACCGGCGATCTGCCCCAACGGGATGGGCGTCGCGGACGCCACCGCTCTGCCCGGTGGGCGACTCGCAATCAGCGTCGACGAGCCTCCACCGGCCGGCGGGGGCAGAGTTGTATGGGTCAACGACTCCACCGGCGCGAACGGCATCGCCACACTGACGAACACCGGGACCCGCGCCGAATTCGTCGCCGACACCGGCCCCGGTGTCGTCACCACCGTACTCGACGGCGTGTACACCAACGGTGCCGGTCAGCCGTGCGTACTCGCGCAGGGCGGCGTCACCACCACCGTCGTGAGCTGACGCGGGCGACTACTCGGCAGCGAGGCGCGCCTCGCGGTCAGCCTTGCCGAGGGCGTCGAGCAGCGCTTCCATGTCGCCGTCGAGGACCGCGTCGAGGTTGTGCGCCTTGAAGCCGATCCGATGATCGGTGATGCGGTTCTCGGGGAAGTTGTAGGTGCGGATGCGCTCGGAACGGTCCACCGTGCGGACCTGGCTCTGGCGGCCCGCTGACGCCTCGGCGTCCGCCGCCTCCTCCGCGGCAGCCTGCAGACGTGCCGCGAGGACCTGCATCGCACGAGCCTTGTTCTGCAGCTGCGAACGCTCGTTCTGGCAGGTCACGACAATGCCCGTGGGCAGGTGGGTGATCCGCACCGCGGAGTCGGTGGTGTTGACGCCCTGGCCACCCTTGCCGGACGAGCGGTAGACGTCGATGCGCAGATCGGTCTCGTCGATCTGCACTTCCTCGACCTCTTCGGGTTCGGGGTAGATGAGCACACCGGCGGCCGAGGTGTGGACGCGTCCCTGCGACTCGGTCACCGGCACACGCTGCACGCGATGCACACCGCCCTCGAACTTCAGGCGCGACCAGACACCGTCGCGGACATCGCCCTTCGACTTGATCGAAATGGTCGCATCCTTGTATCCGCCGAGGTCGGACACCGTCGCGTCGAGGATCTCGACCTTCCAGCCGGCCCGTTCGGCATGCCGGACGTACATGCGAGCGAGGTCGGAGGCGAACAGAGCCGACTCCTCGCCACCCTCGCCGGACTTGAGCTCGAGGACCACGTCGTCGCCGTCGTGCGGATCCCGTGGGGCCAGCAGGTCGGTGAGTGTCTTGTCGAGCTCGGTCACCGTCTCCTCGAGCGCAGGGATCTCGGCCGCGAACGCGGAATCGTCGGCCGCGAGCTCACGCGCGGCCTCGAGATCGTCCTGGGCCGCCACGAGCTTCGTGTACGTGGCCATGACGGGCGCGAGCTCGGCGAAGCGCTTGCCGGCCTTGCGTGCCGCCGCCGGATCGTTGTGCAGTGCCGGATCCGCCAGCTGCTGCTCCAAACCTGCGTGCTCGGCCAGGATGTCGTCGATCGCCGACGGCTGCGTCGTCCCTGCCATGGTGGGCTCCTGTTATCGCGTCTCGCGCACTTGTCGGGGTTTTCGAAGCCTCCGGACCGCGGCAAGCGCGCCACACGCGGTTCGGGGGACGGCACAACTGTCGGGCCGGAAAAAGACCGACGCCCGGCCTGCAGAATCGCAGGACGGGCGTCGGCGGGACAGCTACTGGTCGGCAGCGGCCTTCTTGTCGGCACGCTTGCCGTAGCGAGCCTCGAAGCGAGCCACGCGGCCGCCGGTGTCGAGGATCTTCTGCTTGCCGGTGTAGAACGGGTGGCACTGCGAGCAGACCTCGACGTTGATACGTCCGCTGGTCGCGGTGCTGTGGGTCTCGAACGTGTTACCGCAACCGCACACGACGGTGGTGGCAACGTACTCGGGGTGGATTCCAGCCTTCATGGTGTCCCTTTCGATGGTCGCCGGGTCGACCTCGCCGTTCGAGGTCGTGAACCGGAACCGGACATGATTGTCACGCGACCGCCCATTCTGCCAGAGGCGGGCGCATCCTCATAAACGCGGCCCCACGCAGATTGATTCCCGCCCGATACGACCTCGTCCCCGCTGCGCGAGGCACACGGGGACGAGGTCGTCGATCAGGTTCGGGCCTGTGGAGGTCAGTCCCCCAGCGCGCCCGGAGCGGTCTTCGAGACCTGCATCAGGAACTCGATGTTGCTCTTGCTCTTCTTGAGGCGGTCGACGAGCAGGTCGATGGCCTGGTGCGAATCGAGACCGGAGAGCACACGCCGCAGCTTGTGTACGACGGCGAACTCGTCGGGGCTCATCAGCAGCTCGTCCTTGCGGGTGCTGGACAGGTTGACGTCCACCGCCGGGAAGACGCGCCGCTCGGCGATCTTGCGGTCGAGCTTGATCTCGGCGTTGCCGGTGCCTTTGAACTCCTCGAAGATCACGGTGTCACCGGTCGAACCGGTCTCCACCAGCGCCGACGCGATGATGGTCAGCGAGCCGCCGTTCTCGATGTTGCGAGCGGCGCCGAGGAATCGCTTCGGCGGGTACAGCGCGGTCGAATCGACACCACCGGACAGGATGCGTCCCGACGCCGGCGACGAGTTGTTGTACGCGCGGCCCAGTCGGGTGATCGAGTCGAGCAGCACCACGACGTCGCGTCCGGCCTCGACGAGGCGCTTCGCGCGCTCGATCGCGAGCTCGGCAACCGAGGTGTGATCGGCCGGCGGACGGTCGAACGTCGAGGCGATGACCTCGCCGTTCACCGAGCGCTGCATGTCGGTGACCTCTTCGGGACGCTCGTCGACGAGGACGACCATGAGGTAGCACTCGGGGTTGTTGACCGTGATCGCGTTCGCAATGTCCTGCAGAACGGTGGTCTTACCGGCCTTCGGCGGCGAGACGATGAGGGCACGCTGACCCTTACCGATCGGCATGATCAGGTCGATGACACGCGTGGTGAGGATGTTCGGCGTGGTCTCGAGGCGCAGCCGCTGGTTCGGGTAGAGCGGCGTGAGCTTGTTGAACTCCGGACGCTTGCGCGCCGCCTCGACGTCGCCGCCGTTGACGGTGTCCAGGCGCACCAGCGGGTTGAACTTCTGCCGCTGGCTGCTCTGCTGCTCGCCTTCACGGGGAACGCGGACCGCACCGGTGATCGCGTCACCGCGACGCAGACCGTTCTTGCGAACCAGGTTCATCGAGACGTAGACGTCGTTCGGGCCGGCGAGGTAGCCGGAGGTGCGCACGAACGCGTAGTTGTCGAGCACGTCCAGGATGCCTGCGACCGGCTGCAGGACGTCGTCCTCGCGGATCTCGGGCTCGCGGCCCTCCCCGGCCTCGCCACGGTCGCGTCCGCGACGGCGCTCACGGAAGCGGCGTCCGCGACGTCCGCGACCGCCCTCTTCGTCGTCACCGTCACGACGTTCGCCGCGACCTTCACCACGAGGTCCGTTGCCGCCCTGGGAGCGATCGCCGCCCTGACCGCGCTCGCCACGCTCGCCACGGTCACCGCCCTGAGCACGCTCGCCGCGCTCACGACGTCCACCGCGCTCGCCGCGCTCGTCGGACTGCTGGTCCCGGCCCTGCTCCGGCTTGGAGTCGGCGGTCTTGGGCTCGGCCACGGCGGTGTCGGTCTGCGTGTTCTCGGCCTCGGCGCCCTCGGGCGAACCCGCACGACGCGACGCGCCGCGACGCTGACGGCCACGACGGCTGCCCTGCTCGGCGTCGGCGCCGTCCTGCTGCGCATCTGCGGCCGCCGGTGCCGACGCCTCGGTGCTCTCCTTCTCCTTGCGGGGCGCGGGCGCCTCCGCGGCGGGAGCAGCATCGGCCGGAGCGGCATCGGCGGGAGCCGCCGCCTTGGCGGGAGCAGCCTTGGCGGCACCCGAGCTGCCCTGACGCTCCTTGATCGCGGCGATCAGGTCACCCTTACGCATACCCGAGGTGCCCTTGATGCCGAGTTCGCCCGCGAGCGAACGAAGCTCGGCGAGCACCATTCCGGAAAGCCCGGCCCCGCGCCGGGCCTCGGCGCGCTTGGTGGACGCGGCGACCGCGCCCTCGCGCGGTGCAGCGTCAGAAGTCTGTGGAGAATGACCCGCCCGGGCACCCGCGGCCTCTGCCGGGGAATCTTGAACAGGCGTGGCAATCAGGTCCGTATCGGTCACGGAGGTCCTTTCCTTCCCTCGCTCGCGCTGCGCAAAGCCGAGGGTTCGTCCCGCAGTTCAGTCGACAACTGAACTCGGATGTGCCGTATCCGCTGGATGGAATGTCGGCCTTGTCCCCCATCACATCACCCGAGAAGGCGGGTGCTGTCGATCGATCCACGCAGAAGAAATCGCGTAGGAATCGCGCCAGGATTACCCCGAGGAAATGGAGTGATTGCCCTGGTGAAGCACCGGCGTCTGAAGCGCACGATGTACGGACACGCTCAGGATAGCGGCGAATGCCCTACTCGGCAAGAACCAGTCCTGAGCGCGTCCCATCGGTCCGTATGGACTCAGTCGACCCGAACGCCGTCGGCGATATCGAGCTCGAGCACCCGCAGGCCCTCACTCTCGGCCTCTCCCCGCAGCGCCTCCGGGAACGGCCGGTCGGACAGCGCCAGCACGGTGGGGCCGGCGCCGGAGACGGTGGCAGCGATCCCCACCTCACGCAACTTCGCAATCCACCGTGTCGTCAGCGGCAGCGCCGGGGCCCGCTGCGTCTGGTGGAGCTTGTCCTCGGTCGCGGTCATCAACAGATCCGGTCGCTGGGTGAGCGCGACGACCGCGAGTGCGCCGCGGCTGACGTTGAACGCCGCATCGCGGTGCGGAACCGTCTCCGGTAGCAGTCCGCGGGTGAGCGCGGTCGACGAGCGCTCGGACGGCACCAGCACGACGACGCGAACGTCGGGGTGCACCGGCAACCGCACCGCGTGGTAGTCACGCTGCGCGTCGTCGCCCGTGCTCTCGCTCCACGACACCACCGCCCCGCCCAGCACGCTGGCGGCAGCATTGTCGGGGTGTCCCTCGAACTCGGACGACAACTGCACCAGCTGCGCGTCGGTCAGCTCGAGTTCGGGAGCGGCCTTGCGGGCGAGCCCGTTGGCCGCGGCCAGGCCACCGACAGCGGCCGAGGCCGACGAACCAAGACCCCGCGAGTGCGGAATGGCGTTCCGGCACACCACATCCAGGCCGTCGGCCCACACGCCCGCCGCTTCGAGACCCCGCTCGATTGCGCGGACGACGAGGTGGGACGGACCCCACGGCACGTCGTCGGCACCCTCACCCTCGACCCGAACGGCCAGGCCCGACTCGGTGGTGGTGACCGTGATCTCGTCGTACAGACCCAGCGCCAGCCCCAGCGTGTCGAATCCCGGACCGAGGTTCGCACTGGACGCGGGGACACGCGCGGTCACCGTGAGTCCGATGGGAAGGGTCTGTGTCATCGTCTGGTTCCGAGTCGTGGTCCGGGTCGTCTCGTCCTGGTTCACCGGCGTCGCTGCCGTGTCCCTGGCCGCGGTCACTACGCCAGCTCGAGGGCGGAGGCGACAGCCACGGGGTCGACCGGGATCGGCTGCACCGCGGGCATGCCCGCGAGCGCGGTGTCGGGATCCTTGAGGCCGTTTCCGGTAACGGTGCAGACCACGGTCAGGCCGGAATCGAGCCAACCCTCCTTGCGCGCGGCGAGCAGACCCGCGACGCTGGCGGCCGACGCCGGCTCCACGAAGACACCTTCGGTGGCGGCGATCAGGCGGTACGCCTCAAGGATCTCCTCGTCGGTGGCGGCACGGAACGCACCGTTCGACTCCTCCTTGGCGGCGACGGCACCGTCCCACGACGCGGGTGCGCCGATGCGGATCGCGGTCGCGATGGTCTCGGGGTCCTTGACCGGGGCGCCATGCACCAGCGGTGCGGCACCGGCGGCCTGGACACCGAGCATGCGCGGGCGCACCGAGGTGATGCCGTCGGCGAAGTACTCCGAGTAGCCGCGCCAGTAGGCGGTGATGTTGCCGGCGTTGCCGACGGGCAGCGCGTGCACGTCGGGGGCCTTGCCGAGGGCGTCGCAGATCTCGAACGCGGCGGTCTTCTGACCCTCGATACGCACCGGGTTGACCGAGTTGACCAGGCCGATCGTCGGGAACTCCGCGGTGGTCTTGCGGGCCAGCTCGAGGCAGTCGTCGAAGTTGCCCTGCACCTGGATGATTCGTGCGCCGTGCATGACGGCCTGCGCGAGCTTGCCCATCGCGATCTTGCCCTGCGGAACCAGGACGGCACATCCCATACCGGCCTTGGCGGCGTACGCGGCGGCGGAGGCGGACGTGTTACCGGTGGAGGCGCACAGCACGGCCTGCTGGCCACGGGCGAGGGCGTCGGTGACGGCCATCGTCATGCCGCGGTCCTTGAAGGAACCGGTCGGGTTGAGACCCTCGACCTTGAGGTACACGTCGCAGCCGGTGAGCTCCGACAGGTGCCCGGCGGGCAGCAGCGGCGTGCCGCCCTCGCGCAACGTGACGGTCTTCCAGTTCGGTCCGATCGCGAGCCGGTCGCGGTAGGCCTCGATCAGTCCCGGCCACGGGGTGTGGACGGGGGTGGTCTTGGTATCGGCCTTGGGGTTGGCGCCGGTCATTCGGAGGTACCTTCCAGTCGGAGCACGCTGGTCACAGCGGTTACAGATTCGAGTTCGGCAAGGGCGGCAACCGTTTCCGAGAGTGCCGCGTCGTTCGCGAGGTGAGTGACGACCACCAGGCGCGCGCCGTCACCGGCACCCTCCTGCCGGACTGTGGAAATACTGACGCCGCGCTTGGCGAACTCGGCGGAGACCGCCGAGAGCACACCGGCACGGTCGGCCACCTGCATGTTCACGTAGTACCGGGTGGGGATGTCGCCCATGGGCGCGATCGGCAGATCCGCGTACTTGGACTCGCGGGGTCCACGCCCGCCGTGCACGCGGTTACGTGCGGCCATGACGAGGTCACCCATGACGGCGGACGCGGTGGGAGCGCCACCGGCGCCCTGGCCGTAGAACATCAGGCGGCCCGCGGCAGCGGACTCGACCACCACGGCGTTGTAGGCACCGTTGACGCCGGCGAGGGGGTGCTCACGCGGGACGAGCGCCGGGTAGACGCGGGCGGAGACACGCTCGCCACCGTCCTCGCCGACGATGCGCTCGCAGATCGACAGCAGCTTGATCGTGCAGTCCAGCGACTTGGCCGCGTCGAGGTCGGCCGAGGTGATCTTCGAGATGCCCTCGCGGTAGACGTCGCCGGCGGTGACGCGGGTGTGGAACGCGATCGACGCGAGGATCGCGGCCTTCGACGCCGCGTCGAAGCCCTCGACATCGGCGGTCGGGTCGGCCTCGGCGTAGCCCAGACGACCGGCCTCGGCGAGCGTGTCGGCGTAGTCCGCACCGGTCTCGTCCATCGCGGACAGGATGAAGTTGGTGGTGCCGTTGACGATGCCGAGGACACGGTCCACCCGATCGCCGGCGAGCGACTGCGTGAGCGGACGGATCACCGGGATCGCGCCGGCCACGGCGGCCTCGAAGTACAGGTCCACGCTCTGCCGCTCCGCCGCCTCGGCGAGCTCACCGGTGTACTCGGCGAGCAGCGCCTTGTTCGCCGTCACCACCGACTTGCCCGCATTGAGCGCTGCGAGCACCAGCTTGCGTGGCAACTCGATTCCACCGATCACCTCGACGACCACGTCGACGTCGTCGCGGGTCACCAGGGACTCCGCGTCGGTGGTCAGCAACTCCTGCGGCACGCCGCGATCACCGTCGATGCGGCGCACCGCGACACCGCGCAGTTCCAGTCGCGCACCGACTCGGGCCTCGAGGTCCGTCGAGTGGTCCCGGATGATCCGAGCCACCTCGCTGCCCACGGTCCCGAGGCCGAGAACAGCCACCCCGATGGCGCGCTGCGCCGATTCGCTGGTCACTCCGAAACCTCCAAGCTGAGCAGATCTTCCACAGTTTCCCTACGCAAGATTAGGCGTGAGGCGCCGTCTCGCACTGCCACCACGGCCGGGCGGGTGAGCAGGTTGTACCGGCTGGACATCGAATAGCAGTATGCGCCCGTCGCCGCGACCGCGAGCAAATCTCCGGGACCCAGGTCGTCCGGCATCCACGCGTCGCGGATGACGATGTCACCACTTTCGCAATGCTTGCCGACGACACGCGCGACGACGGGCTCGCCGTCACTGTCCCGTGAGACCAGGCGGGCATCGTATTCCGCCTGGTACAGCGACGTGCGGATGTTGTCACTCATGCCACCGTCGACGCTGACGTACCGCCGCGTCGCGCCGGCGTCGAGGGTGACGTCCTTGATGGTCCCGACCTCGTACAGCGTGATGGTGCCCGGACCGGCGATCGCGCGACCCGGCTCGACCATGAGGGTCGGGACGGGCAGGCCGGCGGCCGCGGACTCGGTGGCCACGATGTGGGCGAGCTTGGCCGCGAGCTGATCCACGGGCGGCGGGGTGTCGCTGGACAGGTACGAGATACCGAGGCCACCGCCGAGGTCGACGATCGACAGCTGCGTGGTCTTCTCCGGCCCGAAGCGGTCGACGATCTGACGCATCAGCCCGATCACGCGGTGCGCGGCGAGTTCGAAGCCGTCGACCTCGAAGATCTGCGAGCCGATGTGGCTGTGCAGACCGATCAGTCGCAGATTGCCGCTGTCGAGGACCCGGGCAACGGCCTCCATGGCCTTGCCCCCGGACAGCGAGAACCCGAACTTCTGGTCCTCGTGCGCGGTCGCGATGAACTCGTGGGTGTGTGCCTCGACGCCGACGGTGATGCGGATCAGCACGTCCTGCACGACGCCGTGCCGAGCCGCGACCTCGTCGAGGCGGTCGATCTCGATCATCGAGTCGAGCACGATGTGCCCGACACCGGCGGTGACCGCGGTGTCGAGTTCAGCGACGGACTTGTTGTTGCCGTGCATCGTGATGCGCTCGGCGGGGAATCCGGCGTGCAGCGCGACGGCGAGTTCGCCGCCCGACGCGACGTCCATCGACAGCCCCTCGTCACGTACCCAGCGGGCGATCTCGGCGGACAGGAACGCCTTGGACGCATAGTGCACGCGTTCGGCACCGCCGAACGCGCGCGCCATCTCGCGGCAGCGGGACCGGAAGTCGTCCTCGTCGACGACGAACAGCGGGGTGCCGTACTTCGCGGCCAGGTCCGTGACCGGGACACCGGCGATCCGGACGACACCGTCGGAGCCGCGCTCGGCGCCGCGCGGCCAGACCTGTGCCGGCAGCGCGGTCATCGCGGACGCCGTGGCCGGACGCGGGGGCAACCCGGGGGCGTGCTGGATCTCGGCGTGCCGGGGCCCGGCGGGATGCGCGTTCACATGCGCTCCGGTGCGGAGACGCCGAGCAGCTCGAGACCGTTGGCCAGCACCTGACGCGACGCGTCGCACAGCGCCAGACGCGCGGTGTGCAGGTCGCCGGCCTCCTCGTCGCCCTGCGGCAGGATGCGGCAGGCGTCGTAGAAGCGGTGGTAAGTGCCCGCGAGTTCCTCGAGGTAGCGCGCGATGCGGTGCGGCTCGCGCAGATCGGCGGCCTTCGCGACGACGCGCGGGTACTCGCCGATGGTGCGGATGAGGTCGCCCTCGCGGTCGTGCGTGAGCAGACCCAGGTTCGGGTTCGCCGAGCTCAGCCCCAGGTCGGCGGCGTTGCGGGCGATCGAGCACAGCCGCGCGTGTGCGTACTGGACGTAGTACACCGGGTTCTCGTTGGTGGTGCTGGCCCACAGCTCGAGGTCGATGTCGATGCTCTGATCCACCGACGAGCGCACCAGCGAGTAGCGGGCGGCGTCGACACCGATCGACTCGACGAGGTCGTCGAGCGTGATGACGGTGCCGGCGCGCTTGCTCATCTTCACGGCGACGCCGCCGCGGACCAGGTTCACCATCTGGCCGATCATTACCTCGACGGTGTCCGGGTCGTCGCCGAACGCGGCCGCGGCGGCCTTGAGACGGCCGATGTAGCCGTGGTGGTCGGCGCCGAGCATGTAGATGCACAGGTCGAAGCCGCGGGCCCGCTTGTCCTGGAAGTAGGCGATGTCACCCGCGATGTAGGCGGCGTTGCCGTCCGACTTGATGACGACGCGGTCCTTGTCGTCGCCGAAGTCGGTGCTCTTGAGCCACCACGCGCCGTCCTCGTGATAGAGGTTGCCGGAGCTCTTGAGGGTCTCGACGGCCGTCTCCACCGCACCCGACTCGAACAGCGAGTTCTCGTGGAAGTAGACGTCGAAGTCGACGCCGAACTCGTGCAGCGTGCGCTTGATGTGGGTGAACATCAGCTCGACGCCGATGGACCGGAAGGTCTCGTGGCTCTCGGCCTCGGGCAGTTCGAGGACACCCGGTGCCTGCTTCTGGACGTCGGCGGCGATGTCGACGATGTACGCGCCGGCGTAGCCGTCCTCGGGTGCGGGTTCCCCCTTGGCGGCGGCCATCAGCGAGCGCGTGAAACGGTCGATCTGGGCGCCGTGGTCGTTGAAGTAGTACTCGCGGGTCACGTCGGCGCCCTGCGTGGCCAGGATGCGGCCCAGCGCGTCGCCGACCGCGGCCCAGCGCGTTCCACCGAGGTGGATGGGCCCGGTGGGGTTCGCGGAGACGAATTCGAGGTTGATCCGCTTCCCGGCGAGCGCGGCACCCGCGCCGTACGCCGCACCGGCCTCGAGCGCCTTGGCGACGATCGCACCCTGCGCGTCGGCAGCGAGGCGAATGTTGAGGAAGCCGGGTCCCGCGACGTCCGCCGAGTCGATACCGTCGGACGCCGTCAGCGCCTCCGCCAACCACGTGGCCAGATCGCGCGGGTTGGCGCCTGCCTTCTTGGCAACCTGCATCGCCACGTTGGTGGCATAGTCGCCGTGCTCGGGGTTTCGGGGACGCTCGACCGTCAACGTCGCGGGCAGTACGGATACGTCGAGTCCGTGCTCGGCGAGCACCTTCGCGGCGGTCCCTCGGAGCAGTTCGGCAAGGTCGGCTGGAGTCACAGGAGTCCATCTTATTGCCTGGACGAGCACACCGATTACCCAGTATCGCCCTCTCAGAGGTTTCACTCAGGGTCGGAACGTACAGTGGTGAAGCCTGAGGGGGATCTCGGAGGCCACATACTCCTCGGAGATGCCCTATGTCCAATCACCGAAAGAGCACTCATCGATGCCCAGCGGTTCGGAAAGTCGCGGTCCCGGCAACAGAAACACAGGGGCCAAGTCAGCCAAGGCGATCAAGGCAGCCAAGAAGCAGGGCGGGGTACCCGCCGCCAAGCGCGGAGGGGGCGCGCCGCGCCAGATTCCGTGGCTGACCATCGGCGCGGTCATCGCGGTCGTCGCCCTGATCGGCGTGCTCGCGATCAACATCTTCCCGAAGTACCAGGATCAGCAGGCGGTGGCGAAGTTCACGCCGTCGGAGTCCAATCAGGATCCGTCGACAGCGATCGACGGCGTCGTCAAGATCGATTATCCGGCCGGTGTGCACGTCGACACGACACAGCGCGTCGCGTACGACCAGACGCCGCCGTTCGGCGGACCGCACGATGCCGTGTGGGCGACCTGTATGGGGACCGTCTACGAGAACCCGATCCGCAGTGAGAACGCCGTCCACTCGCTCGAGCACGGCGCGGTCTGGATCGCGTACAACCCCGACAAGATCGACGACGCCCAGCGTGAGCGGCTCGAGGATCGCGCGAATTCCCGTGACGGCTACCTGCTGATGTCGCCGTACCCGGGCATGGACTCCCCCATCTCACTGCAGTCCTGGGGCCACCAGCTCGAGGTCGACAACGCCGACGACGAGCGCATCGACCAGTTCATCGCGGCGCTGCGCCTCAACCGCTTCGCATACCCCGAGGTCGGCGCGAGCTGCTCGACGATCCCGGGCTCGTTCGATCCGGCCAACCCGCCGCCGTTCGACGCGAGCGCACCGGGACCGGATGCGGTTCCGATGGACGGTGGCGGCATCGCACCGGATGCCGGCGAGATCGGCGCCACCGGCGCGGGCCTGCCCACCGACATCCAGGTCCCGACCGAGCTGCAGCAGCCTGCGACCGGCGGAAACGGCTGACCGACACGATGACCGACAATCGAAGTCAGGTCGAGGCCGAACCGGCGCCGTCCAGCCGCAGTCAGCGGACGGCACTGGCCGTGATCGGGCTGATCGGCGTCCTGGCCATCGGATTCGCACTGGGATTCTTCGTGAATCTGCCACTGAACGACGACACGACCACCGTCCCGAAGGCCGATTCCGTCGATGTCGGGTTCTCACAGGACATGACGGTCCATCACAACCAGGCCATCGACATGTCCACGATCGCGCTGACGAAGTCCGGCGATCAGGCGGTGAAGAACCTCGCGTACGACATCCTGACCACCCAGCAGAACCAGGTCGGCCAGATGCAGGGCTGGCTGGCGCTGTGGGATCAGGCGCCACTGCCCACCGGCGGCTACATGACCTGGATGACCGAGGGTGAGGGTCACGGCCATTCGGGCAACGCCGCGGCATCCACCGCGGAGCCGACGCACGACAGCAGTTCGATGCCGGGCATGGCGAGCCCGGAGGAGATGGCGGCGCTGGGCCAGGCGACCGGACCGGAGCTCGACGTCATGTTCCTGCAGCTCATGCTGCGCCACCATCAGGGCGGGTTGCCGATGATGGAGTACGCCGCGCAGTACGCGGATGTTCCGGTGGTCCGCAACCTCGCGAAGACGATGGTCGCGACACAGCAGGGCGAGTCGACGCTCATCACGAGCATGCTCGCGGAGCGGAACGCAGCACCGCTGCCGATGAACTAGCCGCACACCGTGGACCGGGCGGCGCATCCTCGAACGGATGCGCCGCCCGGTCTCGTTTCCTCGTCGACCGGCCGAAAAACCCCGATCTACCAGGCGATGTGGATGATCGCCGACAATGCGCTACGCTAACTCCGCCCACTGGCACACCGGATTTCCGGTGCGCCCCCGTAGCTCAGGGGATAGAGCGTTCGCCTCCGGAGCGAAAGGCCGCAGGTTCGAATCCTGCCGGGGGCACCGAGAAGGCCCCACTCTTTCGAGAGTGGGGCCTTCGGCCGTTTCCGGGCATGGTCCGCGACGTCAGTACGCTCCCTGGGCTCCCGATCGCAGATCGAGTCCCCACGCGCCCACACCGCACAGCACGATCGCTGCGAGGGCAACCGCGGCGGCGGGCGCCGAGACCGACACGTGCGGTTCGAAGACCGACGCCGACGCGTAGTCGGCGTACCGTTCGGTGATCGTCCAGGCCGCTGCCGCGATGCCCGGGATCCCGAGGGTGAACGGCACCGAGAGTCCGACCGCCGCCGCCGGCGCGGACGTGGGAAGGCAGGACCCGACCACGTACCCCGCGGCGGCGGGCAGCACGAACATCGAGGCGATCGAGCGGAGATCCCACTCGGGTGCCACCAGGGACGCCGCAGCCACCGCCGCCAGGAGCACGAAGCCGGCCACCGGTACCGGCCACCGGAGCCCCACCACGACACCGGCGACGATCAGCGCGACCGGGATCGCGAGGGGCCACCAGTCGGTGCTCGACCACGGCATTGCCCCGGTTGCCGCAGCGAGGACCGCGGCACCGGCGAACACCACCTGCCCGTCCCGTCCGGGTAGCTGCCACGCGGTCCACGCGACGAGCGCCAGCGCCAGACCCGCGTACGGATACCACCACTCGGGCCGCGACCCCGATTCGACCAGGATCCAGTTGACGACGAAGGCCGCGGCGGGCAGTGCGGCAGCGACCGCGAACCACCGGGGCTCGACCCGCGCGGTCCACGACGTCCTCCGGTCGACCAGCGCCGTCAGGACGACGAGCGCCGCTGCCACGGCAGCGGGCCACGGGCCTACGACGCCCTGCTGTTCCACCGACCCTGCCGACGTGAGCGGGGCGTATCCGGTGTAGGCGGTCCAGCCGAAGTCTCCGGCTCCGAATCGCCGCAGCTCGATGACGGTCCCCGACAGCAGGAAGGCCCCGATGACACCCGCGGCGAGCGCGGCCTGCATGTTCCGCTCGCGGGCGGCGAGAGGCGCGATCCCGCCCAGAACCATCCCTGCGGCAACGGAATTCGAGTACAGGAGCACCGCCCGATCGTCGGGGTACTGCAGCAGCTCCGGCAGCGCGAGCAGCAGCAGCCCGGCCACGGCGGCGGCCGTCACCATTGACAGCGAGCGCCGCCGGGTCAGCGCCACCGTCACCAGCAAGGCCACGACGGCGGCACACGCGACCCCCGCCCCGTTCGTGGAGAGGGCGTCGGGCAGCCTACTCGCGCCCGCGACGTAGGCGTCGGGCAGCGGCGACCACAACACCCGACCGGCGAGCACCCCGCACAGCAGCGCGGCCGGCAAGGGCACGATCCGAGCGATACGACTCATCCCACTCCCCTCCACAATTTTCCGGCCTTCCGGGTCCTACGCGGCCTGCAGCTCGGCCACCACGTCGGCCATCCGCCGATCCTGGTCGGGGTTCTCGGGCAGCGCCAGCGTGACACTGCGGGCGACACCGTCGAGTCGGTTCCGGATCGTGTCGGCGAGCGCGTCGTATCGGGCAGTCGGCACGACGGTGGCGAGGACGTCGTCGGTGACGATGTCGCGCAAGCGATCCCAATCCTCGCGACGGACGAGGTCGGCCAACCGCGATTGGAGGTCGGGGTAGCCGTGGCGCTCGAGGGCGCCGCGGTAGGCCGGGGTCGAGTACAGGAACGCGAACAGCCGCCGACGACGTTCACGTTCGGCGGCGACGTCCGCGTCGGTCGCGCCGGTGATCACCTGCAGTCCGGCGACGACGTCGAAGCCGTCGAGCGAGCGGCCTGCCGTCGCCGCACCTTCGGCCAGCGCCGGCAGGCACTCGTCGACGAGGTAGCGCGGATCGGAGTTGGTGGGATGGGTGACGAGGCCGTCCGTGCACTCCCCCGCGACGCGACACATCCGCTGCCCCACGCCGCCCAGGTAGATCGGCGGGGTCGGGGTGTCCGGGTCCGGGCCCGGATTGAAGTACGGCTGCATCCGCGTGAAGCGGTACCGGTCCCCCTCGTACGCGACGAGTTCTCCGGTGCGGAACGTCGCGAACGCGGCCCGCACGACGCCGACGTATTCCCGCATCGCCGCTGCGGGTGTGCTCCACGGCATCGCGTACCGCTCCTCGATGTTCTGCCGGATCTGGCTGCCCAGGCCGAGGTGGAACCGCCCGCCGGACAGCTTCGCCAGGTCCCACGCGGTGTAGGCGGTGAGCAGCGGACTCCGCACGAACGCGAGCGCCACCGAGGTGCGCACCGTGATCCGTTCGGTGGCTTGCAATGCGAGCAGCGCGAGCAGGAACGGATCGTGCACGGTCTCCGAGACGTGGAGGCCGTCGTAGCCGGCGGCCTCCACCCGTCGGGCGAACTCGGCCACCGAGGACAGGCCGATGGCGGGATCGGTTCCGGTGTAGACCTTCATCCGTCAGTTCTACCCGGCGAATTGCCGGATTTCGCAGCGACGCGGTGCGTATGCCCGCGGTTGGTGTGATTGCGGTTACCATCGCTTCTCGTGGTCGACAGCATGGTGGGGGCGGAGCATGCATCCGCGAAAAGTCAGACACGGACAGACGAACGGGCGGGGTCGAAGTGGGGGCTTCGACGCGCACGCCTGATCGCGATCGTTGCAGCGATCGTCGGCATCGTGTCGGCGCTCGCCATCCCGTTGCTGCCCGTGCATCAGGAGCAGGCGACGCTGTCGTGGCCGCAGAACGGCTCGACGCGCAGTGTCGAGGCACCTCTCGTGTCGTACGCGCCGTTGACCTTCGACGCCCGGATCCCGTGTGCGACGGCAGCGAGCCTCGACAACGGCGGTCTCCTGGTCTCGACGATTCCCGCGGGAGCACCGGGAACCGAGCAGTACGGCCTCATCGCCAAGACCGTGGCAGCGGAGTCCGCGCCGACCCGGCTGGAGGTGATCCTCCGTGACAGGTCCCTGATCTCGATGCCGCTGTCGGGGCTGAACGGAGTCGACTGCGCCATCGTCGTCTCGTCCGATCCGACCCGGACCACGGCGTCGATCTCCGGCCCCGGCGGCGAGTTGACGACGAAGACCGTCGAGGGTGACGTCCGCCCCCAGATGGTCGGCGTGTTCAGCGATCTCGACGGAGCCGCCCCAGCCGGTCTACAGGTGACCGCGCCGCTCGACACCCGGTTCTCGACGACACCGACGCTGATCAAGATCGTCGCGATGGTCGTGACGCTGCTGGCGACATTGCTTGCACTGGTCGCGCTGCATCGCCTCGACCTGACGGACGGCCGCCGGGCACGCAGATTCCTGCCCGCTCGGTGGTGGCGCTTCGGAGTCGTGGACGGTGTCGTCATCGGAACGCTGCTGCTGTGGCACTTCATCGGCGCGACCACGGCCGACGACGGCTACCAGTACACGATGGCGCGATCGGCGCAGTCGTCCGGCTACATGTCGAACTACTTCCGCTATTTCGCTGTGCCGGAGACGCCGTTCGGCACGCCCTACTACTACATCTTCGGCCTGCTCGACGACATCTGGAACGCCAGTCCGTGGGTGCGCCTGCCCGCGTTGCTCGCCGGCATCGTCACGTGGATGGTGCTCAGTCGCGAGGTGGTGCCGCGACTCGGTGCCGCCGCGCGCACGAGCCGGATCGCGTTGTGGACGGGCGCCCTGGGCTTCCTGGCGGTGTGGCTGCCGTACAACAACGGCCTGCGTCCGGAACCGATCGTCGCGGCCGGTGTGCTGCTGACGTGGTGCTCGGTGGAGCGGGCGATCGCGACCCGACGCCTTCTGCCGGCGGCGGTCGCGATTCTCGTCGCCGCCGCGACGCTCTCGGTCGGGCCGTCCGGTGTCATCTGTTTCGCGGCGCTGCTCGCCGGATTGCGACCGTTGCTGCGGATCGTGATCGCGCGCGCCAGGACGGTCGGCTTCGCGGCACTGCTGCTACCGCTCCTGGCCTCCGGCACGGCGATTCTCGTCGCGATCTTCGCCGACCAGACACTCGCGGTCGTCCCGGCCATGCAGGATGCGCACGTCGCCGGTGGCCCGAGCGAGAAGTGGTTCAGCGAGAACCTGCGGTACCAATGGTTGCTCAACGACACCGCCGACGGCTCGCTCTCGCGCAGGTTCGGCATCTTCGTGATGTTCCTGGGGATCGCGGTCTGCGTCCTGGCGATCCTGCGCAAGGGGGGACGCATCCCCGGCACGTCGGCCGGTCCGTCGCGCCGCATCATCGGGGTCACGCTCGGCGCTGTCGCACTCATGATGTTCACGCCCACCAAGTGGACGCACCACCTCGGCGTCTTCGCCGGCCTGGCGGGCGCACTCGCCGTGCTCACCGCCGTCGCGGTCAGCACGGCCGTGCTTCGCTCGCCTCGCAACCGTGCCTTGTTCGCGGCCGCGATGCTGTTCCTGCTGGCGTTCACGTTCATCGGGACGAACAACTACTGGTACGTGTCGGCGTGGGGTGTGCCCTGGTGGGACAAGCCGCCGTCACTCGCCGGTACCGGAGCGGCGACCGTGCTGTTCGGTGGCGCGATCGTGATGGTCGGGGTCGCCGCGTGGTGTCACCTGCGCGAGTCCCGTGTCCCCGCAACGGGTTCCCGCACCCGATGGGTGTGGGCGCTGCCCCCGCTGACGATCGCCGCCGCCGCGATGGTGCTGTTCGAAGTGCTCTCACTCGCGAAGAGCACGGTCACCCAGTACCCGGCGTTCTCGGTCGGCAGGTCGAATTTCGACGCGCTGCGCGGACAGAACTGCGGGCTCGCGAACGACGTATTGCTCGAGACCGATCCGAATGCGTCCATGCTGCAACCGCTCTCGGGCGACGCGGCCACCGCACTCGCGGGCACCGAGTCCACCGGCTTCGGACCCAACGGCGTCGCGTCGGATCTCAGCGCCGATGCGGAGACCGCGGCGTCGGGCACCGCGAACATGGTCAACCCCGACTCGACGACCGCCTCGACCGACACCTCGGCCGGAACGGGCGGCGGCGAGGGTTCGGTGGGCATCAACGGCAGCACCGTCGCACTGCCGTACGGGCTGGACCCCGCCACCACACCGGTGCTCGGTAGCTACCGCACCGGGGAGCAGACCCCGGCGTCGCTGGTGAGCGGCTGGTACGGCCTGCCGGCGGTCGGCGACGACGACACCCGCGGCGACGTCGTCTCGATTGCGGTCGCCGGGCGGATCCGTTCGGTGAATTCCGACGGCATCGCGACCTACGGCCAGGACCTGGAACTCGAGTACGGCGTCCGCCGGCCCGACGGCTCCGTGGACGCCCTGGGCCGGGCGTTGCCCTACGACATCGGGCCGGAGCCGTCGTGGCGGAACGTGCGGGTCCCGCTGGACCAGTTGCCGGCCGAGGCCGACGCGGTTCGTCTGGTCGCCGCCGACGAGGACCGGGACCCGGACCAGTGGCTGGCGGTCACGCCTCCGCGCGTCCCGCAGACGCGGACCCTCCAGGAGGTCGTCGGCTCCGACACCCCGGTCCTCGCGGACTGGGCGGTGGGGCTCCAGTTCCCGTGCCAGCAGCCGTTCTCGCACCTCAACGGCGTCGCAGAGGTGCCCGAGTACCGGATCCTTCCCGATCGTCCCGGCGCGGTCTCGACCAACCGGTGGCAGGACCATTTCGGTGGCGGCCCGCTGGGCTGGACCGATCAGCTGTTGTCCGCCGAGACCATCCCGTCGTACCTGAATCACGACTGGCGACGCGACTGGGGTCAGGTGGAGCTTTTCACGCCGCGCAACGAGTCCGCGGTGCCCGCCGAGCTCACGACGGTGTCCGAACGGCGGTCGGGGTTGTGGAACCCGGGTCCGATGGCGCTGCGCTTCTGAGCGCTGGGCCGGTTACGGTCGATCCTGGTTCGCCCGCTCGAGGACCGCGTCGATCGCCGCCCGGGCCTGCGGGCTGTTGCGCCAACAGGTCGACCCGGTGACCGCGGCCCCCTCATCGAGGATGTCGTCGGCGCGAACGGACCGCAGCGCGGCGAAGCTGTCGTGACCCATGTCTTCGAGTCGTCGCACCACGGTGGGACCGACGCCCTTCAATGCCAGTAGAGCCGCTCGCTGTTCGTCGTCGAATGCCACGGGGGCGACCCTACCGGCCGACCCGGACGTCAGTGTCGCGGCTCGATGATCGCGGTGATCGAGTCGATCTCGGCACTCGGGATCGAGAAGTGCTCGGTGACGGCGACAGTGACGGTGTCGCGTCCGAAGGTCATGTCGAGCAGGAATCGGGCGACCACATCGGTGCCCCATTCCCGGAATCCGAGGTCCCGGACGGCGCTGATCGGCCGGTACTGGTCCCCGGTCTCGAGCATGGCGCGGATCTCGTCGCCGGAATCGCCTGTGCGCTGCCCGTTCTCGTAACGGCGGCAGTGCCGGGCAAGCCGGACCTTGCCGGTGTCGTGGGTGACGAGGGAATCGACGTACTCGCGCGCCATCGCCACCCGCGGGGTGTCGGTGGGCCCACCGGTCTCCTCGGCGATCCCGGCGAGCAGCGAGACCGCGAGGTCACGGCGGCAGATGAGCAGGTCGGGCAGGTACGGATGCGGTTCGTTGTAGCGCAGGGGTGTGCCGTCGATCCGGGAACAGTGCAGACCGGCGGACAGCGCGACCCCCACCGGCGCTGCCGAGTCCCACTCCCACTGCCCGCCTGCGTGCACGTACGCGTCGGCCTCACCGCGCAGTACCGCCATGGCCTTCGCTCCCGCCGACCCCATCGGGGCGACGTCGGCGCCGACCCGCCGGGCCAGCGCCTCGACGAACTGCGGGGGCCTGCTGTCGCTCACCAGGATTCGCAGTCGGTCGCGTCCGGAGTCGACGGCGTGCACCGCGCCGCTGACGTACACCTCACCGCGCGCGGGTTGCGCGACGGCTGCCGCCGTGATGCCGCGGCCCCGCTCCCACAGCGCGACATGCACGGCCCAGTCGGCGCGGCCGGCCAGGCCGTACTCGCGGGAGCCGTCGAGCGGGTCGATGATCCAGACCCGCTCGTTGTCGAGGCGGGCCGCGTCGTCGGCCGATTCCTCGGACAGCACGGCGTCGTCCGGCCGCTGGGCAGCGAGCCGCTCGAGCAGCAGCGCGTCGGCCGCCTTGTCGCCGCGTCGGCCCAGCTCCTTCGCGGCGGCCTTGTCGAGCGGGGTCTCCCCCAGCTCCCGGGCCCGGATCTCCAGCAGCAGGTCCCCCGCGCGGGTGGCGAGGTCGGCGGCGAGTTCGGCGTCGGTGCTCACAGGTTCAGATACTCCATGATCTTCGCGGCCTGCGCGACCGGGTCGCCGTCCTCGGGCCGGAGCACCATCTCGGCGTGTTCGGGTGCCTCGTAGGGATCGTCGACGCCGGTGAATCCGGTGATCTCCCCCGCGCGCGCCTTGGCGTACATGCCCTTGGGGTCGCGGGCCTCGCACTGTTCGATCGGGGTGTCGACGAACACCTCCACGAACGGCAGTCCGGCCTCCTCGTGCCGGCGGCGCACCCGGTCGCGGTCCTCGCGGTACGGGCTGATGAGCGAGGCGACCGCCACCGTGCCGGCGTCGGCCAGCAGTTGCGCGACAGCGCCGACGCGACGGACGTTCTCGGCGCGGTCCGCCGCGCTGAACCCGAGGTCGGAGTTCAGTCCGTGCCGCAGATTGTCGCCGTCCAACCGGTACGCCGGCACTCCGGCGGCGACGAGGCGACGCTCGAGTTCGACCGCGACCGTGGACTTCCCGGACGCCGACAGGCCGGTGAGCCACACCGTCGACCCGCGGGTCGCCCGCTCGTCGCGGGACACCGCGGCCGAGTGCCACACCACCTTCGATTCCTTGAGGGTGGGCCCGGTGATCATGCCGGCGGCGACGGTGTTGCCGGTCGCTTCGTCGACGAGGATGAAGCTGCCGGTCACCCGGTTACGTCGATACGGATCGAACAGCAGCGGCTGCTGGGTCCGCAGTTGGATGCGTCCGATCTCGTTGAGCGTCAACGCCTGTGCCGTCTCGTCCCGGTGCAGGGTGTTGACGTCGAGACGGTAGTCCAGCCGCACGACCTGTCCCTTGGTGGTCCGGGTGGTGTGCAGGACCGTGTACCGCGCGTCGGGGTTCAGCGACGACTGCTCGGTGAGCCAGCAAACCATCGCATCGAGTTCCTGGCCGACGAGCGGCCGGTTGTTCGGCCGGCAGAGCGTGTCGCCGCGGCTGACGTCGAGGTCGTCGGCCAACTGCACGCACACGGCGGACGGCGCGAAAGCCTCCTTCACCTCCTCGCCGCCCGGCCCCCAGATCGCGGAGATCGTCGACGTGAAGCCCGACGGCAGTGCGACCACCTCGTCGCCGGGTTTGAAGACGCCGCTGGCCACGGTGCCCGCGTAACCGCGGAAGTCGTGCAGGTCGGCGTCGGTCTGCCGCTGCGGCCGGATCACGTACTGCACGGGCAGGCGCGCGTCGATGAGGTTGCGGTCGGACGCGATGTGCACGTCCTCGAGGTGGTGCAGCAGCGACGAGCCCTCGTACCACGGCATGTTCTCGGTGCGGGTGACGATGTTGTCGCCCTTGAGCGCCGACACCGGGATGAACGTCAGGTCGTGCACGTCGAGTTTGGTCGCGAACTGCCCGAACTCGTCCTTGATCTCCTCGAACCGCTCCTGCGACCAGTCGACGAGATCCATCTTGTTGACGCACAGCACCAGGTGCGGGATCCCCAGCAGCGTCGACAGGAACGCGTGCCGACGGGTCTGCTCGAGCACACCCTTGCGGGCGTCGACGAGGATCAGCGCGAGGTCCGCGGTCGAGGCCCCGGTGACCATGTTGCGGGTGTACTGCTCGTGTCCGGGGGTGTCGGCGATGATGAACTTGCGGTGCGGGGTGGCGAAGTAGCGGTGCGCGACGTCGATCGTGATGCCCTGCTCGCGCTCGGCGCGGAGGCCGTCGGTGAGCAGCGCCAGGTCGGTGTACTCGGTGCCGCGCTCGCGACTGCTGCGCTCGACGGCCTCGAGCTGGTCCTCGAAGATCGACTTCGAGTCGTACAGCAGGCGTCCGATCAGGGTGGACTTGCCGTCGTCGACGCTGCCGGCGGTCGCGACGCGGAGGAGCTGCTGGGTGTGCGCCATCAGAAGTACCCCTCCTTCTTGCGGTCTTCCATGCCGGCCTCGGAGATCCGGTCGTCGGCGCGGGTGGCGCCGCGCTCGGTGATGCGGCTGGCCGCGACCTCGGTGACGACCTCGGCGGCGGTGGCGGCCGACGACTCGACGCAGCCGGTGCAGGTCGCGTCGCCGACGGTGCGGAACCGCACGAGTTCGTCGCGGGACTCTTCTCGGGGCAGCAGTGTCAGGAACCGCGTGTGTGCCAACAGCATTCCGTCGCGCTCGACGACCGGACGGCGGTGCGCGTAGTAGATCGACGGCAGCTCGATCTCCTCTTCGAGGATGTACTGCCAGATGTCGAGTTCGGTCCAGTTCGACAGCGGGAACACCCGGATGTGCTCACCGCGGCGGTGCCGGCCGTTGTAGAGGTTCCACAGTTCAGGGCGCTGCGCCTTGGGATCCCACTGCCCGAACTCGTCACGGAAGCTGAACACCCGTTCCTTGGCGCGGGCCTTCTCCTCGTCGCGGCGGGCACCGCCGAACACCGCGTCGAAGCCGTTCTCCCGGATGCCGCGCAGCAGCGAGTGCGTCTGCAGGCGGTTGCGGCTGGCCCGAGGGCCGGACTCGTCGACCACCCGTCCGGCCGCGATATCGTCCTCGACGCTCGCGACGACCAGTCGCAGGCCGAGCCGTTCGACGGTCCGGTTCCGGAACTCGATCACTTCGTCGAAGTTGTGGCCGGTGTCGACGTGCATCACCGGGAACGGCAGCGGCGCGGGCCAGAACGCCTTGGCGGCGACGTGCAGCATCACCACCGAGTCCTTGCCGCCGGAGAACAGCAGGACCGGCCGTTCGAACGTCGCGGCGACCTCGCGGAAGATATGGACCGCCTCGGCCTCGAGCGCCCCGAGATGGGAGAGCTCGTAGACCGGCGGGGATTGCAGGCCACTCATCTGCAACTCGCTTTCGATCGGTACGTATTTGTACCTGCCTGGTTCGAAATTGAAGTCTCAGCCGAGAATAGAACGCGTTCCAGGCGCGGTCAACGCCTCCCCGCGCTGACCGAATGTCACATACGTTTCGGGTGGACCGAACCGATGTGACATTCGGCCGTCACGGATGGAGGGCACGGACCGGCCGCCCGCCGCCGACCTCCGCCGTGACGGCGTCCGCGGCCGCCGTCAACGCCGTTGCGCGCCGCTCGATCTCCGCGCGCCCGATCGTCGCGCCGACGTACAGCGTCAGGACCAGTGCCTGATTTCCCTCGGCGTCGTACGTGGGCGCGGCGATGAGATTCACCGGATGCTCGCCGCCGTCGTGATCCTCCCGCTCCAGGTAGACGCGCTCACCGAGGCTCGACACCACCTCCCCGAGCAGTTCTCGGATCTCGGGCGGAAGGTCGCGCGTCGCGACGCCGGCCATCAGCGAGTGCAGTCGCTGCCCCACCGTCGTGAGCGTCTCGACCAGGTAGCCGGTTTCCCGGCACTCGTCGACGACGCGGCGCAGGCGCTCGCGATCCGAGCGGACCGGCAGCGCCGGCTCGCGGCGCAGCCACGCCTCCAGAGCTTCGTCACTGGCCCACAGCACATACATCAACCCGACCGGCGGCGCGAACGGGTACACCTGGCCGACCCGGGCCATGGTGGGCGCACCCGGCGGCGCGGTCACCTCGAGCACCGTGATCTGGTCGCCCACCACGGTCGACGCCGTGCACGTGGTGCCGAACTCCGCGGTGAGCTTGTCCAGTTGCGCCCGCGCAATCGGCCCCATCGCGAAACCGTGCTGCGCCGCCCGGCCCGCGGCGATCAACGCGGGACCGAGGCCGTACACCTTCGACTCCGGATCCCGGGTGAGGTACCCGCCACCGACCAGCGCAGTGAGGATACCGAGGCAGGTCGGCTTCGAAATCGTCAGCGCCCGAGAAAGTTCCGAGAGACCGAACCGCTTGTCCGGACGCGCCACGAGGTAGTCGAGCACCTGGACGACACGCTCGGTCGGCGGCGACCGGCGCCCGGCATCTGCCGAACCTTCGTTCGACCGGCCGGCAGCCGACTCCGCCACGCCGGAATCTCGCGAATTCATTGACCACTCCTTGGAACACGTTCTATGGTCGGAATCACATCAGGTCTACCACATGGGTACATATATGTACCACCACACCGAAGGAGCCACTAGTGCTCACCGATCCCCTGGCCGAGGCCATCGCGGAGGCCGAGAAACTGGTCGAGAGCGCCCCGCACATCCGTAGCGAACGGGACCTGCTCGAGGGAATGCAGTACCTCGCGGGCGGCATCCTCGCCACGGTCCATGCGGCGTGGGCGACGGAGAAGACCCACCCGAACTTCATCCAGGGCACCGGGCCGTACATGAAGATGGGACTCGACAATCCCGACACGCTCTACTTCGGCGCCCGGATCAACGACGACGCCGAGTACATCGTGACCGGCACCCGCGGCACCACCGCCGACCTGAGCTTCCAGGTCCTCAGCGGCAACTACACCAACGCGAACGTGCCCGGCAGCGAGATCGCCTTCGACGACCGGGAACTCCACATCGAGGACGACGGCACCTTCGTCGCCACCTTCGGCCCGGGACCGGCCGACGGACGCCGGAACCACTTCACGCTCGCACCGGACTCGTCGCAGTTGGTGGTTCGCGAGGTCTACAGCGACTGGAGCCAGAAGCGCGGCAGCATCCGGATCGAACGCGCCGACCGCATCGGCGTCCCGCCGCCGCCGCTCACGATGGAAGAGACCGAGAAGCGGTTCGCCCGCGCGGGCAAGGCGCTGGTCGGCCGCGTCAAGACGTGGCTGCAGTTCCCGCAGTGGTTCTACGACAACCTGCCGGTCAATACGATGACCGCGCCGCGGCTGACCCCGGGCGGTCTGGCCACCCAGTACTCCTCGGTGGGCCACTACGAACTGGCCGACGACGAGGCGATGATCATCACCGTGCCGAAATCCGATGCGCCGTACCAGGGTTTCCAGCTGGGCAGCCTGTGGTACATCTCGCTGGACTACATCGATCACCAGACGTCGCTGAACAACACCCAGGCGCAGGTCGATCCGGACGGAATGATCCGGATGGTCCTCAGCGAGCAGAATCCGGGCGTGACCAACTGGCTCGAGGCCCTCGGCCATCCGCGCGGCTACCTGCAGTTCCGGTGGCAGCGGACGTCGCGGGAGTTCACACCCGAGGACGGTCCGACCGTCGAGGTGGTCAAGCTCGATCAGGTCGCCGCGAAACTGCCGTTCCACGAACACAACAAGATCACGCCGGAGGACTTCGCCGCCCGCATCGCGGGGCGCCGGGCCGCCGTCGCCAACCGGATGCTGGGGTAGACAATGACAAAGACGCTGCAGTCCGCGCTTCTCGAAAACAAGGTGATCGTCATCTCCGGCGTGGGCCCGGCGCTCGGCCGGACGCTCGCGCTGCGCTGCGCCGAGGCCGGCGCCGACCTGGTGCTGGCTGCGCGCACCCAGGAACGTCTGGACGAGGTCGCGAAGGAGGTCACCGACCTCGGTCGCCGCGCGGTGACGGTGTCGACCGACATCACCGACGACGCCTCGGCCGCCCACCTGCTGGCCGCCACCACCGACGCCTACGGCCGGGTCGACGGCCTGATCAACAACGCGTTCACAGTGCCGTCGATGAAGCCGTTCGGCCGCACCGACTTCCAGCACATCCGTGACGCGATCGAACTGACCGTGCTCGGCGCACTGCGCCTGACCCAACTGTTCACGCCCGCGCTGGCCGAGTCCAAGGGCACCGTCGTCAACGTCAACTCGATGGTGCTCCGCCACTCGCAGGAGCGGTACGGCAGCTACAAGCTCGCCAAGTCGGCCCTGCTCGCGATGTCGCAGTCCCTCGCGACCGAGCTGGGACCACAGGGCATCCGCGTGAACTCCGTTGCCCCCGGATACATCTGGGGAGACACGTTGAAGAAGTACTTCGAGCACCAGGCCCAGAAGTTCGGCATGTCCGTCGAGCAGATCTACGAGCACACCGCCGCGAACAGCGACCTCAAGCGCCTGCCGACCACCGAGGAGGTCGCCGACGCCGTGATCTTCCTGGCCTCGCCGATGGCGAGCGCGATCACCGGCCAGTGCCTCGATGTCAACTGCGGCGAGTTCCATCACTAGAGAAATCCGGAGCACCATGTCTGAACGCACCACCGTCGGCACCGTCGAGGACCTGCACGCGTCCGCGACCAGGATGACCGGTCTCACCGACTTCGGCGTCGACGACTACACCGAGGCCCTCGGCGTGCTCCTCGACTCGTACGCCCGCGACGAGGACCTGACGCCGTTCGGCAGCAAGATCTCCCGCGTCTTCCTGCGCGGCGCGCTGGTGGCGAGGCTGCTGAGCGAGGCGGCCTGGAAGCAGTTCCCCGAACACGCCGACGTGCAGATCGAGCGTCCGATCTTCGTCACCGGGCTTCCCCGCACCGGCACCACCGCGCTGCACCGCCTCCTGACCGTCGACCCCGCGCATCAGGGTCTGGAGATGTGGCTGACGGAGATGCCGCAGCCGCGCCCGCCGCGCGAGACGTGGGACTCCAACCCGGTGTTCCAGGCGATCGAACAGCAGTTCAGCCAGCACCACGTGGACCACCCCGAGTTCATGGGCGTGCACTACATGTCGGCCGGCGAGGTCGAGGAATGCTGGCAGTTGCTGCGTCAGACGTTCAAGTCGGTGTCGTACGAGTGCCTGGCGAACCTGCCGACGTACTCGACATGGTTGCAGGGACAGGACTGGACCAACGCCTACGCCCGACACAAGAAGAACCTGCAACTCATCGGCCTGCCGGACCGCGACCGGCGGTGGGTGCTCAAGAATCCCAGCCACCTGTTCGCGCTCGACGAACTGATGGCGGTGTACCCGGACGCGCTGATCGTGCAGACCCACCGTCCGCCGAGCACGATCATCCCGTCGGTGTGCAGTCTCGCCGAGCACGCCACCGAGGGCTGGTCGAACACGTTCCGCGGCGAGGTCATCGGCCGCGGCCAGTTGGACCTGTGGGCGCGGGGGCTCGAGGACTTCACCGCGGCGCGGGCCAAGTACGACCCCGCCCAGTTCATCGACGTCGACTACCGGGACTTCGTCGCCGACCCCCTGGGAACGGTCGGGAAGATCTACTCCCATTTCTCGATCCCGATGTCCGAGCAGGCGCACCAGGCGATGGAGGACATGCATTCCGAGAGTCGGTCGGGTAGCCGCAAGCCCGCCCACAAGTACACCCTCGAGGAGTACGGGCTCACCGCCGCGGAAGTCGACGCGCGATTCGGGGACTACGCCGGCGGATGAACCGGGAGAGAGTCCCACACAGCGAGACCCCGGTGTGATCGTCGCCACACAAGAGCGTTAGGTTTCACGGAGGGGGCTGCAACGGCGCAGCCCCTGTCAGAGAGGCTCGATCCGCATGTTCCTGCACGCAAGACGATTCGACACCGACCACGGCCGACTGCCCGACGGGATGCACAGCTCGCCGGGGACTGCGACCTCCGTCGACCTGGCGGCCGCCGGCTACACCGAGCAGGAGTTCTTCCTCAGCGGCACCGCCTCGGCATACCGCGAGGACGGGGCGTGGGAATCCGACGGGCGGTGGGGGGTGGCCGAGGCCGGGCAGGCACCGTACCGGACCCGGCTGCTGGTGCGGGCACCGAAGGATCCGAGCCGCTTCAACGGCACCGTCGTCGTCGAGTGGCTCAACGTCAGCGGGAACGTCGATGTGGACGTCGACTTCGGCTACATGCACTCCGAGCTGCTGCAGGGCTACGCCTGGGTGGGCGTCTCCGCCCAGGCGGCCGGTGTCAACAGCACCGGCGGCAGCCCGCTGGGGCCGGACGTCGTCGGGCTCAAGGCGTGGGATCCGCAGCGGTACGGCCCACTGCATCATCCCGGCGACGCCTACTCGTACGACATCTTCTCTCAGGCAGGGTCGGCACTGCGCGCACCGCGCGGCGCCGACCCGCTCGCTGGACTGGTGGTCGAAAGACTGATCGCGGCAGGCCAGTCGCAGTCCGGATTCCGGATGCTGACGTACGCCAACGCGATCCAGCCACGTGCACGGGTCTTCGACGGTCTCTTCATCCACAGCCGCGCCGGGTTCGGGGCACCACTCGGTTCCGGCTCCGGTGTCGCCGCGCTCGACGGCCCCGACGGCCCCGCGGTCGTCGCGCCGGCTCGGGTGCGCACGGACCTGGACGTCCCGGTGTTCCAGGTCGTCACCGAGACCGAGCTGTTCGAGCTCGGCGGCGGCCCCGGCCCGAAGTCGTTCGTCGCGGCGCGCCAGCCGGACACCGATCACATCCGGACGTGGGAGATCGCGGGCACCGCGCACTCCGATGCACACGCCCTGCGAATCCTCTACCCGCAGTACACCGCCCAGTTCGGCCAGATCCGGGACCTCAGCACCATGTTCGGGATCGTGAACGACGGCCCTCAGGCATTGGTGGTGTCGGCGGCGCTGCGATCGCTGCGCACCTGGATCTCCGACGGCACCGCACCGGCGACCGCCGAACCCATCGAGACCACAGACTCCGGCATCGTCCGTGACCGTTTCGGTAATGCGCGCGGCGGCGTCCGCACTCCGCACGTCGAGGCGCCGGTCGCGGCGCTGACCGGGGAGACGGTGCGGGTGCCGAACAATGGCGCGACCGTGCCCCTCGACTCGGCCACGCTGTCCTCGCTGTATCCGAGCCAGGACGCCTACGTGTCCCGGGTGGCCGAGGCCACCGATCGCTCGGTCGCGGCCGGGTTCTTGCGGTTCGAGGATGGCCGAGCCCTCGTCGCCGCCGCCCGCGCCACCGACGTCAGGGGTGAACAGCCACGCTGATCGACAGCGAGGGTTCGGTAGCCGCGCGCATGCAGCAGCGGTGCCAGGTTGGTCCCACGACCGGGAATCCTGCGGGCCACGGACCCGTCAACGGTCCACACTATTGGACAAACGTCCAAGAGTTTCGGTCAAGTTCACCCATATCCGACAAACGCCTGCTAACTTCTAGACCCAGTGGCGTCGGGCCACATCCACCAGCTACTCCAGAGGACTAACAATGGGTTCTTCCACGCTCAGCGCCGTCATCGACGTCGTCAAGACCATCCTGCCGCTGATCCAGCAGCTCGGCGCGCTCAGCTGATCGTCGTCGGTAAGGAAGGGCCGGGTTCCTCAGGGAGCCCGGCCCTTCCGGCATCTTCGGGCGGCTGATCGGCCGCCGAATCCGGCGCGTCGGCCTCCCGGTGCCGGTCCGAGTTCCACCCCGCGGGAGGGAACTCGCGTGACCGGGCACACATCCGTCATGGTCTGCGTATGACTGCCGACGACTCGCTACGAACCACGCCCGGACCCGATCCGGGCGTCGAGGGCGCCGCCACGAGCGAGGGGCGGGGGCCGCGAGTCGGCACGATCGTGGCACTCGGTTCCATGACCGCCCTGGGGCCCTTCACGATCGACATGTATCTGCCGGCCCTGCCGGACATCGCGTCGGCGCTGGACTCGACACCGTCGGGCGCGCAGCTCACCCTCACCGGGACCCTGATCGGTCTGGCGCTGGGTCAACTCGTGGTGGGTCCGCTGTCGGACAGCCTGGGCCGGAAGCGGCCCCTCGTCGCGGGTATCGCGCTGCACATCGCGAGTTCGCTCCTCGCGGTGTTCGCGACCGGCATCGCGATGCTCGGCGCCCTGCGGGTGTTCCAGGGCATGGGTGCCGCGGCCGCGGCGGTCGTCACGATGGCGATGGTCCGGGACCTGTTCTCCGGCAAGTCCGTCGCCGTCGTGATGTCTCGACTGATGTTGATCCTCGGGGTTGCGCCGGTGCTCGCTCCCAGCGTCGGTGGCGCGCTACTGGTGGCGTTGGATTGGCGTGGGATCTTCGTCGTCCTCGCGCTCATCGGCGTGGCCGTCGCGGCGATCGCGGTCTTCGCACTGCCGGAGACGCTCCCACCCGAGCGGTGGCGGCCCGGAGGTCTCGGATCCGTCCTGGGCACCTACCGGATGCTGCTGCGGGACCACGCATTCGTTGCGTTGACACTCGTCTCGAGTGTCGTGATGGCCTCGCTCTTCGCCTACGTGTCCGGGGCATCCTTCGTGTACCAGGACCAGTTCGGGCTCGACCAGCAGCAGTTCGCGCTCGTGTTCAGCGCCGGCGCCTTCTCGATGATCGGGGCGACCCAGGTCAATGTCCGCCTGCTGCGCCGATGGTCCCCACTGCAGATCGTGCGCGCGTCGCTCACCGTCGCGTTGGGTGTCGGACTGGTTGCGATCGTCGTCGCGCACTTCGAGTTCGGCGGTCTCGCCGGGCTGGTCGCCGCGCTGTGGATCATGCTCGCCGCGATCTGTTTCGTGTTGCCGAACGCTCCCGCTCTCGCGCTGTCCCGGCACGGCGAGGCCGCCGGAAGCGCTGCGGCCCTGCTCGGTTCGATGCAGTACGCGGTCGGCGCCCTCGTCGCACCGGCCGTGGGCCTGCTCGGCAACACCGCCGTGGCACTCGTCCTCAGCATGACCGCGTGCGTCGCGCTCGCCCTCGCCGTAATGATCGGAACCGCGCGCCGACAGCGGTGACGCCCGTCGCCGGCGGGTCAGTCGTTCAGGAAGCGGAGGTGATGCGGAACGGCCTTCTGTGCGGTCTTCGCGTCGAAGCCCTCGCCGATCGCCTGTAGCTTCCACTCGCCGCCGCGCCGGTAGACCTTCGCCATCGCGACCGCGGTGAAGGGCATTCCGCCCTGCAGTGTGAACCGCGCCAGTTCGGTTCCCTGCGGGGCGTCGACCAGTCGGCAGACGGCGTTCGCGATCTGGTCGAAGGTGGGGCCCCGGAAGGAGGTGACGGTGAAGATGCTGACGGAATCCCAGCCCACCCCACCCCCATCCGGATCTGAGTCGGTGCGACGCGCCGTCCTTGCGGAGCGTGACCTTCTGCCCCTTGCTCAGGTTCACCCGCTTCTTCTCGGTGACGCCGACTTCGGTGCGCGGCCGGGGCCGGCGGTGGGGTCGTGTCGTCGACGGCACGCACCTTCCACGAGCCCTGGCGGCTGGTCGAAGTACACGAAGTCGTTGTCGGAGCGGACCTTTCCTTCCCCGGTGACCAGCAGCGCCGACAGGTCCGCCGCCGCGATGAGGACGATCGAGACGACGACGTGTCGTTCCCCGACAGGGCCGCGTTCCGGCCCTTGGTGAGCTGCTGGGGCCCTGCGATCATCCGTCGCTGGTGGACGGGTCTCGGTCAGGTGTGCGGGGCGACGGCGTCCGGCCGAGGGCGCCCGGTCACTGCGGCCGCCCCGACATGGAGGAGGAACCAGCGCAGGATCTCCTCGCCCGCGGCGATCCCACGTCCGGCCGTGACGGTCAGGTGCGGGTGCTGCCAGGCGAGGGATTCGAGCTCGCCGTGCCGGGGCCGGATCGCGGCATCGGCGGCGGCGAGCATGTCGGCGTCGAGCGCGCCGTCCCCGGCCGCGAGCGTCGACGCGTCGGCGGCGATGGAGCCGTCGGCGATCAGACGTCGGCGGACCTCGGCCACCGCGGAACTCTTCGACACCGCGTTCGGCATCGTGTAGACCTTCCGACCCTGGCGGGAGACGTTCCAGCCGCGCGCGCTGCACCACGCACCCCACTCGGCGAGGAAGGTGTCCGGCATCGCGGCGAGATCGACCACCAGGTAGCAGAAGAGCTGGTCCGCGACCCGACAGTTGCGGACCCAGTCGTCGCTGATCCGCGAATGCAGTGCGGCGGTGACCTCGTCGAGGCCGGCCCCCGCGCGTTGCGTGTCGTCGTCGATACCGTTTCGCCACCCCGTATCCGGGATGCCGTCGACGAGGATGTTCCCGCCGTTGCTGGTGATGGCGTATCGCCAGGGGCCGCCGGGCAGAGTGATGCGTCGGAACTGCTCGATCGTGCGGGTCGTGGTCGGGACCAGCACCGCGGTCCGCGCCACGGCCTGCAGGAGCGTCGCACCCGTCTCGGTGACGAACGACAGCGGTGCGCCGTCGTAGTGCTCGACGCACCGCAGGTCCGACTCGGCGGCCGTCGGGTCGAGGTCCATCGCGGCCCGCGAGTAGATCATCGTCCGATCGAGATCGGTGGCGACGAGAACGGTCATGTCACATCCTTGATCAGGCCCATGCAGGAGTACGCGAGGTCGGGCACCACCTCGACCGGGACGCCCCGGGCCGCCGCGAGCAGGCGGATGTGGGCATGTTCGGGCGCGTCGAGATCCCGCACCAGCACCGTCCACGGGACACGACGTAGCAGCACCCGGGTGGTCTCCCCCACGCCGGGCTTGACGTAGTTGACCGTCGAGATGTCGTACCGTGCGCGGATTTCCTCGACGGAGGCCCAGCCGGCCCAGGTCGGCGTGCGGTCGCCGGATCGGAGCGCGGCGACATCCGCCGCGACGCTCGCCTGCACGTCGGTGAACCACGCACCGATCGCGTCGAGCAGATCGTTGGAGACGTCGGCGGCGGCGAGCTCGCGGTAGAACTTGGCGCCGTGGAACTCTCCGGGCGCGATCAGCGCATCGTTGAGGACCGTGCGCGACACGAGTCCGGAGACCGTGGAGTTGAGGCACGCCGACGCGATGAGGAAGTCGTCGCGGGTGCCGTAGGTGCGCGCACACGAACCCGGATCGGCCAGGACCGCGAGATCGGGATCGAACACGGCCCCGCCCGCCGCGGCGTAGGCCGCCAGCGCGGCATCGAGCTCCCGCGTGATGGCACCCTTGCCGGTCCACCCGTCGACGAAAACGACCGACGCCGGATCGTGATGAGCCGCAAGATAGTCCAGCGCCGCGATATCGATCCCGCGGTCACGGACGATCGACACCGCGTAGTGCGGCAGATCGAGGCCGTGCAGGTGCATCGCCCATCGGCGCATGAGGATCCCGATCGGGGTCCCGGCACGCGCGAGGGAGACGAGCGTGATGTCGTGGCCCCGCTCGGCGAGGACGAGTTCGGTGACCACGCCCACCGCTCGGGCCAGGCGCTCGGCACTCTCGACCAGGACCTTGTCGAACAGCTCGCGGTACTGCGCGTCCGGCTGGTACTCGATGGGCAGCGATTCCGCGTAGTGAGCGCGGCCCGACTGGATGCGCCGCTCGCGCTCGGCGACGTCGGCCTCGAGATCCACTCCGGACAGATCCTTGAGCAACCAACGGACGTCGGCCGCCGGATACGAGCCGAAGTGGGGACCGGCCAGCGGCGCGGTCATGCCCGATCCTCTCGCATGCGCGCGAGCACCCGGGGGTCCGATGCCGGCACCACAGCGAGCAGGACGTCGTTGCCCGCGCCGGTCAGCACGTCGAGGAGCCCGCCGGGGCAGCGCAGCCGATCGGTGTCGGCGGGAGAATCGGCGACGACGATCAGCAGCGGGCGCACCGCCGGGTCGTCGGGCCAGTGGGCGTTGTACAGATAGCGGGCCGCGGTGTCGTCCGGTTCGGGCGCGACGAACGTGTAGCCGCGGCGCAGGGGGTACCCGGGCTCGTCGAGCACGTATGCCGGTGAGCGCGTGGTGGTCTGGAACCGCGTCGCCAGGCCGCGCTCCGCGAGCGCCGCCGCCAGTCGCAGCGGAAGGTACATCAGCTCTTCGTGACCGATGACGACGGCCGGGCGGTCGGCGTCGACGTGGCCGGCCAACGCCGTCGCGGCCGCCGCGATCGCCGCGTCGAAGCCCGCGGCATCGGCGTGCAGGAATCCGTGCCGACCGCCGTCCGGCACCGTCGCCGGCCACGGCACCTCGACGCGGTCGACCGTGCCGCGGACGCCGGAGATCGGATTGAGGACCGGGTCGGGTAGGGCGACGACCCGCTCGATCAGCCCTTCCGGCAGTGCTGTGCGACCGCTCGCGAGGCTCACGAAGTCGATGGTGGCCCCGAGGTCGGCCGCGGCCGCCGCCGTCTGGTCACGATGCCGTCCGGTCCGCATGTCGACCAGCGACGCGACGATGTAGCGGCTTCGCGGATGATGCGCGTGCAGGGCCCGAATGGCGTCGACCGCCGTGGCACCGGTGGAGATCTCGTCGTCGACGAGCACCATGGGAGCGTCGTCCGCCAGCAGGTCCGGCGACGTGGGTTGCAGGAGGTGGCTCGTCGCGTGGGAGTGCCCCTCCTCGAATCCGGCGAAGGTCTCTGCCCCCGGGACGTCGCGGCGGGTCGAATGCAGATAGCAGCGGGCCCGCATCCGCGTGGCGACGCAGTGCCCGAGACCGGTGGCCGTCTCGGCGAATCCGAGGACGGTGACATTCACCTCGGACTCGTCACCGGCAGGGATCCCCAGCGCGGCGAGGACCAGGTCGCCGAGGCGGTCGCCGGCGGCGATGACGGCGTCGGGTGCGGTGGGCAGGTGCTTACCGAGCACCGTCGACACCAACAGGTGCGCGCGACGCGGATTGCGGCGCAGCCCCGGCTCGACGAGCTGAGGAACGGTGTAGCCGGCCTCCGAGTCGCGGTGGTCGAGTGCCAGCCCGAACTCGCGTGTCGCCCACGGCTCGGCGACCGGAACCTCCGGAGCCGTCACCGGGTCACCAACGCGGTCAACAGGTCGACGAACGTCACACCCTTGTTGGTGACACCGAACACCCTGGCGCGACGCAGCGTCGCCTCGGCCCAGTTCCGGTGCGGGCGAACCTCGTTCATCTTGTTCCGGTATCCCGACGCCTGTACCCCACCGACCGCCTCGCCACCGAGGATGTCGAGCGCGTCGTGGTACTCCTCGTGCGTCACCGCCGAGAGCGCATGGACCGCCGCGACGTGGGACGGGTGGATGACGGTCTTGCCCTGGATGCCGTTGGCCCGATCCAGCGAGATCTCGCGCAGCAGCCCGTCGAGGTCGCGACTGACCAACTGCTGCCGGAACAGCACCGCGTCGTGCTCGGCGAACGGGGTGGCCCGGAGCATCGGCCGGAACATTCGCTCGTGATCGGCGAAGTACTCCCACACCGGGCCGGTGATGACGAACCCGCTCCCGTCCGCACGACCCAGGTAGTTCACGACGTCCGCGATGACGTCGACGACCACCCGGACGTCGTAGATGGTGAGGTCCCGGTCCCGGCGGATCCCGAACGTGCTGCACATGTCGGTCGCGCCCAGCCTGACCGCGAGGACTCGATCGCGGTGGTGCGCAAGCAGTTCACCGACCGCGTGCAGCTCGACGTCGCGGCTCTGCCGGTGCACCAACTCCGGCGACTCGAGGACCGGCATCACGTACAGATGCTTGCCGAGACGGTCGGACGCCTCCGCGATCTCGTCGAGGAAGGCGCCGCTCGCGCTGGTGAACTTCGGGACCACGAAGCCGGTCAACGCGACGACTCCGGTGGTGAGCGCGTCCGCGATCGCCCGGATGCCGCCCGGCGTGCGGACCCTTACGAACAGCAGCATGTTCGCCGCAACGGTTCCGGCTAGCTCGTCCAGCGTCGCGACCACGTTGGCCATGCCCGCCTCGACCTCGTCGTCCGCGACGGCATCCTCGAGGTCGAGGACCATCGAGCAGACGCCCTCGCCGCCGCGGCGCAGGATGGTCGCGGTGAGATCGTCACGTGTGGCCGGCACATACAGCGTCGCACCGAGGGCGACGGCCAGCAGGTCCCGGTCCGCACTGTCGTCGAACGCCTCGGTCGGATGCAGGAACAGCGCATCGGCGGTCGCTGGGTCGAGATGATGGAAATGCCTCATCGCGCACGACTCGGTAGTGGTCCCCCATGTCATGGTGTGGCGCTCTGCCCTCTCATGCGTTGCACAATTCCAGCGACGAAACTCGACACGGCGTCGAGGTCGGTGATGTAGGCCCAATAGTCCGGATGTGTTCCGGTCAGGCGGTCGGCGGCACGGTCGATCCGGTCCACCTGAGCGTCCAGCGCGGAACCCCACTCCGCGGCCAGCCCCGAATTGACGGCGAGCACCTGGGCGTCTCGAAGCCGAAAGCGTACGGCATCGACCTTCGCACGCGGGTCGGCGCGTACCTCGCGCAGGAGCCGGAGCCGATCGGTGACGGCGTCGACGAGGCCCTCCGCATCCGCCAGCGTTGCACGCACTCTCGCGGTCAGCTCCAATGCGAGGTCGGGGTCACCGGCGGCGAGCGCGGACTCGGCCTCGGAGAACAGCGCCTGGGACTGGTCGATCAGACGCACGCTCTCGCGATCGTTGCCGACCAGGTCGTCCGAGCTCGCGGCATTGAACTCGCGCAGGATCGACGAGTACGCCGGACCGAGGTCGCCGGCCCGGTGCCGCACCGCAGCGATCCGGGTCGTCACCGAGGAAAGCGCATTTCGCGCCTGGCGTTCCCGGTCCGGAGCAGCCGTCAACGCGGATCTCAGCTCGGCCACCGCATCGTTGAGGCGCGCGGCCGCGTCGCGGACCCGACGGATGTCGTCGCCGGTGCCGGCAAGCAGCAGCGACGCCTCGTCGATCGCGGCGACGCCGTCCCGGACCGAGGAGTACCCGGCGAACGGGCCCTCCGCACTCCGGCGTGCAACCTCGGCGGCGGCCTGCGCCTCCCGGGCGATCCGCGGAATCGCGTCGAGCAACGACGCAGCATGCTCGAGATGCGCGCGGTGGGCGTTGTAGAAATCGTCGACCAGACGCGCCGCGTCGATCAGCGCGCGGGTGGTCGCGTCGACGTCTACGACCGCGACCCGGCCGGTGTCGGCAACGTCACACAGTTCCACGTACCGGCCGCCGACGTCGTAACACGCATCACGGACCGGCTGCCACTGCCGAAGTAGTCCGTTCTCCGGAAAGAGGCGATTCGATGCCGCAACCGACGACTCGGCGATACGCTGACGGCCGTCCAGGTCGAGGAACGCGGCGGTCATCGTTTCACGGGCACGGCGGATCGCCTCGTCCTCGTCGCGGGACTCTCCGAACAGTCGTCCCGACCATCTACCGGCCACCGCTGCATCGTACTGGTCTGCCCGAGCTCGTAGCCTGGAGACCGGCGGCGCAACACGATGTCAGGTCCACCGATTATGGTGTTGCTGCACGATCGCTGTAACACGACATATCGGGCACGTGGCCGAAGGTTGGTGCCTGGATCCCACACCGAAAGGACTCCTCGATGGGTGTCAGCTTGACCAAGGGCGGAAACGTCTCCCTCACGAAAGAGGCGCCGAACCTCACGGCGGTTGCAGTCGGTCTCGGCTGGGACGTGCGAAGCACCACCGGCACGGATTTCGACCTCGATGCCAGCGCGATCGCCGCGGGCGCCGACAAGAAGGTCGTCTCCGACCAGCACTTCATCTTCTTCAACAACCTGCGCTCGCCCGACGGCTCGATCGAGCACGCCGGCGACAACACCACGGGTGAGGGCGACGGCGACGACGAGGTCATCAACGTCGACCTCGCTGCCGTTCCGGCGAACATCGAGAGCATCTTCTTCCCGGTCTCGATCTACGATGCCGACACCCGCGCGCAGTCGTTCGGCCAGGTCCGCAACGCATACATCCGCGTCGTCGACCGCGCCAACGGCAACGAGCTGGCTCGCTACGACCTGTCCGAGGACGCCTCGACCGAGACCGCGATGGTCTTCGGCGAGCTGTACCGCCACGGCGCCGAGTGGAAGTTCCGCGCGGTCGGCCAGGGCTACGCCTCCGGCCTGGCCGGCATCGCCCGCGACTACGGCGTCAACGTCTAGTCGTTCCACCGCTTCACCTACGCGTTCGGCCGCGGGATCCTGAGTTCGGATCCCGCGGCCGCACGCGCCGGGAACCCGAACCTCCGACGCACCCCGCGACCGGACCCGTTGCGCTGGAACGCTTTCCGATCCCCGCGGGCGTCCGCATCATCATGCCCGAGATCCGCCGTCACAGAGGAACAGACCATGAGCGTCACGCTCGCCAAGGGGGGCAACGTCTCCCTCTCGAAGCAGACCGACAATCTCACCACGGTCGCTGTCGGCCTCGGCTGGGACGAACGGGCCTCCACCGGAGTCGCCTACGACCTCGACGCCTCGGCTCTGCTGACCGGCGCGACCGGCAAGGTCCTTTCCGACCAGCATTTCGTCTTCTACAACAATCTGCGATCGCCGGACGGTTCGGTCGAGCACACCGGAGACAACCTCACGGGCGACGGTGACGGCGACGACGAGGTCATCAACGTCGACCTCATCGCCCTGTCGGCGGACGTGACCAGCATCTTCTTCCCGGTGTCGATCCACGAGGCCGATGCGCGCGGGCAGTCCTTCGGCCAGGTCCGCAATGCCTACATCCGCGTCGTCGATCGGAACACCGGAATCGAACTCGCCCGCTACGACCTGTCCGAGGACGCCTCGACCGAGACCGCGATGGTCTTCGGCGAGGTCTACCGCCGCGGCGCGGAGTGGAAGTTCCGCGCGATCGGGCAGGGCTACGCCTCCGGCTTGGCCGGCATCGCCCGCGACTACGGCGTCAACCTCGGCTGACCGAGTTACCCAACTCTGACGCCGGCCGCCGCGGTCGGCGACCCTACAGAACGGCCGCACAATGGTTCTCCGCATTTTCGGCGTCTCCTTAGTCGTCACTGTGCTCTCTCTGATCGTGGCTGGGATCTACGGCGGCCCCGAGGCCGTCTTCCTGGTCGCGATCCTGTCGATCCTCGAAATCTCGCTGTCCTTCGACAACGCCGTGATCAACGCCACCGTCCTGCAGAGGATGAGTGAGTTCTGGCAGAAGATCTTCCTCACGATCGGCATCGTGATCGCGGTGTTCGGCATGCGCCTGGTCTTCCCGCTGGTCATCGTCTGGGTCGCATCCGGCCTGGGCCCGGTCGAGGCGATGCGACTGGCTCTCAATCCGCCCGCCGACGGTGCCTCGCACTTCCCGGACGGCAGCGCCAGCTACGAGACGATCCTCACCGATGCACATCCGCAGATCGCCGCGTTCGGTGGCATGTTCCTGCTGATGCTGTTCCTGAACTTCATCTTCGAATCGCGTGAGATCACCTGGCTCAGTTGGCTGGAGCGGCCGCTTGCCAAGATCGGCAAGCTCGATCAGCTCGAGGTCGTCGTCGCCGGCGCCCTGCTGCTGGCCACCGCGTTCCTGTTCACCGACGACGACAACCGCGGCACGGTCATGGTGGCCGGCGTGGCGGGTCTGATCCTCTACATCGTCGTCAACGGCCTCGGCGAGTTGTTCAACCTGCCCGAGGAGGGCGAGGAGTCCGAACCGTCGCGAGGTCCGTCCAAGCTGGCGAAGGCCACCGGTAAGGCCGGCTTCTTCCTGTTCCTCTACCTCGAGGTTCTCGACGCGTCGTTCTCGTTCGACGGTGTGATCGGCGCGTTCGCGATCACCTCGGATCCGATCATCATCGCCCTCGGCCTCGGCTTCGTCGGCGCGATGTTCGTCCGCTCGATCACGGTGTTCCTGGTGCGTAAGGGCACCCTGTCGGAGTACGTCTACCTCGAGCACGGTGCGCACTGGGCCATCGGCGCCCTCGCGGTGATCCTGCTCGTGTCCATCGGCGTACACGTCAACGAGCTGATCACCGGCCTCGTCGGAATCCTCCTCATCGGGGCCGCATTCATCTCCAGCGTCATCCGCAACCGCAAGGCGGGCAAGGACGGCGACGCTGCCGCCGAGCGCACTCCCGCCGCGGTCGGCTGACCCGACTCGAAACCAAGGAGCCAATGATGGCCATCGACTACACCCGTCGCCCCAGCACTCCCCCGGCCGGCGCCGCGCCGCAGGGCGGTGTGAACCTCAGCAAGATCAGCCTGACCAAGAGCGCACCGTCGGTCAGCCTCACGAAGGCCGGTGAGCGCCAGGGCAAGATGCGCGTGAACCTCAACTGGTCGCAGGGCGCCGAGCCCCAGAAGAAGGGCTTCTTCGCCAAGCTGACCGGAGGCGGCGGGGTCGACCTCGATCTGGGCTGCCTCTACGAGCTGACCGACGGATCCAAGGGGGTGATCCAGGCCCTGGGCAACAGCTTCGGCGCACTCGACACCGCACCGTTCATCCAGCTCGACGGCGACGACCGGAGCGGTGCCGTGTCCGGCGGCGAGAACATGCACGTCAATCTGGACCGGCCGGAGATGTTCCGGCGGGTGCTCATCTTCGCGATGATCTACCAGGGCGCCCCCAACTGGGCGGCCGTCGACGGCGTCGTCACGCTGTTCCCGACGGTGGGTCCGCAGGTCGAGGTCCGCCTCGACTCGGCCGACAACAATGCCCGCATCTGCGCGATCGCGATGCTGGAGAACAACGGCAACGGCATCACCGTCAATCGCCTGGTCCGCTACATCAACGGCAGCCAGTCCGACCTGGATGCCGCATACGGCTGGGGCATGCAGTGGCAGGCAGGGCGTAAGTAGCGCCCTCCGCCGAACGGGAGCGGCAGCGCACGTGGCGATTCCACGTGCGCTGCCGCTGTCGTATGCATGTGCGACCATTCGTCACCGAACCGGCACGTGACGCAGCGAGGGAGTTGAGCATGCAGCTGATCAAGGGACAGAACCTGACCCTCGGCACTTCTGACGTGACGATCACTTGTGCGTGGCCGTCACGCCCCGGCCTCGACGCGGATCTGTCCGCGCTGCTTCTCGCCGGCGGCGCAGTCCGCGACGACCTCGATTTCGTCTTCTACAACCAGGCGCTCTCGCGGGACGAGGCCGTCTGCCACGGCGGTAAGGAACTGCTCCCCGACCGGGTGATCGACCGCATCGACTGCCATCTCGCACAACTGGACCCGCAGATCGACACCGTCGCGGTCGCAATCAGTCTGGACGGCCCGACCGGTCATCGGCTCGCCGAACTCGGCGCCATCGACGCCGCTGTCCGCGCCCCCGGTGGAACGCCGATCGCGGAGTTCGTGGTCACCGCGTCGACGACGGAGACCGCTCTCGTCGCCCTCGAACTGTACCGACGCGACGGCGCCTGGAAGGTGCGGGCGGTCGGGCAAGGCTACGACGACGGTCTTGCCGGATTGGCCCGCGACTTCGGTGTCGACGTCGAGGATTCCGCACCCCACCACATTCCCTCGGCCGCAGGTCCCCCGACGGTCGACTGGACGAACCCCCCGGTACCCGCCGGCTACGAACTGTAGGAGTTCCGACATGGGTTTTCGCGTGCGCAAGAGCATCCAGATCGTGCCGGGTGTTCGGATGAACATCAGCCGCAGCGGAATCGGCTACTCCGTGGGCGGCAAAGGGATGCGCATAACCAAGCACGCGAACGGCCGGATCAGCCGTACCCTCTCGGTACCCGGGACGGGTTTGTCGCACCAGAGGACACTCCGGTCCGGTTCCGCGGCCGCCGCCGCCACACGCACCGCCCGCGCCACGGAGTCCGCCGCCCGGCATGTTCCGGCGACCGCTCCGGCACCGACGGCAGCGCCACCGCCGCGCCGCGCCGCACCAGGACTTCTCGCCTCGACATGGGAGAAGGACCTGTACGCGGTCCTCGAATCTCGCGATCCCGCCGACTTCGTGGCCGTCGCACGCAAACACGGCCGGGCCATGCCGACCGTTCGAGTTCTCGCGGCAGCCCTGGAGGGCTTGCTGCACTTCCAGTTCGGAGCGACCGATCCGGGCGCTCGGGAACGATCCCGAGCGCTCCTCGGATGGGTCGTCCCCCAGCACGCCGGGCTGTCCACGCATCCGTTCGTCACCAAGTACCTGGCTGAACGTGCATGGCCCATCGAGCTGGCACATGGTGTCACCGCCCACCTACGACTCTGCGACGACGTGGTTCTGCTCGCCGCAGCCGAACTCCATCAACGCGCCGGTGATCTACCCGCAGCGATCTGGACCGTCGAACATGCGAATCCGACGGCGCACTCCGCCCTGTCGCTCGTCGAGCTCTACAGCGATGCCGGGCGTGCCCAGGACGTGGTGGACATGACGAATGGCCTCGTGAACGAGGACGATGCGACTGCGTTGATCCTGGCCCTGCGCGGTCGGGCGTTCGCGCAACTCGGGTACAACGAGGCCGCCCGTGAGAACTTCCGGGAGGCGCTACGCATGCGCAGTCGTTCCCCGGAAGTTCGTCACCGCGCGCTCCTGGAACGGGCCCAGGTCGACCTCTCACAGAACCGCAACGCGTCGGCCCGCAAGAGCATCGAGAAGGTTCTGGCAGAAGACCCGGGCTATCCCGGCCTGGCCGAGGCGCTCGCCGCGCTGCCCTGATCCGTGGAGCCCGCGATCGTCGAACTCACTCTCCACGAGTGAGGACTCGCTCCCAGGCCGCCGCTAACGTCTCCCGTACCGACGGGAGGACAGCTCATGTTCGAGTTCGTACGGCAGGCTCACCACGACGTCCGGCAGCTGCGGGGGCCTCGACATCATCACCACCGCCACCTCGGCACGAGCCGACGACGGGCGCTGCTGCGTGCCCGGCTCGAGTACCACTGAGGCGTCCGCCGCGCTCCGCGCAGAGCAATGCCCTCGGCGTTCGCCTATCCGCGAACGCCGAGGGCACGAAGTCAGAGGATCAGAGGTCGAACTCGGCCGGATCGATGCCGACCGCGAAGCAGGCTTCCTTGACGGCCGCCTTCTCGTGCTGGTCGAAGTTGCCGTCGGCGCCGCCGATGATGATGCCGATCTGGATGACCGCGCGCGCCTGCTCCGGCTTGGACTTCAGCTTGCCGATGGTCGCGGTGGCCTCGACCTTGCCGAAGTCGAAGTCACCGGCCAGCTTGTCGCAGTACCAGTCGAACTTCTCCCGCAGCTCGGAGGAGTCGAACACCTGCAGCGACTGGTTGTTCATGATGAGCGCCGCGGTCTTCTGACGCTCGGCCGGGTCGATGCTGCCGTCGGCGGCCGCGATCAACGCGCACATCGCCATGGAACCGTTCGCGAATTCCTTGTTCTTGAACTGCGCGGTCTTCGTCTGAAGCTGTCCGCTCATTTCCTGAGTCTTGGCCTTGAGCTGATCCCAAAATCCCATGAGATTCCTCCTCGTTCACGCTCTGTATCCGCAGGACACGGTCCGGGCCAGCCTAGCGGAATCGGACAGACCGGATGCTGCCGCCGTCCACGCGCGGGGCACGTCCGAGCGTGTTTCGGGGAGGGACAACGGTGGATTCGCAGGCGCAGCATGGGATGATCGACCCATGCCGTCACCGTCACCACTGCCGCTGGATCCGATCGAGGAAGCGCACCGTCAGTGGACGCAGCACGGCTGGGGCGCAGTAGCCGACGGTATGGCGGCGGTGACGTCGCTGATGCGGGCGCAGCAGATCATGATGTCCCGCGTCGAGAGAGCTCTGAAACCGTTCGGGCTCACATTCTCCCGCTACGAACTGCTCACGCTGCTGACGTTCACTCGGTCCGGGGCACTGCCGATGGCGAAGGCCAGCGCCCGACTGCAGGTCCACCCGACGAGTGTCACCAACGCCGTCGACCGTCTCGAGGACGCCGGTCTGGTCCGGCGGGTCCCGCACCCGACGGACCGGCGTGCCACGCTGGTCGAGATCTCGGACGAGGGACGCGACCTGGCTCTGCGGGCCACCGAGGCGCTCAACGCGCAGGTGTTCGCCGACCCCGGTCTCGCACCCGACCAGCTCGATTCACTGATCCGGGTCCTCACCGAACTGCGCCATCAGGCAGGCGATTTCGACACCGGAGACCGTCCCGGCAAGTGGCACTGAGACCCCGGACGCACCTCGGCCCCGCATCGTCGAGCGATACGGGGCCGGGGTGCCGAGGAGTTGTCAGTGGTGCCCGAAGGTGGGGTCCCGCTTCTCGGTGAAGGCGGCCATGCCTTCCTTCTGATCCTGGGTTGCGAACGCCGAGTGGAACACTCGCCGCTCGAAGCGCACGCCCTCGGACAGTGTCGATTCGAATGCGCGGTTGACCGATTCCTTCACCATCATCGCGATCGGCAGCGACATGTCCGCGATCTTCGACGCGGTAGCGATCGCCTCGTCGAGCAGGTCGATGGCCGGGACGATTCGTGAGACGAGACCGGCACGCTCGGCCTCCTCGGCATCCATCGTCCGGCCGGTGAGGCACAGGTCCATCGCCTTGGCCTTGCCGATCGCGCGGGTGAGGCGCTGCGAGCCGCCGATACCGGGCAGCACGCCGAGCTTGATCTCGGGCTGGCCGAACTTGGCGGAATCCGCCGCGATCAGGACGTCGCACATCATCGCCAGCTCGCATCCGCCGCCGAGCGCGTACCCGGCGACCGCCGCGACGATCGGCTTGCGGGCGGCGGCGATCCGGTCCCATGCCGAGAACCAGTCGTCGAGGTACATGTCCATGAACGTTTTGGACTGCATCTCCTTGATGTCGGCGCCGGCCGCGAACGCCCGCTCCGACCCGGTGACGAGGATCGAGCCGATGCCCCGGTCCTTCTCGAAGTCGTCGACGGCCGCGACCATCTCCGACATCAGCTGCGCGTTCAGCGCGTTGAGTGCCTCCGGACGGTTGAGCGTGATCATGCCGACGCGGCCGGTGCGCCCGACCTGAATCGTCTGGTAATCCGTCATCGAGTTTCTCCGTTCGACCTGTCCCTGATGTCCCTGATGATTGCCGAGAAGTCCTCGCCGCCGTGCCCGGTCTCGTGGAATCGGCTGTACAGTTCGGCGGCCCGCATGCCGAGTTCGGCATCGACACCGTTGGCGCGCAACGCATTCGCAGCGAGACCGAGATCCTTGTCCATGAGAGCGGCCGCGAACCCGGGCTGGTAGTCGTTGTTCGCCGGGCTCGTCGGCACCGGTCCGGGGACCGGGCAGTTGGTGGTGAGCGCCCAGCACTGCCCCGACGCGTTGGATGCGACGTCGAACAGCGCCTGGTTGCTCAGGCCCAGCTTCTCGCCCAGCACGAACGCCTCGCTGATCGCGATCATCGAGACGCCGAGGATCATGTTGTTGCAGATCTTCGCTGCCTGACCGACGCCCGGACCGCCGCAGTGGACCACCTTGCGGCCCATCACCTCGAGCAGCGGCCGCGCCGCCTCGAAGTCCTCGTCGTCCCCGCCGACCATGAACGCGAGCGTGCCGGCGGCGGCACCCATGACGCCACCGGACACGGGTGCGTCGAGGCCCCGATGGCCGGCCTGCTCGGCCATCTCGTGGGCGGTGCGGGCGTCGGCGACGTCGATCGTGGAGCAGTCGACGAACAGGGTGCCCGGGCGGGCGGCAGCCAGCAGTCCGCCCTCGTAGAGCCCGTGCACGTGCTTGCCGCTGGGCAGCATCGTGATCACGACGTCGGCGTCGGTGGCCGCGGCGGCCGCCGAGTCCACGACGGTGATGCCGTCGCGTGCGGCCTGTTCGAGTGCCGCGGGCACCAGGTCGAAACCGTTGACCCGGTAGCCGGCCTTCGCGAGGTTCGCCGCCATCGGGCCGCCCATGTGGCCCAGCCCGACGAATCCGACCGTGATGTCCGTGTTGCTCATCGCTTGTCCTCCCCACTCGTCAGTGCATCGGCGAGGCCCAGTTCGGCCGCGCCGAGCGTCTCGAAGAATCGATCCACGTGTTCGTCGGTGACCGCCTCGAGGGTCGACGGCGACCATGCGGGGTTACGGTCCTTCTCTACCACCTGCGCACGGATTCCCTCCACCAGATCGTGGGATCCGAGGCACGCCGACGACACCCGGTACTCCTGATCGAGCACCGCCTCCAGGCTGTGCAGCTCTCGCGCCTGCCGCAGTGCCCGCAACGTCACCTTCGCCGCGGTCGGCGACTTCGCGAGGATCTGATCGGCCGCCGCCCCCGCCTCGGGGACGCCGGTCGCCCGCAGGTTCGCCACGATCTCCTCGACGGTGTCGGCCGCGTACGCGGTGTCGATCCAGGCCTGCTGCGCCGCCAGTTCCGATACCGGGGCGGGCGCCACGAACTGCGCAAGTGCATCCTCGACGGTGCCGTCGATCAGCGCACGCTCGAACTCGTCGAGCCGTGCCGACGACACGAAGTGGTCGGCGAAGCCGCAGTGGATCGCGTCGCCCGCCGTCAGACGAGCCGTGGTGAGCGCGATGTGCGTGCCGAGTTCACCGGGCGCCCGCGACAGCAGATACGTGCCGCCGACGTCGGGCACGAAACCGATGCCCACCTCCGGCATTCCGATCATCGAGCGTTCGGTCACGATCCGGACGTTGCCGTGCGCCGAGACCCCGACACCACCACCCATCACGATGCCGTCCATGATCGCGACGTACGGCTTCCCGTACCGGGCGATCGCCGCGTTGAGCACGTACTCGTCCCGCCAGAAGTCCCGCGAGCCGTCACCGCCCTCGCGGGCGTCGTGGTAGATCGAGACGATGTCGCCGCCCGCGCACAGGCCGCGCTCGCCGGCGCCCCTCAGCAGCACCGCACGGACCGCGTCGTCGTCCGACCACTCGAGCAGCGCCGACGCCATCTGTCGCACCATCGCATGGTTCAGCGCGTTGATCGCCTTCGGTCGGTTGAGGGTGATCCTGCCGAGAGCGCCGAGGCGTTCGACCAGGACGTCAGGTTCGTTCGCTTCGCTCACGCCGCGCCCGCCGATCCGACAACCGCGCGGGCCACGACGACCCGCATGATCTCGTTGGTCCCCTCGAGGATCTGGTGCACCCGCAGGTCACGCACGATCTTCTCCAATCCGTATTCCGCCAGATAGCCGTACCCGCCGTGCAGTTGCAGGGCCTCGTTCGCGACCGTGAACCCGGTGTCGGTGGCGAACCGCTTGGCCATCGCGCACAACTCCACCTTGTCCGCGGTGTCCGCATCGAGCGCGTCCGCGGCCCGCCACAGCAGGGTGCGCGCGGCCTCGAGTTCGATCCGCATGTCCGCGAGCCGGAACTGCAGGGCCTGCGATTCGACGAGCGCCGACCCGAACGCCTTCCGTTCCGTCAGGTACGCGACGGCCTTGCCGAGCGCGGCCTGGGCGCCACCCACCGAGCAGGCGGCGATGTTGAGTCGTCCGCCGTTGAGGCCCTTCATCGCGATGCGGAAGCCCTCGCCCTCGCCGCCGAGCAGGTTCGCCGCGGGCACCCGCACCTCGTCGAGGATCACCTGGCGGGTGGGTTGGGCGTTCCAGCCCATCTTCTTCTCGTTGGCGCCGAACGACAGTCCGGGTGCGTCCTTCGGCACGATGAACGCGGAGATGCCGCGGGCCCCGGCCGCACCGGTGCGGGCCATGACGACGTAGACGTCGGAAGTCCCGGCACCGGAGATGAACTGCTTGACGCCGGTGAGCACGAAGTCGTCGCCGTCGCGCACGGCCTTGGTGGACAGGGCCGCCGCATCGGATCCGGCACCGGGCTCGGTGAGGCAGTAGCTGCCCAGCTGGTCCATCGACGCCAGTGCCGGCACCCAGCGGCGCCGCTGCTCGTCGTCGCCGAACTCGTCGATCATCCACGTGACCATGTTGTGGATCGAGATGTACGCCGCGATCGACGGGCAGCCCGTCGCGAGCTGTTCGAAGATCCGGACGCCGTCGAGCCGGGTCAGGCCGGATCCGCCGACGTCCTCGCGGATGTAGATGCCGCCCATGCCGAGCGCCCCGGCCTTGCGCAGCACGTCGACCGGGAAGTGCTTGTTCTGGTCCCACTCGATCGCATGGGGCGCCAGGTATTCCGCGGCGAAGTCGCGCGCGGTGTCGCTGATCGCGCGCTCGTCGTCGGAAAGTCTGAACATGGCCTTCGCTCCTAGTTCGTCGTCATCGTCGATGACGTGGTGGCCGCGGTCGTCAGAGAGATTTCGCAATGATCCCCTTCATGACCTCGTTGGCACCGGCGTAGATCTTCTGCACCCGGGCGTCCTCGTACATGCGGGCGACGAGGTACTCGCGCATGTACCCGTAGCCGCCATGCAGTTGCACGCAGCGGTCGACGACCTCGCACTGTTTGTCGGTGAGCCAGTACTTCGCCATGGCCGCCTCCGCCGCGTCGAGCTCGCCGCGCAGGTGCTCCTGGATGCAGTGATCGAGGAACACCTCGCACGTTCGCGCGATCGTCTGGCACTCGGCGAGCTCGAACGCGGTGTTCTGGAACTCGAAGAGGCTGTGGCCGAACGCCTGCCGGGACTTGACGTACGCGACGGTCTCCTCCACGGCCCGGTTCATCGCCCCCGACGCCTGGGCCGCGATGATCAAGCGTTCCTGGACCAGTTGCGCGACGAGCTGGCCGAATCCCTGGCCCTCCTCGCCCAGCAGGTTCGACACGGGAACCTTGACATCGACGAACGACAGCTCGGAGGTGTCCGCGGCGTGCTGCCCCACCTTGTCGAGCACCCGCCCCAGCGTGAATCCGGGGCAGTCCCGCAGATCGACGATCAGCAGCGACACGCCCCTGGCACCGGCCTTGGGATCGGTCTTGACCGCCAGCACGATCATGTCGGCGGAAGACCCGTTGGTGATGAACGTCTTGGAGCCGTTGACGACGTAGTGGTCGCCGTCCCTCACGGCCGACGTCCGGATGGCCTTGAGGTCGGATCCCGCGCCCGGTTCGGTCATCCCGATGGCGCCGAGGATCTCCCCGGACGCCATGCCGGGAAGCCACGTCCGCTTCTGCTCCTCGGTGCCGTACTCGTTGATGTAGTGCGCGACGATTCCGCTGTGCACGGAAACCCCGAACGCGAGGTCACCCGCATAGCCCTGCGCCTCGAACACCGCGAGATCGTGCGCGAACGTACCTCCGCCGCCACCGTATTCCTCGGGAATCGAGCAACAGAGCAGTCCGAGCTTGCCGGCCGTGTGCCACACGTCACGATCGATGCGGCGCTGCGCCTCCCACTTCTCGTTGTGGGCGACGACCTCGCGTTCGAAGAATCCGGCCGCGAGTTCGGAGAGCGCCCTGACCTCGTCGTCGTGCCAGCTCGGCACGTACTTCTTCACCGCGTCAGTCCATCGTGGGGATGACGAAGTGGTTCGACGCTTCTTCCTTCTTGCCCGACGGCCAGCGCTGCGTCACCGTCTTGGTCTTGGTGTAGAAGCGAATCGAGTCCGGGCCGTGCTGGTTGAGGTCGCCGAATCCGGAACGCTTCCAGCCACCGAACGTGTGGTAGGCGATCGGGACCGGGATCGGGACGTTGACGCCGACCATGCCGACCTCGACGCGGGCGCAGAAGTCGCGGGCGGTGTCGCCGTCGCGGGTGAAGATGGCGACGCCGTTGCCGTACTCGTGCTCGGACGGCAGGCGCAGGGCCTCCTCGTAGTCGTGCGCGCGCACCACCTGCAGGACGGGTCCGAAGATCTCCTCCTGGTAGATCCGCATCTCCGGGGTGACACGGTCGAACAGCGTTGCGCCGGCGAAGAACCCGTCCTCGTGACCGTCGAGGGTGAACCCACGGCCGTCGACCACCAGCTCGGCGCCCTCGTCGACACCGATCTGCACGTAGTCGTTCACCCGGGCGAGAGCGTCGGCTCCGACGAGCGGCCCGAAGTCGGCGGCGTCGTCGTCGGACCGGCCGATCCGCAGCTTGCCGACCCGCTCGGTGAGCTTCGCGACGAGCGCATCGGCGGTCTCCTCACCGACCGGCACCGCGACGGAGATCGCCATGCAGCGCTCGCCCGCGGAACCGTAACCGGCCCCGACGAGGGCGTCGGCGACCTGATCGAGGTCGGCGTCGGGCATCACGATCGCATGGTTCTTCGCACCACCGAAGCACTGCGCGCGCTTGCCGTGCGCGGCGGCGGTCTCGTAGATGTACTGCGCGATCGGGGTGGAGCCGACGAAGCCGAGGGCCTTGACCCGCGGATCGGTGAGCAGCACGTCCACCGCACTCTTGTCGCCGTTGACGACGTTGAACACCCCCGGCGGGAGCCCCGCCTCGAGGAACAGCTCGGCCAGGCGCAGCGGCACCGACGGGTCCCGCTCGGACGGCTTGAGGATGAACGCGTTGCCGCACGCGAGGGCGGGCGCGGCCTTCCACAGCGGGATCATCGCGGGGAAGTTGAACGGCGTGATGCCGGCGACCACGCCGAGGGGCTGACGCATCGAGAACACGTCGATGCCGTTTCCGGCGGACTCGGTGTACTCGCCCTTGAGCAGGTGCGGGATCCCGGTCGCGAACTCGACCACCTCGAGGCCGCGTTGGATGTCACCCTTCGCGTCGGCGAAGGTCTTGCCGTGCTCGGACGACAGCAGCCGGGCGAGCGGATCCATCTCTTCCTGGATCAGCTGCAGGAACCGCATCAGCACCCGCGCGCGCTTCTGCGGATTCCACGCCGCCCACTCCCGCTGCGCGTCGACGGCATTCGCGATCACAGCCTCGGTCTCGGCCTGGTCGGCGAGCGGCACACGCGCCTGCACCTGCCCCGTATTGGGGTCGAAGACGTCGGCGAATCGACCCGACGCCCCGGGAATGCGCTTGCCGCCGATGAAATGAGAGAGCTCTCGAACGCTCATTGTCCGAACCCGTCCTTTGCTGGTCGCTGCAGGGAGAGGAAGGAGACATGCGTCACCTCCAACATTCATCGCCAATCCTATAGTTGGAAGTCCATGTAAGTCCAGGGTTTGATCCCGACAATTGCCCGAACCGCAGCTCAGGGGCAAGAACGTGGGTGAGAATGACGATCCGTACGCCTGTCTCGAGCCGTTGCCCTGCAGGATGGAGATCACCCGATGGACTCCCCGAGCGCACCGCTGTTCGACGCGATCGATCACCCACTGAGCCGGCGCGCCCTCATGGGCGGTGCCGGCGCGCTGCTTCTCGCAGGGATGGCCGGGACGGCCCCGCGGGCGGCCGCGTCCCCGCAACCGGCCCGCGCCCAGCAGCCCGGCAGCGTGCCGCGTCGACCCAACATCGTCGTCGTGATCACCGACCAGGAACGCAGGCCGATGTTCTGGCCCGACGGCTGGGCCGACGCGAACCTGCCCAACCGTGAACGGCTGGCCGACACGGGCTTGTCGTTCGACAACTCGTTCTGCAACGCGGCGATGTGCTCGCCGAGTCGTAGCACGTTCTTCACCGGCCTCTACCCGGCTCAGCACGGCGTCACCGCGACGCTCACCGAGGGCGGGACGGTCTCCCCCACCGAGCCGACCCTGCCGTTGGACGTCCAGAACATGGCCAAGCTGCTGGAATCGGCCGGCTACAACGTCCATTACCGCGGTAAATGGCACATGAGCAAGGGCGCCGACGGTGGCGATCCGTCCAGCGCCGATCTCGCCGCCTACGGCTTCCGCGGCTGGATACCTCCCGAGGGCGGCCAGGACACCAACCCTGACCACTTCGGTGGCGGATGCGCCGATCTCGACAGCAGGTACGCGGCCGAAGCCGTGGACTTCCTGCACGGACTCGACCCCGGCGACGACACCCCGTTCGCGCTCATCGTCTCGTTCGTCAACCCGCACGACGTGCTGGCGTATCCGCAGACGTGGGACGCGATCAACGGGACGTGCGACAACTACGGTTCCGACGCCCCCGGCATCTTCCAGCAGGGCATCGGGCTGCCGGCGACGTACGACGAGAAACTCGCCCTGAACTTCAAACCCACCGCACAGGTGCAGTCCGAACTGCTGCTGGCCGCCGGACTCGGACCACTCGTCGGCCCCGACGCCGCGTCGAACTACGCCAACTTCTACGCCTACATGCACAAGGTGGTGGACGAGCACATCGGTGCCGTTCTCGACGCGCTCGAATCCCAGCCCGGCAGAAGGGATTCGACGGTGGTGATCCGGATGTCGGACCACGGCGAGATGGGACTCTCGCACGGCGGGTTGCGACAGAAGGTGTTCAACGCCTACGAGGAGACACTCCGCGTGCCGATGGTCATCAGCAACCCGGTCATGTTCCCGCAACCGGTCCGGACCGGCGCCCTCGCCACGCTGATCGACGTGATGCCGACACTCGCGACACTGGCCGACGTCCCCGATCGCTCGGCGTGGGACTTCAAGGGCGTCGATCTGATGCCCGTCGTCACCGACGCGGCCGCCCATCCGCAGTCGCCGAGCGCCGAGGTGCAGGACGTCGTCCACTTCACCTACGACGATCAGAACTGCGCCACCCCCGACGGACAGAGCATCGTCACCCAGCCCAACCACATGCGCACCATCCGGGACCGACGCTGGAAGTACTCGGCCTACTTCGATCCAGCCGGCGTCGTGGCGCCACAGTTCGAGATGTACGACCTCGACACCGACCCGCTCGAACTGCACAACCGCGCAGATCCGCTGAACATCAGGTGGTTCGATCCGACCCAGGCGATGACCATGCACGCCAAGCTGTTCGAGGTCATGGAGCGGTGCGGCACCACACCGGCGCGGGGTCTGACGCCGGTGCCGCTCGGAGCATCGTGAACTCGTCCGCCGTCAGGCGCCGATCACATCCCGGGTCATCGCCCAGATGTCCTCGCGGGCCGGTGCGGTGAACGAGAGCGCGGGAATGGTCAGGAATCCGTGGAACAGGCCGTCGAAGCGGCGGTGCAGAACCCGCACCCCGTCCGCGGCGAGCCTCGCTGCGTACGCGTCGCCGGCCGCACACGGCGGGTCCAGTTCCGCGGTCACGACCACCGCGGGCGGGAGTCCCGCCAGGTTGTCCGCCCGCGTCGGCACGAGCCGGACGTCGTCGGTTCCGTTCGGGGCGTACTGCTCCCAGTACCACTTCATCGCCGACGTGGTGTTGTAGTGCCCGACGCCGTACAGGCGATAGGACTCCGTCTCGAAATCGTCGTCGATCACCGGGTACAGGAGCACCTGCGCCGCGACGGCCGGGCCGCCGCGGTCCCGCGCCGCCATGGCCGCCGTCGACGCGAGGTTTCCGCCGGCGCTGTCACCGGCCAACACGATCCGGTTCGCGTCGCCGTCGAACTCGGCCGCATTCTTCGACGCCCATTCCAGGGCCGCATACATGTCGTCGTGGGCTGCCGGCGCCGCATGCTCCGGGGCCAGGCGATAGTCGACCGACACCACCACGGCACCCACGCCCTGCGCCATCGAACGGCAGAACTCGTCGTGGCTGTCGAGGTCGCAGAAGACGAAGCCGCCGCCGTGCGCGAACACGACCACCGGCAGACCCACACCCTCGTGGTGCGGGACGTAGACGCGCAGCGCCAGATCGCCACCCGGTCCGTCGATCGTGCGCTCGTGCACCGCACTCATGTCGGGCAGTCGCTGCAGCGGAGCCCGGCGCGCGCGGATCACGCCGCGCAATTCGGCCGGCGGCACCGCGGTGACGTCGGGGAACCCGGCGTCGAGCGCCGCCAGCATCGAAGCAACTTCGGGATGGATTGTCACAGCGAATCTCCTCGACTCGGTCGCGAGCAGGCAACGGAACCCGAGAAATGGCTCGAGCATCCTCGACGCTAGGTCAGCGAGTCACAGCGAGAAATCGGTGCTCCCGCCCAGTGGTCACCTCTGCCCGCTAGCGGAGTCGCGGGTCGCGGGAGCCGAGCGCCCGGTAGCAGGCGCCGAGGTCACGCAGCGCGGAGACGACGTCGGACGGGTCCTCGGCGTCGGCCTGCAACACCTTGCGGAGTAGCGCGGGGTCGAGATCGTCGGTCGCCGCGCAGTATTCGACGACGGGCAGTTCCGGCAGGTGCGCACCGTCACCGAAGTAGTCGTCGGTCCCGGCCGGCAGCTCCTCGTCCTCGCCGCCGATACTGCGGATCAGGGTGTCGAGGTCCAGGCCGCGCAGGGTGAGCATCGTGAGAGGGTCGTGGTCCACGCGCTCGGCCAGCAGGTAGGCGACGGCCGCGACATGCTTGCACGGCCAGCCCGGGTCGGGGCACGTGCAGTCGAAGTCCAGTTCACCGCTGCTGTCCGGCAACAGCATCGGCGCGAGCTCCTGGGGAACCGCGCCGGACGCGAGCGCGGCGAGCATGCCCGGCGTGGAGCGCACCGTCTCCACGAACGCCGCCACCCCGTCGTCGTCGAGCGTGCGCAGCGTCAGCACCGACGTGAACGGCGCGATCTGGCTGCCCTGCACCTCGCCGGTGACGCGTCCGGGCGCGATGTGCAGCGCCACCACCTGGCCGCCACGGGCATACGTGCGGCCACGACCGAGCCGGCCGGTGTCGCCGATCCGCTCGAGCACGTCCGTCAGGGCTCGCCCCCACCAGCCGCGCGCGAACGCACCACGCTTGGACTGCGCCTCGACACCCCCGACCACCCGCAGCCGCGGACCGAAGCCTCGGAAGTCGGGGCGTCCTTCCCGAGGACTCATCGACACCACCTCATTCGCCGACCGCCTCGTCACCCAGGGTGAGCAGGTCGTGGAGCTGGTCGGTGCTCATCTCGGTGATCCACCGCTCGCCCGTGCCCACCGCGAGGTCGGCCAGTTCCTGCTTGGTGGAGAGCATCGCGTCGATGCGCTCCTCGAGCGTCCCGACGCACACGAGCTTGCGGACCTGCACGTCGCGCCGTTGCCCGATCCGGAAAGCCCGGTCGGTGGCCTGGTTCTCCACCGCCGGATTCCACCAGCGATCCAGGTGGACAACGTGATTGGCGGCGGTGAGATTGAGTCCCGTGCCGCCGGCCTTGAGCGAGAGCAGCATGATCGGCGGCCCGTCGTCGCCCTGGAACCGCTCGACCATCCGGTCGCGGCGGGCCTTGGTGACCCCGCCGTGCAGGAACGGGACCTCCACGCCGAACCGCTCCGACAGGTACGGCACCACCAGGTCGCCGAACTCGCGGAACTGCGTGAACAGCAGGGCGCGTTCGCCGTCGGCGGTCACCGACTCGAGAATGTCCTCGACCAGGCCGAGCTTGCCGGACCGGTGCCGGCCGCGCCGCAACACCCCGGAACCGTCGCCGAGGAAGTGCGCCGGATGGTTGCACACCTGCTTGAGCCGGGTGAGCGCCGAGAGCACCGCGCCCTTGCGCTGCATGCCCTCGGTGTCCTTGATCTGCTTCAACATCTCGTCCACCACCGCCCGGTACAGCGCGGCCTGCTCCACCGTGAGGTTGGCCCGCACCGTCATCTCGAACTTGTCCGGCAGGTCCGAGATCACCGTCGGATCGGTCTTCACCCGTCGCAGGATGAACGGTGAGGTCACCGCCCGGAGCCGGGTCACCGCGGCCTCGTCCTGCTCCCGTTCGATCGGGACGGAGAACCGGGCTCGGAAGGCCTGCGCGCTCCCGAGCATGCCGCGGTTGACGAAATCGAGGATCGAGCGCAGTTCGTCGAGCCGGTTCTCGACCGGGGTACCGGTGAGCGCGATCCGGTGCTGCGCGGGGATGGCGCGCGCGGCCCGCGCCTGCGCGGTGCCCGCATTCTTGATGTGCTGTGCCTCGTCGAGCACCACCCGCCGCCACGCCTGCTCCCCCAGCGCCTCGACGTCGCGGGCCAGCAGCGAGTAGGTGGTGATGACGAGGTCGCTGGCGCGCACCGCCGACGTCAGCTCGTCGCCGCGGTTGCGGGCCGCCCCGTGATGGACGTGGACCCGCAGGCCGGGCACGAACCGGGCTGCCTCGCGCTGCCAGTTCCCGACCACCGACATCGGGCACACCAGCAACGTCGGGTGTTCGGACCGCTCGTGGGCGAGCAGCGCGAGCAGCTGCAGCGTCTTGCCCAGGCCCATGTCGTCGGCGAGGACCGCGCCGAGGCCCGTCTCGCTCATGAACGCCAGCCAGTCCAGGCCGCGCTGCTGATAGGGCCGCAGGATCGCGTGCAACCCGGACGGCTGCGGTACCGGCGTGGGCTCGAGGGTGCCGTCGAGCAGCGTGCCGACCCATCCCGTGGCATGGACCTCGTCCACCGGAACCGGTGGACGCTCCGCCTCGGTGAGCTGACCGAACAGTCCACCGAGGGTGCCGTCGTCACCCGAATTACGTTGCGTCACATAGCGAGCCGCCTGCGCAAGTACGGAGTGATCGGCCTGCACCCACTTGCCGCGCAGGCGCACCAGGTCGCTCTGCGTGCCCGCCAGCCGGACCAGTTCGTCCGGGGTCAGCACGACATCACCGAGCGCGAGTTCCCAGTCGTAGCCGACGATCTCGTCCATGCCGACGGCACGGTCCTCGGCACCCGCCGGAACCGGCGGCGACGACACTCGCACCCGCAACGACGGCGAGACCACCGCCCAGGCGCGTGGGAGCAGCAGCGTGATCCCGGCCGCGGTCAGTGCCCGCGCGCCGTGCAGCACCAGGTCGGTGACGACGGCGGTGGGCAGCAACAAATCGAGGCTGTCCGGATCGGTGGGCACGTCCCGCAGCCGCGGGTACGCCGCGACCGCGGCCGCGAGCTTGCGGACCCCGATCTCGAGCAGACGGGAGTCCGTGCGGTGCAACAGGATCGGATTCGGCGCCTCCCCCTCGGGCCGCAGGCACACCTGCAGACGCCACAGAGCGTCGTCGAGGAGTTCCGGTTCCGAACCCGTCTCGTCGGGGTCCTCGGCCTGCCCCTCCGGTTCGACCAGGCGCAGCACCAGTTCCGGTTCGTCGACGGTGAGGCTCCCCCGCCAGGCCTCGAGCCCGCTGGCCATCTTGTTGGTGCCGCCGTCGTACGGCTCGCCGCGCAGTAGCGCTCGCAGCAGCGGATGGTCCGAATCCCGGTCCCCCAGAAGTTCGCGCACCACCGCATCGGTGAGCTCGGCGACGAAGTCGTCGAGGATCTCCCGGGGGCTGCCCTCGTGTCGCTGCACCGGCGGCATCGCCGCCGCCAGCTCCGCGAGCCACGCGCGCTGCCGCTCGCCACCGAGCAGCCGCCACCGCGGCCACCAGTGCCCCTCGGCCCGGTACAGCTCGGGCACGACGCGGCCGGCGCGCGCCCAGCGTTCGACACCGCGGGCCACGTGCGCGAGGTACCGCAGGTCACCCGAGATCCCCGGAACACCGTCCGGCACCGCGAGCAGGACGTCGGCGGCCTCGGCCGGTGCGAGCGCGAGGACCGGCACCCGCTGCGGCGCCGTCCCGACGGCGGCGGGCACGTGCACGGTGTGGTGGCGGCGGAAGCGGCGGCGCAGCACCCGGCCGAGCGCCTCGGGCAACTCGGGCAGCTCGGAATCCGGGCCCCGCCACAGCAGGAGGCCCGCTCCCGGCGACCAGAGCCCGTGCAGCATGCATTCCATCCAACCAGTCGCCGCCGACAAACCTGGAGTTCGCCCCGTCACCGGGCCCATACTGGGCAGACGCACAACCGGGAGCGGTCATGACGATCATGATTCAAGTCCTCGAACAGGTGTATTCGCCCACCACGCCGTGGCAGCAGCGCAAGGTCGCCTTCATCGACGCCGACCACATCGTCGCGATGCGCCTCGACGGCCAGTCCGGGGTGTGGCTCGACGTCACCAAGCAGGGCGAATCGCATCGGCTGGCCACCACCAGCTCACCGGAGCAGGCCGTCTACTTCCTGCTCGGCATCTTCGGCACCATCGCCGAGTGCCGCCGGAACGGCGGGTCGTGGCTGATCGGCCACGACGGCGTCGGCGCCGGTTCGATCCACGCCGCGAAGTTCCCGCATTCCTGACGCCCGCTGTCGGTGCGGTCCGGCACACTGTCCGCGGCAGGTGAGCGGCAGGAACGTCTGGAGGGGCAGCGGTGAGACGTGTTCGGGTTGTGCTGTGCGCTGCGGCGGTGTCGCCGGTTTTCTGGTCGGCCGCGTGCGCGGTAGGGCCGAGCACCTCGGCGCCGGCTCCCGGCAGCCCCACCCGGGCCGCGGTCGACGACCTCCTCGCCCGCGTCCAGGTGGTCACCTCTCGTCCCGACGTACCCGGCTACGAGCGTGGCTGCAAGGCCGGTCAGGGCTGCGTGTTCGGCCCGTCGTGGTCCGACGACCACTCGGGCCCCGCGGGCCACGACGGATGCGACACCCGCAACAACGTCCTGGCGGCCGACCTCACCGACGTCACGTACCGGGAGGACACCCGTGACTGTGTCGTCGTCGCGGGCGTGCTCGCCGACCCCTACTCGGGCCGGCGCATCGAGTTCACCAAGCAGGACGCGGGCGCCGTGCAGATCGATCACGTGTATCCGCTCGCCGCGGCGTGGGACATGGGCGCCGCCACGTGGTCGTCGGAGCGTCGACGCGATTTCGCAAACGACGTCACCTACAACCTCCTGGCCGTCAGTGGGCCGGAGAATCAGGCGAAACGCGACAGCACACCGTCGGACTGGCTGCCGCCGGACCCGGCGTTCCACTGCTTCTATGTCGGCAAGTACCTCGGTGTCTCGGTGCGCTGGGGCCTGCCGATCACCGCGGCGGACCGAGATGCCATCGAGGGCGTCGCCGCCGGATGCGCGTGACGAGTTGCCCGCGCGAGATCGGGCCGCCGGTTAGCGTGGACGGGTGAGCCGAACGATCACCGGAGATGTCAGCAAGGACACCCGACTGTGCATGTCGCTGTCCGGGCGGCCCAGCAACATCGGCACCCGGTTCCACAACTACCTGTACGACGAACTCGGCCTCGACTTCGTCTACAAGGCGTTCACCACCACCGACCTGCCGGCCGCGATCGCCGGGATCCGCGCCCTCGGGATCCGGGGGTGCGGGGTCTCGATGCCGTTCAAGGAGGCCTGCATCGAGCACGTCGACGTGGTGCACCCGTCGGCGTCGGCGATCGACTCCGTCAACACCATCGTCAACGAGGACGGCGAGCTGCACGCCTACAACACCGACTACCAGGCCGTCGCGGATCTGTTGCATCGCGCCGAGCTGAGCCCGGACCTCACGGTGGCGGTCGCGGGCAGCGGCGGCATGGCCAAGGCCGTCGTTGCGGCACTGCGCGACAGCGGATTCGAGACCGTCACCGTCGTCGCCCGCAACGAGGACACCGGTACCGCGCTCGCCCGAACCTACGGCTTCGAGTGGCAGCCGGATCTCGGCGAGGCGCATCCGCAGCTGCTGGTGAACGCCACCCCGGTCGGCATGACCGGCGGCCCGGAATCGGACGCACTGCCGTTTCCCGAGGCGGCGGTCGTCGCCGCGCGGGCCGTGTTCGACGTCGTCGCGCTGCCGCCCGACACACCGCTGGTCCGCCTCGCCACCGAACACGGCAAGACCGTCGTCACCGGCGCCGACGTGATCGCGCTGCAGGCGGCCGAGCAGTTCGTGCTGTACACCGGCGTCCGTCCCACCGACGAGCAGATACGGCGGGCGTCGGAGTTCTCGAGGTCCTAGATGGCCGATCTGCCGTCCCCGCCGAACGGGCCCGAGGAGTCGCCGAACGCGCGGCTGGCCCGCAACTTCAGCGAGCTCTTGCAGGAACTGCGGGTACAGCAGGCGGGCGTGCAGATCCTGTTCGCGTTCCTGCTGGCGATCGTGTTCACCGAGGCGTACGAGGAACAGTCCACGTACGTGCGGACGCTGCACCTGGTGACGGTGCTGTGCGCGGCGGCCGCGTCCGCGCTGCTGATCGCGCCCGCCGTGTGGCACCGCGTCCTGTTCCGGCACCGGCGGCGCGAGGACATCCTGCGCCAGGCCAACCGGTGTGCCCTGGTGGGCTCGGTGTTCCTCGCCGCGACGATGACCGGGACCGTCCTGATCGTCGCGGAGGTGGCCGTCGGCGGATGGGCCGCGAAGCTGATCGGCGCGGTGACCGCGGTGGCGTTCGTGGGCCTGTGGTTCGTCACGCCACGCCTGCTGCGCCCCGACGACCAGCTGCGCTAGCGATTTCCGCGCTATCGTCTGAACCCATGGCAGCCCCCGACGAGCCCGAGCCCCGCGCCGAGGCGTATCCGGCGCTGTGGCCGGTCCCGACCCGCTGGGCCGACAACGACCACTACGGGCACGTCAACAACGTCACCTACTACGCGTACTTCGACACCGCGGTCAACGGATGGCTGATGGCGAGCACGGGCGTCGACATCCGGGAGCTGCCGGCCATCGGGATCGTCGCCGAGACGTCGTGCCGGTTCGTCCGCGAGCTGTCGTTCCCCGACCAGCTGCACGTGGGCCTGTCCGTGGAGCGGCTCGGCACCAGCAGCATCGTGTACGCGCTCGCGATCTTCCGTGAGGACGCCGACGGAATGCTCGACCTCGCGGCGACGGGCCGGTTCGTCCACGTCTATGTCGACGCCGAGACCCGCCGACCGGTCCCGATCCCACCCGAGATCCGCAGCGCCGCAAATCTACTCACCACGGATTCGAGCTGACGTCGGTCAGTTCAGACCCACGGCATCGGCGGTGGCGACCGCGCGTGCGACGACGCCGTCGATCAGTCCGGCGGTGGGACCGCCTCGTTCGGCGCGGTTGCGCGGATCGTCCGTGGTGCGCCGCAACACCCCCTCGGCGATGATCGCGAGCTTCCACAGCGCGAGCACGTGCCAGAAACCCACCGCGGACACATCGCGCTTGGTCTCGTGGACGTACACCTCGACCAGTTCGTCCCGCGTCGGGAATCCCTCGAGAGTGGACGCCATGAACGGGCCGGCGACGCCGTCACCTCGTTCGGGCCAGTAGGCGAGCAGGCCGCCCAGGTCGGCCAGCGGGTCGCCGAGCGTGCACAGTTCCCAGTCGAGCACCGCCACCACGCGGCCGTCGTCCGGCGCGGTGATGACGTTGCTGAGGTGGAAATCGCCGTGCACCAGCGTCGTCTCGGTCTGCTCGGGAATGTTGCGGCCGAGCCGTGCGGCCAGGCTCTCGACCTCGGGCCGATCGTGTGTCTTGGACTGTTCCCACTGCGCGGACCAACGCTTGAGCTGGCGCTTCGCATACGGTGTGCCGCTGGCGAGATCGAGGAGGCCGGCACTCTCGAGGTCCACGCGGTGAATGCTCGCGAGCGCCTTGGGAAGCGACAACCCGATGGCGCGCCGACGCTCGGGACTCAACTGCTCGGCCACGGCCTCGTCGTCGATCACGAGTCCGTCGACGTAGCTCATCATCACCAGCGGCACGTCGGTGACCGCCGGATCCGTCGTCAAAGCAATCATTTTCGGGACCGGCACACCGGTTCCCTGCAACGCCGCGAGGATGCGGTGCTCACGGACCACGTCGTGCGCCGACACCAGCAGGTCCCCCAACGGGGGCCGGCGCAACACCCACCGGCCACCACCCGAATCTCTGACCATGTACGTGAGATTCGACTGCCCGTTTCCGATCCGCTCGAACGACAGCGGCGCCAGCGCACCGACCCCGAGACCGGCGATCCATGTCGAGACGGCATCCTCGTCGAGGCCCACAACGCTCACTTCGCACCACTCCCCTGCCGCGTCTCGTGTGTTGCTCCCGCTTGCCCTTGAAGAGTTCGAAATCCGCTGCCGAAAACAGTTGGCGAATCAGCCGATTCCACGGCGTCCGGCACACCCCCGCCAACACCCGTGCGCCGATGCTAGTCGCCGGAATGCTCCCGTGCGGCCATTACGACGGTCGGCTTTCGGCAGTGCGTTCGAGCAGCGGCGCGGTGCGCGGCCCGACCAGCTCCCGCATCACCAGCGCCATGTTGGTGCGTTCGACTCCCGGGATCTTGAGGATCTGCCCCGCAAGCCGGTAGAGGTCGTCGGCGTCGGTCGCGACCACCTTCACCGACAGGTCGGTCTGTCCGGTCATGCCGTACACCTCGACCACCTCGGGGATCTCGGCGAGCGCGTCGACCACGGCGTCGAGTCGGTGTTGGTCCACCCGGGTGGAGACGAACGCCGCGAGCGGATACCCCAGCGCCCGAGGATCGACGAGCCGGTCGAACCCGCCGAGCGCACCCGAGCCCTCCCACCGCGCCAGCCGAGCCTGGACGGTGTTGCGGGAGAGCCCGAGCCGCTGCGCGAGTTCCACCCCCGTCGCGCGGGGATTGTGTGACAGCTCGAGCAGCAATCGGGCGTCGGTCGCATCCAGAGTGGTCATATTTCGCAGTGTGCCCGCCCGACCACCCCCGATGTTGTGCATTGTGCTGAATCGTTGCGACTTCGCTTGCGCAGATCGCGGGACGGTGGATGCTGTGAGGTAGAGCACATGAATCCGGTGTCCGCTCACGAGGCAGACCCCGGATCCCGGCAGCGAGGTGACCCACCATGGCCGACAAGATCGCTTACCCGGTGCAGCTGGTCCAGCCCGACGGACGACGCGTGCACCGCCCGGACTACGCCGCGCTGGTCGCCGACGTCGGTCCCGACCGGCTGCGCGATCTGTACGAGGACCTGGTCGTCGTCCGGCGCATCGACACCGAGGCCACCGCGCTGCAGCGGCAGGGTCAGCTCGGGATCTGGGCGCCCCTGCTGGGGCAGGAGGCCGCGCAGGTCGGCTCCGTCCGCGCACTCGAGCCCGACGACTACATCTTCACCAGCTACCGCGAGCATGCGGTCGCGTACTGCCGCGGCGTGGATCCGGCGGTGATGACCCGGATGTGGCGCGGCTGCGCGTACTCCGGCTGGGATCCGGCGACGGTCAACATGACGAACCCCGCGATCGTGGTCGGTTCCCAGGGCCTGCACGCGACGGGTTACGCCCTGGGAGCGCACCTGGACGGCGCGGAGATCGCGACGGTCGTCTACTTCGGCGACGGCGCCACCAGCCAGGGCGACCTGTCCGAGGCACTCGGGTTCGCGACGAGCCTCGCGGCGCCGGTGGTGTTCTTCTGCCAGAACAACCAGTGGGCGATCAGCGAACCCGTGCACCTGCAGAGCCCCACCCCGATCGCGGCCCGCGCCGCGGGCTACGGGATGCCGGCGGTGCAAGTCGACGGCAACGACGTACTCGCCGTCCTCGCGGTGACCCGCCAGGCCGCACGGCACGCCCGCGAGGGTGCCGGGCCGTCGTTCGTCGAGGCCATCACCTATCGCATGGGCCCCCACACCACCTCCGACGACCCCACCCGATACCGGACGGCAGCGGAATCGGAGGCGTGGCGGGCCCGTGATCCGATCGATCGGATGCGCCGTCTCCTCGAACGCGAGGGCCTGTTCGACGACGCCCTCGCGGCCCGGGTCCAGGCCCGCGCCGACGAAATCGCCACCCGGCTGCGGGCCGGCGCCCTCGCGGCACCCGACCCGGGCGTGGACGAGTTGTTCGAGCACGTCTACGCCACCGACCATCCCCTGCTCGACGAGGAACGCGCCGAGTACCGGGCGTATCTCGACACCCTGACCGCCGGTGAGGAGGCCCTGTCATGACCACCACGACACCCACGACCACGATGGCCCTGGGGGCCGCCCTGAACGCGGGGCTGCGCAGGGCGCTCGAGGACGACCCCAAGGTGGTGCTGATGGGCGAGGACATCGGCAAGCTCGGCGGCGTCTTCCGGATCACCGACGCGCTGCAGAAGGACTTCGGGCCGGCCCGGGTCATGGACACCCCGCTCGCCGAATCCGGGATCGTGGGAACGGCTTTCGGGCTCGCCCTGCGCGGGTACCGGCCCGTGTGCGAGATCCAGTTCGATGGCTTCGTCTATCCCGCGTTCGACCAGATCGTCTCGCAGGTCGCGAAGATCCACTACCGCACTCGCGGTCACGTGAAGGCACCGTTGACGATTCGCATCCCGTACGGCGGCGGCATCGGCGCGGTCGAGCACCACTCGGAGTCCCCGGAGGCGTATTTCGCGCATACCGCCGGACTGCGCGTGGTCAGCCCGAGCACCCCGGCGGACGCGTTCACGATGATCCGGCAGGCGATCGCCCTCGACGACCCCGTCGTGTTCCTCGAACCCAAGCGGCGCTACTGGGATCGCGGGGAGGTCGACGTCGACGCTCCCCCGGATCTGCCGCTGCACCGGGCCCGGATCGCCCGGTCCGGCACGGACGCCACGGTCGTCGCCTACGGCTCGATGGTCCCGACGGCGTTGCAGGCCGCGGCGATCGCCGCCGACGAGGGCACGTCCCTCGAGGTGGTCGATCTCCGGTCGCTGTCCCCGATCGACTTCGAGACCGTCGAGGCGTCGGTGCGGCGCACCGGCCGGCTGGTCGTCACGCACGAGGCGCCGGTGTTCGCCGGTCTCGGCGCGGAGATCGCCGCGCGCGTCTGCGAGCGGTGCTTCTACCAGCTCGAGGCACCCGTGCGGCGCGTCGGCGGCTTCGACATTCCGTACCCGCCGGCGAAGCTCGAGAAGCATCACGTCCCCGACGCCGACCGCATCCTCGGCGCTGTCGACGAGGTGCTGGCCGCATGAGCGCCATCGAGGAGTTCCGGCTGCCCGACCTCGGGGAAGGGCTGACCGAGGCGGAGCTGGTGTCGTGGTCGGTGGCCGTCGGCGACACCGTCGAACTCAACCAGGTGATCGGGGAGGTCGAGACCGCGAAGGCGCTCGTCGAGTTGCCGTCACCGTTCGCCGGTGTCGTGCGCGAGCTGCTGGTGCGGCCGGGTGACACCGTGCCGGTGGGCGCGTCCCTGATCCGAGTGGAGTCCGACTCCGCGAATGCGCCGGAGCCGTCCAGGGCCGATTCGGTGCTGGTCGGCTACGGACCGTCCGCCCCCGCTCCGAGCCGGCGCCGTCGTCGTCACGCCGGTCCGGTACATCGGGAGCCGGTCGCACGACCCGACGCGGTGCGCCGGCACCAGGCGCCACCCGCCGCCGAGACGTCCGGCGATTCGGACGCACGGGAGACCCGCACCCCGATCCGCGGGGTGCGGCGGGAGACGGCGGCGGCCATGGTCCGCAGCGCGTTCACCGCGCCGCACGTCACCGAGTTCCTCACCGCCGACGTCACCGAGACGATGCGACTGCTCGAGAAGCTCCGGTCGTCGGACCGGTTCACCGGGCTGCACCTCACCCCGCTGGCCGTCGTCGCGAAGGCAGTGCTGGTGACCCTGCGGTCCCATCCCGCCCTGAACTCGGCGTGGCTCGAGGACACCCAGGAGATCGTCACCAAGCACTACGTCAACCTCGGCATCGCGGCCGCGACCGAACGCGGACTCGTCGTCCCCAACGTCCGGGACGCGGAGAGGCTGGCCCTGCCCGAGCTGTGCCGGGCGATCACCGAGCTCACCGACACCGCCCGCGCCGGGAAGGCCACCCCGCAGCAGCTGTCGGGTGGGACGATCACGATCACCAACGTCGGGGTGTACGGCATCGACGCGGGCACCCCGATCCTCAACCCGGGCGAGGCCGCGATCCTCGCCCTGGGTGCGATCAACCGCCGGCCGTGGGTGCACGACGACCAGCTGGCGATCCGCGACGTCACCACGCTGTGCCTGACCACCGACCACCGCCTCGTCGACGGCGAACAGGCGTCCCGGTTCCTCGCCGATCTCGGCGCGATGCTCACCGACCCCGTGCCGACCCTGCTCGCGCAGCTCTGACCGAGCGGACGGGACCCTTCACGCGCCGCAGCACATGAACGGACCCTTCGGCTCCGCGGAGAGTTCGGTACAAAGGGGTACGTGGACACCCAGCAGACGGACCGGCCGCTCCACCTGCGATCGGCGCGCGCCGCGATCTTCGGGGTGTTCGGGATCAACGGCTTCCTGCTCGCGATGTGGGTGGTCCACATCCCGGCGATCAAGTCCCGGACCGACATCTCGCACTCGACGCTCGGGTCGTTGCTGTTGCTGCTGGCCGTCGGCGCGATCGCCGGAATGCAGTTGTCCGGTCCGCTGTCCGACCGGTTCGGCAGCCGCCGGCTGGTCGCGCTCAGCGGCACCCTGTTGTCGGTCGCGGTGATCGGGCCCGGTCTGGCCGGCAACGCGTGGCAGCTGGGCCTGGCGCTGACGGTGTTCGGGTTCGGCAACGGCGCCCTCGACGTGTCGATGAACTCGCAGGCCGTCATCCTCGAGCAGAAGTACCGGCGGCCGATCATGTCGGCGTTCCACGGCATGTTCTCGATCGGTGGCGTCGTCGGGTCGCTCGTCGGAGCGGTGACGATCGAGGCGGGCTGGTCGCCGACCACCACCCTCGGCGTGGCATCCGTGGTGGGCGTCGCGGTGGTCGCGGTGTGCACGACGCGACTCCTGCCGACGTCGGCGCATCCCCGACCCGAGCATCACGACGCCCGCCCGCCCGGACGGTACTCGCCGCGGGTGCTCGCGCTGGGCGCCGTTGCGTTCGCGCTCATGCTCGCCGAGGGTGTCGCGAACGACTGGACCACCCTCCAGGTCAAGGAGCATCTGGACGTCCCGGAGTCGGTCGCTGCGCTCGCCTTCGGCGCGTTCTCGCTGACGATGACGGTGGGCCGCTTCACCGCGGACCGGGTCAGTGCCGCGTTCGGTCCCGTCGCGATCGTCCGGTACGGCACGCTGATCGCTGCGGCCGGTATGGCGCTGGTGATCGTCTCGCCGTGGCTGCCGACGACGCTGCTGGGGTGGGCGCTGTTCGGGCTGGGCCTGTCCGGGTGTGTGCCGCAGATCTTCACCACCGCGGGCAATCTCGGGACCGGCGCGGCGGGCGCGAACATGTCCCGCGTCGTGGGGATGGGCTACATCGGGTTCCTCGCCGGGCCCGCGACGATCGGCTGGGTCACCCAACTGGTGCCGCTCACCGTCGCGATGGTGGTGCCGCTGGTCTGCGTGCTGGTGGCGGCGTGCTTCGCGGGCGTCGTCCGGCGCCCCACCAGCCGGCCCGTGCGGGTGTGACGGTCCTCCGAGGTCTACCCGGAAACGGCGGAAGGGTCCCTTCACGCGCTGTGAGCGGGTGAGGGACCCTTCGACTGTCGGGCGGAGGGGGATTCGCCCGACAGATGCCGTCCTGTGTGATGACCGAAGCGGCTACAGGGCCTTGAGTTCTTCGGTGACCTCGGAAACCATCTTCTTCGCGTCACCGAACAGCATGGAGGTCTGGTCGGCGGTGAAGAGCGGGTTGTCGATGCCGGCGTAGCCCGAGCTCATCGAGCGCTTGAGCACGATGACCGACTTGGACTGGTCGACGTTGAGGATCGGCATCCCGTAGATCGGGGAGGTCGAGTCCTGGCGGGCGGCCGGGTTGGTGACGTCGTTGGCGCCGATGACGACGGTGACGTCGGTGCGGGAGAATTCGCCGTTGATGTCGTCCATTTCCTTCATCGCCTCGTAGGCGACGTCGGCCTCGGCCAACAACACGTTCATGTGTCCGGGCATGCGACCGGCAACGGGGTGGATCGCGTACTTGACCTCGACACCGCGATCCTCGAGCAGTGCCGCCATCTCCTTGACCGCGTGCTGAGCCTGCGCCACCGCGAGACCGTAGCCCGGGACGACGATGACCTGGTTGGCGTACGCCATCTGGATCGCCGCGTCGGAGGCGGAGGTGGCCTTGACGGTGCCGCCCGCGGCGCCGCCGACCGCTGCGGCGGCGTCGCCGCCACCGAACGAGCCGAAGATGATCGCGGGGATCGACCGGTTCATGGCCTTGGCCATCAGGTTCGTCAGGATCGAGCCCGACGCGCCGACGATCATGCCGGCGACGATCATCGCCTGGTTGTTCAGCGCGAGACCCGCGGCCGCGGCCGACAGACCGGTGAGCGCGTTGAGGAGCGAGATGACGACGGGCATGTCGGCGCCGCCGATCGGCAGCACCACGAACAGACCCATCACACCGGCAGCGACGAGCAGCCCGACGATCAGCCACGGCGACTGCGGGTCGCCGTCCGCGCCGAGACCGATGTAGATCGCGAGGCCGACCGAGACCAGGGCGAGGACGATGTTCGCGAGCTGGAACGCCTTCGCCGAGGCGACGACCTTCTTCTCGAGGTTCTTGTTGAGCAGCTCCTGCAGCTTCGCGAACGCCACCAGCGAGCCCCAGAAGGAGACCGAGCCGATGATCGCGGCGAACAGCGAGCCGATGATGAACGGCGCCGACGGGACCGCGTCGACGGTGGTGAAGCCGTCGGAGTCGAGGAACTCGGCCCACGCGATGAGCGCGACGGTGCCGCCGCCGACACCGTTGAACAGTGCGACCAGCTGCGGCATCGCGGTCATCTTCGTCCGCAGCGCCGGCGGGACGCCGAGCACGATACCGACGGCCAGGCCGCCGGCGATCAGGAGCCAGTTGTCGGTGTCGCGGACATCGATCAGCACCGCGACCACGGCGACGAACATGCCGACCGCGGCGATGTAGTTACCGCGGACCGCGGTCTTCGGGCCGGTCAGACCCGACAGACCGTAGATGAACATCGCGAACGCGACGATGTAGAGGATCGTGACGAGGTAGCTCATCAGGCGTCAGCCCCCTTCTTCTCGACTGCCTTGGGGGCGTCCTTCTTGGGCTTGAACATCGCGAGCATGCGGTCGGTGACCACGAAGCCACCGACGACGTTCAGGGTGCCGAACACCAACGCGACGAACAGAATGATCTTGATGGACCAGGGGGCGTCGCCGGGCAGGTGCCCGAGCACGACCAGGGCGCCGAGCACGACGATGCCGTGGATGGCGTTGGTGCCCGACATCAGCGGCGTGTGCAGCGTGTTCGGGACCTTGGAGATCACGGCGAAGCCGACGAACCCGGCCAGGACCAGGATCGCGATGTTCGCCAACAGTTCGGTGTACATCTAGGAGTTCTCCTTCGACCGGGTCACGCACGCACCGGCGAGGATCTCGTCCGAGAAGTCCGGGGCCAGTGCCCCGTTCTCGTCGAGCATCAACTCGATCAGGGCGGCGACGTTCTTCGAGTACAGCTCGGAGGCGTGCTCGGGCATCGTCGCGGGCAGGTTCAGCGGCGAGCAGATCGTCACCCCGTGCTTGACGGCGATCTGTCCGGGCTCGGTCAGCTCGCAGTTGCCACCGGTCTCACCGGCCAGGTCGACGATCACGCTGCCGGGCTTCATGCCCTCGACCGCGGCGGCGGTCACCAGACGCGGCGCCGGACGCCCGGGAACGAGCGCGGTCGTGATGACCACGTCGAAGCCCTTGATCGCATCCTCGAGCGCCTGCTGCTGTTGCGCACGCTCGGCGTCGGTCAGCTCGCGGGCATACCCGCCCTCACCGGCGGCATCGATGCCGAGATCGAGCCACTGGGCACCGACCGAGCGGACCTGGTCGGCCACCTCGGGGCGCACGTCGTAGCCGGTGGTGCGGCCACCGAGACGCTTCGCCGTCGCGAGTGCCTGCAGACCCGCGACACCCACACCGAGCACCAGCACCGTCGCCGGCTTCACGGTGCCGGCCGCGGTGGTCAGCATCGGGAAGAACCGCGTCGACTCCGACGCGGCCATCACCACGGCCTTGTAGCCGGCGACGTTCGCCTGCGAGGACAGCGCGTCCATCACCTGGGCGCGGGAGATACGCGGGATCGCCTCGACGGCGAACGCGTCCACTCCCGCGGAGGTGAGGGCGCCGATCTGGTTGTCGGCGTTGCGCGGCGCCAGGAAGCCGATCAGCGTCTGCCCCGACCGGAGCTTGGCGACCTCGTCGTCCGACGGCGGCGCGACCTTGGCCACGACGTCCGCCGACCACGCGTCACCGATCGTCGCGCCCGCTTCCTTGTACAACTCGTCCGGAATCAACGCACCCAGACCGGCACCGGGTTCGACGACCACGTCGACACCCTTCGCGGCCAACGTCGCCACAACCTTGGGCACCAACGCCACCCGCCGCTCGCCGTCGCTCGTCTCCCGAACGACACCGACCGACGGGCGCACCTGTGCCGCGCTCTTCGATGTATCCAATGTTTCGACTTCCTGCGTTAGATGGTGTGCACGCCACGACGGGCGGCAACTCTCGAGCGATCGACGGACGATGACCCGATCGATGCAAGTGGTCCACGATGGTAAGCAGAACTACCGTGATCGAGGGAACGCGCGCAAGTCGAATCATTTATCTGAATCGAGTCCGAACAGAGGTATACCACCGCAAGGATGGCTAATTGTGATATAGCTCACTATTTCACATGAACGTAACTTGACGTCGAGATCGGCCCAAGACACGGAGGTGGGAGATGCCCGCGAAGACTGTGGAGATCGAACGCGTGTACGACCACCCGGGTGCCGAAGCGGGCTTCCGGGTCTTCGTCGACCGCCTGTGGCCGCGGGGGCTGCGCAAGGATTCGTTCCATTACGACGACTGGGCCAAAGACCTGGCGCCGTCCACCGAGTTGCGCCGGTGGTACAGCCACGACGTCGCCGAATTCGGCGAGTTTCGGTCCCGTTATCTTGCCGAGCTCGAGTCGCCCGACGGTCGCAGTGCCGTCGAGCGCGTCCTCGAGCTGGCGCACGACCGTCCGCTCGTCCTGCTGACCGCCACCAAGGACATCGAGCACAGCCACGCGGAGGTTCTGCGTCAATTCCTCGAGGACGTCACGTAGCGGGACCGGAGCTGGTGCTTGACCAATTTGCCCGTCGGAGTGCGCGGTAGGTCGTCCGCGAAGTCGACCGAGCGCGGCGCCTTGTAGTGGGCGACGCGGTCGCGGACGTAGTCGAGCAGTTCACGCGCCAGCTCGTTGCTCTTCGTCACACCGTCCGCCAGCTGGACAACCGCCTTGACCTGCTCCCCCATCTCGTCGTCGGGCACCCCGATCACCGCGACGTCGTACACCTTGGGATGCAGGGTCAACACGTTCTCGGACTCCTGCGGATAGATGTTGACGCCGCCGGAGATGATCGTGAAGGCCGCCCGATCGGTGAGATAGAGGAATCGCCCCTCGTCGAGGTAGCCGATGTCACCGCTCGTCGTCCAGGTCGGGTGGTCCCGGTGTTGCGCCGACGCCGTCTTGGCCGGATCGTTGTGGTACTCGAACGGCAGTTCGTCGCGCTCCCAGTAGACGGCGCCGATCTCCCCCGTCGGCAGCTCGCGCCCGTCCTCGTCGCAGATGTGCACGATCCCCAGCACACCGTCCCGGCCGACCGAGCCCGGATGCGCGAGCGCCTGCGCGCTGTCGATGAAGGTGACCCCGGAGCCCTCGGTGGCGGCGTAGTATTCCTGGATCACCGGACCCCACCACTCGATCATCGCTCGCTTCACCTCCGGCGGGCACGGCGCCGCCGCATGCACGGCGACCTGCAGGCTGGAGACGTCGTAGCGGTCCCGAACATCCTTGGGCAGCTTGAGCATTCGAACGAACATGGTGGGCACCCACTGACTGTGCGTGACCTTGTATCGCTGGATCAGATCGAGCGCCTCGGCGGGCTCGAACCGGTCCATCACGATCACGGTGCCGCCGACGGAGTTGATGGTTCCGCAGAAGCGCAGTGGGGCTGCGTGATACAGCGGCGCGGGGCACAGATAGACGGTGTCGGAGTCGAATCCGTACATCGGCGCGAACACCGCGGTGTACGGGTCCGTCGTCTCGTGGACCTCGCCGACCGGCAGCTTGGGCTTGATGCCCTTGGGCCGGCCGGTGGTACCCGACGAGTACAGCATGTCCTGGCCGCGCGGCTGCGACTCGAGCGGTTGGACACTCTGGGCCGCGAGAACCCGCTCGTAGTCGTCGTAGCCGTCGAGCGTGCCGCCGAAGACCAGACGTCGGCGCACCCCGGGGAGGGCGGCCGGGTCGCCCGGGAGTGCGGCGGCCGCGTCGGCGGACACGACGAGAACCGATGCCCCGCAGTCGTCGACCACGTAGGCCGTCTCGGCGGCGGTGAGGTGCCAGTTGACCGCCGTGATGTAGAGACCGGATCGCAGCGCGGCCCAGTACACCTCGAGCATCCGGAGGTCGTTGCCCGCGACCATCGCCAGGTGATCACCCGGCCGCATCCCCGCCTCGCGCAGGAACCGGGCCAGCCGCAGCGACCGCTCGTCGAGCTGGCGATACGTGAGCTGCTCACCGGTGGCGGGCCGGATGATCGCCGGCTTGTCGGGGGTGGTGGCAACGAAGTTTCCCGGGAACACGGCAGCTCCTCGCGTGAACGATCTTCTCGTGCTTCGGTCTGGCCCGATCGTCCACCACCACCCGCCGTTCCGTCACGGGTTTCGCCCGAATCGCCGGATCCCGACCGGGCGTGCGGTTTCGATGCGTCATGGCGTCGCACCGGACGCCGATCGGTCATAGAGTGACAGGGTGACCACCGACACACCCGATGCTGCCGCGCCCGTCGGCGACGAGGCGATCACGTCGGTGGACTTCCACTTCGACCCGATGTGCCCGTTCGCCTTCCACGCCTCGCGCTGGATCCGGCACGTCCGTGCCGAGACCGGGATCGACATCGGCTGGCGCTTCTTCAGTCTCGAGGAGATCAACCGTCGCGATGATCAGAAGCAGCAGCTGCATCCATGGGAGCGGGACTGGGCGTACGGGTGGTCGCTCATGCGGATCGGCGCGTTGCTGCGCCGCGAGAGCATGGATCTGCTGGATCGCTGGTACGCCGCCACCGGTCACCTGCTGCACATCGACGGCGGAAAACCGCACGACCCGGATGTCGCGCGGGATCTGCTCGGCCGACTCGGGCTCGATCCCGGCCTGCTCGACGTCGCGCTGGCCGACCCCACCACCCACGACGACGTCCGGGCCGACCACGACCGGGTGGTCGCCGCGGGAGGTTTCGGCGTCCCGACCCTGTTCGTGCTGGGCACCCCGCTGTTCGGGCCCGTCCTGGTCGATCCGCCCGAGGGCGAGGCCGCCGTGCGACTGTGGAACCTGGTGACCGAGATGCTCGAGTTCCCCCGCGTGTACGAGATTCAGCGCGTGAAAGGGCCGGCGGACGCTGCGGCCATCGGCGAGGCACTGGCCCCGTACCTGCGGGGGCGGGATTGGCAGAGCGTCAATCGTGGTGAGGTCGTGGACCTTTCCGGACTGGAAACGGAGCGAGATACATGAGCGAGTTCCCCCAGGGCATCCTGGTCGACGCCCTGTCCGAGCAGTGGGCGGTGCTCGACGACGTGCTGTCCACGGTCGAGGGCGACGCCTGGATCACGCCCACGGCGCTGCCCGGCTGGACGGTGCGCGACATCGTCTCGCACATCATCGGGACCGAGTCGCTGCTGTCGGGACTGAAGCCGCCGGAGGCCGCCCTCGATGTGCACACACTCCCCCACGTGCGCAACGAGATCGGGGCCCTCAACGAGCGCTGGGTCGAGGGTCTACGCGCGCACACCGGACAGCAGATTCTCGCGATGTTCCGCGAGATCACTTCGAGCCGACTCGAGGTGCTCACCGCCATGACGCAGGCCGACTTCGACGCCCCCGCCGTCACCCCGGCCGGGCCGGCGACGTACGGCCGCTTCATGCGGATCCGGTTGTTCGACTGCTGGATCCACGAGCACGACATCCGTGACGCCCTCGACGTCCCCGCCGGCGACGAGGGCGGCTCGCGCGGCAACCTCGCCTTCCAGGAGGTCGCCGGCGCGCTCGGCTTCATCGTCGGCAAGCTCGGGCATGCGCCCGACGGCGCCCGGGTGACGTTGGAGTTGTCCGGCCCGCTGGCCCGCACGCTCCACGTCGAGGTCGACGGCCGCGCCGCGGTGGTGCCGGCACTGTCCGGGCCGGCGACGTCGACGATCGCGATGGACTCGCGACTGTTCACCCGGCTCGCCACGGGCCGCACCACCGGGGCCGAGCACACGTCGGAGTTCGAACTCGGCGGTGATGTCGCGGTGGGGAGACGGATCGTCGACAACCTCAACTACACCATCTGAGCGCGCGTGCGACTGTTCCTGTCGTCGTACCGCTTCGGTGCGCACGTGGACCGGTTCGTCGAACTGGTCGGCGGTCCCGGCCCGATCGCGGTGATCGCGAACGCCGCGGACGCCTGGCCGACGCCGGCTCGGGAGTCGGCGGTGGTGAGCGACGTCGTACCGCTGCGCCGTCTCGGGTTCACGCCGTCGGAGGTGGATCTACGCGACTACGTCGGCCGTTCGGACGCTCTCGCCGAGACGCTCTCGGGGTTCCGGTCGGTGTGGGTGCGCGGCGGCAACACGTTCGTCCTGCGGGCGCAGTTGGCACGCAGCGGGGCCGACGACGTCCTACGGGATCTGCTTCGCCGTGACGCGATCGCCTATGCGGGCTACAGCGCAGGCGCGTGCGTCATGACGCCGTCCCTCGTCGGTATCGACGGTGCGGACGATCCGGGCGAGGTGGCGCCGACGTGTGGAACGGCGCCGCGCTGGGACGGTCTGGGCCTGATCGACTTCTCGATCGTGCCGCACTACGTGGATGCGGGAATCCCCGCGGATCCGGCGCCGGGTCCGGACGCCCGGAACCCCGGCGACGACGCTGCTCGAATGATCGAGGCCTGTCGCACTGCCGGGGTTCGGTATCGGACGTTGACCGACGATCAGGCGATCGTCGTGGACGCGGAGGCCACCGCGCTGCTGTAGCCGCCGACGGCGGCCAGTTCACGCAGATCCTCGCGCGGGTTCAGCCGGTCCAGCGCGGACCAGGTGATGCGGCAGCGCTTGACGGTCATCTCGTCGGCCTCGGAGAGCAGGGCCGTGAGCAGGGACTCCGGATCGCGCGCCCACGCCGCGTCGATGCGGTCCACCTGCGCGTTGGTGAACAGGCCGGAGCCGGCCACGGCCGAGACCCAGTCGCTCACGTCGCCACGGTGGATGCGCTCGAGGGCGTCGTAGTCGATCCCGCCGTCGAGGAACTCGTACGAGAACATTGCGGCGACGTAGTCCTCGATGCAGTTGGAAGCGCTCACGATGCTGCGCCCCTTTCTCCCCGACGGCCTAGCCCTCACCACCGGAGTAACAGATCCGGAAACAAGGAGATGTTGATGGTCACTTCGCGTAACGCTTTGATTGCGCAGTGCGATGGGATCGACGCTAACGTGACGAAAGACTTGGGCGTTACTGTTTGATCATAACGATTGAATAACGCATTCGAATTGCGCGCTCGAGGCTACAGCCAGGGAAAATGGGCGTTACGTCTGAACGAACGGTCTCGAATTTCTTGTACCCGAGTTCATCGTGCCGACACGCAGGAGCCGGCCCGCGACGAAACGACGCGAGCCGGTTCCCCGCGGCGGCCCTACCGAGCGGAGTGCGGCGCGCCCATCCCCGGATCGATCCGCACCGGACCGTCTGCGGACGGGGCGATCGGGAAGTCGAAGATCGCGGTCGGCAAGTACACCGTCGCGCACGAGTTCGGGATGTCGACGACGCCGGACAGCCGGCCCTCGATCGGGGCGGCACCCAGCAGCAGGTACGCCTGCTCGGGGCTGTAGCCGAACTTGGTGAGGTAGTCGATCGCGTGCAGGCACGCCCGCTGATACGCCAGGTGCGAGTCGAGGTACCGCTGTTCCCCGTCGAGCGTCACCGACGTGCCGGAGAACGCGAGCCACTCCGAATACTGCGGATCGGTATTGCCCGGCATGAAGATCGCGTTCTCCGACACGCCGTACGTCTCCATGCCGCCCTTGATCAGGTCGACGCGCAGATCGATGAACCCACCCATCTCGATCGCGCCGCAGAAGGTGATCTCGCCGTCGCCCTGCGAGAAGTGCAGATCCCCCACCGACAGCTTGCCGCCGTCGACGAACACCGGATAGAAGACGCGGCTGCCCTTGGTGAGGTTCTTGATGTCCTGGTTGCCGCCGTTCTCGCGGGGCGGAGCGGTGCGGGCGGCCTCCGCCGCGACGCGATCGAAGTCGGCGCCGGACAGGGTGCCGAGGATCGCGTCACGCGGTTCCGGCGGCAGCGCGAGCGGCGGCACCCGGTCGGGATCGGTGGCGATCAGCGCGGCCTCGCGGGTGTTCCACCTGCCCAACAGTTCGTGCGACGGCGCGGTCCCCATCAGGCCCGGGTGCACGATGCCGGTGAACTTCACGTGCGGCACGTGCCGGGACGTCGCGGTCTGCCCGGCGAAGTCCCACACCGCCTTGTATGCGTCGGGGAACTGCTCGGTGAGGAAGCCGCCGCCGTTGTCGCGCGGGAAGATGCCGGTGTACCCCCAGCCCTGACCGGCGAGCGGTCCCGAGTCCTCCTGCGGAATCGGTCCGATGTCGAGGATGTCGACGATCAGCAGGTCGCCGGGCCGCGCGCCCTCCACCGCGAACGGGCCGGACAGGGTGTGCACGGTGGTCAGCGGCGCGTTCAGGATGTCGTCGGCCGAGTCGTCGTTGCGGATGGCGCCGTCGAACCATTCCCGGCAGTGGACGCGGAACGAGTCGCCCGGCTTCACCGTGACGGCGGCGGGGATGTCGGGGTGCCACCGGTTGTGGCCGATCTTCTCCTGCTCGGTGAACTTCTTGCGCGAATCCAGCGGGAACAGCAACTCGGGCATACAGATCTCCTTCGCGACGCGGGAAAGACTCAGGGGCGGGGCAACTTTCGGTGCAGCGGATTGGTGGTGACCTTCTGCACGGCGGTGCGGGCACCCGGGCGCGGGCCCGAGACCACCGCCGGCTCGCTCGCGGACCGGGCGGTCGCGTCGAGCAGACGCATCTGCGTCGAGGAGCCGTGACCGAGCCGCGGGCCGGTGATCTGACGACGTGCGTCGGACGCGCATGCGGGGCAGGCGGAACTGTCGGGGACGGTGGCCATCGGGTAGCTGCGGTCGAACGGACCGCATTGCGCGCACCGGAACTGATAGAGGGGAATGACCGCGTCCTTTCGCCGGGGCAAGGATCGAAGTCCCTCAGACGTTAACCGAGGTGACACCCGATCGCGCGGGATACGACTTGTCCGCCGTGTCCGGAAAGGGGAAGCGCCGAAACTCGTGACGCGTCCGCACCCGCGGGGCCACACTTGAGGCGACACCCCCGATCGTGGTTTCGAGGAGCGTGCGTATGGCCGACGGGCAGCCGTTCGTCCCACCGAGCGCGGTGGATGTGGATCTCTCCGCTGTCGGCTGGGCGCAGAGCCGGACCATGTCGGATTTCGAGACCGGCATGTGGCGGATGGAGGAGGTGCGTCCCGAGCTCCGCACCCCCATCGTCGCGGTGGACGTCCTCGACCGGGCACCGGACTGGGATCGGTTGGTGCGGGCCCACGAGTGGGCGTCGCACATCGTGCCGCGGATCCGGATGCGGGCGGTGGAACCGGCGTTCGGCCTGGGGAATCCGGTGTGGTCGGTCGATCCCGAATTCGACCTCGACTACCACCTGCGCCGGGTCCGGCTGCCGGAGCCCGCCGACCTCGACCACGCGCTGCGGATCTGCCGGCACCTGGCCACCGAACCGTTCGACAAGGCCCGGCCGCCGTGGATGGCGGTGCTGATCGAGGGCCTCGACGACGGCCGCGCCGTCTACGTCGTCAAGACGCACCACAGCATCACCGACGGCATGGGCGGCATCCAGATGATGGCGCTGCTGCACAGCCGTCGCGCCGAACCGACCCCCGACAAGCCGGACCGCGCGCCGGCGCCGCCCGAGCACCTGTCGGATCTGTCGGCGCTCGGGCTCGAGGTGCTCACCGAGGTGCGCCGCGCCCCGAGCCGGATCGCCGACCTGATGTCCGGCTCGGCGCGGGCCGCGATCACCGCCGTCACCCGGCCGTTCGATGCGGCCGGCGAGGTCCTCGACTACGCGAACTCGCTGCGCCGCGTCGTCCAGCCGCCGCCGGCGACGGGCTCGCCCCTGCTGCGGAACCGCGGTCTCGGTCGCTGGTTCGGGGTGCTCGAGGTGGACCTGCAGGTCCTGCGGGCCGCCGGGCACGCGGCCGGAGGCTCGGTCAACGACGCCTACATCGCGGCGCTGCTCGGCGGCTTCCGCCGGTACCACGAGGAGCTCGGCGAGACCGTCGGCAAGATCCCGATGGGCATGCCGATCAACATGCGGGCCGCGTCGGATCCGACCGGCGGCAACCGGATCGCCGCGGTCCGGTTCGCGGGGCCCGCCACCGAACCGGACCCGGCGTTGCGGATCCGCAAGGTCCGCGCGATCGTGCTGGCGCTGCGGGAGGAACCGGCGCTCGACATCGTCGAGGCGGCGTCACCGCTGCTGGTGCGGCTGCCGACCCGCCTGCTCGCCGAGTGGTACCTGTCGCAGTCGAAGGGTCTGGACCTGCAGGCGTCCAACGTCGCGGGGGTGCCCGTGCCGGTGTACCTGGCGGGCGCGCGGATCGAGCGGATGTTCCCCTTCGGTCCGGCACCGGGCTGTGCCGTGATGGCGACGATGGTCTCGCACGTCGGGACCTGCTGCATCGGCGTCAACCTCGACACCGCCGCGGTGACCGAACCGGCACTGTTCATGCAGTGCCTGCAGGAGGGGTTGGACGAGGTGGTGGCGCTGGCCGGCGCCGCGAAGGGAGCTCGGCGATGACCGAACACGCACAGTCCGCACCCTCGACGATCTATCTCACCGAGCCGATGACGGACACCGAGGAGCGTGCTCTGCGGACCTGGCTCACCCACCGCGAGGCCGAAACCGGCTGGCCGACGGTCACGTTCGCGACCACCGACCAGTCACTGTCGGCGCTGGCGCGCCGGGACGACGATCCGGTGCTGACACCGATACGGGTGGTGTGGCTGCCCGACGTCACCAACGGGCATCGTGCGCAACGGATTCGGGACGTGCTGTCCACGCGAGACCCGCTTCATCTCGGCTCGAACGCGCAGCGCCGGGTGCTCCGCAACGATCCGGGGCGCTGCCGGGTCATCGAGGGCGACGGCGCGTCGCTGAGCGAGCTGCGGGACCGGCTGGCCGAGCGCGGCGGCGGCTCGCTGCCCGAGTTCATCCGTCGGCAGGCCGCCCTCGCGCTCGAACGTGCCGAACGCGGTCTGCTCGGCACGCAGTACAAGGTGTCCCGGTTCGTGGTCGAGGAGATCACCGACACCGGCCGGTTCACCGCCGGGATCAAAAACCTGGCCGCGCGACTCAATCTGACGGTGGTCGACGTCGATCGCCGGGCCCGCGCCGACCTCGACGAGATGGTGGCAGCGCAGAGCCGCCGGGCGATCGCGGTGTGGGATCAGCTGGGCCGATACTTCTCCCGCGCGTACCGGCTGGACGTGGACACCACCCGCTTCGAGGAGCTGCGCGAGCTCAACCGGGAGCACTCGCTGGTGTTCCTGCCCAGTCACCGGTCGTATCTCGACCCGCTGGTGCTGCGACCGGCGCTGCTCGCGAACGACCTGCCGCTCAACCACGTGATGGGCGGACTCAACGTCAGCTTCTGGCCGGTCGGCCCGATCAGCAAGCGGTCCGGCACGGTGTTCATCCGACGCAAATTCGGCAGCGACGAGATCTACAAGTGGACGCTGCGCGAGTACATGCGGTTCCTGCTGAACAAGCGCTTCAACCTCGAGTGGTACATCGAGGGCGGCCGGTCCCGCACCGGCAAGCTGCGCCCGCCGAGGTACGGGCTGCTGACCTATCTCGCGCAGGCGTTCCAGGACAGCGACGCGTCCGACGTCTACCTGGTCCCGGTGTCGCTGGTGTACGACCAGCTGTACGAGGTCAACGCCATGGCCGCGGAGGCGCACGGCGCGGAGAAGCGGAAGGAGAGCTTCCGCTGGATGGTCGGCTACGTCCGGGCACAGGGGCAGCGCCGCGGCGTCGCGCACGTGACCGTGGGACGGCCGCTGTCGCTGCGGGATTCGCTGGCGCAGGAGGACGATCTGCGGCTCGCGATCCAGAAGACCGGCATCGAGGTGAGCCACCGCATCAACGAGGTCACCCCGATCACGGCGTCGTCGCTGGTGATGCTCGCGTTCCTCGGTATCGAGGACCGGGCGCTGACGGTGCCCGAGCTCGGGTTCATCCTCGGCCCGCTGGTGGACTACATCATCGCCCGCAAGCTCCCCACCGCCGGCGACGTCGACCTCACCAACCCGCAGGTGATCCGCAAGGCGCTGTTCACCCACCTCGACTCGGGGGTGCTCAAGCGGTTCGACGAGGGCAACGAGCGGGTGTACTACCTGGGCAAGGATCAGGGGTTGGTGGCGGCGTTCTACCGCAACAACACCATCCACTTCCTGCTGGTGCGTGCGATCGCGGAGATGGTGCTGTCCGCGGCCGTCGACGAGAAGTTCGCCGACCCGCTCACCGACGGCTGGGCGGAGGCCAAGCGGATCCGGGATCTGCTGAAGTTCGAGTTCTTCTTCAGCGACAAGGAGACGTTCCAGGAGGAGCTGCGCTCGGAGCTGAGTCTGATCGACCCGGCATGGGAGAGCGATCTGAGCAACCCGGAGCACGTGGAGGGGATCCTCGCCGAGGTCCGGCCCTATCTGGCGCACCGGGTGCTGCAGCCGTTCCTCGAGGCCTACGAGGTGGTGGCCGATCATCTGCTGGATGCGCCGGTGTCCGAGGACTTCGACGAGAAGGCGTTCGTCTCCGAGTGCCTGGCGCTGGCCCAGCAGCGGCGGCTGCGCCAGCAGATCGCGAGCAGCGAGTCCATCTCGTCGGAGTTGTTCGCGACCGCGCTGCAGCTGGCGCGCAATCGGAAGCTGATCGAGGTCGCCGATCCCGACGTGACCGACCGCCGGCTGGCGTTCGCCGAGGAGGTGCGGACGCTGGTGCGCCGGGTCCGGGAGATCCGCGCGCTCGCGCACGCGAAGCTCGATCAGGTGAAGGGCGTGGACGCCGCGGCCCAGGTCGTGGATGCCCCGGGGACGGAGTCGGACCGATGAACCGGCTCGGGGATCTGTACGCCGCGATCGCGGCCGCCCCCGAGGGCCCGACGACGCTGGCGGCGTTCGACCTGGACGGCACCCTCATCACCGGCTATTCGGCCACGGTGGTGTATCGGGATCGGCTGCGCCGCTTCGATATCAGCATCGCGGAGCTGCTGCGGACCACCGGGGCGGCCTTCGACACGCAGTTCCGCGGCGCCGACGTGGGCCGGTTGATGGAGATCGCGGTGACCGGGCTCGCGGGCCGGCGCGAGGACGAGCTGCGGGAGTGGAGTCAGCGGTTGTTCCGGCAGGAGATCGCCGCGATGATCTACCCGGATGTGCGACGGCTGCTGGACGCGCACCGGCGGGCGGGGCACCGGATCGTGATGGCGACGTCGGCTACGACGTATCAGGCGCAGTTCGTGGCGGAGGATCTCGGGATCGACGACGTGTTGTGCAGCCGGCCGGAGGTGGTCGACGGCATGCTGACCGGCGCGCTCACCGGTCCGGCCTTGTGGGGTCCGGCGAAGGCGAAGGCGTTGCGGGACTTCGCGAACGAGGTGGGGGCGCCGCTGTCGGAGGCGTTCGCGTATTCGAACGGTGTCGAGGACGTCCCGATGCTCGATTCGGTGGGGCGGCCGGTGGCGCTGAATCCGGACGGGAAGCTGGCCGGAATCGCGCGGACCGAGGGCTGGTTGTCGGTGAATCTGTCCAAGCCGGAGCGGGGCGCGACGCCGATCGCGACGGCGCGCACCGGTGTCGCGTTGAGTGCCTTGACGGCGACCACCGCGGCGGCGGTGACGGCGGGGGTGCTGACGAGGAATCGGCGGACCGCGGCGAATCTGGTGGGTTCGTTCGGCCCGGATCTGGCGTTGACGATCTGTGGGATCGACGTGCAGATCACCGGCGAGGACAACGCGTGGAAGGACCGTCCGGCGGTGTTCATGTTCAATCACCAGAGCTCGCTCGACATGCTGTTGATCGGCAAGGTGATCCGGCGGGACGTGACGGGGGTGGCGAAGAAGGAGGCCGCGCACGATCCCCGTTTCGCGGCGGTGGGGACGCTGCTCGATGTCGCGTATGTGGACCGGACGGACAGCGCGCAGGCGCGGGCGGCACTGGCGCCGGCGGTCGACAAACTGAAGAACGGGACGTCGATTGCGATCGCCCCGGAGGGCACCCGCTCCCCCACTCCGCGGCTGGGACGGTTCAAGAAGGGCGGCTTCCACTTGGCGATGCAGGCACAGGTGCCGATCGTGCCGATCGTCATCCACAATGCCGGGGACCTGATGTGGCGCAACTCGTTCGTCGCCCACCCGGGCACCGTCTACGTCGACGTGCTGGAACCCATCGATACCAAGGGCTGGAAGGTCAAGGACCTCGACAAGCACATCGGTGAGGTTCGGGACCGGTTCGACGAGGTCCTCCGGGCGGGGCCGGTGAAGGCGTAGGCCCGGTCAGCTCCCGATCACGGGCGGGGCGGCCAGTGGCAGCTTGCCGATCAGTTCGCTGCCGTTGTCGACGTTGACCAGGTAGCCGGGCGTCTTGTGTTCGGATTCGTCTTCGCCACGGCCCCGCGCTCCGGCGCCGGGCATCATGCCGGCGCCGGCCATGCCGGAACGGGCCGCTGCTGCGCCCGAACCCGATGTGCCGGCGGTGGTCGCACCTGGTCCGCCTGCGGCACCGGATCCTGTTCCGGAACCGTTGGCGCTACCGAGGATTCCACCGGCGCCGTAGCCGCCGAGGGAGCCCGCGCCCGTTCCGCCGCCTGCCCCGGATCCGAGTCCTCCGGCACCGGCCGGGGAGTAGCCGCCGCCGATTCCCGATCCTGTTGCTCCGAGGCCGGACTGGCCGGGGCGGGCGCCGTCGATGCCCGACGCCGCTGCGGGGGCGGTCCAGGCGGAGGCCGGTGTGGTGACGGCGTCGGTCTGGTTGGGGTTCATGGCGTACGGGTCGCCTGCGGTGGGCTGGGCACCGGCTGCCGTGGGGTCGAAGGCGCCGGTTCCGGGTACCGACCCGGCGCCCGGGGTTCCGCCGGGCATCGGGGCGCCCGGTGGCTGCGTCGGCATGTTCGGCGAGCCCGAGTTCGGTCCTGTGTAGGGCGCGTAGGGGTTCGATCCGCCGCTGCCGGGTGCGCCGCTGCCGGGCCGGATGCTGTCGGGCCCGGGCCCGGGTCCGGTGACCCGGGGAGGTTCGGGGAGTGTCGGCACCTTGGTGTCGGCCTGCTGCATCACGGGTGTGTAGACGGTGCGCATGATCTCGATCGCCTGCTGGTGTGCCTCGTCCTTCTCGTGGAGGACTTGTTTGAGGATTCCGACGCTGGGCAGCACCCTGTTCAACGCGGATTCGAGGATGCCGCGTTCGGCGACCGGGGGCAGCGTGGCCTTCACCTGCTCGACACCGGTGGCCGCTTCGGTGATCTTGGTGCCGATCAGGGTTCCGGCCTCGGCCAGTTTCCCCGATTCGGTGACGTATCGGCTCGTCGCGGCGACGGCGGAGTCTTTGGCGATTCCCTCCCACTTACCTTCGGTCTCGTGGGTGATGAAGTCGCGGAAGTCGTTGAGTGCCTGCTCGAGTGACTGGCCGATCTTCGTCCACCCTTCGGCGCTGGCGCGGAGCGAGCCGCCGTTCATTGCGTCGACGGCGGCCTTGATGTCCTCGTGCGACATCGCTTCGAATACTTCGGGTGACCCGAGCGAGGGGGCATCGAACTGGCCACTGAACCGGCCGTACAGACCGGCCTGCTGTAGATAGATCTCGTCGCGCGCGGCGTTCCCGGCGGCCTGCTCGTCCCGCACGCGGTCGCGCTCGTTCAGGTCGTAGCCCGTCACGAGGTCGACCAGAGCATTGCCCGGATCGCGGACGATTCCGTAGGCTTCCTTGCCCAGGTTTCCGATGAAGTCGGTGAATCCCATGTACTTCCCCCCTCGACTATCCCGGCGTCAGAAGCCGGCATCCACATTCGTCAGTGATTGCTGATTGGCGTCCTCAGCCGCCTGGTACTGGGCGCCGATCTTGGCGAACAGGTCGCGCATCTGCTCGACCTCGGCAATGTGATCGGCAAGCGCCCGGTCCAGGGAGTAGTCGCCGCCTGAGGCCTTGCGCCCGAACTTCGCGGCGAGCGCGACGCCGGACGGGAGTTTGTCGCCGAAGCCGTTAATCGTCGTCAGATCGGCTGCGCGGTCCTTGACAGCCTGCAACTGCACGATCAAGTCGTCGCACCGACCGGCGCACTTCTCGGCCACGCCACGCTCGAGTGTCAATTCACCGGACCCCACGGATTCCGACAATGCAATCCACCCAGACTCAAACACGATGTTCCCCTTGTCGTCCCCGTCTACTCCGGAATTGCGCCTTCGAGAGCAGTCGCTGTGTGCACCGCCAGCTCACACGGATTGCCACCATCTGCAGGGCTGTACAGACTGACCCGAACGATCGACGCGCCATCGGCCGCACGGAACGCCACATCACACCGTTCGCCCCGGACGTCCGTTGATTCCCGGTACACCATGACGTCGCGCCCATTGATCTGCTGGTCGATCAAGTCGGAATTGCGGTCGTTGCCGCGGATCTCATCCCAGGTCCTCGTCGTAGCAAAGACTGTCAGTGAATGATCAGTTCCAGCCCAGCGACATCGGTTCCACCCCGGCTGCTTGACCCCTTCAATATCTCGCTCTGACGTCGATGGATCAACACCGACAGCATGTAGCGCATCGGGCGGCACGTCATCGCACGGACTGAATACCGGCTCCCCCTCGGCGACGCCGGCAGGATCAGCCTCCCCCGACACGGCCTTCGAGCCGCACCCCGCAAGCACCAGTCCGGCACCGATCAACCCAATCGCAGCAATCAACCGCACCCGGTACCCCTCCCTCAACCCAGACCTGCTCCACCCTAAACAGACGCACACCACTTGGGTTCGGTTCCATCGCGCCGGCAAATCGGTCCGTGTGCTGTCAAAAACCGCCGCCCACACTGGTGACGGCCTGCTGATTCGCATCCTCCGTCGCCTGGAACTGGGCGCCGATCTTCGTGAACAGATCGCGCATCTGCTCGACCTCGGCTATGTGATCGGCAAGCGCCCGGTCCAGGGAGTAGTCGCCGCCCGAGGCCTTGCGCTCGAACTTCGCCGCGAGCGCCACGCCGGACGGCAGCGTTCCTAGGCCGTCAACCTTGTCGAGTCGCTTAGCCCTGGCCTGCACAGACTTCAGCTCTTGAACAAGCTCTTCACATCGCCGCGCACATCGCAGGCCGACGTCCCGGTCGAGAAGCAGCTCTCCTGATTCAGCGGCGCGAGTGAGGCCCGACCAGCTCGCATCCGGTGTTCCGATTGTCGTCATGACTCCCCCATCCGGCTATCGAATTGGCGCTAATCAGGTATGTATCCGACCAATTCCCGAGTCGCACGAGTAGCTATGCCGCAGGGATCCTCGACAACGGCATCGACTCCGAGGTACGACACTGAGATCAGCACGGCGCCACCACTGGTTCCCACCGCAACGTCGCAACTCCTGCGATCCGTATCCGAGATCTCACGGTACGAAAAGCCACTGCGGCCTTCGAGATCAACAGGCGCGAACTCAGTGTTCTTCTGATTCGCGCGAACGTCATCCAGTGAGTGGTTCGTAGCGAACACACTGAGCGACGGACCAGCACCCATCCACCCGCAGATGTTCCACCCTGGCTGCTTGACACCCATGATGTCCCGCTCTTTCGTCGTCGGATCGACTCCCAACGAGCGAACAACATCGTCCGGAATGTCATCGCACGGGCTGAATACCGGTTCCCCCTCCGCGACGCCTGCAGGATCAGCCTCCCCCGACACGGCCTTCGAGCCGCACCCCGCAAGCACCAGTCCGGCACCGATCAACCCAATCGCAGCAATCAACCGCACTCGGTACCCCTCCCTCAACCCAGACCTGCTCCACCCTAAACAGACGCATACCGCTTCGGTTCGGTTCCATCGCGCCGGCAAATCGGTCCGTGTGCTGTCAAAAACCGCCACCCACACTGGTGACGGCCTGCCGATTCGCATCCTCCGTCGCCTGGAACTGGGCGCCGATCTTCGTAAACAGATCGCGCATCTGCTCGACCTCGGCAATGTGATCGGCAAGCGCCCGGTCCAGGGAGTAGTCGCCGCCCGAGGCCTTCCGCCCGAACTTCGTTGAAAGCGCAATGCCTGACGGAAGCTTGTCCCCAAACCCGTCGACGTGCTCCAGCCGGGAGGCCCGTACCCGAATGTCGCTTAGCGCCACTATCAGGTCCTCGCATCGCTTTGCACAGGCGTTCGCAGCGTCCCTGTTGAGGAAAAGCTCACCAGCATCTGCCGCCGATTCCAGAGCCGCCCACGTCATACCTTCCATCGCTCCCTCAATCGATTGCAACGTCACGCGGGAATACTTGGAGACAGAGTCTCCGCAGCGCGGGTAGCCACTTCGCACGGCTCGCTGGCGTCGCGCGGCCGGGTCGTCCCGAAGAAGCCAACTGACACAAGAACAACTCCCGCACCGGACTCAAGAGCTACATCGCAACGCTCCCGATTCCTATCCGCCTTCTCGCGGTAGGAAATGCCCTGGCGCCCTCCCAGATCAACCGCGCCGAAGTCTTCGTTCCGGTCGTTTGCCCGGAATTCATCGAGAGTTCGGTTCGTTGCGAAGACCGAGACGTGATAGTCGGGTCCTCGCCATCCACAGATGTTCCAACCCGGCTGTTTGACGTCCATGATGTCTCGTTCTTCGGTCGCCACGTCGACGCCGAGCGAACGAACGACATCATCCGGAATGTCATCGCACGGGCTGAATACCGGTTCGCCCTCCGCTACGCCTGCGGGATCGGCTTCCCCCGACACGGCCTCCGAGCCGCATCCCGCAAGGACCAGTCCCGCACCGATCAACCCCACGACAGTCACCAAACGCACCCGGCATCCCTCCCTCGATCCAGACCCGCTCCACCATAAACAGACGCATGGAGCTCACGTTCGGTTCCACCCGATCGAGACCAGTGCCCGACGTCGCGCTTTGGCGCGCAGCCGTCACACGAGCGAGGACAGCGGATCATCGGGCACGTGGATCCAGCCCTCGCGTTCGGCGGAGTCCCGATCGATCGGCGCAGGCAATCGCGTCCGCCCGGTGGCGGCAGCCCGCGCGATCACCGCTGCCACCACGGCGTCGAACGCATCGTCCGACGTCACGCAGTGTGCGCGGAACTCGCCGAGGTCGAGTACAGGAACCGATTCCTCGAACCGGCCCACCAGTTCCTCGAGGTTCGCGCGATTGGCGGCACCCTTGTATCCCCGAAACGGCAGACCCCACCGCTGCAGTGCGGCAGCAGGGTAGACCTCGACCACCGCGCCGTCGACACGGTTCACGTCGATCCCCGTCACCGCGAGCTGGGCCAGCAGCCCAGCGCACCGCAACGCCACGTGCGCGATGAGGTCCGCGGACACACTCAGCGGCACCATGCCCGTCACCTCGTGGACGACGCGGTCGGTGCGCCGCCGCACGAGCGGCAACCGGCCGGCCCGGCTGTTGAGTTCGAGCTCGCGCGACGGCTCCCGTCGATGGTGCGCGACCACGAACTCGACGAACGCGTCCGGCCACCCGAACGGAGCGTCGATGCCGCACTTGTCGGCGTCCGCCACGGCCTCGATCAGTTGATCGTCGGTCGCACCGAGTCGCAGATCGACCACCCGCGCGGCCCCACGCTCCCAAACCAGTACCGCAACTGCGGTTTTCAACGCTTCGGCGGCCAGGTCGATGCCGACGGTTCTCATGCCGTCACGGTAGCGGCCACGTCATCGCATCACTGGCAGCACCTGATCGGTCGACCGCCCCGATGCCGCCTCGATGAACGCCCGCGGATCCGGCACCGCGGCCAGCACGTCGCGGGTGCGCTCGAGCGCCTCCGTCTCGGGCGCCTGACCGCCGACCGCGTCGACGACGTCGAGCAGATGCACGGTCGCCTCGAGGATCGCCATGTCCATGAAGGCGCCCAGCGACACCGCTCCGAGGATCGGGTGCGGGATGACGGTCTCGCGGGTGAGTCCGGTCAGGCGTTGGAAGGCGTCGGGCAGTTCGACGTCGAACCGCTCGATCAGAGTCGCCCGCCGGGCGCCGGCCGCCAGCTCGCGGACCATCTCGGCGAGCTGGGCGTGCATCGGCTCCGAGATTGCAGAGTCGGCGTTGTAGACCCGAAGCATCTGCGCTGCACTGGTCACGTCCGCGGCGCCGTCGGATGCGGGCTCGGCGAGCATCGCGATCATGACGTCGGGCGTGACGTGGACGTAGAGATCGCGGACGGTCCAGCCCCGCAGCCGGGTCTCGGCCAGCCACTGCTCGTCGGACAGCTCCCCGGCCCGCTTGGCCCACGACCGCCACAGTCGAATCAGCAGGTCCCGGTCCCGATCGAAGTCCGATGCCACAGTTCTCCCCCTCTGCCCGATTTCGTCGACAGGTCCGACGCTAACGGCGTCGGATCGCCTCCGGTCGAAAACCGGGCATCCGGGGGATGATGGATTCATGACGACGGTCGACCCCGCTGTGCTGGACGAACTCATCGACGCGCTGCCCGACGGTTCGGTGCTCACCGACCCGGACGTGATCGCGGGCTATCGCCAGGACTGGGCCGCCGACCCCAACGCCGGCACCCCGATCGCCGTGGTGCGCGCGACCTGCACCGAGGACGTGCAGGCGGCGATGCGGTGGGCGTCGGCGCATCGGGTGCCGGTGGTGCCGCGCGGGGCGGGGTCCGGGCTGTCGGGCGGGTCGAGCGCCGTCGACCGCGGCATCGTCCTGAGCACCGAACGGATGCGGGAGATCACCGTCGACCCGGTCACCCGCGTCGCCGTCACCGAGCCCGGACTGCTCAACGCCGAGGTCAAGCAGGCCGCCGCCGAGCACGGGCTCTGGTATCCGCCGGACCCGTCGTCGTTCGAGATCTGCTCCATCGGCGGCAATGCCGCCACCAACGCGGGCGGGCTGTGCTGCGTCAAGTACGGCGTGACCACCGACTACGTGCTCGGCATGCAGGTGGTGCTCGCGGACGGCACCGCGGTGCGCCTGGGTGGGCCGCTTCTCAAGGACGTCGCCGGGCTGTCGCTGACGAAGCTGTTCGTCGGCAGCGAGGGCACCCTCGGCATCATCACCGAACTCACTCTGCGGCTGATCCCGGCGCAGCCTCCCGCGTCGACGGTCGTCGCCTCGTTCGACTCGGTCGAATCGGCCGCCGATGCCGTCCTCGCGATAACCCGCGAGATCCGGCCGGCGATGCTCGAATTCATGGACCATGAGAGCATCAACGCCGTCGAAGACTCCGTCCGGATGGGCCTGGACCGTAACGCCCGCGCACTGCTGCTGGCGCAGTCCGACGCCCCCGGCGCCGCCGGCGCCCAGGAGATCGCGACCATCGTCGCGGCGTGCGAGAAGAACGGCGCCACCGAGGTGTTCGCGACCGACGACCCGGCCGAGGGCGACGCCTTCACCGCCGCACGACGATCCGTCTTCCCGGCCGTCCAGGCGATGGGCAGCCTGCTACTGGAGGACGTCGGCGTGCCGATGCAGGAGCTGCCGCGGCTGATCACCGGAGTCGAAGCGATCGCCGAGGATTGCGACGTCCTGATCTGCACCGTCGCCCACGCCGGCGACGGCAACACCCACCCGCTGATCGTCTTCGACCCCACCGACCCCGACATGACCGACCGCGCCCACACCGCCTTCGCCCGCGTCATGGAGTTGGCAATCGCTCTGGGCGGCACCATCTCCGGCGAGCACGGCGTCGGTCGGCTCAAGCGCGACTGGCTGGCGGGGCAGCTCGGGGAGGACGTCATGGAGCTGAACCGGCGGATCAAGACGGCGCTCGATCCGCTGGGAATCCTCAATCCGGGGGCGGTACTCGCCTGACTCGACTCACTCGAAGTCGTGCGATTCGAATCGGACTCGTGCAGCGTCGGTGCCCACTTCGGCGCGCATCGCGGGATTGTTCACGTAGAAGCTCACGAAATCGAGCAGAAGAGCGTCGTCGACGGCGAACTTGCGGCAATCGAGTTCGATCATAGGAACCGGCGGCAGCTTGTCGATCCGCCAGATCGGTGTGGGGTATCGGCGGGTCCAGTGTGCATTCGCGAATCCGATCACCAGGATCGTCCGATGCCCGTTGTGGGCGGGCTTGACCCCGGCCACCGATTCCCACGGCAGGTAGGACTCGAAGCTCCAGCCCCGGTGCCGAATTCCCTCGGGCGTGAGCAGCACGGCGCCCGGTCGAACGAATCGCACCACCACCAGCACGAGGAAGGATGCGAACAAGATTCCGAGCCCACCGAAGATCACGGTGGCCCCGGGCACCCCGGAGGCCGGCGCGTTGCGATAGATCTCGAGGGCCGGACCTGCGGTGAGAACCGTGCAGCAGACCGCCATCCCCACCAGTACGGCCCACAGCCGTCTGGACTGTCGGATCTCTGAGCCGACCCTCTGCCCCGATTCGACATGCACGCGGCGCACCCCGCCCCCGGAACCAGGCCTTCTGGCCAGCACCCCGAAAACCGCGACGAGAAGGACGAGGCACCCGTATGCCGAGCCGTATCGAAGGACCATCGGTCTACCGTCGAGGCCGCCGACGACACCCACCAAGATTGCGCCGCAACCGATTGCGACGAGGACCACGGTCGCCACCGTCTCCCGCGACGAATACGACCCGCTCCGCCACTCCATCGGTTGCCGCGCTCGATCGGAAGACCGCATCCCACCCCTTTCGCCGCCGAGCAGCATTGCATGGCAGACATGCCCGGTCGGCGCACCGCCCGCCGAAGAGGGTGGACGCCGTTCGGTACATTGGGCGACCGAACCGGCCCGATCAGGGGAGGACGCCGGTTTCGAGGGGGGAATCGAATGAAGGTGGACTCTGCGCAGCTGCGCGCTTTCGCATCGACTGCGGACGCCGCCGGCGTGGCGATCGACGCGCTCGACGTGATCGGTCCGGGCGTCCGACTGCCGGGTTCCGCCGCTGCTGCGGCGTGCGATCAGGCCGCGGAGTTCGTCGAAGGCGCGTACCTGCGAGTCGCGGACCGGATGCAGCAGATGGCGGCGGTTGCCCGGGGCAACGCCGACGAGTACGACGTTACCGAATCCGATTTCACCACCCGACTGGGTGCGATGGGTGGGGTCCACTGATGCCGAGCCTGTCCGAGGTTCGATCCTGGAACATCACACTGCTGTCCGACGCCGCGGCCCGAGCAGGAGCCGCCCACGCCCGGTTCGTCGACGAGCTGGCCGCGATGTCGCGGGCCGTCGACGATCTCAGCCACGACTGGTCGGGTGTCGCCTACGACGCCGCCCGCGACCGCGCCGACGCCGAGCGGGCGGCAGGCCAGTCCGTTTCCAACGATGTCCGCGACCTGGCCAAGATCCTCGACGACGGCGCGCAGCGGTTGTACTGGGTACGGGACACCGCGTTGTCGAAGGTCGACGCGGCACTCGCGGACGGGCTCACCGTGCTCGACGACTGGACCGTCGTCGGAGACGCGGCTGCCTCCACGGAACTGCTCGACGCTCACCGCGGTGCGGTCACGGATGCCGCCGTGGCACTCGCGCGTGAGGACACCGAGGTGGCGCGCCTGATCGAGGAGGCGGCGCAACGCATCCGCGCGCGCGGTGATCGGATCGGATCCGGCGGCGACCCGTCCGAGTCGATCATGGACGGCGCGGGCAGGCTCGGGCGCGAGGACGGCGAAGTGCTCGCGACAGCCGCCGCAGCCGGCGACACCGCAGCGCTCGACCGGATCGCCGGCCAGCTTCCGGTGCAGGGGCTGACGGCCACCGAACTCGACACACTCGCCGCCGGCGGCCAGGTCGGCACGCTGCCGCAGTCGGTGCGCGACTACTACACCGAGTTGTATCGCACGGCCGGGAAGGACGGGATCCTGGCGCTCGGGGATCACCTGCGAACGCAGGAAGCCGGTGGCGATCCGAACGCCGGAGGTGCACTGAACTCGTTGGCCAACGGGCTGATGGTGGTCTCGAACGAGAACATCGGCAGCGGCTACGACCCGGACGGTTCGCTGCGCTCCCCCGGCTCCTACGACCAGTTGCCGTCGGATCTTCGTGAGGTGATCTCGACGCGCACGCACGGTGCCGACGCCAACGCGATCCGGTATCCGGGCGAGTCGGGGCCGCTGGCCGACGAGTACCGATTCCACGAGGACACGCGGCGTCTCGGGGCGCTGTTGAAGGAGCCGGAGCCCGGCTACGCCCCGGGCACCGAGTTGGCGCGCGAGCTGACGCGGCAGGCCGCGAATCTTGCTGAGGGGACTTCACTCTCCGGCGCTGCCCCGGAGCTGGTCGAGCAGTCGATGCGGGACTATCTGGAGGTCTCCGGACGCAATCATGAGGCGATCACGCAGTTGCTCACCGGGGAGGGCTCGGATCGAGTCCCGCTCGACACCGACTACCGTCCCGCGGACACCGTGACGCCGCTGTTGCAGTTCGACTGGTCCGATGATCGCGGCGCACCGGACCTGTTCGGCTGGATCGGCGAGAACGCGGTCCCTGGTCCAGAGGTCGGTGTCGAACAGTCCGAGCAGGCGGGGCGGGCCGCGACCGGCCTGATCTCGCTGATCACCGACGGTAAGTCGAGCGCATTCGAGTCGATGATGAACCTGCCCGGCCATGATGGGCGCTCGCTCGGCGAGGTCAACCCGGCCCTGACCCAACAGATCGCGCAGGCGGTCACCCCGTATCTCGGAGACATCGCGCTTGCCCCCGAACTGCAGACCCACGGCTTCGACCGGGAAGCCGCCGTCGGGGAGATCGGGGACGTCCGGTCGATTCGATTGGCCACGTTGATGAACACCGACCCGACGGCGTCCGCTCTCTTCAACGGCGCCATCATCGATCACACCAACGACTACGCCGGGAGGTTCGGCGAACTGCACGGCGAATCCACCGTCATCCGGCACCAGCTCGGGGAGGCGAGCGGACGTCTCCTCGGCTACATGGACCAGGGGCTGCGCGCCGAATCGTACGACCGCGGGCTCGACGACGCAGCGGCCGCCGAACAGACCGCCGGCAGAACCAAACTCGCCATCGACGTCGCCACGAAAACCGTGGTGGGACTCGGCGGGCCGGCGACCATCCCACTCGACATCGCATCGTCGGTGGTGCAGGCGGGGATCGAAGCGGAGAGGTCGGACCTGCCCGCGGAATCGTTCGATGTGAACAACAATCTACTTGCCGGGCAGCGGGCGTATCGGATCCTCGAGGCCGTCGCGGCGAAGGACCCGAGCGTTCTCGACGTACTCCTGAGCAACGGGGACCCATTGATACCGAGCGGCTGGGTAGACGATGGCCAGCTCCGTAGCTACAGCGAAATCGTGGGCGCCGATGACCGCCTCACTACGGCAGTCGAACTACGGACGATCGCGGAAGAAGCTCTGGACCGTGATGGCGTGAGGCTGGAGCGGTTCAACGGCCCGCTCGACGAGTGGCGGGGCAATCTGCAGGAGTACACCTCCGACGCAGCCCATTACGAAGGCAGGATCTTGACTGACCCTCAGGTACACCGATGAGAACCTTGCGCAAGTCTGCGGCAGCCATCGCACTCGCTCTCACGCTGACGTGTGTCGGCTGCAGTTCCACACCCGAACTGCCCGCCGCTCCAACGAGATCGTGGTCGGTCTCGTTCCAGTGGAGCAATACCGAGAACGCCGATCTGGACTCGCCACCGATCGCCGCTATCCGGGCAGCAGCAGAGAACAATCTGATCGCGCTAGGCATCGGACGCCGCTACACCTACCCTGGCTATCTCGAAGCCGCAGGTCCCAACGCGACTGCCATAGCCTTCACCGCACTCGACAACACGGTTGGGCCGATAGGAACTCTTCGCCTCAACTTGCTAGTGGAGCAAGCCACCGACCACCGAGTCGACGCAATCGTCTGCACCGACGACACCGACGTCTCCCAGCCCACCGACGGCCGCTTTCCCCTCGCTCGCAGCTACGCCTCCGGCGCACTGTGGGCCACTCGAGTCGGCGTCGAGAGGATCGACACATCCACCCCTGGTTGGACTGACCGCATCGACGACTACCCCGAAACCCCCTCGATGCCCCCGATGACCGGCCCCGAAGGTCGCGCACCCCGCCCCACCGACAACGTCTTCGGCAACTGGCGCATCACCCAATACAAACTCGAGTACGCGCGACCCAGCTGGGACCTGTGTCTGCCCTGGGCCCAACAACGTTGGGGCGGACCGAACCCGCCGGCACCGACACGCACCGAAGCCGAGCCGCCTGTGATCGAATCGTTCTACCCCGGTTGGTGAGCTTCAGCGATCGTGCTGGCACCCGGTGCGGCCACACCGTGTTTACAGTGGCACCCCGAACGACGCTCGTTGCGCCAAAGCAAGATCCACCACACGCTCCGCGAGATCCACCCGCTCGGGCAGCGGACCGGTGAGCAGCACCCACGAGCGTCCGGTCGCCGTCAACGCGTCCTCGAACCACTGCGTCATCTCGGCCCGCACGTGTTCTCCGTCGCGGATGCCGTCCTGCACGAAAGGGACGTCGGTGTGATCGGTGAGCAGGTAGAGCGCGGGCCGACCGGTCACGCCCTCCCAGGCCCGCCCGCTGTCCGTTCCGAGGTAGCGCCGCTCCCAGACGGTGGTGGCGAAGGCGTCGGTGTCGCAGATCAGCACCGGCGAGCCGATTTGGGCAGCGTTCTCCTCCATCCGTGTCTGTTCCGTCGCGATGTCCGCGAAGTCGTCACGGGTCCATTCCAGCTCCTCGACCGCGGCGTCGGGACGCACCGCCCGCAGTCGGTCCAGCTTGTCCAAGGTCGCCTGCCGCCCGTACTCGGGAACCCACCCGGTCCGCGCCCACACGCCGCCGCGGCTCCGATAACGGTTCGCCAGTGCGCGACTGACCGTCGTGGTGCCGGTCGACTCGGCGCCGAGCACCACAATGCGGGTCGTCAGTCCGGCGCGGGCAGGTTCCTCGAGCTGGTCCCACTGGCCGGCGAGGTCGGTGCGGCACCCGGTCCCGGAGACAGGGTGCGCCACCCGTTCGGGGTCGATGCAGACGTGGGTGGCCGAAAACCACTTCGCGAGCTCGTCGCCGTACTTCTCGCTCGACACCACCGCGTCGATCGGTGTCGCGTCGACCTGCCGGACGGCCGCGCGCATGCAGGCGACCTGCGCCGCCCACACCGCGGCCGATTCGAGGTCCATCGGTGCGTCGCAGACGATTCCAGTGACCCGCACCGTCGCCGCGCCTGCGTGCGTCTGCCGCATCCAGGACACCAGGTCGGCGAGCGGGATCGACTCCGCCGCCGACGCCATCACCACGACCGTCACCCGATCCGCGCGGCGGACCGCACCAGGTGGTGATGGCCGCGGTGCGGTGGATAGAACTTGCCGATCAACAGGGCATGCCGGTACGTCGGGGTCATCGCGCCACCGCCAGTGCGGGTTCGGTTGCGCGACTGCGCCGCCAGGCGAGTAGGCCGCGAATGCACAGCATCAGGAACCCGGCGTAGAGCAGGGCTGTGAGCGTGAGCCCCTTGTGCAGGTACAGCGGGATGTAGATGAGGTCGGCGGTGATCCACAGCAGCCACGACTCCCACCGCTTGGTTGCCTGACCCCACGTCGCGAGCAGCGACAGGACCGTGGTGACGGCGTCCCAGAACGAAACCGTCGACGATGTTGCGGTATCGAGGAGCACTGTCAGCGCGCCGGTTCCGGCGACACCCGCGGCGGCGAGCCACATCCATTCGGTCCCGGTCGTGCCGGTGACCGGAAGGGTGTCCCCCGCCCGCCCCTGCACCCAGTTCCGCCATCCCCACACCGCGAGCGCGATGTAGACCACCTGCAGCCCGGAGTCCGCGAAAAGCCCTGCGGTGGCGAACAACAGGATCCACACCAGATTGTTGACGATGCCGATCGGCCAGTTCCATATCGACTGACGACCCACCAGCCACACGCACCAGGCTCCGGTTACGAAACCCAGCACCTCCGCCCAACTCGTCGGCGCACCGAATGCGGTGAACGCCGTCGAGTTCAGAAAATCGATCATCGCCCCTCCTTGATCGGCACCGCTCGGGATATTTGCGCTAATCCGACCGCTGGGTAGTAGATGCGCACGAGGCCCGCTCGTTCGATGCGCTCACACCGGAACCCGAGCAGCGATCAATCGCGACCCACCGAATGCCCACAAATCATCCAAACCCTGCTCTTCTGGCTCCTCGACTGTCACCTGAAGATGTCGAAACGCCTGCGCGCAATCGCGCATTGAAGCTCCTCCGCGGCCAGGTCGACGCTTCGCGTTTCCCCGAGGACGTCGCCCAGTTCATCGCCGCCAACAGCAACCGCCTGGACCTCGAAACCGAGAAGCGGTTCTCCACCGCAATCCGTACACGTGTCAACGGCACAACCCTGCTCGACGGGTTCACCGACCTGCTCCTCGGTCGGATCCCGGGCGTTAGACGTCCCAAGCCCGACCCCCACGTGTTCCGCAACCTCATCAGCGGGCTCCGGACCACGCTTACGCACGCCGGTGTCGAAGGCGCTCGAACCGGATCTGATCATTCTCGACGAGTTCCAGCGGTTCACTGACCGGCACGCTACGAAGACGGAGGCAGGCGAGCTCGCGGAGCAGCTCTGTCTGCCACGCAGACGCTCGAGTTCTGCTACTCGCCGCCACCCCGTACAAGCCGTTGACACTCGCTGGGGAGACCGAGCCGACTCAGCCCCACCAGGACCAGTTCCTGAGCACCGTGAACCCGAGTAACTTGATCTGTTCCGGTCCTCGATCGTCGAGCGCACCGACGCCCGCGCCGCCGTGGAGAAGCTGCTGCTGGATGTAATGTACCGCGCCCAACGCCGACCACCGAGGCCCGCAACATGGTCGACGAGCGTGAGGTTCTCGTGGACGGGATCATCGCCACCGATCTGCTGTGCTGAACTACGTCGCGCTCGAGGAACTCCCGGCTCTCGCTGACGCACGGCTCAAAATCGACTAACGGAAGTCGGTGCCGCTCTCCGTGAACTTCATGGACACCTTTCCGCTGAATCGCAAACTCGCCGACGTACTGGACGGCGAGGACGGCGCGGCCACCCGTAGCGCGAGCGGCCGACTGACCCGGCTCGACCCTGATGCGTTGCGGCGCTTCGAATCTCTGTCGCCGGGTAACCCCCGGTTCCGTCGGCTCGCCGAGGCCGCGGCGGGCTGGGAGCGTTTGCTGTGGCTTCCGCCGAGTCTGCCGCATCTGGCACCCGGCGGAGTGTTCGCCGACCCAGCAGTCGATTCGATGACGAAGAAGCTCGTCTTCTCGACGTGGTCGTCGACTCTGCCCGCGGTGCCAGCAACGTCGCTGACGGCTTTCGCGAGTTCGAACCCATTCTGCAGATCGCTCGCGTGCGACTGGGCCGAACGGCTCTGCTTCGACGTCCAGGGCCTCGACTGCTTACGTCGTAGACTTCGGGAGCTTCCAACGACCATGGCAACCGAATCGGTGGTCGCCCGACGCTGCACGTCTGACCAAACACGAAGAAACGGCTTCGCCGATGATTGCGCACCTACATCACCACCGGCAACACCACCATCCGCACGAGCGTCACTTCAGCCGTTTGACCAACATCCTTAGGCACTACGCGCCCAGCGGGAGGCGACAGTGTGTCGGGCGAGTCTGTTGAAAAAGATCCCTGAGCTTCGGACTCAGCCGTCCAAGAGGAACACCGCCCGGCAACGAATCGCTTGTCATCGATTTAAGTGATTGACGGCCCTCCGAGCGAGACATCCACAGGTTGGCCGCTACGATCACGGAACGCTCTGCAGTACGCGAGAAGACACGAGTTCAGAACGGGATGGGAAACACGCGTGGGAGAAGTTGAGCGGCCATCGTTCAGGAGCACACTCACCCTCCTGTTCAAGGCGAGGTTTCCGATTCTGTTCGTCGAATCTTTCGAGGAACAGCGCGTGTTGGACGAAGTGGCGGGCGTTGCCACGGATACAAGTCGAATGCGAACGACCCGGCCGGTTTGGATCTGGACCGCCACGAGAGGTTTCGTCAGTTCCGACGGCACTGTGCAGTCACGTACGACTGAGCCTCGGGAAGCACTCGATTGGGCACTCCGAAGAGAAGAGCATGGCGTCTTTATCATGTGCGATCTCCACCCCTACCTCGGGGACGCCAATCGACCCGCCGACCCTGCAATCGTGAGGCTTCTTCGTGACATCGCCGCTGCATTCCAAACCGGAAGCACCGCGCGGGCACTGCTACTCGTGTCACCAGTTCGTCGAATTCCGGCTGAACTGGAGAAGTCGATCACCCTTGTCGACTTCCCCTTGCCTGGCGAAAGCGAGATTCGAACGCTTCTCGACGGCATGATCGCTGCAAACTCGGAAGGTGGTCGCATCCGGGTCGAAGTCGACGAGGTCGGTCGTGAGCGGCTAGCAAAGGCTGCGATGGGACTGACCCTGCATGAGGCGGAGAATGCGTTCGCGCGCGCAATGGTCGATGACGGCGTGCTCTCCAACGACGATGTACACGTCATTCTGGAGGAGAAGCGCCAGACAATCCGCAAGTCCGGCCTGCTGGAGTTCGTTCAGGTCGACGTCGATCTCGCCGATGTTGGTGGACTCCAGAACCTCAAGCGCTGGTTGGCGAAGCGCAACAACTCTTGGATGGCTGAGGCCGCCGAGTATGGGCTGCCTGCGCCAAAGGGTGTCCTCATGACAGGTGTTCCGGGATGCGGGAAGTCTCTGACCGCCAAGGCGATCGCGGCAGCGTGGGAGCTGCCGCTTCTGCGACTCGACATCGGTCGGGTCTTCGCGGGCCTTGTCGGATCGAGCGAGCAGAATATGCGCAATGCCATTCGGTCCGCGGAGGCAACCGCGCCATGTGTCCTGTGGCTCGACGAGATCGAGAAGGGATTCTCGGGACTGGCAAGTGGCGGAGATTCGGGGACGTCAAGCCGTGTGTTCGGTTCCTTCCTAACTTGGATGCAGGAGAAGTCTGCACCGGTGTTCGTTATCGCAACAGCGAACAACGTCGAGCACCTGCCTCCCGAGTTCCTCCGGAAGGGACGGTTTGACGAAATCTTCTTCGTCGATCTTCCGACTCGTGACGAGAGGCAAGATGTCTGGTCCCTCCATCTGTCGAAGCGGCTGACGAACGAGCGCGTTGCCGGGATGCTCACGAATACCACCGAGCTGACTGAACGGCTCGCGGACGAGAGCGAAGGCTACTCAGGCGCCGAGATCGAACAGGCGGTCGTCGCTGGCCTCTTCGATGCCTATGCGGAACGGCGTGCTCTTACCGAAGGGGATCTGTTTCGCGCACTGCGCAACATGGTGCCCTTGAGCACCACTCAGTCTGAACAGATTGCTCGTATTCGTTCGTGGGCGGCGGTGCGCGCCGTTGCCGCGACCGCGACGCAAGACCGGAGCGGTTACTCGGTCCCGGAGGCCATCCAATCCGAGTCCGGCAGACCCGATTCACGACCGACACCAGACGGTTCGCTGGCGCGTGGTGGACGCCTGGTGGACTTCTGACGATTATCGGAATAGGAGGCGAGATGAGCATCTCACTGGTTTTGATCCCTGCCGCGTTTGGCGCATACAGCGCCTGGAAGGCGAGCCGGACCCAGACCGACACTGACAACCCAACGGTATGCCAGGTTCAGACCCGAATGCGGGACGAATGTCTCCTCGCTGCGTCACTTGCCGACACACGGGCGGTGGTTACTCAGCAAGATGGGCAGGTGGTCGCCGATTGGCAGGGAGCTCGAGCAGTGTTCTCGCGTGACGTCCATGGAATCTGGCAGGTAAACCTGACCGGTGACGTTGTGGACGAAGCGACTGCGATAGAAATCGTGAAATCCGTCGACGAAGCCTACGGGCGCCGCGTTCAAGACGCGGTCGTGACGCGGTTGAGAGAGAGAGCGCCAGGCGCAGGAATGCGCATCGAATCGGAGCGAGTCGAGGATGACCAGAGTGTGACGCTGGTCCTGACAACAGGGGCGGGCACCCAATGACAGATGGAACACGAATCACCATTCGCGTTCATGCTGACGGACAAGTGAGTGCCGAAACCCACGACATCACCGGCCCCAAATGCATGGACTACATTGCCGTCCTCGAAGATCTCCTCGACGCGGAGACGGTCAACAGTGCGTTCACCGAGGACTACACCCGCCAGAAACATCACCTGAACAACGAGGATTCCCGTGAGCTCCGCCAATATTGATGCACGCATGCCAGACGAGAAGCTGGCCAATAGAAGTTGGCGATTCCGGCACAGCGCGTGGCTGCTCGCCCCAATCCTCGGATTCGGATGGTTCTCATTCGTTGGATTCATCTATATCGCCGTCCGCATGAAGCAGAAGCGGTGGTGGTTGCTCGCGCTCGCATACACCGTCGCTTCGACCATCTCGATGATCCTCATGGAGGTCTCACCTGATGTGGGGGCCATGGTGACGTTGGTCGTCTGGATCGTCTCGATCGTTCATGGGGTTGTGGTCAACCGCGACTATCTTCGTTGGCGTTCACTCAAAGGCCCGCAGAATGCTTGGTACACACAGTCAACTGTGCCGCCTGCTCCGACCACCCCGTCACCAGCACAACAGGCAAGAAACGGGGTTTTGGGCGTGCACACCGATCAGTACTACGGACCTCCGCGGTCGGCAGCGCCATGTTTTGCAGGGTCGTATCCTCCCATTGCCCCTCCGCCGGTCGTCACTACACCGCAACAATCGAACCTGTTCGCCGCAAACACCAGTGGGCAGAATCCCGTGCCAACGGTCGACATGAATCGCGCCACACAGGAACAGATAGGCACGTTGCCCGGTATGACGCATGAGTTGGCGGCAGCCGTAATCGCTGAACGGACTCGCCGTGGTGGATTCACCGGGTTCGATGATTTCGCAAACGCGGTGAACCTCCAGCCACACCAACTGGTTAAGATTCGCGACCACGTCACATTTAGTGGGCCGCAGAGACAATCGGCACCGTCAGCCAATCAATCCCGCGGTCGAATCCTTGACATCTAACCTCACAGTGCGGATAGCGCACACGATCGCGCGCACTGTGGCCGAGGGGCCGGGAATCAGGTTCGCGGTCTGGGTGCAGGGTTGCGCGATCCGATGCGACGGTTGTTTCAACCCGCACATGTGGAACCCAGCAGGCGGACACCTCACGACAATCGAAGCTCTAGCCCAGGCGGCTCAAGACGCTGATGTCGAGGGTGTGACCCTTCTCGGCGGTGAGCCATTCGAACAAGCGAAGGCGCTCGCCGAGTTCTCCCGCGTGATCCAGTTGCACGACATGTCGGTGATGACCTTCTCCGGCTATACATACGACGCATTGACCACGATGTCCCATGAGGACTCTGGGGTGGCGGACCTGTTGAATCGAACTGATCTGCTCGTCGACGGACCTTATCTTGCCGAGAGTCCCGATACGACGCGTCCGTGGGTGGGGTCGACGAACCAACAGTTCAGGTTCCTGACAGACCGCTACCGTGGGCTCGCCGAGAGCCTCCAGGCTCTGCCTGATCGGATCGAAGTCCGAGTCGATGCAATGGGCAGAACGGCGGTCAACGGCTGGGCATCCGTGGATGCACTCGACGAGCTGCTGACAGATCTCGGCACGCCCATCAAGCGCGGATCAATCCGATAGCAAGTGGACCGCACCGGGACATATTCGTTGCGACACTCAGCCACCACCGACACGCCGGCACGGGCGCATCCCAACGAATCCTCATTGCTAGGGTCTGCCGAGGTGAACGCGACCGCCGTCGGCCGCGAAGGAACAACGTGACAACGGGCGGTGACGTGGCACAAGACAGTGACCGGTGGCTGCTTAGTGAGAACGCTCAGATTGTCAGCCACACAGTCTCCTGACACGTCGCGACGCGCAGTTGATATAAAGCTCTCACCACTTCTGGGGAGAGAGAATTCATGGTTGCGCCGACGCCCACTCATCTGAAGCATCAAGCACTCCTGGCCGATATCGAGCGTGGCCTGATCAAGATCCCTCAGTTCCAGCGAGAGTTTGTCTGGTCATTGCCGAGCTCGGCCAAGCTACTCGACAGCGTCATCAAGGGCTACCCCGTTGGCACTTTCATCTTCTGGACAACTCGCGAACGACTTCGCTCCGTTCGGGAGATTGGGGGTATCACACTCCCTGCAGCTCCCGAAGGTACCGAAGTGGCCTTCGTTCTGGACGGACAGCAGCGCTTAACCAGCCTGTTCGCCGCGATCCGCGGCGAGAAGATCACCCGACCGTCCGGGAGCATCGACGACTTCTCCCAGATCTTCGTCGACCTGCGGGCAACCGAGCATGATCCGATCGTCGTCACCGACGTCTCCGAACTCGAACCTGGCTCGTGGATCGCTCTGACGGACCTTCTGAACGGAGGCACGAGGGTGGCAAAAAAGTACGCCGACGAGTTCCTCGACAACATCGACTCCTACCGCGAGAGGCTCGCCTCCTACGACTTTCCGATTGTCAAGGTCGCTGACGTCGAGATCGACGTGGCCACCGAGATTTTCACGCGGATCAACGTCGGCGGTAAGTCACTGACCACATTCGAGATCATGGCGGCGAAGACCTACGACGAGGCCCGTGACTTCGATCTCTCGGCGAAGTTCGATGACTTGCTCAGCCGCCTCGAGTCGGTCGAGTACGAGACTGTTTCCGATGCAACCCTTCTCCAGCTCGTCTCACTCATCCTGGACGGCGAGTGCAACAAGAAGTCGATTCTCCGACTCAACAAGGATGAGTTCATCGATTGCTGGTCCGCTGCAACAGATGCACTGGAGTCTGCTGTGGAGTACTTCCGTGGCACCTACCGGATCCCTGCGTCGAAGCTACTTCCGTTCAGTGCGCTGCTCGTACCGTTTGCGTACTTCTTCTACCACCAAGAGTCGAAGCCGACCCCAGCTCAGAAGAGGCTGCTGGAGGACTTCTTCTGGCGCTGTGCGCTCGGTGGCCGCTACTCATCATCGACCGAATCCCGGCTTGCTCAGGACAAGCACCGAATCGACCGGATCCTCGTAAGCGAGTCACCGGAATACGATTGGGCCGTCGACGTCACTCCTGACTTCTTGATTCAGAACGGTTGGTTCACACCGAGCCGCGCCTTCGTCAAGGCCATCCTCTGCCTGTTCGCATACCACGAGCCAAAATCGTTCGAGGACAACGCGAAGGTCCACATCGGCAATGCGTGGCTGAAGCAGGCGAACAGCCGGAACTACCACCACTTCTTCCCGAGGGCCTATCTGAAGAAGAAGGGCCGCACGGAGCGTGAGGCCAATAACGTACTCAACATCACCATCGTCGATGCCGATCTTAACAAGAGGCTGATCAGGGCCGACGCGCCGTCAAAGTACATGAAACGCTTCTCATCTGCGAACCCCGACATTGAGAAGACCATGGCCTCGCACCTGATCGGATCATTCAAGAAGTTCGGATTCGGTTCCGACGACTACGACGTCTTTCTGCGGAAGCGCGCCGAGTTGGTGAGTGGGGAGCTCGGCAAACGCATCATTGACCGACCAATAGACCAACGTGGCCAGGTGGCACGAGATGACGATCTCGACGAGGAGCCTGGATACCGCTGAGCCGCTACATGGCGGAGTTGCATGTCTGGGACACCGGCGCTGAAAGAAATTCCGGTCGGTGATGTCCGATATCCTTCTGTGTGCGGCCCGACGGACTTCCGCTGTGATTCACAGCCGCGGACATGCCCCCGCCCGCACGACTGGATTCGTGCTGCCCCGGGGACCCCGCTGCGACCTTGCTTCGTACGTCGGCGAAACGCGTCGCCGACATCGCTCGTCCCGACTCGCTGGTCGAACAAACTGTTGGAGCAGATGCTGTTCACCACCGGACGCCGAGCGAGCGAAGCGGAACAGAAGTCGTGGGGTCGTAGGCTGTCGGTTTTCGCCCGCGATCTCGTTGATGTGGGACTGGGCGATGTCGAGATGCTCATCGAGTACCACCTGCCGTTGACGTCGCAGCGTGCCGACGTCGTCCTCACCGGCATCCATCCAGACACGGGGGGGCACCGTCCTACGTGGTCGTCGAGCTCAAGCAGTGGTCGTCGGCTTATCGGTTCGAGGACAGTCGGAGCTCGTCGAGGTTCCTGGCATGCCGGGAGGCCCGAAGCTGCACCCGGTCGCTCAGGTCAAGGGCTACTGCGACTACCTCGCGGCCTTCGCGAAGGCCGTCGCCGATCAGCCCGACGCGCTCGCCGGTTAGGCATATCTGCACAACGCGACGGACCCGTCATCGGTGTCTGACTTCGTAGTTTCCCGACATCCGTCACCGGCCGCCTGTTCACCGCGGCCGACCGAGACGATATGGCCGCGTTCCTACGCTCACGCCTTTCCACCACCGCCGCCGGTCACGCTGCAGGCGACACCCTGATACGGTCCGCGGTCGCGACGTCCCAACAACTGCTTCAGCAGCTGGCCGTCGACCTTGTTCTGCATTCCGTCGAGCATGCCCGATCCACCGACAGCAAGCGGGTCGTGGTCGTCACCGGCGGACCAGGGCAGCGGCAAGAGCGCCATCGCGTTTTTCCTCGTCGGTGAACTCGCCCGCCGAGACCGGACGGGTCACCGAATCGACGGTCACTTCAGTACTTAAGGCTGGGCACATCGACCGGCACTACGGACCGCACACCAACCACGTAACCAATGGTCTGCTTCTGCGTTCGGATATCCATACGCTGTTCGACCTGCGACACCTCACCGTCCCCAGCGCCATGACAGTGCTCCTGGCACCCTCGCTTCGCGAGACTGATACGGGCTACTCTATGACAGGAACGTCCGAATGCCGGCCGATGCCAACGCATACCCTGCCGTCGACGCACTGGAACGGCACCGTCAATCTTGCAAGTGGACGTAGACACAAGGTCTGCGGAGCACGGCGTTCGGATCCTGAACTACACCGCAGACCGGAATTCCTTGTAGCTGATCTCCAGCAACCCACGGTCCGGCCGCTCGGACGCCTTGGCAGGCAAAACCATCAACCGCTTGCCATGCCGCTCCTTCAGCCCATGTTCGAGCATCGGTCCATCGATCTCCGCGAGTAGATCCTCGCGAATCTCGACGACGAAGTCCGGGCTGATTCCGAGAATCCGATGGTCGTAGGCGGCATGGTGAATCTTGCACAGGGCCATGCCGTTTCGCACCGACGCGATGCCCAATTCGTTCCCGTCGGGGACGATGTGCGCGGCGTCGAGCAGTTCGCCGTGCGCCAGTGCGCATACAGCGCAGCGCGTCTCGTATGCGCGCATCACCGTCGCACGGAAGACCGGCTGATGGAGCCGCCGCTTCGTCTCGGCCACCACATACCGGCGTAGAGTCTCTTCAACCCGCGAATCCGGTCGATGCAGATCGCGTGACGCATCGATCGCAACGACGAACTGATGCCTGTCGGGTTCCTCATCGACCAGATACACCGGGAAGATCGGTTGGTAGCGACCGACTCCCACCCCGTAGAACCAGATCAGCGGCACCTGGTGATCCATCGCCGCCCGTAGTCCACGATTGTCCATGTGATCAGGATCGGTCCCGGACCACTTGTACCGCAGAAATCCGTCGCCACCGACTTCATCCTCATAAGGCCGCTCGGATCCCTCGGCCCGATAGGTCGTCATGATCGACAGCGCGGAGCTCAGTTCTTTGGGCTTGCGGATTCCGCGGGTCTTGTCGACCAGGCGGAACATCTCGCCGTCGAACGTGAAGTCGAGCAGTTCGTCCCGAGTGATCGAGTCGACCCCGTCGTTCGTGCGAACAGTGAGAAACCGCATCGCCTCTTGCCTCAGCCGAGCATCATCGCTCGCCCCCATCACCACAGCCATGCCTGCTCTCTCCGATCCGCGGAAGTGACTCGCAGGCTATCCGACGACGAGCACAAACCTTGACACAGAGTCAAATGGCACCGACTCGCTGCCGCATGTCGCAACGGCATAGGTCGTGTGTCTCGGGGCCGCATCCTCCCGTATCCCCCGGACGAACGCCGCGATACCGTAGACACCCACCGAACACCGACTTTGCAGCGACCGAACCGTAGATCCGGCCGGCGCCGGACAGGGGAATGATGACCGAGCACGACACGACCGAACAGCCGCTCCAGCTCGAGGGCGCGTTTGCGATCGCCACGGAGGAGCGCGATCAGCTGCACAGCCTGTCTGTGCGGACGCTGACCGAGCTGCTCGGCAGTGCGCCCGAGACCGATGAGGACGGCGACATCCTCGTTCCCGTGCACGGCTTCGGCGTGTACGTCACCGTGGCGGACGACGGCCCGCAGCTGCACGTGTGGTCCTCGCTCGTCACCGGGATTTCCGACCGCACCAAGGCCGTCGAACAGCTCGTCGAGCTGTCCACCGAGTGGCCGCGTCTGCGCTTCACCCTCGAGGACGAGCACCTGCTGGTCTCGACGGTCCTCGACGCCGACCCGTTCGCGCCGCAGCACCTGATCAACCTGGTCGACGAGATCCACGAGTTCACCCACGAGCTCGACGACGATTTCGCGGCGAAGTTCGGCGGCACCCTCGACTGTGATGCCGACGACGACTCCTACGCGGGCGGTTGCGGCGGCTGCGGTGACGACTGCGATTGCGGTCACGACGCCGGCGACCTCGGCGCCACCATCGCCGTCGGAGAACCCAAGGCGTAAGCCTGCAGTGACGTCGGCGGCGCCACTCGCGCCGTCGACGTCCACTCGTTCCGCCTCGCGTCGGACGTCAGCCGTCGACCTCCAGGCCGTATCCGGTCGCCAGGGCCGCCAGGCCGTCCTCGTTGCCCTGGCCGACGGCACGGATCCGCCAGGCGCCGCCGCGCCGGTAGATCTCGGTAAGGACCATGGTCCGTTCGACGGTGCCCGCGTCGAGCACGAACGTCGCGAAGGTGCTGTCCGGTCCGTCGACGCTGACCGACACGGCCCCGAGGTCGCCGAAGGTGCGCTCGCCGTCGATGGCCGCGGCGATCACGATGCGGTGGCATTCAGCCGGCAGCGCCGCGAGGTCGACGCGAATGCACTGCTCGCTGCCACCGTCGATCGAGAGCTCGACCGCGTTGTCCTCGTCGACCGGGTTGTTGTAGAAGACGAAGTCCTGGTCCGAATCCACCCGGAAGTCCTCGCCGAGGAGGAAGGCGACGACATCGACCTCGAACTCGTCACCCACATTCTCGGCACGCCAGGCCACGTTGACGGCCCACGACGACGCCTTCGGCGGAAGATCCACCACCTGCCCGCGCGCCAACATCGGTGCGGACAAGCGTGATTCGGCGCGCATGTGCGCCGGAATGACGCCCGAGCTGAGTGCCTCGTTGACGTCGGATTCACGAATCAAGGGGAGTCCGCGCGCCTCGACCCGCGCCATGCGGCGGTCGGACTCGCCGTCGGTCAGGACGAGCACATCGGTGACGGCGGCGGTGAGATTGAGCGACGGCCGGGCACCGAGCTGGACGATCCGCGAGCGCATCAGCACACAGTCCAGATGGGATCCGCCCATCAGCAGCACCCGACGTCCGCGCCACGGCGTGGACCTGCTGACGGGGGCCGGTCGCGGAGTGACTGCGGGTGTCGGTGCGGCCGGGACGATCTGGGGCTGCGGGTCCTCCGCGACGATCACCTCGGGAACGACCGTCACCGGCTCGACGGGTTCGGCAGGCTCGACGGCGACCGAGACGACCCGAACCTCTTCGACAACAGCCGGTTCCACGACGGGCTCGGGCGCGGCGGGGAGCACGATGCGCGTCGACTCCGCCTTCGCCACGCCCGGCTCGACCCACGCCAGCAACTCGTCCAGCTGCGCTTCCGAGATGACCGGGATCCCATCCGAGACGGCCCTTCGCACCTTCGCGTTCTGCGAGAGCGGATCGTCGCACACCACGACGCTGGTCTGGCGACTCACCGAATTCATCACGTCGAACCCGGCGTCGGCCAGCCTGGCCGCCAACGCGAGTCGTGGGGTCCGGGTGGAGCCGCTGATGACCACCTTCATGCCTTGCACGAGCCCGGTCGCCGGATCGAGCCGACCCGGGTTCACGAACTCGGACGGCACCCGCTTCACCTGGTCGGGGTACACCGTCGTGCGGCGGCCCCGGCAGCTGACGACGGGCAGCGGCAGCTGCAGCGCCTCCGCCAATGACGCGCTCCGCGTGAACACCTCGGTGAGCACCCGCGCGTCGTCGTAGGCGTCGTGCGCGTTGAACTGCGGAATCTGCCAGTATTCGGCGAGGGTGGACAACCGGTGATTGGGAACGTCGAGTTCGAGACGCCGCGACAGTGCCAGCGTGCACAGCCGATTCTCGATCGGGGTGGGCACGCCGACCCGCTGGAACTCCGCGTCGAGAAACCCGAAGTCGAAGGACGCGTTGTGCGCCACCATGGTCTGCCCGGACAGCAGTTCCGCGAACTCGTCGGCGACCTCGTCGAACCGCGGCGCGCCCGCCAGCCGATCCGGCGTGAGGCCGTGGATCTCGACAGGTCCCGGATCGCATCCGGGATTCAGGAGTGTGGAGAAGTCCCTTTCGACGGATCCGTCCTCCCGCAACACCAGCGCCGCAAGGCTCAGGACTCGGTGCGATGCGGCACGAAGGCCGGACGTCTCGACGTCGACCACCACCCACTTGTGGCCTGTCGGCATCGAGTGAGCCCGCTTCTCGTACACGCCCGCCCTGGTCATGCGTTACCTCCGAAGTCGTGCCTGGGCCACGTCGATCCCCCGGCGCAGAATTGCCTGGACATCATTGCCCATCGAACCGACAGGTCGGACGGCGACCTACTACCGCAATATGTCAGGCCCCGAGTCGCACGCGGCAGAGCGACCGCACCCGACGACGTCGGGTGCGGTCGCGATGGTGAACCGGACGAAGACTACCGACTACTTGCCCACGCGTTGCGCGTCGGGCTGCAGCGACATCCACGCCGAGATGAGCGCATCCATGTCGGTCCGGGCAGCCGGCAGGGCCGCGTGCTCCGGCTCCGGCTCGGGTGCCGGTCCCTCCTTCAGGAACGGCCGGACCAGATCGAGCGGCAGCGGGAAGACGACAGTGGAGTTGTTCTCCCCACCCATCTCCCCCAGGGTCTGCAGGTAACGCAGCTGCAGCGTCGTCGGATTGCGGCTGATCACGTCGGCGGCCTCGGCTAGCTTCGCGGACGCCTGGAACTCGGCCTCCGCGTTGATGATCTTGGCGCGCCGCTCGCGCTCGGCCTCCGCCTGCCGCGCGATGGCCCGCTGCATGTCCCGCGGAATCTCGACGTCCTTGATCTCGACGGTGGTGACCTTCACACCCCACGGTTCGGTCTGCTGATCGATCACCTTCTGCAGGTCCTCGTTGAGCCGCTCCCGCTCGGCGAGCAGCGCGTCCAACTCCGCCTTGCCGAGGATCGACCGCAGCGTCGTCTGCGCGATCTGCGACGTCGCCGCGAAGAAGTCCTCGACGCCGACGATCGCGCGGTCCGCATCGACCACTCGGAAGTACGCGACCGCGGTGACCTTGACCGGCACGTTGTCCCGGGTGATCACTTCCTGCATGGGGACATTCAGCGTGACGGTTCGCAGACTCACCCGCACCATCCGGTCGACGGCCGGAATCAGCAGGACCAGACCGGGTCCCCTCAATTCGACGAGCCGACCCAGCCGGAACAGCACCCCCCGCTCGTACTCGCGCAGCACCCGCACCGCCGCCGACGCCACGATGACGGCGAGCATGGCGACGACGAGGACGACAACAGCGATGGTGATCAACATGGCAACTCCCACGGTTCACGACGACGCACGCTCAACGTGAGTCCACGGACATGCTCGACGATGACGGACTCCCCCGCCCGCGGCGTCTCGGTGTAGCCGAACTCCATTCGGGCGCCCCACAATCCGCCGTCGGCCTCCACCTGACCGTGGTCGCCGTCCCAGCTGCGGACGGTGGCCTCCGACCCGACCATCGACTCCGCCCCGGCACGCACGGGTTCGCGCCGCGCACTCAGGACCTTCCGGCCGGTCACGGCGACCGCGCCGACTCCGACCACGGCGACGCCCAGCGTCACCGGAAGCGCAACCTCCATGCCCAGCCCACCGGACGTGAACAGCAGCCACACCCCGGCCGCGGAGAGCGCGGTGCCCGCGACGCCGAGCGCACCGAAGGTCGGGACGTGCGCCTCGATCACGATCAGCAGCACGCCCAGCACCAGTGCCAACACACCCAACGCGGCCATCTTCAGTCACCTGCGAGGGCCCGGTCGCCTCGCGTAGCCATTCGCGATCGAGCCCTCATTGTCAACGGTATGCCCGGTTCCTCGGCGCTGCCACCGTGTCGTGCGCCGCGGCGTCGGTGGTTGGTGCGATCATCGCGGCATGCATCTGCTTGACGAGGGGTTCGAGCCGCCGGAGGCGTGCGTGCAGTGGTGTGCCGCCCGCGCCTATCCGCTCCATGTGCTGGACGACGGCGTCCAGGTGGACCTCAACTGGTGGAACCATCATCTCCGTGAGAGCAACCACGAGATCGTGCTTCACGGACGGGATCTGGACGGTCGGGTCGTCGACCGCGGGACCGCGATCGTGCAGCGCAACGACCTCCGGCTCGACAGCGAACTGTTCGACGCCGACCACAACGGACTGGGTCTGCTGTTCCTGTGCGCGGCGTGGCGCAGCGCCCACCGCGGCCGGCGCGCCACCCGGCGACTGCCCGACGTGTTCGACCCCTACACCCCGAAGGATCCCCTCCGGAAGATCAAGTTGATCTTCGACCACTGCGCCACCTCACGGACCCTGCCGCCCGCGTCCAGCAGCAACTGGTCCGGCTGGCCCGACACCCCAGGCGTCGGCGTGTCCCTCATGGCCGTCTACCTGTGGGCGGTCGGGGTGACGCGGGAGGGCATCCGGGCACAGATGATCGACCAGCACGGCGTGTCCACGCTGATCCACGAGGGCTGGCTCGAGGAGCCGTCGGTCAGCGGCTTCACACTCCGCCGCTACGACCGCTACCAGGAGCTGCTGCGCACGTGGTCGATCCAGGCCCGAACCCACCCCGAATTGATCGAGATGTGGCTGGTCCAACGGTGGAACGCCCGGGTCCAGGAGGCCCGCAGCGGCGCCCGCGCCGAGCCGACCCTGTTCTGACCAGCGTCGACATTCGGCCCTTGTGGAAAAACAACGACTGGTCAAACGGTATCGCTGATCGGTTGTGTCATTTGACTAGCTGCATGATCAACCGGACCTCGGAAAACTGATACGACACACGTCTGAATTGTGTGATAGTCGTCCAAACATCAACGGGGACGCAATCCGAACGAAGGAACAACCATGACTACACCTGCCGGGTGGCATCCAGACCCCGAAGGCTCCGGACAGCTGCGGTGGTGGGACGGACAACAGTGGACGTCGGCACTTCAGCCGCACACGACGGGCCCGACACCGTCCGGACATGCGCCGGAGGCGCCTGCAGGTGAATCCAAGCGCAAGAAGTGGCCGTGGCTCGTCGGCCTCGTCGTAGCGCTCATCGCCATTGTTGGTGTGGTCAATTCAACCGGTGAATCGTCTGATAATGCATCGAGCAGCCCGGCGAGCTCGACACAACCAACTACGGTCGAGAAGGCTCCGGCGACAACGAAGCCCACGACCTCGACTGAGGCTCCACTACCCCCGCCGCCCCCGGTAGCACAGGTGGCACCTGCCGAGACAGTGCCGCTAGCACCCCCCGTCACCGTCAAACCGGAGACAACCGCGCCGGCAAGGGCAGAATCCGGGATGACGGGTGGCCAGAGGAACGCTGTACGAGCGGCGAGAGATTATCTCGATTACACCGCCTTCTCGCGACAGGGCCTGATCGAACAGCTGGAATTCGAGGACTACTCGACTGCGGACGCGACTTTCGCCGTGGACTATGTGGCGCCCGATTGGAATGAACAGGCTGCAAAGTCCGCGGAAGCCTACCTCGACTACACGGCGTTCTCGCGCCAGGGCCTGATTGATCAGTTGATTTTTGAGGGGTATACGAGCGAACAGGCGCGTTACGGAGTCGACCAGACCGGAATCTAGCCTCCTGCACCATTTGATTCTTTGCAACAGTCCTCGGGATTCGGCCTCGAAGAGAAGCCCGGGCGAATGATCTCGTGGACACTGGTGGAATGCCCACCAATCCAGTCACGATCACAGTAACCGGACACGCCGAGCGCTCGTTCACGCCGAATCGGTGTGTAGTGCAGCTGAACATCGCGTTCGACGGCGCCACCCGCGCGGAGGCCGCCGACCCTGCCGCGAAGTCCGCGGCGGCGCTGGTCGAGCTGGTCCGCGAGCTCGAGGACGATTCGACGCGTCCACTCCGGCGGTGGTCGATCGATCAGGTCCAGCACACGCGGTATCGGCCGTATCACCCGCAGGGCAAGAAGCTGCCGTGGAACTACCGGTCGACGGCCTCCGGTTCGGTGACCTTCCGCGATTTGGACGCGGTCGCGGCTTTCGTCGACAGCGCGTCCGCGATCGAGGGGGTCGACGTCGGGCAGCTGCAGTGGACACTCACCCGGAAGGCTCACGCCCAGGCCCTGACCCGGGTGCGCGATCTCGCCGTCCGCGACGCGCTCGCCAAGGCGAAGGGGTACACCCGGAGCCTGGGCTGCAAGCGCATCGAGGCGGTGGCCCTCGCCGACCCGGGCATGCTGAACGCGGGGCCGCGACCCGACTTCAGCGCGCCGGCCGTGCGGATGATGGCGGCATCGGCTCCCGTCCAGGACACCGAACGATCAGCAATCGAGCTCACGCCGGAGAGCCTCCGCCTCGCCGCCGACGTCGAGGTCCGGTTCGAGGCTTTCTGAGGGCGTTCGGAACTGCGTGGCAGACAACCAGCCACACGGACGCCGGTCCTGTGTTCACCAGTCGGTGCCCAGGATCGACGGTCGGTCGTCGAAATACTCGTCGTCACCGTCCGCGGGGGCATCGGCGATCGAGGCAACGTACTCCTCGTCGATCCGGCGCTGCCCCTGCGCTGCAAGGGCTTCCATCTCTTCGTCGGTCAACTGGGACAACTCGCAGAGTGCTCCGACAACCAGCGGATTGACGACGCCCGAGAAGGTGGTCGAGTCGACGACGTCGCGCAGACTCGTCCGTCCCGCGAGGACCTCGGTCACCATCTGTTTGAAGGCCGGATCGGGTGTGGCATCCGACAGAGTCCGTAGCGACTTCCTCAGTCGCAGGGCCATCGCCGGGTCTTGCTCGAGCGAGGGAAGCAACGGACGCTCATCAGCCACCGTCACACCCCACTGCGATCGTAGGCAGCGCCGGGCAGGGCCGGGAGCTTCGTATCGTTGATGGCGCCCATGTAGCCGGCGACCAGGCCGGTCACAGCCTGCGCACCCTGAAAAGCCTTGTTGAGCACGTCGATGATCTTCTGGATCGTTTGGAAGACCTTCCACCCGGTGGCTAGTGCCACGGCCCAGGCACTCGCGGTGATGATCGCGCCGACTCCGGTTGCCGCTGCAAACGTCGAGGCCCCTGCCGCGGCCAACTCGATCAAGAACTGGATCATCAGATCCGTGGCAATCGCCAACAATCCCTTGATGGACTGTGAGAACTCGTACATGCCTAGTGCCACAGTCTCCAGTTCGGCACCCATCGAATTGATCGCGTGCTGCTGAGAATCGACGGCGCGGACCAACTCGTCGAAGTAGCCGGCGGCCGAATCTGCCGCCTCTCCCTCCCAGGACTTTGTAGCGGTGCTCGTCGCCGACGACAGCGCCTCTGACATCAACACGTTGAAGTCGCCGACGGACTTCACCGCACGACCGGCCTCCTGCACGGCCGCCCAGTCACCGGCGACCGAATCCGCGATCGTGTCGATCGGGTTCTGCTCCACTCCGATCATTCCGAGTGCTCCCATGACGGGCGCGGTCAGCCAATAGGTCGGGCTGAGATAGGAACCGCTGAGCGCGTTCTCGAGCGGATCCGGTATCGGATCCTCCGCCACCGGTTTCTGCAACGCACTGCGTGGATCGTCAGTCATAGGGCCCCCAGTTCGAAACGTTCTTCAGTGGCGCTCAGTACACGCGGTCCAATGCGGCGGCGTTTGTCGAATCAGTCGCCCGGTACTGCTCCGCGGTGCGGGCGATCTCCTCACCCGACAGGGCGACCAGGCGCCCGATCGCGGCGGCATTGTCCATCAAAAGCGCCCGAACGGCGGTGACCGTGGGTGCAACCGACAGGAAGATCCGACCATCAGCCATCCCGATCGACAAGTGCTCTTCCAGATAGGCCGTGGCCTCCGACACCTGCTCGGCGAGGTCCCCCAGCCTGGCAGCGAAGTCATCCAGTGCATTCGGATCGACCAGCACCGCATCCCCCAATCTCTGGCCGGAGCCCCTCCCCGGGCGCCGATCACGTTGGCAACGTACCAGTGAGGCCGGGAAGACTTGCATTGGGCCGCGATCGGAGGCTATGCATACCGATCGTGGCTCCCTCAACGACGGACCAGGTCGTCTTCCCTCTGCGTGAAGGGTCTGACGGCGAACTCGGCCGATGGAAGGATCATGCTCAGGCACGGAAGCTGATGCGCTTCGTCGCGGTAGTGATGCCCGAACTCTGTGTGGCGCATGGTGAGCCGGGTACATGGTCTAAGCGTTTCCGGTGCTACTCACGGCCCAGGACCGACTTCGATCGCAGGTCACGGCGCTCGCAACTACTGCACGATTTCGTGTTCACCTCGGACCGACTCTTCCGACAGGTGGACCGCCTGGCGACAGCCTACTCGACCACCGTCACGACATATGGCTGCGCCGCATGCCGACGCTGGCTCCGCCTACGACGCGCCCGGTCCGCAGCGCTGCTCGTGGTTACCCTGCTCCTGCTCATCGCCGTGCCGATGGCACTGGCCGAGTCCGCACAAGAAGGTCTCGTAGCCCTTTCCCTCTTCGCGGGGCTTGGCATTCTGGTGGTCACCGCCGCGTCCGCGCGATGGATCCATGCGTTCGCCCGGGCGTCAGTCAGCGAGGACGGCACCCGTCTGGTCATCGACGGCCCCCACCCCGGCTATGCGCGCGCCGCCATGATGTTGGGCGCCGAACGACACCCGCGCGTCGAACGCGCCGAGGAGCACTAGGACTCAGCCCCGCCGCAGCCCACTCGCCCGCAGGACCCGCCGCCGCACGCCGGCGCGGACGGCGTCCTCGGTGCCGACGATCCGCACGTGGGTGCGGGCGCGGGTGATGGCGGTGTAGAGCAGCTCTCGGGTGAGCAGCGACGACTCCTCGCCCGGCAGGATCACCGAGACCACGTCGTACTGGCTGCCCTGGCTGCGGTGGATGGTCATCGCATAGACCGTCTGCACCGACGCGAGATGACTCAGGTGCACCAGATACGGGTCCTCACCGCGGGCGAAGGCCGCCACGAGTTCACCGTCGCCGCCGGCCACGACAACGCCGGTGTCGCCGTTGTAGATCCGCATCTCGTGGTCGTTCGCGGTCACCATCAGCGGCTGCCCCGCGTACCAGCGTTCCGGATCCAGCCGGCTTCCCGTGGCCTCGCCGATCCACGTCATCGCGTTGCGCGCCCACCACGACGCCCCGAACGGTCCCTCGCGATGCGCGCACAGCAGCCGGTGCTGCTCCGACGCCCGCACCGCGGCGGCCGCGTCACCGGCCAGGGCGGCGGCCGTCACCTCCGCCGACGTCGACACCACATCGGCGCGCAGCGCGGCCAGCTCCTCGGCGTCGACGAACGACACGTCCGGCTCGCCGCTGCGCAGGATCTCCAGCACGCGGTCCTCGTCGCCGTCGCGCACCGCGACCGCCAGTTGCGCGATCGCGCCACCGAACCGCCGTCCACGGCTGAGCCGAATCACGCCGCCGCGCAGGCGGTCCCGCTCGGACACACTGAGCGCCGCCTCGTCGGGATCGTCGGACGCCGACAGGTCCGCGCCGACGACGCGCCCCAGCACCGGGTTCGCGGCCCCGGCCACCGGGCGGGCCACCAGGTCGGCGAGCACGGCACCGGCGTCGACGGAGGTCAACTGGTCCGGGTCGCCGACCAGGACCAGTCGCGCCTCGGGCCGCACGGCCTCGAGCAGCCGGCACATCATGGTGAGCGACACCATCGACGTCTCGTCCACCACGATCACGTCGTAGGGCAGATGGTTGGTCTCGTTGTGCCGGAACCTACTGGTCCCCCGCTGCCAGCCGAGCATGCGGTGCAGCGTCATCGCCGGGAGTTCGGCCTGCAGCCCGACGGCCTTGACCTGATCGCTCACCGACTCCTGCAAGCGCGCCGCCGCCTTGCCGGTGGGCGCCGCCAGCCCGATCCGCAGGCCGGGCTGCTGGCGCTCGAGCAGCGCGAGCACCCGGGCGACGGTGTGCGTCTTGCCGGTGCCGGGGCCACCGGCGATCACCGACGTCCAGTGTGTGGCGGCGACGGCCGCCGCGATCCGCTGCCGGTCCGGCGCGGCCGAGGGCCTGGAGCTGTCTTGGTGGTCGCGGAACAGTTCGTCGAGCCCGGCGCGCAGCAGGTCCTCGTCGACCGGCGGATAGCTGTGGGCGCGTTCGTCGAGGATGCGCCGCACGGTCTGCTCCTGCCGGAAGTACCGGTCCAGGTACAGCAGGCTGCCCTCGTCGGATTCGACGAGTCGCAGCGGACGCAGCGGTCCGGCGTCCCCGCCGATCACCAGCGGGCTCGACCGCAGCCCGTCCATCACGACGGTGTCGTCGGGCCACGGCAGTGCCGCCGGATCCACCTCGAACTTCTCGTCGACCGTCACCTCACGAAGCCGGCCGAGGTCCAGGCACACCGAGCCCGACCGCACGGCCCGCACCGCGAGCGCGGTCGCCAGGTGCACCGGCTCGCTGGTCTCGCCGCCGAGCATCGCAAGCCGCAGCGCGACGTGCACGTCGGCGGCCTCGAGCACCCCGGCCTCGTTGAACTCGCGCAGCACACCCTTGCCGCGCTGCGCGACCCGCGCCTCGATCATGCGTCCCCCTCACGATCGGTGATGCCGGCCAACAGATCCGACAGCTCCACCACCAGCGCGGCCGGCGGATCCCAGTCGAACACCCCGGCGCCGTCCGGCGTGTCGGGGCCGACCATGCCGCGCACGAACAGGTACTGCACACCCCCGAGATGCGTCGCCGGGTCGTAGCCGGGCAGCCGCCACCGCAGATACCGGTGCAGCGCAACCGCATACAGCAGCGCCTGCAACGGATAGTGCGAGCGCATCATCTCCCCCGCCATGGCGTCGCGGGTGAAGTCGGCGGTGGTCAGTTCCCCCGGCGCGATGCGGTTGGTCTTGTAGTCGACCACCACGAATCTGGGCCCGACAGCACCGGTGAGCCGCAGCACCGCGTCGATGCTGCCGGTGAGATAGCCGCGCAGCGGGGTGGGCTCGAGCGTCGCGAGCCGGTCCGCGTAGGGGGCCAGCACGTCGTCGGCGGGCAGGTGCGCGCGCAGCAGCGCGGCGATCCGGTGCAGCGTCACCGCGATCGACGCGGGATCGTCGCCGCCGGCGAGCGGCAGCTCGAAGTCCAGCTCCGGCAGCCGGTCCGAGGGCGTGACGTCGGCGAGGGTGCCGCCCCCGGCGAGCGGGGTGCGCAACACCGGCAGCAGCGCGGCCGCCAGCGCGTCGGGCTCCACCTGCGACATCCGGGCCGCGACCGCCTCGCGGCAGTGCCGTCGGAGCTCGGCCTCGAGGTCGCCGCTGGCGGTGTCGACGTGTTCGAGGATCTCGTGGACCAGGGTGCCGAACACCGCGCCGTAGGGCATCCCGTTCATGGTCGACGGGATGCCCGCCACGGGCGCGGCCGCGACGAGCGCCGGCTCCTCCGGTTCGTCCTCGATCTCGGGTTCCTCGGCCTCGCTGGTGACGCCGGGATGCTCGTGCGCGGACGCGGTGAGCGCCGAGTACGACGTGCGCCGCCACCCGGCGTCGAGCACCCGATCGAACACCGCGGCCTTCAGCTCGCCCGTCTCCTCCTGCGGCGGCGTCCACGACACCTCCGGGACCGGGTCGGCGCCGACGGCCTCCACCTCGATCGTCACCGGCGCGGTCTCGGCCCACCGCGTGAGCTGCTGCGCCACAACGGGATCCTCGGGCACCGCAACCTTCTGCGGGACGTCGCCCTCTCCCGGTTCGCGGCCGAACAGCATCCGGTGCAGCGGCGCCTCGGTGGTGGAGTAGGCCGGCGCCCACCACAGCACCAGCTGGCACTGGGCGCGGGTGAGCGCGACATACAGCAGCCGCAGGTCCTCGCCCGCGGCCTCGGCGTCGCGGCGGCGCCGCCGGTCGCCGTAGCCGGGGCTGCCCTCGCCGCCGATGTCGAGGATTCGCCGGCCCTCGTCGTCGTGCAGCAGCAGCCGATTGGGGTCGGAGAACCGTCCGGTGCTCCACCCGAACGGCACGTACACGATCGGGTATTCGAGCCCCTTGCTGGCGTGGACGGTCGCGATCTGCACGGCCGCGGCGTCGCTGTCGAGGCGTCGGCTGCGGTCGCCGCCACCGGACTTGGGGTCCTTGATCCGGTCGATCAGCCAGCCGGTGAGCGCGGTCAGGCCGAGGGATTCGTCGACCGCGACGGCGCCCAGCAGTTGCCCGATGTGCCGCAGGTCCGTCAGGGTGCGCTCCCCCGACGCGATGGTCAGCAGCCGGGCCTCGAGACCGGACTCGGCGGCCAGCCGTTCGAACAGCGCCGCGAACCCGGACTGCGCGAACACCGCCGACAGCTCCCGCAGCTGCCCGCCGACGCGGGCGACCAGTTCGTCGCTGCGGGTGTCGATCTGTTCGGCCGTCCACCCGAGCAGCGGGGTGAGCGCGGCCAGGCGCACCCGATCGGGGCGATGCGGCTGCTCCAGCGCCTGCAGCACCTGCAGCCAGTGCTGCGCAGCGGGCGTCTCGAACACGCTGGTGCCACCGGCCAGTACCGACGGCACCCCGGCCCGGTCGAGGGCCTCGCGGACCAGCGCGATCTGCGCGTTGGTGCCGGCGAGGATCGCGATGTCCCCCGGTTCCACCGGCCGCGCCGCGCCGTTCAGGTCGAGCGTGGCGTCGCTGTCGAGCAGCCGCACGATGTCGGCGGCCACGTCGGCGGCGACGCGTGTGCGGAGCGCCCCGACCGCGGGGTAGCCCGAATTGTTGAGCCGTCCGGCCCCGGCCCGGCACAGGTACCGCAGACGCAGCGGCGCGGCGCCGTGCAGCCGGGTGCCCGCCTTCGCCGCCGACACCGGATGCACGACGATGTCGTGGTGCCCGAGGGCCGCACCGCCGTGCAGATGCCCCAGCGCGGCAACCAGTTCCGCGTCGCTGCGCCAGTTGGTGGTGAGCTCCTGGCGGCTGCCCGCCGCCCCGACAGCGTCGAGGTAGCTGAGCACCTCGGCACCGCGGAACGCGTAGATGGCCTGCTTGGGGTCGCCGACCAGCACCAGCGTCGAGTGCCTGTGGAACGCGGACCGCAGAATCCCCCACTGCTGCGGATCGGTGTCCTGGAACTCGTCGACGAGCACGACCCGGTAGCGCTCACGTACCCGCCGGCACGCCGCCGCCCCGTGCTCGGGGTCGGTCAGGACACCGTGCAGCAGCGCGGGCAGGTCGTCGAAGTCGCGGATCCCGGCCAACCGCTTGCGTCGCTGCGCCTCACGCCGGACGGCGGACGCGAACGCGACGGCGTCCCCGGCGCGGCCACCGTCGGTGTCCTCGGGGGCGAGCGTGGACTGCGGGTCGAAGATCGCGGCCCGCGCGGCGGCGCGCGCCTCCGACGGCCGCAGCGTCGGCGAGTCGGACCGCGCGAAGCGCTGCAGGAACAGGTCCGCGATCACCTCGGAGACCAGGTCCTCGGCCTCCTCGACCAGCACCGCATCCGGATCGCGCTCCCCGGCGATACCGAGGCCGTCGAGCATCCGCTGGCAGAAGCTGTGGGTGGTGACGATGGTGCCGGCGTCGAAGTCGGACAGCGCCTGCAGCAGCCGTCGGCGCCGGGCCGCCACCACAGTGTCGTCGACGCCCGCGAGATGCGCGACCAGTGGGTCGCGACTTTCGCGGGCCGCGGCAGCGTCCGCCAATCCCGCTGCGGCCGAGGCGAACCGCTCCCGAGTCCGCTCGCGGAGTTCCTTCGTGGCCGCACGACTGAACGTCACCAGCAGCAGCTGCGACAGGTCGATGCCCTCCTCGGCGACGAACCGGGCGGCGAGCCCCACGATGGCGTAGGTCTTGCCGGTGCCGGCGCTGGCCTCGAGCACGGTAGTGCCGGTGGGCAGCGGGGCGAAGAGGTCGAACGCGGTGTCGGTCATCGTCGGGACGGTTCCAGCGGTCACGGCTCTCCCAGGGTCTCGGCCGCGAGCAGCGGGCCCCACAGCACGGCGGCCTCGGTGCCGAAGCAGGTCGGTTCGTACGCACCGGGCGGCGCCTGCTGTTCGGTGAGCACCGCCAGGCTCGCGCCGGACCCGTGCACGAACTGGACGTGGCGGTCCTTGCCGTCACCGAAGTCGCCGCCCCACGCGCGCTCGGCCGCTGCCAGCGCCATCTCGATCGACCGGCCCCGGAAGCGCTGGTCCGCGTAGGCCGCCGACGCACCCAGGGTCACGGGCAACGGTGCGACCAGGCCCCGGTCACGCATCGCGACCAACCGCACCAGGATCTCCGCCGGGTTCTCCGGCGCCGCGAGCGACGACCGCATGACGGGGGTGCGGCCGCTGCCGCGTCCGGTGGTGACCGCGGTGAGCACCTCGTCCCGTCCCGTCGCCGCGACCGCCAGCAGCCGCACCCACGCGCCGATCCGATGCTTGGGCGCCAGCCGGGAGAACGTGGTCCGGGCGAGCACGTCGCCGTACAGCCCGTCGACGGTGCCGACGAGCCGACGCCCGCCGAGGTCGACGTCGATGTCGACGGCCTCCGAGCGTCCGGTGTACACCGGCCCGGCGGCCCGGGCCAGGGAGTCGACCGTCCACTCGATCTCCGACAGCGCGGTGTCGCCGAGCTTCGCCGGCGGCAGGGTGCCGCGCCGCCACTCCGCGGCCCGGAACGCAGCCGGATCGATGCCCGCCAGCCGCGCGGCGAGCATACGTTCACCGATCCCCCACCGCGCCAACGGATCCAGCTCGAGGTCGAGCGCGTCGGCGACGTCTTCGTCGAGGTCGGGCACCCGGAACCCGAGCCGCTGGCGGAGGAATCCCTGGATCGGATTCTCCAGGAACGAGATCAGCTCGGCAAGGTTCACGAACCCCGGTTCGGGCGGGGCCAACGGCGCGGGCAGGAAGTCGGGCAGCGGCCGCGGTGGCTGCTGCGCGGCCCGGGCCCCGGCCAGCGCGGCGCGGTCGAAGCTCCGCGGTCGGTCCGGATCGAAGTTGCGGGGATCGAACGGCTGCAGGGGATGCCGCGTGACGGTGTCCGCTCCCGTCATCGCCGCGAGCACGTCCCGCAGCTCGCTCAGCGGCACGGCAGGCGGGCGCGGGGTGCCGTTGACCGGGTCGGCGCCGGTGTAGAACAACAGCAGACGCTCGGTCGCCGACATGATCGCGTCGAGCAACAGCTGCCGGTCCTCGCTGCGCGGATCCCGCTCCCCGAGCAGCGGATCGCGGGCGAGCACGTCGTCGCCGTCGATGTTGGTGCCGCGCGGGAACACGTCGTCGTCGAGCCCGAGCAGCACCACCACCCGGTGCGGCACCGACCGCATCGGCACCATCGTGCAGACGGTCAGCTCTCCGGTGCGGAAGTTGGCGCGGGTGGGCCGGCCGGCCAGTCGGGAGCGCAACATCGCGCGGACGTCGGCGAGCCGCAGCTGCGCGTCACCCCCGTGCTCGACGGCGGCGGCCAGCTCCCGTCGGGCCTGCCCGAGCTGCCAGGCGTCCGCCTCCGCCACGTCGACCAGCAGGTCCAGCGCCCGGCCCAGCGCCGCCGACCACTGCTCCCCGGACTGCGGACCGACCAGCCCGCGCAGCGCGACGTCGAGCCGGTCGACGTACTCGGCGAGCCGTCCGGTGAGGTCGATGTCGTTGCTCTCGACGTCGTCGAGAGGCAGTGCGAGCGACAGCCATTCGTCGTCGACGTCGTCGGCCGCGGCGCCCAGCAGGATGCGGTCGAGTGCCGCCTTGAGGGTGTTCTGCTCGAAGTCGGCCAGCCCGAAGGTGCCGCGTTCGCGGCGACCGATACCCCAACGGGCGCCGGCCGCGGTGGTCCATTCACGCATCCGCTCGAGATCGTCGTCGTCGAACGAGAACCGCCGGCGCACCGGCGCCGTCGCGGCGAGGTCGAGGACCTCACTGACGGTCACCCGGGAATCGGCGAGGTCCAGCAGCGTCGCGACGACACCGAGGACCGGGTTGGTCTGGTGCAACGCCCGGTCCGCGAGCCGCACCCGCAGGCGGTGGCCCGGATGGCCGAGCTGCCCCTGCACGCCCTGCCCGAACGCGGCCCGCACCAGCGGCGCGTAGGTCTCGACGTCGGGGCACATGACGAGCACATCGCGGGGCTCGAGCGTCGGGTCGTTCTGGAACAGGTGCAGCAGACGTTCACGCAGCGCCTCGACCTGGCGGGCGGGCCCGTGGCAGGCGTGGATCTCGACGGTGTCGTCCGGCGCCCACTCGGAGGGCTGACGGTCGGCCGCGATGTCCGACCGGAGCCGGCCGAGCAGCGTCTCCGACCGGCGCGGCCCGGGATGGTGGACGTCGACCATGTCGCAGGCGCCCAGCCGGGACTGCAGTTCCCGCACGTCGCGGGCGAGGCTGGCGAGCAGGGGATGCTCCACCTCGAGGGCGCGCCGATCGTCCGCGCGACGGATCGGCGGATCGGCATCGGCCATCGCACCCCACATCTCGAGGCTGGGATGCGGGACCCACAGGTGCACATCGCGATTCGCGCCGATTGCGGAGAGCACCGCGATCTGGTCCGTGCCGAGACGGGTGGGACCGAACAGCGACAGGCGCTCGGGCAGGTCCAGCAGTGCCGGTTCGGTGCGCAACCGCGCGCACGCGTCGTCGAGTCGCTCGGCCGGACCGGGACTGCCGATGCGCTCGCGCAGCCGACGCCACAACTGCGGCTGCCACCGCAGGTCGTCGTCCAAGGGGTCGGTGCCGTCGATGTCGCGGCCGGCGGCCCAGTCGACGAGCATCGTGGGACGCTGCGCACCGTAGGACCGGAACAGCTCGGCCAGGTGTGCGGCGGTGCCGTAGCGGCGCCCCGCACGGTGGTCGTCGCTGCCGTGACCGAGGTGTCGGGCCAGCACCGTGCACCAGGATTCGTCCACGCAGTCGTCGATGACGGCCAGCAGCGTCCACAGCATCCGTGACGGATGCCACGGGTCGCTGTCGATGTCGTGGCCGATGGCCGTGGCCAGCGCCCCGTCCACCAGTCGCGTCGGGGACGGGAAGTCGATGTTGGCCGCGATCCCGTCGCCGTCCACCGCACCGAGGACGCGCGAGAGCCGCTGGGTGAGCCACCGCTCGACGCCCTTCGCGGGCACCGCGACCACCTCGCGCTGGAACGGGTCCGCGAGCGGCGTGACCAGCACGTCGGCGAGCGCGGACGCGAGTGTTCCAGCGCTCTCCGCGCGGTGCAGCGTCAGCAAATTTCGTACCCCCTCCGGCGTCCCCACACCGTGTCGTCGGGTCAATTCCAGAGCCTAGGAGTATCACACGCTCCGGACATCCGAGCCTATCCGGACGGCCGGCACGAGTGGTCCCGCACCGTTCCGGCCGAAAGCGGTCCGCGGTGCACTTCGGTTTTGTACAGAACCGCCTCCGGCGGAAGCGACTGTCCCCATCCGAGGCAGAAGGACGCCCATTGGACCGCTCGTTCTGTCCACTGAAATCTCACAGCCCAATGGACGCTTCCGCTGAATACCTTGTTCGTCGCCGCCGCGGGATCGGTGATCGCCGCCCCGATGCTGAGATTCGCATGACGCCGATGGGGTCTGTTCCCGGGCCGTTGCCGGCCGGGAACAGACCCCATCGTCGGTGACTGTGCGCTGCTTGCTAGTTGCCGGATCCGAAGCCGCCGAGGGAGCCGAGGCTGCCGGTTCCGCCGGGCTCGCCCGGTCCGCCGGGTCCGGGGTCTTCGCCGGGTGCCACGATCACCGATACCTGGTCGGACGAGGCGTTGACGGTGCCCTGGCCCGAGTACTCGGCGGTGATTGTCCGCTGGCCGTCCGTAGCCGGGGTCCACGCGGTCGTGGCAGTCCCGTCGGATCCGACCTGGCCGGTACCGATGACGGTGCCGCCGTCCTTGAAGGTCACGGTGCCGCCGGCGTTGGCGGGGCTGACCTTCGCAGTCAGCGTGGTGGCCTGGCCGACGGTAGCGCCGACGACCGCGTCGAGGGTGGTGGTCGAGTCGGTGGTGGAGGCAGGCGCCTCGGCGACGTTGACCTGCCCGGTAGTGGTCGACCCCGTGACGCCGTCACGGCCGGTGAACGTAGCGGTGAGGGTGTGCGCGCCGGCTACCGTGGGCACCCACTGGTAGGTGACCTTCCCGTCGTTGCCGACCGGCAGTGTCGCCAGTGACGTGACGCCGTCACGGAGTTCGATGCTGCCACCTGGCGCGGTCGGGGTGACCGTGGCGGTGACAGTGGAGGCACGGCCGACCTGGGCGCCGGTGACCGGTGCGAGGGCGATCGTGGAGGTCACGTTCTGCTCGGCGACCTCCACGGTGATCGACGACGACTGGGAAGCGGTGGCGAACGCGTTCTCGGCGAAGTACGCAGCGACGGCGTGGCTGCCCCGAACGGTGGGGGTCCAGTCGAGGGTCGCGGTTCCGGCGGCGTCGAGGGTGCCGTGGCCGATTGTGGTTGCGCCGTCGCGGAACTCGACACTGTCGCCCGGTGCGCCGCCGGTGACGGTGGCGGTCAGGGTGCTCGCCACTCCGACGCGAGCGCCGGCGACGGGAGCGAGGGTTGTCGTGGTGCCGGTCTTGGCCATCGTGATCGACGGGCCCTTGGTGCCGTAGTTGCCGCTGCCGAGCGATCCGCCGTAGTCCATGCCGGTGGCCAGGGCGATATTGCGGGCGCAGTTCTGGCCGACCTTGTAACTGACGCTGAACTCCGGTGAAGCGTGGAAGCCCGGACGATTCTGGACCACCCACGAAGTGACGCCCCAGGAGGCGCGAACGTAGCCGGTCCCGTTGCCCTCGTCTGCCACGACCCCGTCGGTATTCGTCGGGGATCCGCCCATCTTGGCCGAACCCGGAACGTAGGTCAGGCACGACGGGTGCCGGTCCTTGACGTTGTAGATGAACTCGTCGACCCAGTTGGTCCGGTCGAACTTGGTCGTCACGGTGATCGTGTCGCCGACCGCGGGGGTCGTGTTGCTGACGGTGCGGGTGAAACGGGAGCTTCCGTCGTCCCAGGTGATCGACCCGGGGGCTGCGCCGGCGACACCTGCGCCGAGGATGGCGAACGCACCGATCGCCAGTGTCGTTGCCGCGCCGACGGCGATGCCACGCGTCATCGCTCGTGATGTCATGTGTTTCCTTTGCTCGCTGGTGTCGCGACCGTCGACATCGAGGTCGCAGCGTTGGTTGAGTGGCCCTGTGCTGGGTATCGGAGCGGTCGGGGCTGCGCTTCGACAGACTGCGGATCGATTCACACAGATCTCCGTTCGATCAAGCACATTCCGGCAGCATATGACTGCAGGACCCCAGCGAATGAAGCGCCCGTGCGCGAACCGAATCACGCACGGGCACCTTTATACAGACAATCGTCCAATTGGCGCGGGGCTTTCGCGGACCGGACGGCCGAGGACCGGAGAAACCGCAGGTTCGTGCCTCTCATCGACTCCGACAACCAACTTGCTACGCTCCCCCGTGACACCAGTAGCCAGGGGGGCGAGATGTCAGAACTGTTTGTCGAGCCGGACGATGTCGACGCATTCGCGAAACATGTGGCGGACCTGAGTGCGCAAGCAGATGCCGCGCGCCAGTACTCCGAGAAGTGGACCGCAATCGGGTACAGCGAGGGCCGCATGTTCGTGCCGGTCGTCGAAAAACTGAGCGGATTGCACGATGTGCTGTCGGAGAACTTTCGCCGCATGACCCAACTCTCTGCGGACGCAGCGAACGAACTGGCACGCGCCGCTGCCATGTATCGGACGAGCGAAGGTGCGTCGCGCGATCGGATCGACTCCACCTACTGAGCTCGATCACCTTGGGGGAAAGAAAGAATGACGACGACGATCGACCTGAAGGACCCTGTCGCGAACGATCCCGTTCCGGACCTCGTCGAGAACATTCTCGGCGCCGCGCAGTACATGAGCCCCTCCTACTGGATCAACGAAGCGGCGAAGCTGGTCTGCGGTACCGACCCGATGGCGTGGATCGCGGCGCAATTCGCAGGCGATTGGGAGGCGGTTCAGAAGGCAGGTCTCAGCATCGCCGTTCTGGGCGAGTTCAATGCGGAATACTCTCGCCAGATCGACCAGGAGGTCGCGGGCATACCGAGCTTCTGGAGAGGTCAGGCTGCGGACGGCGCGTCAACATACTTCACCGACTACGCGGCCACAATCCAGAGCCAATCACACGACTTCACGCAGATCGGTGAGCAGATTCACCAGATCGCGGTCGGTATGTACGAGACCGCGAATGCAGTCAAAGGACTGTGGCAGATGCTCTTCGATTGGCTGATCACAATCGGCGTGACCCTGGCAGCGGCCGCCGCTACCAGTTGGACGGGCGTAGGTGGCCTTGTCGGCGGCGCCGCCGTGCTCGCGGAGATCGCCGCAGCCACTGCGATCTGGCGTCAGGCCGTCGATATCACCGGCAAGGCGTGGGATGGCGCACAGGGCTCGATCGGGCTGATCACCGGCTTGATGGCCGGACTCGAGAACATCTCGATCCACGAGCTTCCGCAAACCGCGTACGACCATCCCGGGACGTGAGATGACGACCGACAATCAATCCCAGAATCTCGCTGGTGGAGACGCCGGCGTCGCGCAACACCTGGCGAATTCCCTCCGAGCCCTGAAGCAGCACAGTCCCGATCCGGAGTTCTCCCGGCTCGTCGACGACGTGCTCGGCGGGCGTCTGCAGTTACGCGATGTAGTCGGTTCCGACGTCTTCGCTCGTGTCCTCGACCCGTTGGTCGAGCGGTCTGTTGCGCACTACCGCGCACTCGAGGACGACGAGAAGGCCGACCTCGAGAAGGAGGGCAAGCGTCAACTGTCCCAGTTGGAAATGTCGAGCCCGCCAGCCGAATCTCCCGCACCGGGTGAGCCAGCAGACGACTTCCCCACCTCGACCCGGATTCTGTCCTCGGAGTGGTGATCGATGTCAGCCTCCCCCGAACCCTCCATCGAGTTGAGAACGGTCCCAGTTGACGGCCTCGATCGGCAACACGCGCTGGCGACGTTCCTGCCCGATATATGCGTCGAGCATGGCCGGCCCGCTACGACCACCGCGACGGCTTGGATCCGTCCGAGCCGGAGGCTCACAGCCGACGTTCCCAAGGACGTCTCGTCCTATCTTCCAGGAGGATTCGGCCCGTTCTGGACAGGCGTCGCGAACGCATGGAAGCGCCTCCAGACCGAAACGGTCGTACGTACGGAGTGGCCACTGTGTTCTCGCTGCGCCGCTCGCCGGTCCCGCAGTCTGCGAGGTTCGGCGGGATTGGCCGCGGTGGCGGCGGTTCTGATCATCCTCGCTGTCGGCTTCGGTCTGGCCGGTATCGAAGGTGCGCTGCTCATCGCCGCGTTCCTGGGCGGACTTCTCGCCCTGCCCGCCTCGATTGTAGTGCTTCACGCGGGCCGGCCGGAGAAACTCCTGCACGCCATGGCGACCACCGACGGCTCCGCCGTGATCGTGACCGACCCGCACCCCGCTTTCGTGGCGGCGGTGCGGGCCGGCCAACGGTGAGCACTGCTCAGTCGACGATCACCACATGCAGATTCCGCGGCCCGTGGACGCCCTCTACGCGCTCGAGTTCGATGTCGGAGGTGGCCGACGGCCCACTGATCATGGTGGTGGGACGCTCGGGCACCAAGCGCGCCATGGCCTCGGGGACGCCCACCTCGATGCTGTCGACGGTCACGACACACACGTGCAAGTCGGGCACCAGGGTCAGTGCGCGACGACCCTGGTCGGGGCGGGCGTCGAGGAAGATGGTGCCGGTCTCGGTGCACGACACGGCCGACGCGGTGACGACACCGTCCAGATCCCCGAGGTCGGGCGCCGGAATGTCCACGGAGTCGACGACGATGTCCCCGTCGAACCGCGACAGCCACGAATCGTCCAGTCCGGCAGGCACACCGACACGTCGGGCACCGACGTCACGCAGAACCCGGGCCAGCATCTCGGGCAACTCCGCCGCTCCGCTGCGGTGCACGACTGCCTTGTAGTCGACCAGCCGATCCACCAGCAACTCGACGCGTTCGGCGTCGGGCATGGTGCGCCCCGTGCGGTATGCACGCGGAATCTCCTGTGGGACAGGCGGGGCGAGCGTCAGCGCGTCCCGGATGCGCCCCATGATCACGTCACGCGAACTCATCGCTGACCGTCCTTCCGTGCATCCGAGATCGCGGCGCGACCCTCGGCCGAGTCCCACCACTGCCGGAACGTCTGCTTCGGCGGTGCCGGGATGTCGCGGGCGGCGGTCCATCCGCTCAACGGGGGCGGCAGCGTCGAGATCTTGCCCTTCTTGCCGGCCATCACCCGGCCCAGGCCGGCGGCCTTCTGGGCCAATGTGAATCGCTTCGCCGACGACATCACCACGGACGCCGCCTTCATCGCGGCCGCCTCGGCGCCGAACCGGGACTGCTCCACCTTCTGGTGCCGCAGTTCCACCAGCAGGGACGGGATGTCGATCTTGACGGGGCAGGCGTCGAAGCACGCGCCGCACAGGCTCGATGCGAACGGCAGCGTCGAGTTGGGGTCGTCCTTGCCGTCCATCCCGGCGAGCTGCGGGGTGAGGACCGCACCGATCGGACCGGGATACGTGGAGCCGTAGGCGTGGCCGCCGGTGCGCTCGTAGACCGGGCACACGTTGAGGCACGCCGAGCACCGGATGCAGTTGAGGGCCTGACGGCCGATGCTGTCGGCGAGCGCGGCGGTGCGGCCGTTGTCGAGCAGCACCAGGTGGAAGTCCTGCGGCCCGTCGTCGGGGCTGACGCCCGTCCACATCGACGTGTACGGGTTCATCCGCTCACCGGTGGACGAACGCGGCAGCAGCTGCAGGAACACCTCGAGGTCCCGGTAGGTGGGGACCACCTTCTCGATGCCCATCACGGTGATCAGCGTCTGCGGCATCGTCAGGCACATCCGCCCGTTGCCCTCGGATTCGACGACGCCGAGGGTGCCGGTCTCGGCGACGCCGAAGTTGGCGCCCGAGATCGCGACCGGGACGGTCATGAACTTGCGCCGCAGGAACTTCCGGGCTGCGGCGGCGAGATGCTTGGGGTCGTCGTCGAGCGCGGGATCGACGTCGGCCATCTCGCGCAAGAAAATCTCCCGGATCTCCGCGCGGTTGCGGTGGATCGCCGGGACGAGGATGTGCGACGGCTTGTCGTGGCCGAGCTGGACGATCAGCTCGGCCAGGTCGGTCTCGTACGCGTGGATGCCGTTCGCCTCGAGATGCTCGTTGAGCTCGATCTCCTGCGTGGCCATCGACTTGACCTTGATGACCTCGTCGGAGCCGGTCTCCCGGACCAGGCGGGTGACGATCTCGTTGGCCTCGTTCGCGTCGGCCGCCCAGTGCACGGTCCCGCCGCGCGCGGTCACGGCCGCCTCGAGCTGCACGAGCAGCTCGGGCAGCCGGTTCATCACGTCGGTCTTGATCGCGGAGCCGGCGTCGCGCAGATCCTCCCAGTCGGGCAGCTCGCCGGTCACGTTCAGCCGCTTGGCACGAATGGTGTGGGTGGCCTTGCCGATGTTGCTGCGCAGCTGCGTGTTGGCCAGCTCGTGGTGCGCGGCCGCCGGGAACTTTTCGGTGCCGCGCAGGAACCCGACACCCTTGGGGGCGCGGGGCGGGAACGCCGGCAGCCCGAGCGCAACGCCACTCATGCGGACACCTCCACATCCGACTCGACGGAGGCGAGGATCTCCGCGAGATGCACCGTCCGGGCACCCATCTGCAGCCGCGACATGCCGCCGCCGATGTGCATCAGGCACGACGAGTCGCTGGCGCAACAGTATTCGGCGCCGGTGTCACCGATGTTGCGAATCTTGTCGGCGAGCATCGCCGTCGACGTCTCGGCATTCTTGATCGCGAATGTGCCGCCGAACCCGCAGCAGGAATCGGCCTCGGGCAGCTCCACGAGGTCGATCTCGCGGACGGCCCGCAACAGTTGCAGCGGCTTGTCGCCGACACCGAGCATCCGCAGCGAGTGACAGGTCGGGTGGTAGGTCACCCGGTGCGGGTAGTACGCGCCGACGTCGGTGACACCCAGGACGTCGACCAGCAGCTCGGACAGCTCGTAGGTCTTGGCCTTCACGGTGTCGACCCGACCGCACAGCCCCGCGCTCCCGTAGCGGGAGGCCACGATCTCGTGCTGGTGGCGGACCGAGCCGACGCAGGAGCCGGACGGCGCGACGACGGCGTCGATCGAGGCGTCGCCGAACGTGTCGGCGTAGTTCTCGACGAGCGGCAGCGCGTCGGGCTGGTAGCCCGTGTTGACGTGCATCTGCCCGCAGCACGTCTGCGCGGGAGGGAACACGACTTCGTGCCCCAACCGCGTCAGCAGCAGGGCGGTGGCGCGGGGGGCATTCGGGAACATCGTGTCCCCCATGCACGTGGCGAAAATCGCGATTCGCATGCGGATCTCCGGAATCGTCCGACGGTGTGGTCTGACCACAGTAACCCATGGTCAACGGCTCGACACACCGGAGACAGAGTTCTGCACCAACTTTCGTTCAGGCCGCGAATGTGATCGGGGTCATGGTGTACGGTCCCTGTGGTCTGACCACATAGCGGTCACGAGTACGGCCTTCCCCCAGAGTCGCCGACACCCCGGCGCGAACCAGGAGTTACATGTGGAAACCGAGCTTCTCGCGGTGACCTTCACCCCCGCGACCGACGCCGTCGGCGGCAGCCTCACCGCCTCGGCGCTGGTCGGCCTCATCCCGCTGGCCACCTTCTTCGTACTGTTGGCCGGATTCAAACTCAAAGCCTGGTACGCCGGACTCGGCGCGCTCGCGGTCGCCGCACTGGTCGCGATGATCGGCTTCGACATGCCGGCGTCGCTGACCGGGCTGTCGGCCCTCCAGGGCATCGCCTTCGGCCTGTTCCCGGTGATGTGGATCGTCGTCACCGCGATCTGGTTCTACGAACTGACCGTCGTCAGCGGCCGGTTCGAGGATCTGCGCCGGGTGTTCAACTCGATCGGTCGCGGCGACATGCGCGTGCAGGCCATGCTGATCGCCTTCTGCTTCGGCGGCATGCTCGAGGCGCTCGCCGGATTCGGCGCTCCCGTCGCGATCACGGGCGCGATGCTGATCGCGCTCGGCATGCCCCCGATCCGCGCCGCCGTCACCGTCCTGGTCGCCAACACCGCTCCGGTCGCCTTCGGCGCCATGGCGATTCCGATCACCACCGCCGGCAACCTCACCGACATCCCGGCCACCGAGATCGCCGCCGTCGTCGGACGCCAGACCCCGATCCTCGCGCTGTTCGTGCCGCTGCTGCTGCTGTTCCTGGTCGACGGCCGCCGCGGCATGAAGCAGGCCTGGCCGATCGCACTCGTCACCGGCGCCGTGTTCGCGCTGGCCCAGTTCTGGTGCTCGAGCCACTTCTCGTACGAGCTCACCGACGTCGTCGCCTCGCTCGCCGGGCTGGCCGCCGCGGTGATCATGCTGCAGTTCTGGGGACCGAAGACCCCCGAGGATCAGCGCTCACACGTCCAGGCCGAGCGCCTCGGGCCGTCGCGCGTGTTCCTGTCCCTGTTCCCGTATCTCCTCGTGGTGGTCGTGTTCGGCATCGCGAAGCTGTGGACGGCGGGCGTCGACATCCCGGCGTGGCTGGCGCGCACCGACCAGTTGGTGGAGTGGCCCGGCCTGTACGGCAATCTCCTCACCGGCACGGGCGACCCGGCGTCGAGCGCGGTCTACACGTTCTCGTGGTTGTCGAATCCCGGCACGCTGCTGTTGATCTGCGGCATCATCGTCACCGTCGTCTACGCGCTGTGGACCGACAACGGCCGCTTCACCCTCACCCCGCGCGCGTCCGTCGCCACGTTCGGCGTGACGCTGGTGAAGATGCGACTCGCGATCGCCACCGTCGCAACCGTCCTCGGCCTGAGCTACGTGATGAACCAGTCCGGCCAGACCGTCTCGATCGGCACCTGGCTGGCGGGGACGGGCGCGATCTTCGCTCTCTTCTCCCCGATCCTCGGCTGGCTCGGCACCGCGGTCACCGGATCCGACACGTCCGCGAACGCGCTGTTCGCGAAGCTGCAGCAGACCGCCGGCCAGACTGCCGGCATCGATCCGACGCTGCTCGTGGCCGCCAACACCTCCGGTGGTGTGGTCGGCAAGCTGGTGAGCCCGCAGAACCTGACCATCGCCGCGACCGCGGTCGGCCAGGTCGGCAGCGAACCGATCCTGCTGCGGAAGGTCATCGGCTACAGCCTCGGCATGCTCGCCATCCTGTGCGTGCTGGTCTACCTGCAGTCCACCCCGGTCCTGAGCTGGATGCTGCCGTGACGGCCCACATGACACCAGCAACTCGGACGACCCGGGCACTACGCCTAGGCTGACCTGTCATGTCCTCCGAGTTCTCCACCAGCGACCTGACGATCGCGTCGCACCCGCGCGCCTGGGAGCACGTGCTCAGCAAGGTCGAGGAGATGATGGTCTCCGGAGAGCTCCTGCCCGGTCAGCGTCTCCCGGGCGAACGCACCCTCGCCGCCGATCTCGGCGTCGGGCGGTCGTCCGTCCGGGAGGCGCTCCGCGTGATGGAGGCCCTCGGTCTGCTCAAGGCACAGACCGGGTCCGGCCCGAACGCCGGCGCCATGATCGTCGCCCGCCCGACCGGCGGGATGACGATGCTGATGCGAATGCAGGTGGCGGCGCACGGATTCCCTGTCTCCGATGTCGTGCAGACCCGTCTCGTGCTCGAGTCCGAGGTGATGCGCACGCTCGCACGGCAGGACTCGGCGGATCTGACACCGGCGGTGGAACTGCTCGACTCGATGGACGCGCCGACGCTGACCGCCGACGAGTTCCTCGTCCTCGACGCCCAGTTCCACGTGGCGATGGCCGATGCCGCCGGCAACCAGGTGATCGCCGCGATGATGGCCGGACTCCGCGCGTCGATCGAGTCGTACGTCGTCGGCGGCGTGGACGTCGCCGCGTGGCCCACGACGTGCACCCGACTGCGGCACGAGCACCGCGGCCTGGTCGACGCCGTCACCGCCGGTGACGCCGCGCTCGCCGAACGGCGGATCGTCGACCACATCCGCGGCTACTACGAGGGCGTGCGCGGGGGCGACTGAGCGTGCGATCCACCCGTGCCGAACCCCGACCTGGCGCGTGTCTCGCGAAGCGCCGGTCCCGACGAAAACACCCCGGATGCGCTGGCGGTCAGCCCCGCTGCCCCCACACCGACATCATCCCTGTCGCGAGATCGATGAAGGTCGGGTCGTCGAGCAGCGCCATGGCTGCGTCGAACTCGTCGTCGTCGAGGTGGCCCGCAGAAACGATCACTTCGCGCAGCTGACCGCAGCTCAGCCGAAAGAAGTCTGCCGTCGGGCTGCCGCCACGAACCTGGGGCACGTGCGCATCGATGCCGATGTTCACGATCCCGTGCTCGGCGAGGACTGCCGGATAGTTGCGCGCACAGTTCATATCCGTGCCCATCGACCGATGGAGCGCGTCCACGAACCCCGCCATCAGCCTGCGATAGAGGTCACTGGAAGAGGTGGCACTGAGCGGGTCGATACCCTCGCTCAACAGGATCCAGCCACCCGGCGCCAACCACGACACCGCACGCCCGATGACCTCTTCCCGCTCGGAGAGGTGCTGGAGGACCAAGCGCGCATGGATCACATCGAAACTTCCGGGCGGGAACTCCGCCGTGGTGATATCCGCTTCCATCACCTCGAGGTTCTCGCGGGCATTCGGATCCAGAAGAGCAGTACTGCGATCGAGAGCGATGACGTGTCCCGAAGCGGCACGATCGGCAAGGGAGGCGGCGACCGTGCCTGTGCCCGCGCCGATATCCAAGCACCGCGAGTCAGGCCGAATGGGCAGCGTGTCGAGCCGCGCGAACGAGATCTCATCGAGTGAACGGGTGAGCGCGTCCAGGCGATCACGCTCGTCACTGCGCTCATGAGCGAAAACCTCGTCGCCGTACCGACCGTTGAGCGTTCTCGTATCCACCATCGAAACCCCGACCTCCATACTCGAATCTGACGAACCGACGATAGGGCGCCACGTCGATCAAACGGCCGTTTGACACGCTGCAACCTGCTCGATCGGCGAGAACAGAAGCAGTGCAGTATCATCCACCTTTCCACGCCGCGTGATCGAACGCATCGACTGCCGCTACTGGGCCCGCATTGCGGGGCGTGACGTATGCGCTAGCCGACCGCGCGACGCATCGTCGCCGCGACCTCGGGCTCGTAGGCGACCAACGTGACGACACCGACGTTCGTCGGCGTCGCCCGGATCGCCGACACCGCCTGCAGCACCGCGTCGTCCGTGGGCCAGCCGAAGGCGCCCGACGAGATCAGCGGGAACGCGACGGACGCCGCCCCGAGGTCGTCCGCGACCGTGAGGCTGCTCCGATAGCACGAGCGCAGCACCGCGGCGCGGTCCTCGTGGCGCGAATAGCGCGGACCGACGGTGTGGATCACCCACGTCGCGTGCAGATCGCCTGCCGTGGTGGCGACCGCTGCACCCTCCGCGAGCCCGCCCGGCAGCGTCGTCGCACGCAGCTTCCGGCAGGCCGCGAGGATCGCGGGTCCGCCGCGGCGGTGGATCGCACCGTCGACTCCCCCGCCGCCGAGCAGCGACGAGTTCGCGGCGTTGACTATCGCGTCCGCCCGCATTCTGGTGATGTCACCCTCGGCGACGGCGATGACGGTCATACGTTCCCTCCGTTCGACGTAGTGGTGGCCACTCGCCCCGTCGCGATCTGCAGGCCGATGCGGACGAGATCCTCGCCGCGGTGTCCGGGCCAGCCGTGCAGCATCCGCCGCCACCGGTCCGGCACCGCCGACGCACCCCATCGCGCGCCGAGCAGACCACCAGCGATGGCGGCGGTGGTGTCGGTGTCGTGTCCGGCGCGGACGGCCTGCTCGAGCGCCCGCGGAAGATGCTCGGGACCCGACGGGTCGGTGGTGGCGATCGCCCACCACGCGGTGAGCAGGGCGTCGACGACCCAGCCGTTGTTCGGGAAGTCCGCCGGCCCGCCGCGTTCGGCCGTGTCGAGCAGCGGCGCCCAGTACTCACGCGTCGGCCGCGGCGCGCGGTCGAGGTAGCCGCGGACACCGTCGAAGGTCCCGTGCAGCACGGCGTGCCGGATCGCGTACGTCCACATCTCGCACGCCTCGACCGCACGGGTGTCGTGGTGGGTGAGCAATCCGATCGCGCGCGCCGCCCGCACACACCCGTCGACGTCGTCGAGGTAGGCCAGCGCCACCGGGGCGGTCCGCATCAGTGAGCCGTTGCCGCCCTTGCGGCCCGGTACCGCCCACGCCACCTGGGCCATCTCGGACGCCGACGACGGTCGCCGGGACAGCACCGCCGACGTCTGGTTCCCGATGTCCGCGGGATCGGAGTCGAACCACCGGACGAACTGTGCCGCAACGGCATCCCGACCGGGACCACTGCCGATGTCGACGCCCGTAGCCGCGACCTCCGCGATCGCGAGCGCCATCGAGGTGTCGTCGGTCCACTCGCCGGGCGCGAACGCGCCGATGCCCCCACCGATCATGTCGATCACCGTTCCCGTTCCCGGAGTGGTGAATTCGTATCCCGCCCCGAGCGCGTCACCCGCCGCGGTCGCGAGCAGGACACCCGCCGCACGGTCTGCCATCCGTTCGTTCAGCTCCACCGGAACCCCCTTTAGATCGTAACTGCGCTAAACGTTAGATCATGCCTGCGCTAATCTGCAAGGGTGACGAAACGAGCACCGAAGACGACGTGGTCCGACACGGCCGGCAAGGCCCTCACCGATTACCCCCGCCCCTCCGTCGCCGTCGACGTCGCGGTGCTCACCGTCGACGCCGGGGAGTTGGACGTCCTGGTGGTCGAGGGCCCCCGCGGACTCGCCCTGCCCGGATCGTTCCTGCATCCCGGCGAACGGTTGTCCGACGCCGCCGACCGCGCGCTCCGAACCAAGGCGGGCCTGACGGGCACCGACTTCCACCAACTCGCGATGTTCGACGCCCCCGACCGCGACGACCGCGGGTGGGTCCTGTCGATGGCCCACGGGGCGGCTCTGCCCCTGAGCCGCCTTCCGCACGGCGCGAGACTCGTTCGCATCGACGGCCGGGTGGTCACCGAACCGCTCGCGTTCGATCACGCGGACATGGTTTCCCACGCGGTCGACGATCTGCGCGCCCGCTACGCGCGCCGACTCGACCCGTCCGGCTTGCTGCCCGAGGTGTTCACCGTCCTGGAACTCCGGCGCCTGTACGAGGCGGTCCACGGGCGCGCCCTGCCCAAGGATTCGTTCCGGCGGATGGTCATCGACTCGCTCGAGACGACCGGGCTGATGTCGAGCAGCGGGACCGGCCGGCCCGCGGAACTCTTCCGGCGCCACCCCGAATCCGACCTGCCCGCCGGCGCCGCAGCACTGTTCGCGAACTGACGAACACACGCCGGAACGCCAGTGCCCGAACTTGTCAGGGGTCCGCGCTACCTTGATGGCAGCACGACGCGGAGGCCCCGGGCGGGACCTCCCGAGTGACGCTCCATCCCGAAAGACAGGGGGGCTCATGTTCGATCTCGACAGCTTCGACCAGGCAATCGACCGGTCCTGGACCCAGTTCCAGAGTCGGCTCGCCGACCACCTCTCCGCGATGCGGAACGACGACATCCTGATCCTCGACTGGATCGAGGAAACCACGGTTGACGGATTCACGCCGTGGGTGCAGTTCCTGGTGTGGGACGACGAGTACATCCGGAGCGAGGTCTCGTCCAACGCCTATCTCGCGCCGCGACACGCACTCCCACCGCAGTCCGAGTCCCGCCTGTGCGAGCTGGGATGGGAGCGGCCCACGCGGCTGCCGGACGAGGAACCCGACGAGGGATCGCCCGCGTTCTTCGTCGACAAGGAACAGCGTTGGGCCGATCAGCTGGCCGCGATGACCGTCACGACGCTCCGAGAGGTCTGGAGCGTCCCCCACCCGAGCTTCCTGAATCCCGAGATCATCGGCACGCTCGAGGACACCGATCTGCTCGGTGCCGACACACCCGACGCCCCGCAGCCGGCCCCGGTGACGCTCGACGAGACCACCGCGGTGGCACCCCGTGACCCTCGGGAACTTCGGGACCTGATCTCGCGCACCGTCGATCAGGCGCTGGGTTTCGTGCCGCAGGTCGACGACGACGGCGACGTCGTTCTCACCCTCGGCAATCAACCCGTGTTCGTCATCGCCCACCCCGACAAACCCCTCGTGCGGCTCTGGATTCCGCTGCTGCACGCGGTCGCGGGACGCACTCGCGCGGCCGAGAACATCTGCGACCTCACCAAGCAGTGGCCCGACATCCGGTTCACCCTCGACGAGGACCGGCTCAACGCGTCGATCGACATCTCCGGGAATCCGTTCGTTCCACGTCACCTCGTCGACGCGATCGACGTGATCGGGAAGTTCCTGCCCACCGTCGACGCACGGTTCGCCGCCCGATTCGACGGGTCCCGGTTCGCGGACGACCACGCGGATGTCGAATCCAGCTACGCCGAGGCCGCCGGCCTCCTCGGCCCGGACCCCTTTGAACCAGGCCCGTTCGAACCCGACCACTTCGAACCCGGCTCTTTCGAAACCGGCTCTTTCGAAACCGAGGACACCGGCGACGACGACCTGCCGTCGGCGCTGCTGACGCTGCTCCATCTGGATCCACACGGGGCCGGCGTTCTCAGTGCGGAGGAGGTCGCGGAGGTGTGCGGCCACGACCGCGACGCGATCCTCGACTATCTGCGGACCACATCCGAGCAGGAGATCTCCTGGCGCGAGTCCGCGGAACAGGCCCGCGCCGAAGGCGATTCGGAGGAGGCGGACGCGTGCGATCACGAGTCGAGGGCGTGGGCGCAGACACACGAGGCGCTGCGGTCGGCGCTGCGTGTGGTCGCGCTGCCCGGTCCCGCCCGGCCGGTACCGTACGCCGCCAAGCCGCATCAGATGGAATTGTTCGGCAATCCCACCGAACCGTCCCTGTTCGACGATGCGGCCGCGATCGAGCCACGCGACCACCGCGCGAAAGGTGTCGAATGATCGCCATGGCACACGCCGCGGAAATCGCAGGGTGAAATCGGTGCCCTGATGCACCCCGGCAGAGGAGAATGGGTGTCACCAGGCCGTTTCACCTTTCAGCGAAGGGACGAGGTCATGTCCGACGATGTGGTCGAGCAGGGTGTCGCCAAAGGCACGTCGATGGGGGCGGCGGTCCTGCTGGTCACCATCGGTGTGCTCGAGTTCCTCCAGGGGATCTCCGCGGTCGCCAAGGACGACGTGATCGTGGTCGGCCTCGAGTACGTATACAAGTTCAACGTCACCACGTGGGGATGGATCCACCTCGTGCTCGGCGTGATCGTCGCCGTGGTCGGTGCAGTCCTGTTCACCGGTGCAACATGGGCGCGGGTCGCCGCGATGGCGATCTGTTCCCTGTCGATTCTCGCGAACTTCCTGTGGTTGCCGTACTACCCGCTGTGGGCGATCTGTCTCATCGCGCTCAACACCGTCGTGATCTGGGCGGTGGCCACCTGGAATCCCAAGGTAGCCTGACTCGCGCGCCGAGCGCCCGTACCGGATAGGAACTACATGGACGACGGCACGAGCGCCGGCCCCCTCGACAGCGACGAGCGCGCGGAACTACTTCGGTTGCGCGCCGAGGTGGCGACGTTGCGTGCCCGGGAACCGGACACCACCGGCGCCGTCGCGGCACGGCGGACTCCGCACCACTGGTGGCGGTGGACGGCGGTGACGATCCTGCTGGTCCTGGTAGGTCTCCTGTCCATCGCCTCGGTGACCTCCCGGTTCACCCGCAGCGAGATCCTCGACACCGATCGCTACGTCACCACGGTCGCGCCGCTGGCCGAGGACCCGGCCATCCAGTCGGAGATCTCGAATCAGGTGACCGACGAACTCTTCTCACGAGTCGACATCGAGGGCCTCACCACCGAGGCTCTGGCCGCGCTGGTCGATCTGTCGAACCTGGACGAGAGAGCGCCCCGAGTCGATCAGGCGATCGTCGGGCTGGCACCGGTCATCGCGGGACAGACGAAGAGTTTCGTCCAGGAGACCGTGCTGAACTTCGTCGAATCCCAACAGTTCCGGGACCTCTGGGTCCAGGCGAACCGCACCGCGCACAATGCCCTCGTCCAGGTCGTGACCGGAAACTACGGCCCGAGCTCGGTCGAGGTCGACCGGAGCGGCACCGTCAGCATCTCGTTGGCGACCATCATCGACAACGTGCGCACCGAGCTGACCGATCGGGGCTTCTCCTTCGCCGAGAAGATCCCCACGGTGGAGAAGCAGTTCGTCCTGTTCCAGTCCCCCGAACTGGTCCGGGCCCAGCGCGCGGTCAACGCGCTCGACAAGGCCTCCGCGGTGCTGCCGTGGCTGGGAATCGCCTGCGCCGCGGGCGCGGTTGCCGTCGCACCCCGCGGCCGACGGCTGCACACCCTGTCACTCGCGGGGCTGGCCATCGCGGTCGGGATGTTCGTCCTCGCGGTGGGAATCCTCGTCGGACGCGCGTTCTACCTCGACGCCGTCCCCGCAGACGTGCTGTCCCCGGACGCGGCGACGGCCGTGATCGACACCGTCCTGGTGCCGCTGCGCACGAGTCTGCGTGCCGTCGCGGTGCTGGGTCTGGTCATCGCTCTCGGCGCCTACCTGATCGGGGGCTCGTCGTCGGCCACCGTCGTTCGTCGCGGATTCGGGAGGTCCCTGGACCTGGTCCGGCACCCCCGCTCCGACCGAACCCCGAACACCGTCGAACGCTGGGCCGGCCAAGCACGAGTACCGCTGCGGTGCTTCATCATCGGAGTCGCGGCCCTGCTGCTGGTGTTCTGGCGGTACCCGACAGGACTGGTGGTGTTCTGGATCGTCGTCATTGCCCTGGTCGCGCTTCTCGCACTGGAAATCCTCATCCGGCCGACCCGCACTCCACAGGTGGAGGACGCCGCCGGCGCACCAGAGGACCTGGAGGAGGCGGAGGACATCGCGGACACGGAGAAGCCAGAGGAGCCGGAAGGGTCGACATCCCGTTAGGCCGTCTCTGACAGAACATGGTCTCCAGCGTGTACTGGGATGAAGCGATCGCGCACGGTTGCGGTCGGGCCGGCTTCATCGCTGATGAGATGCCGGTAGGTCTGCTCGTCTGCAAGATTGGGAGAGGCTTTGGCTGACGCTGTTCGTCACGACGAGGGCCCGGACGTCGACTGGTTCTGGGACGTTGTAGAGGAGTCCGCGAGGAGCCGTGATCGCCTTCGTGAAATTCTTGGGCGACTGCCGAAGGACGCCGTCTACAGGTTCCAAGATCTGTTCTTGGACTTCGCCGCCGAGCTACAGGACGAGCCATATCGGTCCTATCTCGGGCCCGATGAGTCCGAGGATGGCCTGGAAGATGCAGCGCAGTGGGTCGTCAGCCAGGGGCGCGTGAGATACGAAGCGGTTCTCACAGAGCCGAGCCGCATGCCGGCACACATCGACGGCGGTGATCCCGCCAATCTCGGCGGGCTCGCTTACGAGGTCTACTACGACCGGTTCGGGGAGCCCTTGGACCTGATCTAGGTGTACCCAGCCGTGATATCGCTGCAGTGGCGGAAAGCGGCGCCGGAGGCTGTCTCCCCGACGACCCACGAGTGCGTGAAGTGCTCGGGTTCGCGTGCGGGGCGTGCGTCATGCAACGTCGGGAGTGCAGCGGGTGCGCAGACCGGCACGGAATACTCGCCCTCGATCCGGCGCTGTACCCGGGTAACGTGCGTTCGTAAGCAAACGAAAGGAGCCCGGCCGTGGCGAACAGGATCGAGCACAACGCGGGAGAGAACCGCTTCGAGATCTACGTCGACGACGCCCTCGCCGGCTACGCCGACTACATCGAGGCGCACGGCGTCCGCGACTTCGGGCACACGGTCACCAACCCGGACTTCCGCGGCCAGGGCCTGGCGGGTCAGGTGGTCAAGGCTGCCCTGGACGCTTCGCGCGAACAGGGCTTCAAGATCGTGCCGTCGTGCTCATACGTCGAGAAGTACGTCGCATCGCACCCCGAGTACGCCGACCTGGTTGCGTAGCCGCATCTTCCGTTAAGTGGGACCGGTCACGCCGCCGCGAAACCCGAAGAGTAACTATGGAGGCATAGGTAGAACGGGTTTTCATCTAGCCAACGAGGTTTGCGCAAATGACAGGTGCTTCGGCCATCGGTGATGGCATCTTCCAGATCACTGTTCCCATGTCCCACAATCCGCTGGGCAGCACCCTGGTCTACGCCATGGAGTCGCCGGGCGGGGTGATCCTCGTCGACGCCGGCTGGGACGGCGACGAAGGCTGGGACGGCCTGACCGCGGGCCTCGAATCGATCGGACATTCGGTGTCCGAGGTCGAGGGTGTGGTGCTCACACACTTCCATCCCGACCACACGGGCCTGTGTGGCCGGGTCCGGGAGGCGTCGGGTGCATGGATCGCGATGCACGAGGCCGACCACGACATGTTCGAGAAGATGTCTTCGGGCCGCAACCAGGAGTGGATGGACTTTCAGCTGTCCAACCTCGAGCGCGCCGGCGCACCGCTCGTCGACCGGGAAGCGTTCGAGAAGGCCGCGCAGGGCGATCCCCCGGTGGGTCCCGCGTCGGCACCCGACCGGATCCTCGTCGACGACGAATTGATCGCGCTCGCCGGGCGGAACCTCCAGGCGGTCTACACACCGGGCCACACCCCGGGCCACGTGTGCTTCTATCTCGAGGACGCCGACGTGATGTTCACCGGCGACCACGTGCTCCAGAAGACCACGCCGCACGTCGGCAACTTCGTATACCCGCTCGAGGAGCGTGACGCGCTCGCCGAGTTCATGGAGTCGCTGCGCCGCGTGCAGAAGATGGACGTCACCCGCGGCCTCGGCGCGCACGGTCTTCCGATCGTGGATGTGGCGGGCCGGGCCGGTGAGTTGATCGATCACCACGAGGAACGTCTCGACCACCTGTACGAGGCGTTCGGGGCCGACGAGATCACCGTGTGGCAGGTGGCCGAGCGGATGAAGTGGTACCGGCCGTGGGAGAAGTTCCACCCGATGGCCAAGGGAATGGCCTTGTCCGAGGCCGCCGCGCATCTGCGGCACCTGGTGGCACGCGGGCAGGTCTCGCAGTTGCCGGACACCGAACCCGCGCGGTTCGCACGGAACTGACCGATATGCGGCGGGGGGGGGGGGGGGGGGGGGGGGGGGGGGGGGGGGGGGGGGGGGGGGGGGGGGGGGGGGGGGGGGGGGG
>NZ_JBXAJP010000014.1:0-48792 GCF_058797375.1 Prescottella sp. GW823-FHT02E09
CCGGCATCTGCTTCCCACCACGTCCCATTGCACACCTCCGTGATCGAGGTGTTGCGACGACCGGTTGAATCCGCCCTATGTCAGACGGTCGGAATGCGAGAGAGTGTGCGAGTGGATCGAAAGCGCCGGCCTGAACCGGACTCTTCACGTATTCGTAACTGGCCGCCGAATTCTCCGAATCGTCGTGTGGAATTGTGTTCCAAACGATTCCGGCTTTCGTGGATGCCGTTGAACCCATCGGTGGTTCGATAGTCGAAGAAGGGGCGTCGCCGGACTCGCCACTTCGTTCACCCGCAAGCAGGTGAGGTGCCCGGTCGCGCGGCTGCCGACGTCGGTACCAGGAACGCAGGAGGCGCATCATGGCCAAGCCATTTCGGGGTGTCGTCAACGTCGATATCCGCGACTCGGTCCCCGATTGGTCTCCATTCGAGCCGCCCAAGGCCCCGGACGGAGCACCCAACGTCGTCTACATCGTGCTCGATGACGTCGGGTTCTCCGCGATGGGCTGTTACGGCGGACCGATCGAAACGCCGAACATCGATCGCATCGCCGCCAAGGGGGTCAGGTACACCCAGTGGCACACCACGGCGCTGTGCTCGCCCACACGGTCCTGTCTCTTGACCGGGCGTAACCACACGCGCAACAGCATGGCGTGCATCACCGAGGCGGCGATCGGATTCCCCAACGCATCCGGCACCATACCGCCGGAGAACGGAATGCTCTCGGAGATCCTGGGAGAGCAGGGCTGGAACACCTACATGGTGGGCAAATGGCACCTGTGCCCGACCGACGAGATGAACCTCGCGGCCACGCGTCGAAACTGGCCTACCGGACGAGGCTTCGAACGCTGGTACGGCTTCCTCGGTGCGGAAACCAACCAGTGGTATCCCGATCTGGTCTACGACAACCACCCGGTCGACCAGCCGCGTTCGCCGGAGGACGGCTACCACCTCACCGAGGACATCACGGACAAGGCGTTGGAGTTCATCAAAGACGCCAAGACGATCGCGCCGGACAAGCCGTTCTTCCTCTACTACGCGCCTGGCGCGTGTCACGCCCCGCATCATGCCCCGCGGGATTGGATCGAGAAGTTCGCGGGCAAGTTCGACATGGGATACGACGCGCTTCGCGAACAGACCCTCGCCCGGCAGAAGGAGCTCGGCATCGTCTCGGCGGACACCGAGCTTCCGCCGATCAACCCGATCGGCACCCCCGATACCCGGTCGGGCCCCGAGGGCGAACCGTTCCCGGAGCTCGACTACACCCGCCCGTGGAACTCGCTCAACGACGACGAGAAGCGCCTCTTTGCGCGCATGGCCGAGGTCTACGCCGGATTCCTCGCCCATGCCGATCACCACATCGGACGCTTGCTCGACTATCTGGAGCAGAACGATCAGCTGGAGAACACCGTGGTCGTGGTCGTCTCCGACAACGGGGCCAGCGGTGAGGGTGGCCCGAACGGGTCGGTGAACGAGATGAAGTTCGCCAACGCCGTACCCGACGATCTCGCCGAGAACCTTGCGAAGCTCGACGATCTCGGGAGTACCAAGACGTACAACCACTACGCCAACGGTTGGGCGATGGCATTCAACACGCCGTTCAAGATGTGGAAGCGCTACGAGTTCAACGGCGGAACCGCCGACCCCTGCATCATCTCGTGGCCGGCGGGAACCGCGGCACGGGGCGAGATCCGTGATCAGTACCATCACGCAGTCGACCTGGTGCCGACGATCCTGGACGTTCTCGGAGTCGACGCCCCCGAGACGATCAAGGGCCACGTCCAAAGCAAATTCGACGGTGTCAGTATGCGGAGCAGCATCGACGACGGATCCGCGCCGTCGCAGCGGAAGACTCAGTTCTACGCGATGCTCGGCTCGCGGTCGATCTGGCACGAGGGGTGGAAGGCCGTCACGACACATCCGACGCTCGCCGGCTGGGGGCACTTCAGCGACGATGAATGGGAGCTTTACCACACGGACGTCGATCGTGCCGAGGTGAACAACCTGGCAGCGGAGCACCCCGAGAAGGTTCGTGAGCTGGTGAACATCTGGTTCGCGGAGGCCGGGGCGAACGGGGCATTTCCACTGGACGATCGATCACCTGTCGAGATCATGGGCACGGCCCGACCCCAACTGTCCGAACTGCGCAACCGATACGTGTACTACCCGGACGTCGCCGCAGTTTCCGAATGGCAAGCGGTCAACACTCGCGGCCGGTCCTTCGTGATCGGGGCGCTCGTCGACATCCCGACACCGGGAGCCGAGGGCGTGCTCTTCGCGATCGGCTCCCGGTTCGGGGGCCACGCGCTGTACGTGAAGGACAATCGGCTCCACTACGTCAACAACTTCGTGGGCAGCGAAGAACAGATGATCGTCGGTTCCGAGGACATCCCGACCGGCACGGACCTGATTCTGTCCGCCTCGTTCGAAAAGGACGGACAAGAGCCCACATTCGCCACGGGAGTACTGTCCCTCTATCACGCCGACAGAAAGGTCGGCGAGGGCCGAATCAAGACTCAGATGGGGGCATTCGCGGTCGCCGGTGCTGGGCTGTACGTCGGCCGGCACCCGGGCGAAGCGATAACCGAGGACTACCCAGGCGAAGCACCTCACCGCTTCACCGGCGGCACGATCAATCGGGTCGCGGTCGACGTCAGCGGCGAGCCGTACCTTGATCTCGAGCGGGAGGCCGCCCTGATGATCATGCGTGAGTGAGGTCGATTCCGGTACTCCGTGAGTTATCGGATCTGCTGCCGGGCCCGAACCGGGCTTGTGGAAGGGATCGAGGAGGGCTTGGCCCCTCTCGGTTTCCGCAAAATGTAGTGTCACCGCACGGCGTCAGAATTTGACCGGATCGATCACCGCCGCGGTCAGCTGTCCAAGGTCGTGAGCCACGGGGCAACACCTCCCTCCGACACCGCGTACAAGGCGCGCCCACTTCTTCCGCAACGCGGGATACGCTCCGAATTCCGGCTGACCGCCATGCGACTCGCCTTGACCGGATCCGTAATCCTGACCGTGGGACTTTTCCTGGCCGCAGCCCTGCAGTCGCCCACGCACGAGACTGCACGCACCGCCTTTCGGGTCGGCGCACGTCCTGCGGTGTCGACCCGATCGGTCACCGGTTGGTTCGGTGATCGTCACCGAGACCGGTGTCGCTGTCGAGCGCGCTGTCGCGGCGAGTCCCACACGGCCGGCCGCTGACACCCTGCGTGGCTACCGGAGGCGGGCCCGTTCACCGAACGGGCCCGCCTCGTTTGTGTTCCGGGTCGTCAGCGGCGACCGGTCACGAGCTTCACCAGGAAAAGGAGGACGATCGAGCCGAACAGACACGTGAAAAAGCTGAACCACAGGCCGCCTCCTTCGACGTCGAGGAAAGCGCCGAGGATGAAGCCGCCGATGAGGCCGCCGACGATACCGACGACGATGTTGAGCAGAATGCCCATCTGTTCATCGGTCTTCATGAGCTTGCTGCCGATCCAGCCGGCGAGGCCGCCGATGATGATCCAGCCGATGATGGGGAGGGAGAGCATGGCGGTCCTTTCAGCGGACTGAGTGAGGGGCCTGAGGCGTGGGATTGAGGGAAGGGCCGGTCCGGGGGCCCCCGACGGGCGCCCGGACCGGGATCGGGTGGCTGCGGCGCTCGGTGTCGCGGTCAGCGCACGGCGGCCGCGGCCTTCTTCTCGGTGGGCTCGCCCTCGTTGGCGAGGCGGCCCCCGGAGTTCTCGAGGTGGGCACGGACGAACCACTGGAACTTCTCCAGCTCCGCCGTCTGGCCGATCAGGAGGTCCTCGGTGATCGGGTCGATCTCGCCGACCATCGTTATCGCCTTCCGGTTGCCCTCGATCAGACCCGTGTACACGAGATCGAGCGCAGCGAGGTGGGCCTGCGCGCTGTCGCGTCCTACGGAGTAGTCGTCCCACGACCGGTCCTTCTCGATCGCGCCGGGCGTGCCCTGGGGGGACGCACCCAAGGCGGCGATCCGTTCCGCGACCGTGTCCGCGAAGCCTCGGACCAGGTCCACCTGTGGGTCGATCATCTCGTGGACGCCGATGAAGTTGGGGCCCACGACGTTCCAGTGGACGTGCTTGAGCGTCAGGTGGAGGTCGTTGTAGGCGCTGAGTCGATTCTGGAGGGTGTTCGCGACCTTGGCACCCTGGTCTTCGGTCAGTCCGGGAACGGTGAAGTTCGGCATCGTCTGTCCTTTCGATCCTCGTGTCCATACCTGCGACCGTGTCGAGTTCTTTGTCACCTGCAGGATGTTGTCCTGTTCGACGCTACTACAAAATCTATGTTCTGCACGACAGATAAGTTGCGGCAGGTGAGCGCGATGCTTCGGAACCCCGATCGGAGGCCGGGAGCGGTGTCAGGATCGAGGGGTGGACGTCGAGGAAGTGGCCGACGAGCTGTACGGGCTGGACCCGTCCGAGTTCGTCGCGGCCCGCACCGGCCGTGTCGAGCAGGCGCGGGCGGCGAAGGATCGTGATGCGGCGAGGGCGTTGGCGGCATTGAAGAAGCCGACGACCGTCGGTTGGCTCGTGAATCTGCTGGCCCGCGACTCGCCCGACGACGTCTCCGCGGTCCTGGCGCTCGGCGATGCGCTGCGGCAGGCCCAGCGCCGCCTCGACCCCGCGGCGCTCCGTGAGCTCACCGATCAGCGGCAGCGGGTGGTGCGGGCGCTCGCGGAGCGCGCGGGACGGTTGTCCGCGGAGCGTGGCAGGACGGTGGGGGAGTCGGCGCTGCGGGAGGTCGCGCAGACGTTGCACGCCGCAATGGCGGATCCCGACCTGGCGCGGACCGTGAGGCGGGGGCGGGTGCTCGGCGCCGCGAACTACAGCGGGTTCGGGCCGGCCGCGCTGGCGTCGGTCGGTCCGGCGCGGTCGTCGGCGGGCGGGTCGAGTCCTCGGAAACGGTCCGGTTCTGCGGGTTCCGGTGAGGATGCGTGGGAGGGGGCGCAGGCCGAACTGGTCGCGGCTCGGGGCGCGGCTGCGGAGGCGCGGGAGGCGGCGGACGTCGCCGAGCGCGAGCTCTCCCGGCTCGCCGCGGAAACGGTGGAGATCGTGGACCGGATGAAGGCGCTGCGGCAAGACCTCGAGCATCTGGAGCAGCGGGACGTGTTCGTCCGGGAGTCGACTCGTGCGGCGACCGAGGCGGCGCGGTCGGCGCGGGGCGAACTCGAGCGTGCCCACCGCCGGGTCGCTGCGGCGGAGGCGGCCGTCGAGGGTCGAGACTGAGTTACGTATTCTCTTATTCCAAGGAGTGATGGAATATGAGTGTTTCCGGGTTCGATGCGGACATGTACGACCAGCTCGCACGCATCGCGAAGGCGATGGCGAACGGCAAGAGGCTGGCATTGTTGGAACTGCTCGCGCAGGGTGAGCAGTCGGTCGAGACCCTCGCTCGGGCGGCGGCGCTCAAGGTGACGAGTGCGTCCTCGCACTTGCAGATCCTCAAGAGTTCCGGTCTGGTGCGTACACGGCGCGACGGCACCACGATCTTCTACCGCCTCGCCGGGCTCGACGTCGCGCGGTTGTACGTGTCGATGAAGGACGTCGGTGCGGCGCACCTGCCCGGACTCGCTCACGGTGACGGTACCGAATTCTCCGACGAGCTTGCCGCACATATGAGTTCCGGTTCCGTCGTCGTGCTCGACGTCCGGCCGCGCACGGAGTTCGCCGCGGGGCACCTGCCCGGCGCGGTATCCATCCCGCTCGACGAGCTCGGCGTCCGAGCAGACGAACTTCAGGTCGGGACGCACGTCGTCGTGTACTGCCGCGGCGAACTGTGCGGAATGGCACGCGACGCCGCCGAACTCCTCCGGCGGCGGGGGCTGAGCGCGGCCGCGATGGACGAGGGGATCCTCGAGTGGCGTGCGTCGGGAATCGAACTCGCCGGGACCGGCGGAGAAGCCGCGTGACGGCCGAACGGACGCTCGCGGCGCCGGACCTCGGCACCAGTCAGCGCCGGATCCTCGCGGTCCTGGTCGCGGCGCAGATTCTCAGCGGCGCCGGCCTCGCCGCCGGGATCACTGTCGGCGCGCTGCTGGCCCAGGACATGTTGGGCGGCACCGGGCTTGCCGGGGTCCCGAGTGCCCTGTTCACGATCGGGTCCGCGGCCGCCGCGGTCTCCGTCGGCCGGATCTCGCAGCGCTTCGGCCGTCGACCAGGTCTCGCACTCGGCTACGGTGTCGGCGCGCTCGGCAGTGTGGGAGTGATCGCGGCGGCGGTCGCGGACAACGTCGCGCTGCTGCTGATCTCGCTGTTCGTCTACGGCGCCGGAACGGCGACCAACCTGCAGGCGCGCTACGCCGGTGCCGATCTGGCCGCTCCGGCCCACCGCGGCCGCGCGGTGAGCACGGTGCTCGTGGCGACAACCGTCGGTGCGGTCGTCGGACCCAACCTCGTGACGGTCATGGGTGATGTCGCCGAGGGGCTCGGAATCCCGGCGCTCGCAGGGCCGTTCATCCTGGCCGCAATCGCGTACGCCGCCGCTGGCACGGTGCTGTGGGTGATGCTGCGCCCGGATCCGCTGCTGCTGGCGCGCGAGATCGAGGCCGAGGCGGCGGACCTCGCGGCCGGCCCCGACGTCGAACCGTCTGCCGCGCGCACGTGGAACCCGTCGGTCGTGCTGGGCACGACCGTCATGGTCGTCACTCAGTTGGTCATGGTCGCCGTCATGACGATGACCCCGATCCACATGCAGCATCACGGGCACACAACCGGGGCCGCGGGTCTGGTCATCGCGATCCATGTCGCCGCGATGTACCTACCCTCGCCGCTGTCGGGCAGGCTCGCGGACCGGTTCGGCCCGCGGGTCGTGGCTGCCGCGGCGGCGGTGACGATGCTGGCCGCGGGTGTCACGGCCGCCGCCGCTCCGGCGCATTCGGTGCCGGCACTCGCGGTCGCGCTGGCGCTGCTCGGGCTGGGCTGGAATTTCGGGCTCATCAGTGGCACGGCGATCATCACCGATGCCGTTCCGTTGGCGACACGTGCCCGCACGCAGGGCACCGTCGATCTGGCGATCGCGATCGCCGGCGCGGGCGGCGGACTGTCGTCCGGCATCATGGTCGCGGCCACCAGCTACGGCTGGCTGGCACTGCTCGGGGCCGCGATCTCGTTGCTCATCGTCCCCGCGCTCGCCCTGCACGCCCGCCGGGTCTGACGAAACGGTGAGGGCGGCCGGGTCCTGTGCGGAACCGGCCGCCCTCCTACGGTGCGGAAGGTGCTAGATGCGCTCGTAGATGGTGGCGTTGGCGGTGCCGCCGCCCTCGCACATCGTCTGCAGGCCGAAGCGGCCGCCGGTGCGCTGCAAATGATGGACGAGCGTTGCGGCCAGGCGTGCGCCGGAGCCGCCGAGCGGATGGCCGAGTGCGATCGCGCCGCCGAGCGGGTTCATCTTCTCCGACGATGCGCCGGTCTCGAGCTGCCATGCCAGCGGCACCGAACCGAACGCCTCGTTCACCTCGAACGCGTCGATGTCGCCGATCGACAGGCCGGCCTTCTTCAGTGCGAGCGCGGTGGCGGGGATGGGGCCGGTGAGCATCTTGACCGGGTCGTCGCCGGCGACGACGGCAGTGTGGATCCGCGCGAGCGGGGTCAGGCCCAGGGCCTTCGCCTTCTCGGACGTCATGACGAGCACGGCGGCCGCGCCGTCGGAGATCTGCGACGCACTGCCCGCGGTGATGACACCGCCCTCGAGGAACGGCGACTTCAGCTGGCCGAGCTTCTCGGTGGTGGAGCCGCGGCGGATTCCCTCGTCGGCGGAGAACACGGTGCCGTCGGCGAGCGTGAAGGGCGCGATCTCGGCGTCGAAGGCGCCCGCGTCCTGGGCCGCGGCAGCGCGCTCGTGCGAGGCGACAGAGTACTCGTCGAGCTGCGCGCGGGAGATGTTCCACTGCTGGGCGATCAGCTCGGCGCCGACGCCCTGGTTGAAGCGGCCGTTGAAGCCGGGCGCCTCGAGCTGCGTGGCGTACCGCTCACGGGCGGGTCCGGCGGAATCGCCGGTACCCGGGACGTTCGAGGAACCGAGCGGAACCGCGGTCATCATCTCGACGCCACCGGCGACGATGACGTCGGCCTGGCCCGAGACGACCGACGCGGCGGCCATCGAGATGGTCTGCTGCGACGAACCGCACTGGCGGTCGACGGTCAACCCCGGAACCGACTCGGGCCAGCCGGCGCCGAGTACGGCCATCCGGCCGATGTTGCCGGTCTGCATGCCGACGCTGTTGACGTTGCCCCAGTAGACGTCGTCGACGATTGCCGGGTCGATGCCGGTGCGCTGGGCGATGGCGCGCAGGACGTGGGCGGACAGCTCCACCGCGTGCACGTCCGCGAGCGAGCCCTTGCGCTTGCCGATGGGGGTACGAACTGCCTCGACGATCACTGCGTCACGCATGGCGCCTCACTCTCGATGAAGTCGGTCGGATCTAAAGAGTTAAACAAATGTACTTCATTGGCCGAGGGGGCTCAGGAGCGGGCGACGATTCCGGCGCCGGTCATCCGGCCCGCCAGTGCGAGCACGTCCCGGTCCCGGCCGGACGGACCCACCAGGGACAGGCCCACCGGCAGACCACCCGGGGATGTCACGGGCACGGTCACCGTGGGCAGTCCCGCGACGGCCGCGACCGCGACGAGCATTCCGGTGGTCCGAAGCTTCTCCGCGACACGGACATTGCCGGGATCGTCGGCCGTCGACGGCGCCGGGGACGCCGACGTCGGCATGACGAGGACACGTGAACCCAGGTAGTCGCGGACGGATCGGCCGGCGGCGTCGAGTTCGTCGAGACTGCGTCGGTACGTGGATTCGGAGATCCTCGACGCGGCGAGAAAGTGGGCGCGGGCCTCGTCTCCGATCGACCCGGTGGCCGTCGACACCCACGCCCCGTGCTGTTGCCACGCCTCGTAGCCCTGCACGGTGGTCACCGCGTCGTACCAGTCGGGTAGTTCCGCGATGTCGAGTTCCTCCGTCGACAACGGCGGCAGTGCCGACCGCGTCCACGACGCGAGGGCCTTCCTGACCGCGGGTTGAACGTGCTCGTCCGCGACGGCCGTCATGCCGGGCGCCGTCACCGCCGCACCGAAGGGGATCTCCGCCGCCGGTGGCAGCAGCACGTCGCCGACGGCGATCAGGGTCACCGGGTCGGCGCACACCCAACCCACCCGGTCGAGGGTCCGCGAGAGCGGCATCATGCCGCGGGTGGAGACGGCGTCGTGCGTCGGGCCGAAACCCCACAGGCCCTGGTAGGACGCCGGGATCAGGACCGATCCGGTGGTGTCGGGACCCAGTCCGACGGACGCCGTGCCGAGCGCGACGGCGGTGGCCGCCCCCGATGTCGCGCCGCCCGGAATACGGCCGGACGCGGCCGGATTGACCGGCGTCCCGTAGGACGCGTTCACTCCGGAGTGGCCGAAGCCGAAGTCGACGGTCTGAGCGATTCCGGCCACCGCCGCGCCCTGCCGCAGGAGCCGGGAGACGCTGTCGGCGGTGGTCGCCTCGATGGGCGCCTGTCCCAGCCAGCGCGGATTCCCCGCGCCGACACGCTGGCCCTCGACGGCGAACAGGTCGGTCACGGCGACCGTACGACCCGCGAGTGGCCCCGAACCGGTGCCCGCGATCAGCGGATCACCCTGGATTCGCCACGTCGTCCTGTCGGCGGGAGTGGTGTCCCCGCCGGGCAGCGGCGGCACACCCGGGTCGCGGAGGTCGTCGCCGCATCCCGCGAGCAGTGCCGCGCTGCCCAGCGCCGCGCCGAGCGTGCCGGCCCGCAGCAGTGAGCGACGGTCGAGTCGAGGAGAATTCGGTCCGGTCGGCACGCCGCTCACAGTAGCGACGGGCCGACCGGATCCGGACGTTTCGAGCCTCGTGTCAGGCCAGAACCTGGCGGAGGTACTCGTTGTCGAACGTGCGCGAAGGGTCGTGCTTGTCGCGGACCGTGCAGAAGTCGTCGAACCGGGCGTAGGTGGGGCGCAGGTCGTCCGCGGTGCGGGCGTGCATCTTGCCCCAGTGCGGACGGCCGTCGACCGAACGGGCGATCGCCTCCACCGCGTCGAAGTACTCGCGGTGATCGCGACGATGGTACTGGTGCACGGCGATGTATGCGCTGTCGCGGCCGTTCGCGGTGGACATCCACACGTCGTCGCCGGGCGCGAAGCGGACCTCGACGGGGAACGCGATCCGGCAGTCGGACCGGCCGAGCCAGTTCGCGATCTCCCGGAGCGTGTCCTCGACGGCCTCCTGCGGCACCGCGTACTCCATCTCGCGGAACCGCACACGGCGCGGCGACGCGAACACGCGGTAGCTGCGGTCGGTGAACTCGCGGGCCGACAGTGCCCGCGAGCTGATCTGGTTGACCCGTGGAATCATCGCCGGGAACGCCGCCGTCAGTCGGTTGATGCCCTCGAAGAGGGTGTTCGACATCAGTTCGTCGTCGATGAGGCCGCGCACGCGTCCCACGGGCTCGAGTGGCGTGTCACCCGGCAGCCGCGTGTTCCTTTTCGTCAGCACGCGATTGGTGTGCGGGAACCAGTAGAACTCGAAGTGGTCGACGGCCGCGAGATCGTGTGCGAGCCCGTCGAGCGTCTCGTCGAGTCGTGCCGGTCCCTCGACGGCACGCAACGCGTACGCCTGCGTGACCGCGAGGTCGAGTTTGGTGATGATGCCGAACGCGCCGAGCCCGATCCGGGCCGCCTGGTAGAGCTCGGGGTTCTCGGTCTCGGAGCAATCCACGACCGAGCCGTCCGCGAGCACGATCTGCAGGCCGCGGATCAGCGTCGCGAGGCCGCCGAATCGCGCCCCCGTTCCGTGCGTGCCGGTCGAGAGCGCGCCGGCGATCGACTGGACGTCGATGTCACCGAGGTTGATCATCGCCAGCCCGCGCCCCCACAGCTGTTCGTTGAGGCTGCGCAGTCGGGTCCCGGCCATCACCGTCGCGATCGGACCGTCCGGCGTCGTGCGGACGGATTCGATGCCCGCGAGGTTGTCGAGACTCACCAGGATGCCGTCGGTGACGGCGACTCCGGTGAACGAATGGCCCGCCCCCACGGCTTTTACGCGTAATCCCCGCTCGGTCGCATCGGCGACCAGCGCGCTCAGCTCGGCTACCGATCGAGGTGTCTCGAATCGGTGAGGTGTCGACGAGTGGGTCCCCGCCCAGTTGCGCCACGTGTCCTGTGCCATTCCCGTCACTATTCACCTGGACGAGCGTCCAGGCAAATGAGACACGTTTTTTCCGGTTCTGGTTTTACGATCGGGGGATGTTGAATCGGCTTCCAGCGGAAGAACGCCGCGCCCAACTCGTCGAAGCGGCGCTGTCCATCGCCGAACGCGGCGGGATCGCAGCGGTGACGATCCGTGCTGTCGCGGAGGAAGCGGGCGTCTCGCTCGGCGTTGTGCACTACTGCTTCGAGAGCAAGGAAGCCCTGGTCGCGGCCATGGCCGAGAGTCTGGTGCTGCAGCTCAGCGCGGGGATGCGCGAGTCTTTCGCGTCGGTCTGGGACTCGCAGGAGCTGAGCGGTCTGCGGGATCTGCGCGAGGTGCTGCACACCGGGCTGACCGGGATGTGGCCGCTGGTCGAAGCCACCGCGGATCGCCAGTTGCTCACCTACGAGATCACCGCGTACGCGCTGCGCCACCGCGCGGCGGGTGCGCCGCTCGCCGGGAGTGTCGCGGACGAGCAGTACCGAACCATGGACGTCGAGGCCACGGTGTTCCTCCAGGAGAGCGCCCGCAGGACCGGGACCACGTGGACCGAGCCGGTCGAGGCGATCGCGCGGTTCGCCCTCGCCGTCATCGACGGAATCGTCCTGCGCTGGCTCGTCGACCGCGACAGCAACGCCATCATCACCGAACTCGACGACCTGGTGCGCATCGTCGCGAGCAAGGCGGTCGAGGGAAACTCGGATCTGGACAATCGTTCAACAGAGTGATCGACTGGTCCGGACGCCTTCGACGAACGGACTGATGTGACTGCTGCGATCGACCGACTCACCGCTGCCACGGCTCATCTCGATCCGCCGCTGGCGGCTCTGGACCTCGCCACCCTGCAGGTCAACGCCGCCGATCTCGTGCGGCGCGCCGCCGGCACCCCGGTGCGGGTGGCCAGCAAGTCGGTGCGGTGCCGTGCGGTGCTCGAGGTGGCGCTCGGGTCCGGGCTCACCTCGTCCGGAGGGTTCCGCGGCATCATGTCCTACTCGCTGCGCGAGGCGATGTGGCTCGCACGGCAGGGCGCCGAGGACGTGCTGATGGGTTACCCCACCGTCGATCGCGTGGCCCTGGCCGAACTCGGCGCCGACAGCACCCTCCTGGATCGCATCACCCTGATGGTCGACGACGTCGCACAACTCGACCTCGTCCGGTCGGCGGTCGGATCCGGGAACGTCCGTCCGCGAGTGTGTCTCGACGTCGACGCATCGTTGCGGCTCGGCCCGGCCCATCTCGGGGTGCGTCGCTCGCCGCTGCGGGAACCGGACCAGGTGGCGCGGCTGGCACGGCTGGCCTCCGACCGGGGCTTCGCCGTCGTCGGGGTGATGTTCTACGAGGCTCAGATCGCGGGACTGCCCGACAGCAGTTTCGCCGTCCGCATGGTGAAGAAGGCGTCGGCGTCCGAACTCGCCACGCGCAGAACCGCGGTGGTGGACGCGGTCACCGCTGAGGTCGGGAAGCTCGAGATCGTCAACAGCGGCGGCACCGGCTCGCTCGAGGTCAGTTCGGCCGACGCCGTGGTCACCGAGGTCACCGCCGGCTCCGGTCTGTACGTGCCGACGCTGTTCGACCGGTACCACTCGTTCACGCCGCGTCCGGCGCTGTTCTTCGCGCTGCCGGCGGTCCGTAAGCCGACGCCGAGGATCACGACGTTGTTCGGCGGCGGGTACATCGCGTCCGGTCCCGCCGGGAACACGCGGGTGCCCGCCCCGGTGTGGCCCCGCGGGTTGAAGCTGCTCCGCAACGAGGGCGCCGGCGAGGTCCAGACGCCCGTGACCGGCGCTGCCGCCGCCGAACTGGCTGTGGGCGACCGGGTCTGGTTCCGCCACGCGAAGGCCGGTGAGCTGTGCGAGCGGTTCACCGAGGTGCACCTCGTCGACGCCGACGGCTCCGCGACGTCCACGCCTACCTATCGCGGTGAGGGCAAGTGCTTCGGGTGACCGCGGGTCACTCGGACAGTCGCGTGAACGCACCCAGTTCGGTCAGCCCGGCAGGGGTCGTCGGAAGGTAGTGCGTGAGCAGTCGTGACCGGACGATCACGGCACACCACTTGCCGCGGGAGACCGCGACATTCAACCGGTTGCGGGACAGCAGGAACGACATCCCGCGCGGCACGTCCTCGGCCGTCGATGCCGTCATCGACACGAACACCACGGCGGCCTGCCGGCCCTGGAACCTGTCGACCGTCCCGACGTGCACGTCGGCCAGTCCCGCGGCGGCCAGGTGCCGTCGGATCAGGGTCACCTGCGCGTTGTACGGGGCCACGACGAGGACGTCGGACTGTCCGAGCGGACGGGTCCCGTCGAACGCGGTCGGATCCGTCCACGCCCGGCCCAGCAGCGCCTGGATCCGTCGGACCACCTCGCGTGCCTCCTCGGCGGATTCCGTTGCGTTCCCGCTGTGGTCGAGGACCGTGCTGTGCACGCCGGGTTCGACGCCGGCGAGGTGGCGGGCGGTCGTGACCGGCTCCTCGGACTGCAATCGCCCGTCGTAGGACAGCGCCGACACCCGGGCACACAGTGCCGGGTGCATGCGCCAGGTGCGCTCCAGGAAGTAGCCGTGTTCGGGTGGCAGCGCCTCGTGACCTGCCGCGAGCCAGCCCAGCGCCGAGTCGTCGACCGGTTCAGGGTGGGTGCCCTGACTGACCTGCGGGAGTTGCTGCGGGTCGCCGAGGAGCAGCAGATTGCGGGCCGACGCCCCCACCGCCACGGTGTTCGCGAGCGCGAACTGTCCGGCCTCGTCGATCACCAGCAGGTCGAGGCTGCCGGGCGGGATGCGCTCGGCGTGCGCGAAATCCCAGGCCGTCCCGCCGACGACACACCCGGTCGTCGCCGCGTCGGACAGGAACTGCGGGTAGGCGGTCGCGGTGATTCCCGTCCACGCGCGGTTCTCCGCTCGTCCGTCCTTCTTCGCGACCAGTCGGCCGGCGAGTCCTGCGGCGACCACCGCGTCGAGCATGTTCTCCACGACCGAATGAGACTGTGCCACCACACCGATCCGCCAGCGGTGGTGCGTCACGAGGTGGGCGATCACGCGGGCGCCGGTGTGGGTCTTGCCGGTGCCCGGCGGGCCCTGCACCGCGAGGTACGAGTGGTCGAGGTCCAGCAGTGCCGCCGCGATCGCCGCGGCGGGGCCACCGGTGCCGCCGGCCGACGGCAGCCCCGCACCAACCCGGGTGCGGGGAGGGATCCGGCGCAGGATGTCGACTGCCGCGTCGGACGGCATCGCCGGCAGCATCACCGCCATGTTCTCGGCCGCGGCCGAGATCGACTTCTCCATCCGTACCGTGGCGACCGGGTGGCCGGGTGCCACAGCCATCGGCAGTGCCGTGTATTCGTCGGGGCCGGTGAGCAATTCCTCCACGACGACGACGTCGTCGAAGTTCTCGTCGGTGCCGACCGACAGCACGACCGCCGTCGACGTCCCGCGCCGGGTGGGGCCCGTGCCGATCATCGCGTCCACCGGCAACGGCGGGTCGTACAGCGTGAACACCTCCGCACCGGGGACGACGGTGCTGCCGGTCCCGTACCGGCCCGTCAGCCGGAGGTGGCGGCGTAGCTTCCGCTGGCGCGGGGTGCTGCGATGCCAGTCCTGCACCACCACGGCGCGGTGCACCTGCAGCACGTCACGGGTGTCGGCCCACTCGTCGGCCACCTGGGTCAGCCGGTCGAAATGCGCCCACCAGAACGGTTTACGTTCCCGCCGGTGATACCCGACCGCCGCGGCCATCAGCGCCGCCGCCTGCTGGTCGGCGCTGCGCGACCCGCGTGGTCCGTCGCCCGCGAACCGTCGCAGCGCGCGTTCGGCCGGATCGCCTTCGTCCTCGCTCTCGTCCCCCACGGGCATCGGGTCCGCGCGACGACGCGGCGGCACACCGTGCTCGGCGGCGAGCGTGAGCAACCAGTTGCGCAGCCCGCGCGTCGAGATGCAGTCGTACTCGTTGTAGCCACCGATGTCCCGCAGCGACTCGGCGGCTTCCACGGAGCGTCCCCGGTCGCGCAGGTCGCAGTAGTCGGCATATGCCACGACGGAACCGGCGGCATCGGTGACGTCACCGTCGCGCAGGCGAGTGCCCATGTAGAGCGGTTCGAGCTTCTTGATGCTGTACGACTGCGCGCCGACCCGCACCGACGCCCGGACGATCGGGTAGAGGTCCACGAGCACCCCGTCCCTCAGGAGCTGATCGACGACCTCCTCGCCGACGCCGTGCCGGCCGCTCAGCCGCAGCAGCGCGGACTTCTCGTACGCCGCATAATGATAGATGTGCATGCCCGGATGCGCGGCGCGTCGTGTGGCGACGTAGTCGAGGAAATCGATCAGCGCCCGACGCTCCTGCTCCCGATCGTGTGCCCAGAACGGCCGGAACACCGGTTCCTCGGCCGCGGTGGGCGGTTCTTCGAGCACACCGAACAGGTACTCGAGTCCCCACGGCGGCGATCCCGGCTCGGCCCACAGCGGGTCGCCCTCGAAGTCGAAGAAGATGTCGCCGGCATCGGGGTGGGGCAGACCCGCCAGGACGGTCGGGTCGAAGACCTCGAAGGGATGGCCGCCCTGTGTCTCCCCGCGAAGCTGGAGTGCGGCCTGCGACCGGAGCGTGGTGAGTGTCCGCGACGGCAGGTCCGGGACCGGATCGACGCGCGTGGCGAGCGCGTCGATGGTCGACACGCCCGCGGACACCAGCTTCTCGCGGGTGCTCGTGCGAATCCCCGCGACCAGCAGCAGATCTCGATGCGCCTCGACCTCGGCCGCGCACGTCTCGCAACGCCCGCACGCCAGGTAGTTCCGGGCGCCCCATTCGACCGGTACGCCCCCGGACCGGTGTTCGTCGAGGGTGTGCTCGAGCTGTGTGCGGCGCGCGATGTACACCGGGACGAGGTCGGCGAGCACGTGCACCGAATCGGTGCCGTCGCCGAGCAGCAGGTGGGCTCGCGGAGCAGCGCGCACGCCGCCGGCCTCGAGGGCGTGGGCGTACGCGGCCAACTGCAGCAGCGCGGGAACCTCGACGTGGCGGGCCAGTTTGGTGTCGTACACGGCGTACGCGTCGCCGTCCGGGCCGACCTCTCGGACGAGGAAGTCGCTGAAGCCGAGGAACCGGCCGTCGAAGAACGTGCCCTGGTAGATCACCGGCGCGCCGGAACGGGCGGCGGCGACGGTCGCCCGGTGGGCGTCGTACAGCCCGACCGTCGTGTACTCGGGTCGTGCGATGGTCTCGATCCGCCCGAGGCGGCGCTCGAAGTCGTCACGCACCCGACGTTCGTGGGCCGCGCCGAGCCGGGACGTCCGCTGCAGCATCGGGTCGGCCGCCGAACCTGCCGCGGCCGGGGCATGTCCGAGGAGCCCGTCGAGGCGTCGGACGAGTGCGAACTCGCACGTCGCCGCTAGTGCCAGATCGCCGGTGCTGTAGACGACCACATCGTCGAGGAGGAACATCGCGCCCCTTTCCCGGTCGGGTTCGGGCCGATTGTGCCATCGGGTGGTGACAACTCGGGGGAGGGCGCACGGGCACTGCAGGGCCCCACCACAATGGACGCATGCCGTTCTTCACCGGGGCGACCGGACAGATCCACTACCGTCGCTGGCCCGTCGATCAGCCGCGCGCCGTCGTGGTGTTCCTGCACGGGATGGGACAGCACACCGGCCACTATCACCGCTTCGCCGCCGGACTTGCCGGCCACGGCATCGAGATGTGGGGGATCGACCAGGCCGGCCACGGGCTGTCGGAGGGCACTCCCGGTGCGCCCGGCGTGTTGGAGGATCTCGCGGACGATGCGGCGCTGCTCGCGACGACGGCCGCGCGAGCGTGCCCCGGGGTACCGCAGGTACTGATGGGTCACTCGCTGGGTGCGGCCGTGTCGATCACGCTGCTGCGGCGCGGACCGGAACGTTTCGCGGCGGCCGTCCTCTGCGGGATTCCCAGATCCGTTGTGCAGCAAGCTGAGACGGCGGACTTCGCGCGACCGGGATTTCCGGTGCTCACGATCCACGGGGTCGACGATCGGTTGGCGCCGGTCGACGGGATGCGTGCGTGGACGTCGGGCCTGCCGGGAGTGACCGTGCGGGAATACCCGGACACCGGCCACGACCTGCTGCACGAGAAGATCCATCGGGCGGTCACGAACGACGTCGCCGATTTCGTGCTCGACGCTACGGTGGGCTGATGGATTACACGCGACTGCTGTCCGCTCTGCGCGACGAGGGTGAGACGCTGGCTGCGACGCCGGTCGTCGCGCTGTCCGAACCTGTTCCCACAGTGCCGGACTGGACAGTGGAGAATGTCGTGCGGCACACCGGCAAGGTGCACCAGTGGGTGGTCGCCGCATTGCAGGCCCCGCCGGAGACGCCGCTGGCGGAGATCCGTCGCTCGGGGGAGATGCCTCGAGGTCCGGAATGTGTTGCCGCCTATCGGGTCGCGCTCGACGCGCTTCTCGCCGAGTTCTCCCGACGGGACCCCGAGACGCGGGTTCCGACGATGATCGGCTCCGGCCCCGTGGCGTGGTGGCTGCGGCGGCAGACGCACGAGGTCGCCGTTCACCGGATGGACGTGTCGGACACGCTGCAGGCGGCCGGGGGTCCCAAGGCGGCCGAGATGGATCCGGAGATTGCGGCCGACGGCATCGACGAATGGACGGACGTGTTCCTGCGCCGTCTCGCGGACGGCGGACGGCTGCCGGACTCGCTGGACGGGCGCACCGTCCACCTCCACGGCATCGACACCGATGCCGCGGAGTGGCACCTGGCGTTCGCGCCGGGGTCGGTGGAGGTCACGCGCGAGCACCGCAAAGCGGATGTGGCGCTGCGGGGTCCGGCTCAGGATCTGTTGCTCACGCTGTGGCGCCGACGCCCACTGGCGCGTCTCGACGTGGTCGGCGACGCCGTCCTCGCGCGGGCGCTGCTGGGATCGGTCGCCCTGTAACCGCGTCGCTCACGACGAGCCGGGCCCGGGTGCGGTGTCGCACCCGGGCCCGGACGTGAACGTCGAACGACTAGGAGTAGATCGCCTCGATCGCGACCGCGTGCTCCTGGTGGATGATGTTGCGCTTGAGCTTCAGGGTCGGGGTCAGCTCGCCCGAATCGACGGTGAAGTCGACCTCGAGGATGCGGTACTTCTTGATCTGCTCCGGGTTGGACACCTTCTTGTTGCCCTCGGAGACCGCGGCGTCGATCTCGGCGACGAGGTCGGCATGCTTGACGAGTTCCGAGATCGGGGTGTCGGCGGGCAGGCCGTTGCGCTCCTTCCAGCCGGGCAGCGCCTCCGGATCGAGCGTGATGAGGGCGCCGATGAAGGGCTTCGCATCGCCGACGACGAGGCACTGGCTGATGAGCGCGTGGGCGCGGAGGGCGTCCTCGAGTACGGCCGGGGCGACGTTCTTGCCGCCGGCGGTCACGATGATCTCCTTCTTGCGGCCGGTGATCGACACGTACCCCTCGGTGTCGATGGACCCGAGGTCGCCGGTGTGGAACCAGCCGTCGCGGATGGAGTCGGCGGTGGCCTGGTCGTTGTGCCAGTAGCCGTCGAACACGACCGGGCCGCGGACCAGAAGTTCGCCGTCCTCGGCGATCTTCGCGGCGTGGCCGTTGATCGGCTTGCCGACAGTGCCGACCTTCTGGTCACGCGTGGTGTTGACCGTGATCGCCGCGCTGGTCTCGGTGAGACCGTAGCCTTCGTACACCGGGATACCGACGCCGCGGAAGAAGTGACCCAGGCGGGCGCCGAGTGCGGCACCGCCGGAGACGGCGCGGTCGCACTCGCCTCCGAGCGCGACCCGCAGCTTCGAGTAGACGAGCTTGTCGAACAGGGCGTGCCGCAGGCGCAGACCCAGCCCCGCGCCGCCCTGATCCTGGGCCTCGCTCCACGCGATGGCGGTCTCGGCGGCCTTGGTGAAGATCTTGCCCTTGCCGCCGTCCTCGGCCTTCTGCTTGGCCGAGTTGTAGACCTTCTCGAACACGCGCGGGACCGAGAGGATGAAGTTCGGCTTGAAGATCGCGAACTGATCGAGCAGCGTCGTCAGGTCGGAGGTGTGCGCGACGGTGACCTTGGCGTCGAACGCACCGAACGAGATCGCGCGCGCGAAAACGTGCGCCAGCGGCAGGAACATCAGGGTGCGCTTGCCCTCCTGCATCGCGTCCCCGAGCGCGATCTGCACCGCCGCCGACTCGGCGTAGAAATTCGAGTGGGTGAGCTGGACGCCCTTGGGGCGTCCGGTGGTGCCGGAGGTGTAGATGAGGGTCGCGGGCGATGACGCGCGCACCTGGTGTCGGCGCTCGTCCAGTTCGTCGTCGCTGATGCCGGCGCCGCGGGTGATCAGTTCGTCGAGGGCGCCGGCCTCGATCTGCAGCACCTCGCGCAGCGCGGGGGCGGCCTCGGCGACGTCCTTGACGGTTTCCGCGTGGCTTGACGTCTCCACCACGAGTAAGGACGTGGCGGAGTCCTCGAGGATCCATTGGGCCTGATCAGCAGACGAGGTGTCGTAGATCGCGACGGTGCATCCGCCGGCGGTCCAGATCGCGTAGTCCAGGACGACCCACTCGAAGCGGGTCGACGAGAGAATCGCGACGCGGTCGCCGAGTTCGATGCCCGAGGCCATCAGGCCCTTCGCGACGGCTCTGACCTGCTTGGCGAACTCGGCCGCGGTGACGTCGACCCATCCACCGTTGCCCGGCTTCTTGAAGGGCACGAGGTTCGGACACTCCGCTTCGTACCGGAACACAGTGTCGGCCATGGACGCGTCTTCCGGAATGGTGAACGACTGTGGAACCGAATACTCACGCACTGTGACCCCTCCAAGGAAATGACATGATGGATGTGCATTGCATCACATTCGGGGTGTCTTCGCACTAAGTCTCGCGTCCGGTTTGTACATTTCCTCCGCCGACCTGCGGAAATAGATGTAACCGTACGTAATGCTAACTTTTTCCTGGTGGGGGTGGGTGCGCGTCACGCAACGGGACGGAAATGGTCCTCGCGGGTGCATCGCCACCGGCGGACGGCGTGCTCGAGCGCTGCCGCCGAGATACCGAGACGGTCTGCGGCCGCGGCGAGGATCTCGGTCGGCGGCGCCGACGGCGCGGAGTCGTCCGGGGCGGACGCGAGGGCCGACCGGACGAACTCGTCGGTGGCCGTGGAGGCGCCGGTGGAACCGGGTGCGCCCGCCAGGGTCATCAGGTGCTGCCACATCGCGTCGTCGGGTCCGCCGCAGCACTCGTCCCACGCCGCACGCAGGTCGCTGCGCCGGCGGTCGTCGCGGGTTGCGCCCACCAGGTCGCCGACCGAGTCGATGTGCAGGGCGTGCAGGCGTTCGGCGGTGCGCTGGATCTCGGCGGCACGCAGCGGCGCGGCGTTCTCGGAGTAGCGGCGCTTGTAATTGCCGATCTTCCCGGCCCACTGATCCGAACTGCCCACCTCCTCGAACGTGCGCAGCAGCTCGCGAGCGCCGTCGGTGATCCGGCCCGGGGCGTGGGCCCTCCGGTACGCGCGGTAGCGGTCGACCACCGTGCCGGCATCGGCGTACCGATCACCGGCCGCCTGGACCGACTCGATGATGCAGAGCGCGAGGCTGTCCCGATACTCGTCCGGGGGTACCCAGCCTGCCGGGTCGCCGAGCCGGTCGCGGCAGGACTGGGCCACCGTCTGCACTTGCTGTTCCGAGACGCTCACGAATCCTCCCTCGCTACGCGGGTCCTCCGAAACGTGTATCGGCGTCGGAGCGTCGAATGTTGCGCCGGTCACGTCGCGGATTCGCCGGTCCGGGCGAGCAGATCGGTGACCTCCTGGTCGTCCAGCTGGTGGAAGTCGACGTACGCGCCGCCGACACCTCCGAGATTGACGGGCGTGAACGGGCACACCACCTCGTCGGCGGTGACGCGCAGCCGTGCGACGGCCTCCGGCGATGCCACCGGTATCGCGATGACGATCCTGGCCGCCCCCGCGGCGCGGGCGACCTGGCAGGCAACCGCCGCGGTGGCGCCCGTCGCCATGCCGTCGTCGACGAGTACCACGGTCCGTCCGGTGAGCGGTGTCCGTGGACGACCGCCGCGCAGGGCGTCGGCGCGTCGCGCCAGCTCCTGCCGCTCCTTGGCGCGGACGGACTCGAGGGCCTGGCGCGTCACGCCGCCTCGATGGATCACGTCGTCGTTGAGGACCTCCGCGTCGCCCTCGCCGATCGCCCCCATCGCGAGTTCCGGCTGCCACGGCACGCCGAGCTTGCGGACCAGGATGACGTCGAGTGGGGCGCGCAGGGCCTGGGCGACCTCGTATGCCACCGGTACCCCGCCGCGGGGGAGTCCGAGTATCACAGGGTCGGTCCCGCGGAGATGGTTCAGCGACTTGGCCAGCGCCCGTCCGGCTCCGGCGCGCGTCGCGTAGTGCATGACGTGCTCCGTCGAAGAGATTCGCTCTCGATTTCGACGATACGCCGCGGATGGTGCACGGGTGCGGCGCCCGGAAGGGATCCCGGGCGCCGCACCTGCGGTGCGAACTACGCCGTCGAGACCAGGTTGCCGTCGATGTGCGACTGGTAGGCGGGCAGGTCGAGCATGCCGTGGCCGGACAGGCCGATCACCAGCACCTCGGGCTCGGTCAGGCCGCGCGCGTATTCGGCGGCTGCGGCGATCGCGTGCGCCGACTCGGGGGCGGGAACGATGCCCTGCGTCCGCGCGAACAGCACGCCCGCGTCGAACGAGTCGGTCTGGTCGACGGCCTGGCCGGTGACGTAGCCGAGTTCGACGGTGTGGCTGAGCAGCGGCGCCATGCCGTGATAGCGCAGTCCGCCGGCGTGGATCGGGTCCGGCACGAAGTCCTGGCCGAGCGTGTGCATCTTCAGCAGCGGCGTCAGACCGGCGACGTCGCCGTGGTCGTAGCGGTACTCGCCCTTGGTGATCGACGGGCACGCGGCCGGCTCGGCCGCGATGATCCGGGTCTGTGCCTTGCCGTGCAGCACCTCGCGGATGAACGGGAACGCCAGGCCGGCGAGGTTGGAACCGCCACCCGCGCAACCGAACACGACATCGGCGTTCGCCTCACCGGCGGCGCGCAGCTGCTCCACCGCCTCGAGGCCGATCACCGTCTGGTGCAGCACCACGTGGTTGAGGACGCTGCCGAGCGCGTAGCGCGCGTCGGGATCGTTCGCGGCCACCTCGACGGCCTCGGTGACGGCCATGCCCAGCGAGCCGGGGGTGTCGGGGAAGTCGGCGAGCATCTTGCGGCCCGACTCGGTGAGATCCGACGGGCTGGGATGCACGATGCCGCCGTAGGTCTCCATCAGGTGGCGGCGGTACGGCTTGGACTCGTACGACGCGCGCACCTGCCACACCTCGAGCTCGATGCCGAACTTGGCGCACGCGAACGACAACGCGCTGCCCCACTGGCCGGCTCCGGTCTCGGTGGTGATCTTCTTGACACCGTCCTGGGCGTTGTAATACGCCTGCGCCACCGCGGTGTTGGTCTTGTGGCTGCCGACCGGGCTCACGCCCTCGTACTTGACGTAGATCCGAGCGGGCGTCCCCAGCGCCTTCTCGAACTCGCGGGCACGGATCAGGGGTGCCGGCCGCCACGTGCGGTAGGCCTCACGGATGGGTTCGGGGATCTCGATGTACTGCTCGGTCGTGGCCTCCTGCTCGATCAGTGCGCTGGGGAACAGCGCAGCGAGATCGGCGGGGGTCACCGGCTCCTTGGTACCCGGGTGCAGGTGGGGCGGCGGGGCGACGGGCAGGTCCGCGACGATGTTGTACCAGTGGGTGGGGATGGGCGTCGGGATACTCGACTCGGACACTGCTGGTTCCTCTCCAGGGGTGACGGGCGGTCGTCCACATTGTGATGTCAGTCATTCCCGTGCCGTACTCGGGGTGCCGTGCCCGCACCGTCGCGCAACTCAGTGGCCATGCGCCGAACGGGAGTTCGCGGCACGTCCGGGCCCCGCGAGTGGTCGCCGAATTCCCGTTCGGGGGCCGAGGTGAGGGCGGAGGGGAGGCACCGCAGACGAGCGGCGCCGCGCATCGACTAAACTGACTGGTCAAATGAGTGACACCGAGCGTGACCCGCAGTCCGACAACAATCCCATCACCTTCGCCGACCTCGAGATCGACGAACGTGTGCTGAAGGCCCTTTCCGACGTCGGATACGAGTCGCCCTCGCCTATCCAGGCCGCGACCATTCCGCCGCTGCTCGCGGGCAAGGACGTCGTGGGTCTCGCGCAGACCGGTACCGGCAAGACCGCCGCGTTCGCGATCCCGATCCTGTCTCGCCTGGACGTGGAGCGGAAGGTCCCGCAGGCGCTCATCCTGGCCCCCACCCGTGAGCTCGCGCTCCAGGTCGCGGAGGCGTTCGGCAAGTACTCGGCCCACATCCCGGGTCTGCACGTGCTGCCGATCTACGGCGGTCAGGCGTACGGCGTGCAGCTGTCGGGCCTGCGTCGTGGCGCCCAGATCATCGTCGGCACCCCGGGTCGTGTCATCGACCACCTGGAGAAGGGCACACTCGACCTGTCGAATCTCGAGTACCTCGTCCTCGACGAGGCCGACGAGATGCTCAAGATGGGCTTCCAGGACGACGTCGAGCGCATCCTCGCCGACACCCCGGAGTACAAGCAGGTGGCGCTGTTCTCGGCGACCATGCCGCCCGCGATCCGCAAGATCTCCAAGCAGTACCTGCACGATCCCGTCGAGATCACCGTCAAGTCGAAGACGGCGACCGCGTCGAACATCACCCAGCGGTGGGTGCAGGTGGCGCATCAGCGCAAGCTGGACGCGCTCACCCGCATCCTCGAGGTCGAGACCTTCGAGGCGATGATCATCTTCGTCCGGACCAAGCAGGCCACCGAAGACCTCGCCGAGCGGCTGCGGGCGCGCGGCTTCTCCGCCGCCGCGATCAACGGCGACATCGTCCAGGCGCAGCGTGAGCGCACCATCGGACAGCTCAAGTCCGGCGCCCTCGACATCCTGGTCGCCACGGACGTCGCGGCCCGTGGCCTCGACGTCGACCGCATCTCGCACGTCGTCAACTACGACATCCCGCACGACACCGAGTCGTACGTGCACCGCATCGGTCGTACCGGTCGCGCCGGACGCACCGGTGACGCGCTGCTGTTCGTGGCCCCGCGCGAGCGGCACCTGCTCAAGTCGATCGAGCGCACCACGCGGCAGCCGCTCACCGAGATCCAACTGCCCACCGTCGAGGACGTCAACGCGCAGCGTGTCGCGAAGTTCGGTGACTCCATCACCGCGAGCCTGAGCTCCGAGAACCTGGCACTCTTCCGCAAGCTGATCGAGGACTACGAGCGCGAGCACGACGTTCCGCTCGCCGACATCGCTGCGGCCCTGGCGGTCCAGTCCCGGGACGGCGAGTCGTTCCTCATGTCGCCGGAGCCGCCGGCTCCGCCACGGGCGCCGCGCGAGCCGCGGGAACGGCCTGCGCGCCGGTTCGACGACGGCCCGCCGCGTCAGAACCGCGACGGCCAGGAGTTGGCCACCTACCGCATCGCGGTCGGCAAGCGGCACAAGGTGGTTCCCGGTGCGATCGTCGGCGCGATCGCCAACGAGGGCGGCCTGCGTCGCAGCGACTTCGGGCACATCAGCATCCGCCCCGACCACAGCCTGGTCGAACTGCCCGCGGACCTGGCCAGTGAGACGGTCGAGGCGCTGCGTGCAACGCGGATCTCGGGTGTGCTGATCCAGCTTCAACTCGACCAGGGTGCGCCCTCGGGACGCCCCTCGCGGGGCGGTCGCGACGATCGCGCCGGTGGCAAGTTCGGCCGTGGTCGGGGAGACCGGCCGTCGGGCGGTCGGCGCCCCCGCGACTGATTCGCCGGAGCTGTCCGACAGGACGTGACGACGCTCGAAACGGGTGTCGGCGAGTGATGACTCGCCGGCACCCGTTTCCTGTGAATGCGAACGATCCTGTGACGGGAGTGACACCTGCTCTGTAACGTGCCTCACAGTTTGCGGTCGGGGATCGGCGCAATCTTCAGCAAGGAGGCACGAGCGTGGTCCACACGATTCGTCGGGGTCTCATCGCGGCCGCACTGATCGCGGGCGGTGCAATCGGTCTGGCCGTACCCGCGGCGGCCGACCCGGGTCTGGGTTCCCTGTTCGGGTCTTCGGGCGGGAACGGCAGCGCGAGCCTGTTCGCCGGTAGCGGCGACATCGCGATTCCGCTCCCCATCCCCAGCCCGCGCGGTCTCGCGGCTCTCGCCGCGGCCACCACACAGAGCGGCAAGCCCTACCTGTGGGGCGGCAACGGCCCGGACGCGTGGGACTGCTCGGGTCTGGTGCAGTGGGCGTTCCGTACGGTCGGGATCGAACTTCCGCGGACCAGTCAGGAGATGGCGCGTTTCACCGGCGGCATTCTGGTTCCTCTGTCGGTGCTGCAACCCGGCGACGTCATCACGATGGACACCTACGACATCGCCGGGCACGTCGGGATCTACGCCGGCAACGGCATGGTCTTCAACGCGTACGGCACGGGTGTCCCGACCGGGCTGCGACCGCTGTCGGACTTCCACATCCACAACATCCGCCGCTTCTTCTGACGCTGTGCTGTGTGACGCTGGGCAGCGGTCAGTGCAGCGCCTGGGCGAGGACCGGGGCCGCGGGCGCGCCGGTGTCGAACTGGGTCCGGTGCAGCTCGGCGTAGCGTCCGTCCGCTGCGAGCAGGTCGGAGTGGTTGCCGCGCTCGACGATTCGACCGTTCTCGATCACGAGGATCAGGTCGGCCGCGCGGATGGTGGACAGTCGGTGCGCGATCACTATCGCGGTCCGGCCGTCGAGCGCCTCGCTCAGGGCCTCCTGGACGGCGGCTTCGGAGGTCGAGTCGAGGTGGGCGGTGGCCTCGTCGAGGATCACGACACGCGGCTGCGCGAGGAGCAGGCGGGCGATGGTGAGGCGCTGCCGTTCGCCGCCGGACAGCCGGTAACCCCGCTCGCCGACTACGGTGTCGAGGCCATCGGGCAGTGACTCGATCAGGGCGGTGAGCCGTGCCCGCTGCAGGACCTCCCACAGGTCCTGCTCGGTCGCGTCCGGGCGGGCGAGCAGCAGGTTGGACCGCACGGATTCGTGGAACAGGTGCCCGTCCTGCGTCACCATTCCGACGGTTCGCCGAAGCGAATCGGTGGTCAGATCCTTCACGTCGACGCCGCCGATCAGGACGGCGCCGGCGTCGACGTCGTACAGCCGGGGGAGTAGCTGCGCGATGGTGGACTTCCCGGCGCCGGAGGACCCGACCAGCGCGACCATCCGACCCGGTTCCAGCCGGAAGCTGACGTCGTGCAGCACCGCGGCGCCGGCGCGGGTGTCGAGTCCGGCGACCTCCTCGAGCGATGCGAGCGACACCTTGTCGGGAGAGGGGTATGCGAAGTCCACGGACCGGAACTCGACGGAGGCCGGGCCCGCGGGGACGTCGACGGCGTCCGGCTTCTCCGTGATGAGAGGTTTCAGGTCGAGGATCTCGAAGACCCGCTCGAAGCTGACCATCGCGCTCATGACGTCCACCCGGGCGCTCGCCAATGACGTGAGGGGCGAGTACAGCCGCGTGAGCAGGAGTGCCAGGGAGACGACGGCACCGGCTTCGAGCTGTCCGCGCAACGCGTAGAAGCCACCCAGCCCGTACACGAGCGCAAGTGCCAGCGCCGACACCAGCGTCAGGGCGGTCACGAACACCGACTGCAGCATCGCGGTGCGGACGCCGATGTCCCGGACCCGGCGGGCGCGAACCGCGAACTCGGCGGACTCCTGCGACGGTCGGCCGAACAGCTTCACCAGCGTCGCTCCCGGTGCCGAGAACCGTTCGGTCATCTGCGTGCTCATCACAGAGTTGTGGTTGGCGGCTTCGCGATTGAGCTGGGCGAGGCGGGCGCCCATCCGTCGGGCGGGCAGGACGAAGACCGGCAGCAGCAGCAACGACAGCAGCGTGATCTGCCATGAGATGCCGATCATCACGATCAGCGTGATCACCAGCGTCACCAGGTTTCCGACGACACCGGACAGGGTGTCGCTGAACGCGCGCTGCGCGCCGATCACGTCGTTGTTGAGCCGGCTGACCAGTGCGCCGGTGCGGGTGCGGGTGAAGAACGCGACCGGCATGCGTTGCACGTGGTCGAACACTGCGCGGCGCAGATCGAGGATGAGGTCTTCCCCGATGCTCGAGGACAGCCAGCGGGTGACGATCGCGAGCCCCGCCTCGAGCAGCGCGATCGCGGCGATGACCAGTGCCAGCCGCACCACGACATCGGTCGAGTCGCCGGCCACGATCGCGTCGACGACGCGGCCGGCGAGGACCGGGGTGGCCACCGCCAGCGCCGCGGTGACGACGCTGAGCAGCAGGTACCAGGCGATGTGGCTACGGTGCGGGCGGGCATAGCCCGCAACCCGGCGCAGCGTGGCGCGCGAGAAGGGGCGACGGTCCTGCTGCGCATGCATCGCGTTGTACATCGCGTTCCACGCGGTGACCTCCATGCTCATCGTGCGCCCCTCTCGTCGGCCCGGTCACGATACGACCGGGGTCCGACACCGAAGGTAGGACCTCAACATTACTCGAGGTCAATGCGTGAGCGTCAGTTCGCGATGTCGACGACCAGTCGGGTGGGATCGCTCAGCGTGGAGATGCGGTATCCGACATCCCGACTGGACAGCCCGATGAGCGTCTGTGCGCGCCCCTCGTAGACACCGGCGTCGCGCACCTCGGTCACGACACCACTGGACTCGACCTCGAGCGGATTGGGGCCCGAGTACGGCTCGACGCCGGACTGGGGCTCCATGGTCGAGCCCTCGATGAGGACCTGCAGAATGCCCTGGCCCGTCACCGCGAGGGGCTTGCCGCTGCCCTGCTGATTTGCGGTGGACACGATCTCGGCCTGCCAGCCGGGGCTGCCGACACCGCCGAGCTCGTACACCACCCGGTCGAAGCCCTCGTGCTTGCCGACCCGGATGTCGGTGATGGTCAGCGCGGCGTCGGGGGAGGCCTTCCCGGTCTGCGGGGCCGCCTCGGTCGGCACCGCGGTCATCGTGCCGTCGGCTGCCGCCAGCGGAGCGATGTCGGTCGGCGTCGCCTGGGACGTCGTCGTCGTGATCGACGTCGTCGACGCGGTCTGCTCGGTGTCGGTGTTCGAGCAACCGGCGAGCGCGAGCGCTGCGACGGCGACGGAGGAGATGGCGAGCGTGCGGCGGGACCGAAGGTACGTCATGAGTGGCGATGGTAGGGCGGGCACGTTCTGTCGTCGCGGTCCGACGCGGCGTCGTGTCCGATTCGGTATCTGTGACGTCGGACGCGATCAGTCTCCCGCGAGGGCGTCGCGCAGATAGGCCAGATCGTCGGCGATTCCGTCGGCCGGCGTCTCGAGGATGACCGGGGCGTCTGCCGCGGACACGACGGCGGTCAGCATCGCGGGGTCGATCAGGCCGGTGGTGAGGTTGGCGTGCCGGTCTCGTGCCGAGTCGAACTCGTCGCGCGAGTTGTTCAGGTGGACCAGGTCGATGCGCCCGGTGATCGCCCGGACCCGTTCGACGATGCCGAGCAGTTCCTCGCCGCCCGCCCACGCGTGGCAGGTGTCGAGGCAGAAGCCCGCGCCGAACTCGCCCACCGCGTCCCACAGCCGTCCGATCGCGTCGAGGTGCCGGGCCATCGCGAAATCTCCGCCGGCCGTGTTCTCGATCAGGATCGGGACCGGGAAGCCGCCCTTGTCCTGTTGACGTTCGAACAGTTTCCGCCAGTTCTCGACCCCGGCGGCGGGATCCTCGCCGTCGCGTACGTGTCCGCCGTGGACGACCAGTCCGACAGCCCCGATATCGGCGGCAGCGGCGGCCTGGTCGGCGACGGCCTTGCGGGACGGCATCCGGAGCCGGTTGTTGAGGCTCGCGACGTTGATGACGTACGACGAATGGACGACGACGTCGATCGGACTGGCGAGGATCTGCTCGGTCTGTGGGTGTGGTTCGGGTTTGTCCCATTTCTGGGGGTCGGTGAGGAACAACTGGACGATGTCCGCGCCGAGACGCTCGCCGGCCCCGACAGGGTCGGCGTCCTGCCGGACATGGGCTCCGATCCGCATGACGTCGAGCGTAGCGGCGGTTCGGTCCCGGTCATCGAGAAACGCCCGGCGTCGATGGGCGCCACCTGGTTACGTGGCAGCCAGCACACCGACAGATGCGGGAGATTGAGACCACATGGGCAAGTTGGACGGAAAGGTCGCGCTCATCACGGGCGCCGGCCAGGGCGTCGGGCAGGGAATTGCATTCGCGCTCGCCAAGGAGGGCGCGCGGATCGCGGTGTCCGGGCGGACCGAGTCGAAGCTGATCGAGACGTGCGAGGCGATCGCCGCGTTCGGCGGTATCGCCGAACCGGTCGTCGCGGACGTGTCGAGCGCCGAGGACATCACGCGTTCGGTGGACACCACCGCCGCGCTCTTCGGCGGCGTCGACATCCTGATCAACAATGCGAGCCTCAACCCGCTGGGGCCGATCAACGATCTCAAGGCCGACCTCCTCGAGCGCGCGTACACATCGGGTCCGATTGCGGCGCTTCGCACGATGCAGGCCTGCTACCCGCACATGAAGGAACGAGGTGGCGGAGCGATCGTCAACATGGTCTCGTCGGTCGCGGTGCGCTGGGATGCGAGCTCCTACGGCGGCTACGCGTCGGTAAAGGAGGCCGTCCGGTCGCTCACCCGCGCCGCGGCCTGTGAGTGGGGCGTGGACAATATTCGCGTCAATGCTGTTGCACCACACGCGATGTCGCCGGGCCTGCAGCGCTGGGCGGATGCGCGGCCAGAGGAGGCTGCCGCGTTCGTCGCGAGCATTCCGATGCGGCGGATCGGTGATGCCGAGACCGACATCGGCAACGCGGTCGCGTTCCTGGTCGGGCCCGATGCGGCGTACCTGACGGGTGCCACCATTCCGCTCGACGGCGGCCAGGCCCGCTGGGCGTGAGCACAACTCGGACGTAGTCCGAGGATCCGGCCCACCGGCCTCCCGGTGCGTGTGATGATGGGAGTCTCACCGCATCGGGAGGACCCGGTTATGGCTGCGGAATTCACGGGCAAGGTATCGGTCGACATCCGGGATTCGACGCCGGACTGGGCGCCGTTCGCGGAACCCCGTGCTCCCGAAGGGGCACCGAATGTGCTGTATGTCGTGTGGGACGACACCGGCATCGGTACGTGGGACATGTACGGCGGTCTGGTCGAAATGCCCAATCTGAAGCGGATCGCCGACCGCGGCCTGCTGCTCAGTCAGTTCCACACGACGGCGCTGTGTTCGCCGACCCGGGCGTCGCTGCTCACCGGTCGCAACGCGACGTCGGTCGGGATGGCCACGATCGAGGAGTTCACCGACGGGTTCACCAATGCGAGCGGCCGCATTCCGGCGGACTGTGCGCTTCTGTCGGAGGTCCTGAGCGAGCGAGGCTGGAACACCTACGCTGTCGGCAAGTGGCACCTGACGCCACTCGAGGAGGCGAATCTCGCTGCGACCAAACGGAACTGGCCGCTGGCTCGGGGGTTCGAGAGGTTCTACGGGTTCCTCGGCGGCGAGGCCGACCAGTGGTACCCGAATCTGGTCTACGACAATCATCCGGTCGAGCCGCCGTACGGGCCCGAGGACGGGTACCACCTGTCGAAGGACCTGGCGGACAAGTCGATCGAGTTCATCCGTGACTCCGAGGTGATCGCCCCCGACAAGCCGTGGTTCATGTACCTGTGTCCAGGTTGCGGGCATGCGCCGCATCATGTCTCGAAGGAATGGGCGGATCGGTACCGGGGCCGCTTCGACATGGGCTACGAGCGGTACCGGGAGGTCGTGCTCGAGAATCAGAAGCGGCTCGGCCTGGTACCGGCGGACACCGAACTGTCGCCGATGAACCCGTACACGGGCGAGGTCAGTGCAGACGGCTTGCCGTGGCCGGAGCAGGACACGGTGCGCCCCTGGGATTCGCTCGACGACGACGAGAAGCGGTTGTTCTGCAGGATGGCGGAGGTGTTCGCCGGCTTCCAGAGCTACACCGATGCCCAACTCGGACGCCTGCTGGACTATCTGGAGGAATCGGGTCAGCTGGACAACACCCTGATCGTCTTACTGTCCGACAACGGGGCCAGCGGTGAGGGCGGCCCCAACGGGTCGGTCAACGAGTACAAGTTCTTCAACGGGTACATCGACAGGGTCGAGGACGGACTGGCGAAGATCGACCAGCTGGGAAGTCCGGAGACGTACAACCACTACTGCCTCGGCTGGGCGATGGCGTTCAACACCCCGTACAAGCTGTTCAAGCGGTACGCCTCGCACGAGGGCGGGATCGCGGACCCGTGCCTCATCTCGTGGCCGGACGGCATCACGGCCCGCGGCGAGATCCGCGACCACTACGTCAACGTCTGCGACGTCACGCCGACCGTCTACGAGTGCCTCGGCATCGATCCGCCGCTCATGGTCGGCGGCGTTCCGCAGCGGCCACTGGAGGGGATCAGCTTCCGGCCGATCCTCGCCGACGCCGACGCGGCCACCGGGAAGCTGACGCAGTTCTATTCGATGCTCGGGACCCGCGGGATCTGGCACGACGGCTGGTTCGCGAACACCGTCCATCCCGCGGCACCGTCGAACTGGTCGCATTTCGACGACGACCGGTGGGAGTTGTTCCACATCGCGCGCGATCGCAGCCAGGTCCACGACCTCGCCGCCGCGCGGCCGGACAAACTCGACGAGATGCGCGCGCTGTGGTTCACGGAGGCGGAGAAGTACGGTGGTCTGCCGCTCAACGACCTCGATATCGTGTCCGCGTTCCTGCGGTACCGGCCGTACCTCACCGGTGCCCGAGATTCGTTCGTCTACTACCCCGACGCTGCGGAGGTGGGTCCGGGGGCGGCCCTCGAGATGCGGGGCAGATCGTTCTCGCTGCTCGCGGAGGTCAGCATCGAGGACGGCGACGCCGGTACCGCCGAGGGGGTGCTGTTCGCGCACGGCGGCCGCCTCGGCGGCCACACTCTGTTCGTGCAGGACGGGTTCCTGAAGTACGCCTACAACTTCCTGGGCGAGGAGGAGCAGGTCGTGGTGTCGGCGGAACCGGTGACACCCGGCGACCACGTGCTCGGCGTCCGATTCGTTCGGACGGGCACGGCCGACGACCAGTTCACGCCGGTCGGGGACACGACGCTGTACATCGACGATCGTGCGGTGGGCTCACTCGCCGCGATGCGGGTGCAGCCGGCGATGTTCTCCGGGGTCGGTGAGGGCATTCGCATCGGGCGCGATCCCGGGCAGTCCGTCTCGGTGCTCTACTCGGCACCGTTCCGGTTTCGCGGTGGCACCATCGCCAAGGTGGTGGCCGACGTCTCCGGTGAGCCGTATCTCGATCTCGAGCGGGAGATAGCCCGCGCGTTCTCCCACGACTGACCGGTCATCCGCAGGTCGGGGTACAAGATCAGGGATGTCCCCGATGGTGTTCTGTCGGGCCCGCAGGTGAGGATGGTGGGCATGCCAACCGAAACCGAGTTGCCCACCGAAACCACAGTCGCCGCTCGCGCAGTGAACCTGACGAAGGTCTACGGGTCGGGGGACACCCAGGTCCACGCGCTTGCGGGCGTGTCCGCGGAGTTCGAGCGGGGGGAGTTCACCGCCATCATGGGGCCGTCCGGCTCCGGCAAGTCGACGCTCATGCACTGCCTGGCCGGCCTCGATGCGGCGTCATCGGGTTCGGTGTTGATCGGTGCCACCGATCTGACCACCCTCTCCGACAAGCAGATGACCCAGCTGCGTCGCGACCGGATCGGCTTCGTGTTCCAGGCGTTCAACCTGGTGCCGACCCTCACGGCCCTCGAGAACATCACGTTGCCGCTCGACATCGCCGGCCGGAAGGCCGATCAGCAGTGGCTCGACACCGTGATCGATCGGCTCGGGCTGCGGGACCGGCTCGACCACCGGCCCGGTGAGCTGTCCGGTGGCCAGCAGCAGCGAGTGGCGTGCGCGCGGGCACTGGCCGGGCAACCGGAAATCATCTTCGGCGACGAGCCGACCGGCAACCTGGATTCGAGCTCGTCGGGCGAGGTGCTGTCGATCCTGCGGGCCGCGGTCGACGAGTTCGGTCAGACCGTCGTGATCGTCACGCACGACCCGCGTGCCGCGAGCTTCGCGGACCGCGTCGTCTTCCTGGCGGACGGTCGGATCGTCGACGAGTTGCGCCAGCCCACCGCCGAGTCGGTGCTGGACCGCATGAAGAACCTCGAGACGGTCTGACGTCATGGCAGTGACCAATTCGCCGATGCGCAAGGTCTCGTTGCGTAATCTCGCCGCCCACAAGGTGCGGCTCGTCCTGACCGTGTTGTCGGTCGTGCTCGGGACGGCGTTCGTAGCCGGTTCGTTCGTGTTCACCGACACCCTGCAGAAGACGTTCGACAGCATCTTCGACGACACCGCGCAGGGCGTCGACGTCCGTGTCAGCCCCGAGGAGCACGGGTCGAGCGGAGTCCCGATCGCCGACGTGGACACGATCCGCGCGGTCGACGGCGTCCGGACCGTCGCGCCGGCTGTGGACGGTCAGATCGTGGTCCTGAACTCGGCGGGCAAGCCCATGCAGAACGGCGGAGCGCCGAGCATGGGCATGTCCTACCTGCCGCCGGACCAGACTCTCGGTGAGCCGACGGAGTTCGTCGCAGGCATGCCGCCGGAGCAGTCCGGTCAGATCGCGCTCAACCAGAGCGCCGCGACCCGCGCCGGGCTGGACGTCGGCTCGCCGACGCGAGTCCTGACGATGCGCGGCTGGAACGACGTCACGGTCTCGGGCATCTACGCCCCCGAGACCGACACCGGCGGGTACGTGGGCGCGCTGTTCACGGACGCGCAGGCCCGTGAGCTGTTCACCGACGGCAGCCACGTCGGCTACATCGATGTCGCCGGTACCGGGGCGTCGCAGGACGAGTTGCGGGATCGGATCGCCGCGGCCCTGCCCGACACCAAGGTCCAGACCGGGGCCGAGGTCAAGCAGGAGACCAAGGACGAGATCGGTGAGGCGCTGAGCTTCGTCAACTACTTCCTGCTGGCGTTCGGTGCGATCGCGCTGCTGGTGGGCACGTTCATCATCTACAACACCTTCTCGATGATCGTCGCGCAGCGCCTGCGGGAGCTGGCGCTGCTGCGCGCGATCGGTGCCAGCCGCAAGCAGGTGGGGCGGTCCGTGGTGTTCGAGGCACTCATTGTCGGCGTGATCGGCAGTGCGCTCGGCATCGCCGCCGGCATCGGTCTCGCCTACGGTCTGCGGGCCCTGCTCAACGCGTTCGATCTCGGCCTGCCCGACGGCCCGCTGCAGGTGGCGCCGCGCACGATCATCGTGGCGCTGGTGCTCGGCGTGATCGTCACGGTCGTCAGCGCGTACGCGCCGGCTCGCCGCGCAGCCAAGGTTCCGCCGGTGGCGGCGATGCGCGAGGAGTTCGCTTCCACAGGCGACACCCTGCGGGTGCGCACGCTGATCGGTGCGATCGCGGCTGTGCTGGGTGTACTCGCCCTGGTCGTCGGCGCACAATCCACCGGCGGAGGCGCTGCGGCGATCGTCGGACTCGGCGCGCTGGCGCTCGTGCTCGCGGTCCTGCTCGCGGCTCCGGCGCTGTCGCGTCCGGTGGTCGGTGCGCTCGGTGCGGTGTTCGCCAAGCCGTTCGGTCCGGTCGGGCGTCTGGCCCGAACCAACGCCGTCCGCAATCCGCGCCGCACCGCGGCGACGGCCTTCGCACTGACCCTCGGATTGATGCTCGTGTCGGTGATCGGCGTGTTCGGTGCGTCCGCCAAGGCGAGCGTGAACTCCCTCGTCGACAAGGGGGTGGAAGCCGATTTCGTGCTCACCGGCCCGCAGGGGATCGGGGTGCCGGCGGGTGCCGCCGGCGCCGCAGCAAGGGTCGACGGTGTCACCGACGCGATCTCCCTGCACGGCGTCGCTGCCGAGCTGGACGACGAGGACGTCTTCGGCACCGCGCTGAGCGGGTCACCGGAAGGCGTGCTGACGTACACCATGAAGGAGGGGGCCTCGTCGGTGTCCGGCACCGACATGCTGGTCAGCGAGAGCGAGGCGTCCGATCGCGGCTGGACGGTGGGCACCTCGGTGCCCCTCACCGACCGTGACGGCGACCAGGTCGTCACGACGGTCACCGGCATCTACGAGGACAACCAGCTGCTGGGTCCGTGGCTGGTCTCGGACCAGGTGTACCAGGAGATGACGGCGCCGAACATGCGCACCGAGTGGGCGGTACTGATCAAGGCGGCGCCCGGCGCCGACCTGACCACGATGGCGACCGATCTCGCCACCGCGACCGATCCGTTCGTCGTGGTCCAGGTGCAGGACCGCGAGCAGTTCAAGGGCACGCAGGGGCAGCAGATCGATGCGCTGCTCGCCGTGTTGTACGGCCTGCTCGCGCTCGCGGTCGTCATCGCGATCCTCGGCATCGTGAACACCCTTGCGCTCTCGGTGGTGGAGCGCCGCCGTGAGATCGGCATGCTGCGCGCGGTCGGTATGCAGCGGGCACAGGTCCGCCGCACCATCTATCTCGAGTCGGTGCTGATCGCGGTGTTCGGTGCCCTCGTGGGCGTGATCCTCGGCGTCGTGTTCGGGTGGGGTTTCGTCCGGACACTCGCCGACCAGGGTCTGGAACAGATCTCGGTGCCGTGGGGACAGGTGCTGGGCATGCTGCTGGGATCCGCGATCGTGGGCGTCCTGGCGGCACTGTGGCCCGCCAACCGGGCGGCACGGACGAGGCCACTCGAGGCCATCGCCGACATGTAGTCGCGGCGAAACCAGGGACGGTACCTTCGCCGGCTGCGGCCGCGAAGGTACCGTCTTCGCGTGAGCAACCTGCAGGACATCGGTGATCGTGACGGCTGGCGCTGTTGGCTGTGCGACGAGCCGGTCGACCCGGACATGTCGGTCAACGATCCGCGGGGGCCGAGCGTCGACGGCATCAGCACCGCGAAGAAGAGCAAGGGCAAGTCCGTCCAGGAGCGCCTGGCGCACCGCGCTTGCAACACGAAGAAGGGCGCGATCAAGCCGGTCGTCGCGTGGCCGGACGAGCTGTTCGTGGTGGACCCGGCGCCGATCATCGGTGTCGTCGAGCAGTTGACCCGCAAGGGCGGCCGAGTCGCCGTGGCGCGGTGTCCCGGCGAGGCGGACGCGCGGGCGGCCGGTGAATGGCTCGTCGATCGACTCTCGAGGCTCGCGCCCGATCTGGATCTCGCCACCCGCGTCGACTCCGGCGGCGGAGGGTATCTGCTGGTCCTCGAGACCCGCTGAGCCCGACGGGTGGAGCCGCCCCGGTGATCGCGTAGTTCGCCGGACGCCATCTGTCCGGATCATCTGGGTTGTCCTCCCCGGTTCGCGGGACCGGGCCTGCTCCCGGTGGGTGGGCCGACGCGCCCCCCAAAGACTCCTGTCGGCGCACGCCAGGGGGGTAACGTTCGCAACGAGGACCGGTCCGGATCCGTGCGTGCGGAGGTAACCATCGATGAATCTGGCGCTGACCCCGGAAGAGCGCGCGTTTCGCGACGAGATGCGGGCATTCTTCCGGAGTGAAGTTCCCGCGGGTATTCGTGAACGGGTGGCGTCGGGCGCGACACTCGGCCGAGACGACGTCGTCACGACGCAACGCATCCTGAACGCTGCCGGACTCGCGGTACCGCACTGGCCCGTCCGGTGGGGTGGCCGGGACTGGAGTGCGGTGCAGCGGCACATCTGGCTCGACGAGATGCAGTTGGCGGCGGTTCCGGAGCCACTGGCGTTCAACGCCAACATGGTCGGGCCCGTGATCGCTGCGTTCGGCTCGGACGAGCAGAAGGCGCGGTTCCTGCCGGCCACCGCCAACCTCGACATCTGGTGGTGCCAGGGCTTCTCGGAGCCGGGTTCGGGGTCGGACCTGGCGTCGTTGCAGACCCGCGCAGTCCGCGACGGCGACAGTTACGTGGTCAACGGGCAGAAGACCTGGACCACGCTGGCGCAGTACGCCGACTGGATCTTCTGTCTCGTGCGCACCGACCCGGATGCGCCGAAGAAGCAGGCGGGCATCTCGTTCATCCTGGTGGACCTGGCGTCCCCGGGCGTGACGGTTCGACCGATCCGCCTCATCGACGGCAGCTACGAGGTCAACGAGGTGTTCTTCGACGACGTCCGCGTGCCGGCCGAGAACCTGGTGGGTGAGGAGAACGCCGGCTGGAGCTACGCGAAGTTCCTGCTCGGCAACGAGCGCACCGGTGTCACCGGCGTCGGTCGCACCAAGATCAAGCTGGCGCGCGCGAAGGAGCATGCAGCGCGCACTCCGCTCGGCGCGGGCACGCTCCTCGACGACCCGCTGTTCGCGGCCCGTGTCGCGGAACTCGAGAACGAACTGCTCGCGCTCGAACTCACGCAGCTGCGAGTGGTCGCGAGTTCGGCGCACGGCAAGCCGGACCCGGCATCGTCGTTGCTGAAGCTGCGGGGTTCCGAATTGCAGCAGGCCGCAACCGAACTCCTCGTCGACGTCGCCGGGCCGGACTCGTTGCCGTTCGACGCCGGTGCCGACATCGAGAGTCCGCTGTGGGCGCAGCGCGCCGCACCCGCGTACCTGAACTACCGCAAGGTGTCGATTTACAGCGGGTCGAGCGAGGTGCAGCGCACCATCATCGCGTCGTCGATCCTCGGATTGTGAGGCGTGGCATGGACTTCGAACTCGACGACGAACAGAAACTGCTCCGCGACACGACGCGGGAACTACTCGGCCGCAGCTACGACCCCGAGACACTCGCGGCGGTCAAGGAGACGCCGCGCGGTTGGAGCGAGGACGTGTGGCGCAGGCTCGCCGAGACCGGGCTGCTCGGGCTCGGGTTCGCCGACGAGGACGGCGGCGCCGACGCCGGCCCGGTCGAGGTCGGACTGGTGATGACCGAACTGGGCCGACGGCTCGCTCCGGAACCGCTGCTCGACGCGGTTCTCGTGCCCGGTTCGCTGATCGCCGATGTCGGGACCGAGGAGCAGCGGCGGAAGATTCTGCCGAGTGTCCTCGGCGGCGCCGTGCTGCTCGCGTTCGCCCACACCGAGTCCGGCACTCGGTGGCCGTCGGTCGAGGTGGGAACCAGCGCTGCGCGGCAGGGAGATTCGTGGACCCTGACCGGAGTCAAGAATCCTGTTCCGCACGGGGACTGTGCCGACACCGTCGTCGTGTCCGCGGCACTGCCCGGCGGTGGTGTCGGTCTGTTCCTGGTGGATGCGGACGCGCCCGGTGTCGCGCGGCGGCGGTACGCGACGCATGACGGGTTACGGGCCGCGCAGATCGAGCTCCGGGACGCCCCCGCCGAGCAGCTGGGTGACGGCGGTGATGCCGTCGTCGCGATCCGCGCGGCGCAGGTCCGCGCGCAGGCCGCGTTGTGTGCCGAGGCGGTGGGCGCGATGGAGGAGACTCTGCGGCTCACCACCGAGTATCTGCGGACCCGCAAACAGTTCGGTGTGCCACTGGCGAGCTTTCAGACCCTGACCCAACGCGCGGCCGACATGTACGTCTCACTCGAACTCGCCCGCAGCATGAGCCTGTACGCGACGATGTCTCTCGCCGACGGCGTGATCGATCCGGTCATCGCATCGCGGGTGAAGCTGCGGATCGGCCGGTCCGCCAGACACATCGGGCAGGAGGCGATCCAGATGCACGGCGGCATCGGTATGACCGCCGAGTACGTGGTGGGGCACTACGTGTCCAGGCTGACTGCGATCGAACACACCCTCGGCTCGACCGACGACCACCTGCGGGTCCTCGTCGCCGACGTCGCGGGGCACGACATGGTTGACGTCGCGGGCTGACGGCCCGTCCGGACCGCGTGAAGGGAGTGGCCGATGGCGAACGGAATCGAGTTCGCGGTCCTGGGTCCCGTCACGGCCGTGCGCGGGGGTAAGCCCGTCGCGCTCGATCAGCAGCAGCGCGCACTGCTCGCAGCGCTACTGGTGGCCTTCCCGTATTCCGTCGACATCGAACGCCTGCGCGCACAGGTGCGGCACACGCGCGCGGCGGCCGAACGGAACGGGCAGCCTGGTGGCGGGGAGACCGATCCTCTCGAACAGGCGCTCGACGGGCTGCGGAGTCGACTCGACGGCGACCACCCGGGGCCCGGCGGCAGTGTCCTGGTGCGCGAAGGCACCCGGTACCAGCTCGCAGTGGACCGTGATGCTGTGGATTCGGCACGATTCGTCGACCTTGTCCACCAGGGCGACGCGCTGCAGTCGCACTCGCCCGACACGGCCGCAGATGCCTACCGGGACAGCCTCCGTGAGTGGCGCGGCATCGCCTACGCGGGGATTCCGTCGTCGGCGTTCACCGAGACCGTGTTCATCGAGGGCGAGGTGGCACGGCTGACGTCGCTGCGGTACCACGCACGGATGTCGTTGGCGACGGCTCAGCTCGAGGGTGACGCCCCGGCGTCGGCGGTGGTCGAGGCCGAGGCGCTGGTGGCGGATCATCCGCTCGACGAACGGGCGTGGGAGCTGCTGGTTCTGGGCTTGTGCCGATCGGGTCAGCTGCCCCACGCGCTCGCGGCGATCCGACGGTGCCGCGCCATCATCGACGACCGCCTGGGCACCGAGATCAGCGCAGGTCTGCGACGCATCGAGGCCGCGATCATGACGAACGACAGTGTGTACCTGGAGTCGGCGCGGGTGTCGCCACCGCCGCAGAAGGCGGGCTCGAATCTGGTTGGGCCGCGGACCCGTCTGGTCGATCGCGAACGGGACGTCTCGGCTGTCGTGCAGTTGCTCGAAGAGCGGCGGATGGTCACGCTGGTCGGAACCAGTGGCGTCGGCAAGACCCGACTCGCTGTCGAGGTGTGCAGACGGCGCGACGAGCCGGACGGGCCGTGGGTGGTGGATCTGACGAAGGTGACCGACGGGGCGCTGATCCCGTCGACGATTGCGACCCTGTTGTCGCTGCCGGGGGTGGGATCGGCGACGCACCTGGCGGAGGTACTGGCGGTTCGATCGTGCGTGCTGGTCCTCGACAACTGCGAGCACGTCGCCGACTACGCAGCCGATGTCGCACGCGCGATCGTCGCGAGGTGCCCGGAGATCCACGTGATCGTCACGGGCACAGCACCACTCGGTGTGACCGGGGAGGCCGTATACGAGGTCGAGCCGCTGTCGGTGGACGACGTCGCGATCGATCTGTTCACCGAGCGAGCGTGCGGCATCACCGCCGGCTGGGAGTTGGATCCGAAGAACACGGAGGCCGTGCACACGATCTGCCGAGCGGTCGGCGGGCTGCCTCTGGGTATCGAACTTGCTGCAGCGCAGTTGCATTGGATGCGAGAGGACCAGATTGCGGCGGGGCTCGTGGACCGCTACGAGCTGCAGCACGGAGACTCGACGGGGACCTCGGGTGCTCGCGGTCGACTGCGGGACACGATCGACTGGGCGAACCGGCTCATGTCGGACGAGGAGGCTCGCCTGCTGCGGCGGGTCGCGGTGTTCGCCGGGGCGTTCGACCTGGAGGGCGCCACGGCGATGTGCATGTTGGGCAGCCCCGCGGAGGTGTCCGGGGTGCTGACCTCCCTGGTTCGACGCTGGTTGGTGCGGGTGGTTCCCGGAAGCTCTCCCACCCGGTACCGGATGCTCGCGACGGTGCGCCGCTTCGCGCGTGAGCAGGCCGACGATGCGGAGTCCATTGCGATCCATGCGGCGCACCGGGCTTTCGTCCTGGCCCGCGTCGAGTCCGTCTCGGGTGCGCTGCGCAGTGCGCGCGCGGGGCAGGCGATGAGCATGCTCGCGCAGGACCAGGCGGAGCATCGGGCAGCACTCCAGTCGGCCTTCGCGGTGGACGACGCGCATTATGCGCTGGAGCTGGCGGGCGGTCTCGCCTGGTACTGGTATCGCGTCGGCAACATCGGGGAGGGACTGCAGTTCCTCCGCACCGCACTGGATCTCGTGGCGGGGGACTGGCGTCCACCGGAGCCGCGCGTGATGGCGCGGGCGCTGGACGGGCTCGCATCGCTCACCTACCTGACGGGCGATGCGCCCACGGCGGAGGACGCGGTGCGGCGCGGCGCACAGTTGTGGTCCTCGATCGGTGAGACCGGCGAGGTGGCGCGTGACGATGCCTGGCGCGCGCATTTCGTGGCGATGCAGGGCCGACCCGAGGTGGCGGTCGAGTTGGCCCGCCATGCAGTGCAGTTGGCGGCCGAACACGACGCGGGGTGGTCCGAGGCCGAAGGCCGGATGGTGCTCGGGATGCTGCTGCGTTCGGTGGGCGAGGTCGAGGAGGCTCGGGTCGAACTCCGCGAGGCGATTCGTGTCGCGGAGCGGTGCGGTCACCGGTGGGCGGTGACGTCGTCGACGTGGGCGCTGATGAAGGCGGACGCGGACGCCGGCGATGTCGAAGGTGCGTTGGCGACGATGCGGGTGCTGCGGGCCGACCTCCAGGAGGAGGGTGACGTGACGTCGTGGCTCGTCATGATCCACTCGACCGCGGCGGTGTTGGCTGCGGCGGGGCGTCCAACCGACGGTGCGGTGCTGTTGGGGGCTGTCGATGCGTTGGGCGCGCAGGCCGGTTTCCTGCCGGCGTGGATAGACGCGGTGGACGGGCCGATCGAGGCCGCCGTCGTCCACGACGCCCTGGACGACGAGGAGTACGAGCAGTACGCGGCCGTCGGCTCGCATCTCACCCGCGAAGAGGTCAACCGGTTGGTGGGCGAGCTCGTTGAGGGGCCTGTGTCAGAATCACGTTAGAGCCCAGTGTATTACGAACGCACCGCAAGGATCTTCTCCACACTGAGGAAACCGTGGAAACTTGTCAAAGGCGTCGCCGCCGGGGCAGATCAGTGCGATTCGTCCAGCTTCAACACGCCAAGCTGCAGCTGATCAACCGTTCCCTGCGTGCAGCGACCGGCGTGACGGTCGGTGACGGACACCGTCCACTGGTTCACTCCGACCAGGGTTTCCAGTGTCAGCATCGGTCCTGGCGGCGGTTGCTGGCCGATGCGCTGACAACTGCGCTCCAGGAGTACATCCACTGGTGCAACACCGATCGCATCTCGACGAAGCTCGAGGGTCTGAGGCCGGTGCAAGACCGGGCTCAGACCCTCGTCGCCTAGGCTCCTACGTCAGAAGTCCAACAATCGGGGACCAGTTCACTACACAGTGCACCCTAGCGTTCAAACTCGGGCGAACCGGTCTCGGCGTCATTACGTGGTCTTCGACGATGTGGTTCCGAGACGCCGCGGGCTGTCGTGGCTCTAGCTCACCTGTTGTCAAGAGCGGTTCGACTGGCTACCGATGGAAGGCGGGCCGCGCGAACGATGTGGTGCCAACCAGTTTCGGGGCCCACTTGTCGTTCCAGTACTGTTCGATCTCGTTCCGCCACTGCTGCGCGGCGACGGTCAGTGACTCTGTCAGCTCGGGATACTCCTCGGCGACGTTCTTCGATTCACCGATGTCCGTGCTGAGATCTGCGAGGAACACCTCGTCGACGGGTCCTTCTTCCTCCACCAACCGCCCGTTCAGGACGAGCTTCCAGTCGCCGCGGCGTACTGACGTCTGATCGCCTTGTTCCCAGAACAGATCACGCTCGATCGGTACGGCCGATTCGGCTCGCGTGAGCAGTTCGAGGTGACTCGATCCGTCGAGGTCGTGATCGGCGGGGTCGATGCCTACAGCTTCGAGAATCGTCGGCATCACATCCATACCGGTCATGGGTGTCGATGTTCGTTGACCCGACGGAATGTGGCTGGGCCAGCTGAAGATTCCGGGAACCCGGACGCCGCCCTCGAACAAGCTGAACTTGTGGCCCTTCAACGGCCCGGCGGTGCTTCCGTAGAAGGCGTTCTGGGTTCCGTCGAGCCAGTTTCTGATCTCGCGCGATGGGCCGTTGTCGCTCATGAAGAAGACGATGGTGTTCTCCCGTAGGCCACGTTCGTCGAGCTTTTCGAGAATCGAGCCGATCGCGTCGTCGAGTGCGCTGACCATTGCTGCGATGATCCCTCGCTCCGCCGGTAGATGCGCAAACCGTTCGCGGTACTTGTTCGGGGCGTGCAACGGGAAGTGTGGAGCATTGAATGCGACGTGCAGGTAGAAGGGGTCGGAGCTGTCGGCGAACTCGTCGATCTGTTCGCAGGCCTTCTCGCCGATCACTTCGGTCATGTATCGGCCGTCGTGCCAGACTTCGTGGTCGTCCTCCCAGAGGTCGTGAACGGGTGTGCCGATGATGTCCTGCCCATCGACGGTGAGTGTACGGTTGTTCATCCCGTAATTGATGTGCGAGAAGTAGTCGACTGTGCCGCCGAGGAACCCGTAGAACCTGTCGAACCCGTGATCGGTGGGGCGGGATCCGTCTGCTACGCCGAGGTGCCACTTACCGATGAGCTCGGTGCGGTAGCCCGCATCTTTCAGTACGGCCGGCAGCGTAGTGGCTCCTTGAGGTAGCCCTGGCGCCCAACGGTGCCCGTCGATGATGGATCGCACCCCGGCGCGGCCGGGATAGCGGCCGGTGAGCATGCTCGCCCGGGAAGGGGAACAAACCGGGGAATTGGAGTAGAAGCTGTCGAAGAGCACGCCGGAGTCCGCGAGTGCGTCGATATGGGGGGTACGCAGGTCTGGGGCTCCCATACAAGAGAGGTCTCCGTAGCCCTGATCGTCCGAGATGATGGCGAGAATGTTTGGTCGAGACATGGTTCTTTCCTCAGGTTGTTGGACGTCGCGGACGACGAGCTAGTGCCTGCGACCGAGGTCGTCCATCTGCACGGTGCTGGTTTCCTTGCCGCTGAGAGTGCACAGAATGGAGATTGCAATACACCCGGTTCCGAACAGTGCGACCGGGATCCAGCCCCAATGGCCATCTCCGAGGAGGGCGACGCAGATCGTTGGAGCGAAGCCGGCGACCAGATAGCCGAGCTGATTGGAGATCGCGACGCCGGAGTACCTCACACGGCTGTCGAACATTTCGGCGGCGAATGCCGCAACGACGGCATTCTTCGCGGACCCGACCGCGCCGAAGAAGAGCGATGCCGCGAAGATCAGCAGAACTGACTGGGTGCCGATGGCGGAGAAGTACGCGAAGTACGACACCGCGACCCCGGCCAGGCCGATGATCAGGACAGGTCGCCGCCCAATGCGGTCGCCAAGTATCGCCCAGAACGGGATTGAGATCACCTGGCAGATGTTGGCGATCGCCGCCGCCCACAGGAGTGTTGATCTGGCTACCCCCGCCGTGTCGGTTCCGTAGTTGAGTGCGAAGACCGTCATGATGGTGCCGGACGTTGCGTACAGCGAGATCCCGATCACCCGAAGGACGTCCGTGGTGTAGTGGCGAAACAACTCGACTACCGGGAACTTGGCCAGTTCGTGACCTTCCTCGGCGGCGACGAATACTGGTGTCTCCTCGAGGGTGCGGCGAACCCAGAAGGCAACAAGGACAACGATGCCGCTGGCGAGGAAGGGCAGACGCCATCCCCACGAGAGGAGCTGCTCGTCGGGAAGCATTGCAACAGGTATGAACACCAGGGTCGCGAGTAGTTGTCCGGCTTGAGTGCCACTCATGGTGAAGCTGGTATAGAACGCGCGACGAGATTCTGGTGAATGCTCAAGCGTCATCGAGCTCGCGCCACTCTGCTCCGCGGAGGCGGACAACCCCTGCACGATGCGAAGCAACACCAGTGCAATCGGAGCACCTATGCCGATCGATGCATAGCTCGGCAGACAGCCGATCAGGATCGTAGATATCCCCATCATCAGCAGCGTAAGCACCAGTACCCGCTTGCGACCGACCCGGTCTCCGAGGTGGCCCAGCACTACGGCACCTACCGGGCGGGCGACATATCCGACGCCGAAAGTCGCAAGCGACGCTAGCGTTGCTGCGGACGAGCTTCCGCTTGGAAAGAACACGGTCGGGAACACGAGCGCCGCAGCCGAACCATAGATGAAGAAGTCGTAGTACTCGACAACGCTTCCTAGGAAGCTCGCGAGCGCCGCCTTCCGAGGCGTGCGCTCCGGCTCATCAGGGGAAGTCGTGGCTGGCACGGTTTCCTCTGGGGATATCGCCATCTTTTCAATCTCCTTGCGGATGGTGGGTAGTGCAAGCCTGCTCACTTGTCTGATTGAGAGTGGCAGCGGCAACTACTGATGGCAATGCTTTGCCAAAATTTGTCATCGTCGCTACCGTGAGGTCGGGTTACACAACGACGGAAGGCATCCATGACGGAGCTGACCCCGGAGGAGTCGCGTCCTCCCATACAAGCGACGGCGTACAGCGGTCGCCGTCCACGGTCGACGACGGTGACCGATGTCGCTCGGGCCGCGGGCGTCGCTGCCTCAACGGTCTCCCGGGCGTTCACGGACCCGAAACGCGTGAGCGCGGCAACCCGCGATCATGTGCTCACTGTGGCTCGTGAACTCGGCTACCACGGGGGGCATCCCGCGGCTCGAACACTCCTGCGAGGGCGAAGCGAGACCATCGCACTGCTGGTCCCCGACATCACCAACCCACACTTCTTCGGACTCATTCGTGGCGCGGAGCGGCAAGCAGCGGCCGCCGGATTCACACTCGTTCTCGGCGACACCGAAGAGTCTCCGCAGGCGGAGTTGCGGCACATCGAACGACTCGGTCGATCCGTCGACGGCATCGTCCTCGGCGCGAGCCGACTTGGTGACGACGATCTCCGGTCTGTGGCCGCCACTCACCCGGTTGCGCTGATCAATCGAGAGGTCGACGGCCTGCCCAGCATAATCGCCGACCAAAGGGACAGCGTCTGGCAAATCGTCAGGCATCTGGTGTCCCTAGGGCATCGTCGTATGGCGTATCTCGCAGGCCCGCCTACGTCATGGGTTGCGAGCAAACGATGGGAGTCGTTGGTCGCAGCCGCCAGCCATCACGGCGTCGCCATCAGCCGCCTGGGTCCCTTTCCGCCCTACTTGACCGGCGGCTCCGTGGCAGCAGATGCTCTCCTCGAGCGAGACGCAACAGCGGCGATCACGCACAATGGACTTCTTGGGATCGGTGTCCTACGGCGTTTGGCGGACCGCGGGATCCGGGTGCCTACTGACGTCAGCGTGGTCGCACTCGACGACGTGTTCGCAGCCGAGTTCTTCACTCCCGCCCTGACGGCCCGAGTCGGACCGATGGAAGCGCTCGGGCGGGCCGGCGTCAATCACATCCTGCGCGCCCTCGACGACACTCGAACCCTCGGCAACGAGAAGCACGTACTCCCTGCTCAACTGGTAGTACGCGGCTCGACGGGCCCCGCGCCGACCCACGCCGAGGCGGCCGGTCGACAATGAACGACTCCCACGCCGGAAATCCAGCTGTGTACGACGAGGAACCGGATTACCGCTTCACCCTTGCAAACGAACGCACATTCCTCGCGTGGATCCGAACGGCTCTGGCCCTGCTTGCCGGTGGCGTCGCTGTCGGACAACTGCTCACGTTCGACTCGGGGGCGGCCGCGCATAAGATCCTCGGAGGAGCGTGCATCGGCATGGCCGTCGCGACCTCTATCGGTGCGTTCCGCCGCTGGCGTCAGATCCAGGCAGCGATGCGCCGCGACGAACCCCTGCCCGGCCCAGTCATGGTTCGAATCGCTGTTACGGGTGTGTGCGTCCTTGCCGTCACTGCCGCCGTGGTCGTCATGCTCCTGTGAGTACCAAACTTGGTCGCGACCCCGGGCTGCAGTCCGAGCGAACTACCCTGGCATGGCGGCGGACGACCCTCACTGCCGTGTGCGTCACACTGATCTACATACGGGACTGGTCACACGACAAAGGCATCCTATCGTTTACCTCGGCCGTCCTCGTGTTCGGCTGCGTCGGTGTTTTGTCTTCGGGGCTCGCTCACCGCCGCAATCGCTGTCGTCTGAATCCGGGGGACCCTCGACCTCCATCGGCTCGTGTCCTCGCCGCAACGAGCTTCTCCGTTGCGGCCGCTGGAACGTGTTCCCTACTTGCGCTTGTGCACTAGCAACAGCTCATCCCCGTCCCCACGACTTGGAGGCAACAATGACTACAGGCAAGCCGCTATCCTGCTGCGCTGCAACCGAGACGACCGACAACAGGCGCCAGAGAGCGCGTCATTCGCCAGTCGTGCAACGACGCTTGCATCCCAGCAAGAGTCAAATGGGGCTGGTGCTTCCAGCAGCAGAGTTTGACATGGGGGATGCCTTCGATGAAGGGTACCCAGCAGACGGGGAGACGCCCGTTCACCGAGTTCGACTGAGTTCTTTTCGGATCGACCCAACAGCGGTAACCAACGCCGCGTTTGCGACGTTCGTCAAAGAAACGGGATATGTCACCGAAGCAGAACAGGTCGGGGCATCGGCCGTCTTCCACCTCGCAGTCCAGGCCGAGCACAAGGACATCCTCCACCGGATAGACGGAACCCCGTGGTGGATAGCGGTCCGCGGTGCACACTGGCGCCAACCCGCTGGCCGTGATTCCAGCATCACGAACCTGCAGAACCATCCAGTGGTGCACGTGTCCTGGTATGACGCACAGGCTTACGCCACGTGGGCCGGCAAACGACTGCCCACTGAAGCCGAATGGGAGTACGCAGCACGCGGAGGACTCCCGAGCAGTCGCTACGCCTGGGGGAACCAACTCACCCCGGACGACCGGTGGATGTGCAACATCTGGCAGGGCCGGTTCCCTGACCTCAATACAGGAGAAGATGGTTTCCTCACCACCGCACCCGTAAAGTCCTTTCGCCCAAACAAGTTCGGCCTATGGAACACCGCAGGGAACGTGTGGGAATGGTGCAGTGACTGGTTCGACCCAACCTGGTATGCGCAGTCGCCCCGTGACAATCCACAAGGTCCTTCAACTGGTCGCTCCAGAGTCATCCGAGGCGGTTCGTTTCTCTGTCATCACACCTATTGCAACAGATACCGCGTCGCCGCCAGATCGTCGAACACGCCGGACTCGTTCTCGATGAACATCGGATTCCGCTGCGCCAGCGACATCACACCGCCGCCGGACCGTAGGTGATGGCCAGCATCTCGCCCGGGAGGGTTGTTTCGGCGGTCCGCTGTCGCATTGCGCAGATTCCCCGTTGCTCTGCTCATCGGTTCAGTAATTCAATTGCCGGACAGTTGATTACATATCCCCACCTACGGTTCGGCGTCCGCTGACACGCGCGGAAGCCCGGTGCGGCCTTGGCCACTCAGGGCAATGTGAGGGGACTGTCCGGCCTGCGAGGAATGAGGGGTGTGCACCATCCTCGCCGACTCAGACGCTGCGGATCGAGCCCGCAGCACCTCGACGGCCCAGCCGGCGCCGAGAGTGGGTGTGCTGCGTCATCACGATGGCGGCGAAAAGCGAAGTCGACGAAAGCCTGCAGTTGAACACTCGAAGGTGACTGTGGGGCGCCCGAAAGGGGAGGCGCAGTCGTAGTCAAGAGTGGGAACGGGCCCAGCTCTGCGATCAGGGCTTCGAGTTTGGCGCGAATCTGGCGCCGGCTCGGGCCGCACAGCCGGGGCGCCGAGTTCCCAGTCGCGGTGAGACTTGCCCAGGAGGGCCGGGCGGGCTCCAATGCGACCCATCGTGATCATCACGTCCGATGCCGACATCGCGTTGACGGCGAGGACCTTCGGATTCTGGCTGAGATGTCAATGCCGACCTTTGTCTTCGCCGCGACAGCGACCGGGTAGGCCTGGTCGCTGT
>NZ_JBXAJP010000014.1:48885-127856 GCF_058797375.1 Prescottella sp. GW823-FHT02E09
CGTCTGTCGCGCTGTCGCGCTGTCGCGCTGTCGCGCTGTCGCGCTGTCGCGCTGTCGCGCTGTCGCGCTGTCGCGCTGTCGCGCTGTCGGGCGGAGCAGACTCGATTCGCACTTTCGTTCCACGGTGATGTGGCTGCGGGTTCGAGGTGCAGCCGGGACGGGGTGCGACGTGGCTACCTGACGATCTTCGTGTGCAGGCCCGACCCTGCATTGCAGCAGGTCGTGTGAACGAGACTGCTGTGTCCCACCGATTCGGCGCGGCGCCTTCGTTGCCTGGCGGCTATCCTGGTCACGAACTAACTCACTATTTAGTACATAAGGAGCATGGGCGTGACAACACCAGGTCCCATCTACGTCCTGAACGGACCGAACCTCAATCTGCTGGGTCAGCGGCAACCCGCGGTTTACGGCCAAGAGACGCTCGACGACGTGGTGGCGTTGTGCGCAGAGACGGCCCGTCGGTTCGGTCGGACCGTCGAGGCACGTCAGTCGAACCACGAGGGCGTGCTGATCGACTGGGTACACGAGGCGCGCACCGAGGCATCCGGTCTCGTCGTCAATCCCGGTGGGTACACCCACACGTCGGTCGCGTTGCGTGATGCACTGGTGACCGTCGAAGTCCCGCTCATCGAAGTGCACATCAGCAATGTGCACGCCCGTGAGGATTTCCGCGATCATTCGTACGTGTCGCCGGTCGCGACCGGGGTGATCGCCGGGCTGGGCATCGCCGGCTACGGCCTCGCCGTCGACTACATCTGTGGCAGGAGCTGATCGTGAACCGGGTGCGCACGTCCATCGCCACCGTCTCCCTGAGCGGCACTCTCGACGAGAAACTGTCCGCGATCGCAGCTGCCGGATTCGATGGGCTCGAGGCGTTCGAGCCCGATTTCGTCGGGTCACCACTGTCCGCACGGGATCTCTCGGCGCGGGCGCAGGACCTCGGCCTCACCGTCGATCTGTACCAGCCGTTCCGCGACCTCGACTCCGCCGACCCGGACACCTTTGCCCGCAATCTGGTTCGCGCTGAACGCAAGTTCGACGTGATGGAGCAACTGGGTTGCGACACGCTCCTGGTCTGCTCGTCGCCGCTGCCGCAGGCGGTCTGCAATGACGATCTGCTCACCGAGCAGTTGTCGGTCCTGGCGGACGCCGCGCAGCGGCGCGGCGTGCGGATCGCGTACGAGGCGTTGGCGTGGGGCACGCACGTCAACACATACCGGCACTCGTGGGAGATCGTGCGTGCCGCCGATCACCCCGCTCTGGGTGTGTGTCTCGACAGCTTTCACATCCTCTCGCGTGGCGACGACCCATCCGGTATCCGCGCTATCCCGGGGGAGAAGATCTTCTTCCTGCAGCTCGCGGACGCGCCGGCGATGGCGATGGACGTGCTGCAGTGGAGCCGTCACTACCGGAACTTCCCGGGACAAGGAAACTTCGACCTCGCCGCGTTCGGGACCCATGTCCATGCCTCCGGCTACCGCGGCCCGTGGTCACTGGAGATCTTCAACGACACGTTCCGCGGATCGGACACCGGCCGGACCGCCGTTGACGCCCACCGATCGCTGCTGTACTTGGAAGGAGAGGTGGCGCGTCAGGCCGCGGCGGACACGAAGGCCGCGGCTCCGGGGCTGTTCGCGCCCCCGCCCGCCTCGTCCCTGGATGGCGTTGTCTCCCTGCGGATCGCCGCGGGGCCGGGGAAGAACGATGCGCTGCGCAGCGTGCTCGATCAGCTCGGGTTTCGGCTGGCGGGCGAGCATGGCTCACACGGCCTCCAGCTCTGGCGGCATGCCGGGGTGACGATAGTCGTCGATGCCAGCGCGGGCACGGTTTGGACCGCGCCTGGCCTTCCGGCGCACCTGCCCGTGCTCACCCAGATCGGGGTTCGTTCGGTCGACCCGGCGTCGTGGGCTGCGCGGGCCCGTGCCTATGAGGTCCGCGCCCGTGGCGTCGCCATGCCCGGCGCCGACGGCGGCACCGGCACGGACGTCGTGCGACTCGACATCACCAACGCGACGTCGCTCGACGTCCGCGGGCCGGCCAGCGCGGAGGCGTGGGAGGCGGCGTTCAACCTGTACCCCAGCGGTCGCGGCTGGGAGGATGACGTGCCGCTGTTCAGCGACGTCGATCATGTCGGCCTGGCGATTCCGGCCGACAACTGGGATGGTTTGCAGCTGTTGCTTCGTTCGGTTTTCGCGATGGAACCGCACGAGGGCCTCGACGTGACCGACGCGGTGGGCATGCTGCGCAACCGTTCGTTCGAGGAGCCGGCCGGCGGCGCGAACCCGTTACGTCTGACGCTGGGAATGGTGCCCGGTTCGGTCACGTCTCATCTCGGTGTGGCGCGCCGGGGCGGTATTGGGCACGTGGCCTTCGGGTGCAGTGACATCTTCACCACAGCCGCCGCGATGCGTGCCCGGGGATTCGAGCCGTTGCCGATTCCGTCGAACTACTACGATGACCTCGACGCGCGGTTCGGTCTGCCGCGTGCCCTGCTCGACCCGATGGCCGAGTCAGGAATCTTGTACGACGCGAACGATAGCGGAGAGTTCTTCCACCTGTTCACACCGACAGTCGGCGCCGACTTCTTCTTCGAGGTGGTGCAGCGGGTTCGCGGTTACCGTGGCTACGGCGAGGCGAATGCGGCTGTCCGGCTCGCGGCGCAGCTGCGGGCGTAACTCCGAATGCTATCGGGCCCCAACCGTGATCGGGTTGGGGCCCGACATTCAGTCGGTTCAGACAGGGCGAGGGCCCGTTCCGGCGCGTCGTTGTCCAGATCCGCAAGCTGGATACGGGAGTTCACCCACGAGGTTGAGGCCGACATGACGCGCGATACGCGAGGAACACCGGTCACAGCACGCATCAATGGTCGAACTGGTTAATTCAGTAATGGCTAGGTCGCGACTTCAGGTACGACAGCACGACCTCCCCGAGCATCGTCCGCAGGTGGGTACGGTGTTCGGGAGACGCCGGATCCCAGTCGAAGAGGGTGCGGAAGGTGTGGCGATTGGCGATCCGAAAGACGCAGTACGAGCTGATCAAGATGTGAACATCCAGCGACGACACGTCGGTGCGGAACAGTCCGAGTTCGCGGCCGCGGACCAGGACACGCTCGAGAGTCTCGATTGCGGGCTGCTGGGTCTCCTCCATGCCCTCGATGGCTGCGAGATTCTCGCCGCGATGGGTGTTCTCGATGGACACCAGCCGAATGAAGTCCGGATGGGCCTCGTGGTGGTCAAAGGTGATTTCGGCGACGGTGCGGATCGCGTCCTCGGGGTTGAGGTGGTCGATGTCGACCTGGGTCTCCTCGTATCGGATCTCCTGATAGGCGTTGGACAGAACGGCCCGATAGAGGCCCTCCTTGTCGCCGAAGTAGTAGTAGAGCATCCGCTTTGTGGTCGAGGTTTTGGCCGCGATCTCGTCGATACGGGCGCCCGAGAGGCCCTTGTTCGCAAACTCCGCCGTGGCGACTCGGAGAATGTCCTCGCGCGTGCGCTCGGGGTCCCGGGTTCGTCCGGTCTTGCTTCCTCGCGCCGCCTTCGTTGCGGTTGCCTTCTGGTTGGTTTCGGCCGGCGCCATCGCCTCTCCTGGGGATTTCGGTGGTGTTCGCGTTCCCAATCGTATGCTACGGTGAATTAACTCACCAGATAGTTAATTCTACGCGGAAGTGACCGAATGACACTCGTCGCCCTCCCCGTCCCGTCCCCGCCGATGCGCATCGAGGCGCAGGCCGCCCCGTCGTTCCTTTGTGGGCTGATCGGGTCCGGCATCGCCCGGTCTCTGACGCCCGCGCTGCACGAGGCCGAGGGGCGCGCCCAGAGCGTTGGGTACGTGTACCGGATCCTCGACATCGATTCGTATGGAGGGATGGAGACACTTCCCCGTATTATCAGCGCTGCAGTCGATTTCGGGTTCGACGGCCTCAACGTGACGCATCCCTGCAAGCAAGCAGTGATCCCGCTGGTCGACGACCTCTCTCCGGACGCCCGGATGCTGGGCGCCGTCAACACCATCAAGATCGACGGGAACCGACTGGTCGGTCACAACACCGACTGGACAGGCTTCTCGCGCAACCTCGAGGCAGGCCTCGGCGACACACCGCTGGGTCGGGTGGTCCAGCTGGGTGCCGGTGGCGCCGGTGCCGCGGTCGCCTACGCGACTCTGAAGCGCGGCGCGGAGGAGTTCATAGTGGTCGACGCCGACCCCGAACGATCGACTGCTCTCGCAGCCCAGCTCGGCGCGCAGTTCCCGAGCCGCACCATCGCGTCTGGCGGCCTCGGGAACGTCGCAGACGCGGTCCGAGCGGCGAACGGTCTGGTGCACGCGACGCCGATCGGCATGACCGCGCATCCAGGCATCGCCCTCGACCCGGAATTGCTCCGCCCCGACCTCTGGGTTGCGGACGTGGTGTACCGCCCCACCGAGACCGAGTTGCTGCGCCGGGCGCGGGCGGTCGGGGCCCGGACCATCAGCGGTATCGGCATGGCGGTCGGTCAGGCTGTCGACTCGTTCCGCATCTTCACCGGGCTCGAACCGGACGAGGCGCGAATGACGGAACACATGAGGCGAATCCTTGCCGCGGAGGATGATTCGCATCCCTCTTGAATCCGCCCATATGCCGATGGCGCTGGTTTCCAGCCGCCGGTCGAGGGGAATCTGATCCAGTTGTGGCCAACCACGTCGATGCGCCCACCGAGAATGCATCCGGTCGATGATGTCCGACGACGCAGGAGCGGGACTGGTGTGCCCTCCGCACTGGCGCGAGAGCGGAGGACAGCCGTGTCGTTCTGAACCTGGAACATATTGACCCCTGCGTTGATCGGTGCCCCGTACCAAGTGTCACAGGCGATGCGTTGACGTCGGCCGACGCGACGACTGCATCGCTACGACCTGTCCCCTTCAATCATCGAGCAGCGGATCCGGGCCGGTGACGTCAATCAGTCGTTCGAATCCGCGGCCGTCGTGTGTACCGCTCGCCGCGGCTCGTACCAGACGTCGCCCGCCGGTTCGCCCGCCATGTTCCAACTCCACGACACCGTCGGGGTGATCCGTGAGTACAGCCCGGGGCCGACGATCCCGACGCGCTCGATCGGCGGGTCCGCGATCCCGTAGACGCGGATGCTCTTGGCGGTGAAGGGGTCGAGCGACACCAGTTCGTCGACGACGAGTGCCACCTTGTCGTGGCCGTCGAGGATGTTGCGGAACTTTCGGGTGTACAGCACGGCCTCACCGGTGCCACCGATCCAGAAGTAGGTGCCGTCGAACTCGAAGGCCAGTGGCACGACGTCGGGTTGGCCGTCGTCTGCCGTGGTTGCCAGTCGCGCGAGCGGTTGCGACCGCAGGAAGGCGACCTCGTCGTCGGTGAACGTCATGACGGCTCCTCTCTCGGGCGCCAGCCGGTCGGCCGCACCCACTCGAATGCTCGTGCCTCGGAGCGTGTTCCCTCCGCGGTGCGGGAGCGATTGGGTTCTCCCAGTTCCGCGAGCATCGGCACGGCGATGTCCACGAGCCCGGACAGGCTGCTCGGTGTGAGCCAGTGGGGCCGCGTCGCGAAGGCGATGTCCTCGCTGGACGTGTTGCCGCTCGCGCCGGGGGCGAACGGGCAGCCACCGAGGCCGCCGAGCGACCCGTCGACGACGGACGCCCCGGCGGCGATCGCGGCGAGCGTGTTAGCGACGCCGAGACCCCACGTGTCGTGGCCGTGGAAGACGATGCGCCGCTTCGGGCTTTCGGTCGCGACCCGGCCGACGAGTCCCGCCACCTGTGCGGGCACCGCCTGACCGAGAGTGTCGGCGAGGACGATGTCGTCGGCGCCGTCGCCGCGCGGATCGTTCGCGATCGCCAGCACCCGATCGGCCGGCACCTCGCCCTCGAACGGGCACGTGAACGACGTTGCGATGCACAGCTGGATGCGCCCGCCGACCGCGCGGGTCAACTCGATCGCGGCCGGCATCGCGGCGAGGCTGTCGTCGGTGGAGCGGCCGATGTTGGCGCGGTTGTGCGATTCGGACGCGGAGAAGCAGTACTGGAAGTTGCGGGCGCCGGCGGCTGCGGCCTTCTCGACATGGCGGGGCGTGGCCACCCACACCCAGCAGCGGTCCAGTTCCTCGGACGTCAGCTCGCCGATCACCTCGAGCGTGTTCGCCATGGGCGGCACCAGGTCCGGCCGCGCCATCGACCCGATCTCGAGTTCCGGGACCCCGAGTGCCAGGAGTCGGCGCGCGATCTCCAGTTTACGGTCGGTGGGCAGTACCTTGCCGGTGAGTTGCAGCCCGTCGCGCAGCGTCACGTCGCGCAGGATCGACTGCGGTGTAAACGAGTAGCTCATCATGCCTCCGTCGCGGCGACGATCCGGTCGACCTCGGCGTCGGGCAGTCCGAGCACGTCGGCGAGCACCTCGCGGGTGTGTGCGCCGAGGTCGGGGCCCACGGTGGTGATCGGCAGCGACTTGTCGCCGATCACCGGCACGATGCCCGGGAAGCCCACCGGTTTTGCGGAGGTGTCGCCTGTGTCCACCCAGAACGTCTGGATCATGTTGCGCGCGTTGTACTGATCGTCGTCGACGATGTCGGCGGCTGTGTAGATCGGCCCGGACGGGACATTCGCCTCGTCGAGGATGCGCAGCGCGTCGTCGCGGGTGTGGCGGGACGTCCACGCGCCGATCGCGGCGTCGAGTTCGTCGCGGCGCGCCCAGCGTCCGGCATTGGTCCGGAGCTCCTCGTCGGCGGCGAGGTCGGGGCGTTCGATCGTCTCCATGTATCGCTGGAAGATCGCGTCACCGTTGCCGGAGATGATGATGCTGGTGCCGTCGTTGCACGGGTACGCGTTGGACGGCGCGATGCCTTCCATCCGGCCGCCGACGCGCTCACGTTTGACGCCGTACGCGAGGTAGTCGGGGATCAGGGACTCCATCATCGACATGATCGACTCGTTGAGCGCGACGTCGATGATCCGCTGCGACAACGCGAGCGACTCGCCCGTGCGGGACTGTCGCTGGAACAGCGCCATCACCGAGCCGAACGCGGCGTACAGGCCGGCGATGGAGTCGCCGATCGACACACCCACCCGGACCGGCGGACGGTCCGGGTCGCCGACGAGTTCCCGAAAGCCGCCGAGCGCCTCGGCAACGGCCGCGAAGCCCGGCCGTTCGGCCAGCGGACCGGTCTGACCGAACGCGGAGATCCGGGTGATCACCAGATCGGGGTTGACCTCATCCAACTGCTCGGGCCCGATGCCCCACTTCTCCAGCGTGCCGGGCCGGAAGTTCTCGAGCAGGATGTCGCACCGTGCCGCGAGGTCGAGCACCAGCTGCCGGCCCTCCGCGGTGCGCAGGTCCAGCACGATCGACTTCTTGTTGCGGTTGATCGTGCGGTACAGCATCGACGTCGTACCCGAGTACAGGCGCCAGTTGCGCAGTTCGTCGCCGGTGCGGGGTCGCTCGACCTTGATCACCTCGGCGCCGAAATCGGCGAGCAACCGGCCGGCGGTGGGGGCCGCGATGTAGTTGCCCAGTTCGAGCACGCGCACGCCCGCGAGGGGCCGGGTCGGGATGTCCTGCGTCATCCCTCGATTCAATCAGCTGCCGCCGGATCGTGGTTCTCCCGACCAGCGGGAAATGACATGCATGTCCGAAGGCGCTTACGGTGTGCTGGATGAGACGTGGGCCACACCTCCCGTGTGGTCGCCCGACAACGGTTGGAGTGCATGGTGGGTCTGAGTTCGGATCGGATCGTGGTGGTCACGGGCGCGAGTCGTGGCGCGGGAAAGGGCATCGCGCTGGCACTCGGTGAGACCGGTGCGAAGGTTTACGTCACCGGGCGGACACAGACCGAGGGCGACGCGCCCCTGCCGGGCACGGTGTTCGCCACCGCCGAGGAAATCACCCGCCGGGGTGGCGAGGGCGTTCCGGTCGTCCTCGATCACAGCGACGACGCCCAGGTGGAGGCGTTCTTCGCGCGGCTGCGCGACGAGCACGGACGCCTCGACATCCTGGTCAACAACGCGCTCAACGTGCCGGACGAGCTGACGAAGAAGGGCCCGTTCTGGGAGAAGTCGCTGTCGCTGCTCGACGTGCTGGACGTCGGCATGCGGTCCAGCTACGTCTCGAGCTACTACGCCGCGCCGCTGCTCGCCGCCAACGGTGAGGGCCTGGTCGTCAACACGTCGTCGTTCGGCGGCACCTGCTACATGCACGGTCCCGCGTACGGCGCCGGCAAGGCCGCAGTCGACAAGATGGCCCACGACATGGCCGTCGACTTCCGGCCGTTCAACGTCGCGGTCGTCTCGCTCTGGATGGGTCTGCTCATGACCGAGCGCACCAAGGCCGGATTCGACGCGAACCCGGGCGCGTACGACGGCCTGGCGGCGACCGCGGAGTCGGCGGAGTTCCCCGGGCGCGTCATCGACGCCCTCGCCCGCGACCCCCAGCTGATGAAGCGCAGCGGACAGGTGCTCGTCGGCGCCGAGGTCGCGGAGGAGCTCGGGGTCGAGGACCTCGAGGGGAAGCAGCCGCCGTCGCACCGTCAGTTCCTCGGCAACCCGCCCGTGTTCTCCGACGCCGTCATCGACTGACACCGATCTGCAGCGGACTCGTATCGGATCGGTATCGACTGCGCGGACCCGACGTGTCGTCCCGGTGGGGGCGACCGTCGGGTCTAGCGTTCGCGGCGGACGTGAACTACCGCGTAGCTGTCGTTGTCCGCACACCCGAGTCGAAATCACGCGCCGGGACGTGTGAGGGAGTCGTCATGGAGTCCACCGCAATCAAGTTCGTTCTGCTGAGTCTGTTCCTCGGAGGCCTGGTCGTGGCCGGTGTCGGGGTGGCCGAGCTGCACGTGCACACCACGGTCGTCGCGCTGATCGTCGCGTCGGTGTCGGGGCTGCTGCTGCTCCGCATCCGGGCCGAATCGCACGGCCGCCTCGAACCGCGAGGCCGAATCGCCGGCTGACGGCGCCGTTCGACGCCACGCAGTTTCCGGATTTCTGGGACAGTGGTGGGCAGGAGCCCCTCGAGGAGGCGCGATGCCTGCACCCGACCCGTCCGCTGCCGTGACCGAACGGCGCGCCCGCATCAACGACCAGGTCCGTCGCTGCTGTGAGCGTGCCCGACTCGACGGTCGGCACTCGCCGCTGTCCGACGCTTCCGCGCTGTTGATCGCCGCGGGGCGGGTGGACGGGCCGACACGGCACGCCCTGAGCGCCCGTCGAAGCGCGGGCCGGACGATTCCGTCGATCGGTGGTTTCGGTGCTCTGCGCCTGCTCACCGACGAGCACGCGAGGATCGCCGCCCGGGCGGCATCGCTGCGGCCCGGTCCGGTGCAGTTGGCTCACCGCTATCGCGCGGCGGAGCTGGCGAAGCGCATCGACGGACTGCGTTCGACGCTGACGATGTCGAACATGCACTACGCCGGCGGCGTACGGGCGATTCGTCGGGAGCGTCGTGACGGGGTCCACCTGGACCCCGGGCAGCGGGACGCGCTGTTCGCGGCGTTGCAGCACACGCCCGCTCCGTTGCCGCTGGAGAGGCGGCACCTGCACGAGTTCCGCAATGCGGTGCTCGAGTCGACGGCGCAGCGGGTGGCCCGGCTGTCCGAGCACACCCGGGCCGAGGAGGCGGGTCGCCGCGCGGCCGATGCACTCGAACGGGCTGTGGAACCGGACGACGACCGGTTCGTCGACCGCTACGACACCCTGCTGTTCCTCGCCGGCTCGCTCTACGATCGCATCGAGGGGTCGCCCGCGTGGCATTCGGAGCACTTCGTGGTGCAGCGTGCCCAGCTGGATCTCGCGGAGGAACTCACCCAGATCGCGGTGGACACCGTCGCACTGCAAGGAATCCTCGGCGAACTCGACAACGCACTCACCTCCACGCCGGCTGCCCGCGACCACGTGCAGTCCCGGCACGACGCCTTGGCGCCGGTGTGGGACCAGTTGGTGGACCGGGTCGCCGCGCTGGCTCGGATCGGGGACCTGTTGTCGCAGGCCGAGACTCAGCTTCAGGCGATGGCGTCGATGCGCTGGGCCACCAGCCTCGACACCCGGATGGACGACCTGATCGCCCGTTCGGGCAACCGCGAGCTGTCGGCCGACAACACGCATCAGGTCGGCGATCAGTTCGGTGGCGTCGAGGAACTGATGGGCACCTATCGGAGTGCACTGGGCGGTGACATCGCTGCACTGACCGCCCGAGGCGAGTCGTGAGCACCCGCCGGAAGCGTTCTGGCATCGGAATCGTGTAGCCGCTCCGGGTGGAAAGACCCGCGGGCGTCGTGCGTCGGGGTGAGCAACGGTCGCGAGTCTGCTCAGATCACCAGCCGCGCTCGGCGAGGCGGCGGGGTTGCCGGACTCGAAGATGCCCGAGCCGATGAACATGCCCTCGGCGCCGAGCTGCATCATCATCGGCGCGTCCGCGGGGGTCGCGATGCCACCGGCGGCGAACAGATCGTACGGGGCCTGCAGTTCCTTGGCGGCGACGTACAGCTCGTCCTCGGGCAGCGAGGTCGGGCGGCGGAGCTCCTGGCGGATCTTGCGCAAGTGGGAGGTTGGGGGAGTGGGAGAACGTTCAGTGCTCGGGGCGGCGCGTGGCCATGCCGTCGAGGAACACGGAGATGCAGTCCTCGGAGAGCTCGCCCAGAGTGTAGGGATCGTCAGGCTTGCGCCAGTAGACCGTGAACCACACCGAATCTCGGAGGAAGCGGTGGAACACTCTGGAAGGTACGTCCTTTCGGAGGACGCCCGCATCCTTGCCCGCCTCGATGGCGTCGAGCCAAATCGTCTGGATCTCGTCTGCGAGCGCATTCGCCTCGGTGAAGTCACGCAGTTTGCGCAGGTTGGGGAACTCTGCGTGATAGACCTTCGTCGCGTCGGGACGGACGGCGCCCATCGCGAGTGAGACGTCGACGATCGCCTTCAGCCGGGCACGGGGTTCGAGCTGTTCGAGTCCCGTCGCACGATAGTTCGCGAGGAGATCCGAGAGGAACGCGGTGACCAGTTCGTTGACGATGGCGCCCTTCGATCGGAAGTAGTGGTACAGCGCCCCGGCGTTGAGGCCGACCTCGTCGCCGATCTCCCGCATCGACGTCCCCGCGATGCCACGCGCCGCGAACAGGCCGGCCGCGGCGTCGAGGATCTCGGACTTCCTGTCGTGGGGTTCCGGCACGTCAGTCCCTTCCGATTTGAACATTCATTCAACGACATTAACTGCGAACGCTGCGTCGCGTCAAAGCGGCACCACGTCGGCATCCGGAAGGCCGTCGAACCTGTTTGTCGGCCTTTCGATTCGGGTATGAGCGACGCGGCGACTCCGTCTTGACGGCTCGGATTCCCCGACCTATATTCGCTTTGAATGAACGTTCAATTTACGTTGTTCAGGCAAGAGGGTGGCGCCACCGGATGGGGTGAGCCCGCGGCCGTTGCGACGCGGGACTCGCACGAATCTGACTCCTGCCCATGCACTTTCCGCCCGGTTCGTGGCACGAGACCTCTCGGAACCTCGCGAACCGCCCACGCGGACACCTTCCCGAAAACACGAGGAGATCCAATGACCAGGGTTGTCTATGCCCGCAGTGTTCACGACGAGCGTGAGATCGAGGCCTGCCTCGAGGTTCTGCGCGGTGGCCCGTTCGCGCTGAAGATCGGCAAGAACGTCGCCGAGATGGAGCGCCAGGTCGCCGACCTGTACGGCAAGAAGCTGGGTCTGATGTGCAACTCGGGCTCGTCCGCGCTCTACCTGGCGCTCGAACTGTTGGATCTGCCCAAGGGTTCCGAGGTCATCACCTCGCCGCTGACGTTCTCGACGGATGTGTCGCCGATCGTCCGTGGTGGCTGGATCCCGGTGTTCGTCGACGTCGAGCCGGACACCTACAACGTCGACGTCAGCAAGATCGAGGAGCTGATCACCGACAAGACCAAGGCGATCCTGGTTCCGAACCTCGCCGGCAACGCCCCCGACTGGGATGCGATCCGCGAGATCGCCGACAAGCACGATCTCGGGGTCATCGAGGACTCGTGCGACTGCATCGGCACCACTCTGCGTGGCACCAAGACCGGCTCGCGCTCGGACATCACGGTCACCAGCTTCGCGATGTCGCACATCATCACGGCTGCCGGCAACGGTGGCATGGTGTGTCTCGACGACGAGAAGCTGCGCGACAAGGGCCTGATGCTCCGCCGCTGGGGCCGCCGCTCCGAGCCGCACCTGTTCGGATCCGAGCAGGCGAAGACCGGCCGTGTCTTCCGTGAGGATCTGGACGGCGTCGCCTACGACAACGACTTCATCTTCGACGTCCTGCCGTGGAACTTCGAACCGTCGGAGCTGGGTTCGGCCTTCGGATTGGTGCAGCTGAGCAAGCTCGAGGTCAACTACAGGCGACGTCACCAGATCTTCGACGCGTTCAGTGCGGCGTTCGGCGCCTACCCGGAGCTGTTCCGTCTGCCCAAGCCGTTGGAGGGCTTCTACACCGCGTGGCTGTGCTACCCGGTGACGATCCGCGAGGACGCCGGCTTCGAGCGTGGGGATCTGCAGGAGTCGCTCGAGGGGGCGGGCATCGACACGCGCACGGTGTGGAGCGGCAACGTCACGCGTCACCCGATGATGCGCAATGTCGAGTACCGCATCCCCGAGGGCGGCCTGCCGTTCGCCGACGAGGTCTTCGAGCGGGGCATGTCGCTCGGCATGAGCCACGGCATGAGCGACGAGGAACTCGATCACGTCGTCGCGAGCATCCACGCCTTCGCCTCCAAGTTCGCGACCGCGAAGCAGTAGCGTTCCACTCTCTGCACGAGCCCCCGGCCTGCTGGCGGGGGCTCGTGGCGTTCCGGGGGCAGGTCGGACGCTACGTGAAACGAGGTTCTAGGAAAGCTCGCGTTCACGTCTTGACATGCCCTTGATCCGCGCTACTCTGAAGCAAGTACATAGAACACGGTTTCAATCATGCCGTCGATCAGGAGTGTCATCGTGACGAACGAAACCCCGTACATCCTCATCTCTGCCGACAGCCATGCCGGCGCCGACCACGCCACCTACCGCGAGTACCTCGATTCCCAGTGGCACGAGGAGTTCGACGCCTGGCGCGGCAAGTACAAGAATCCGTACCGCGACCTGGTCGACGACGGCCGAACCCGCAACTGGGACAACGAGCGTCGGCTGCGTGAAACGCAGGGTGACGGCACGGTCGGAGAGGTGCTGTTCCCGAACACCGTCCCGCCCTTCTTTCCCAGCGCCGCGGTGCTCGCCGGCCCGCCGCGTGCCGAGGACTTCGAGAAGCGTCTCGCCGGCGTGCGTGCACACAACCGCTGGTTGAAGGACTTCTGCAATGACGCTCCCGCGCAGCGTGCCGGCGTTGCACAGGTGTTCCTCAACGACGTCGACGAGGCCGTCGCGGACGTCGAGTGGGTCAAGGAGAACGGACTGCGCGGCGGCATCCTGCTTCCCAATCTCGCGCCGGACGTCAAGTGGGTCAAGCCGCTGTACGACCCCGAGTACGACCGCCTGTGGGAGGTCTGCGAGGACCTCGGCGTGCCGGTGAACAGCCACGCGGGCACCGGTCTGCCGGACTACGGCCGCTACAAGACCGCCTCGATGCTCTACATCAACGAGGTGGGCTTCTACTCGATGCGTCCGCTCGTGCAGATGATCCTCTCGGGCGTGTTCGAGCGGTTCCCCAAGCTCAAGTTCGCCGTCTCCGAGCAGGGTTGCTCGTGGGCCCCGGACCTGATGCGCCAGCTCGACACCGTCGACCTGCGCGTCAAGCGCACCGGCCGGATCGGCGAGCTGTTCTACAGCGAGGACGAGCAGTTGCCGCTGCGTCCGAGTGAGTACTTCCGCCGCAACGTGTGGGTCGGCGCGACCATGCCGTCGGCGCAGGACATGGCGTCGCGGGAGACGCTCGGCGAGGGCAAGTTCATGTGGGGCAGCGACTACCCGCACAACGAGGGCACCTACCCGTTCACCCGCGAGTGCGTCCGCCAGGTCATGCACGACGTCGAGGAGGCGGAGCTGCGGAAGCTGTTCGCGGAGAACGCGGCCGAGCTGTACGACTTCGACCTCGACGCGCTGGCCCCGCTGGCGGCGAAGTACGGCCCCACCCCGTCCGAGGTCGCCCAGCCGCTCACCGAGCTGCCCGAGAACCCCAACGACGTTCTGCTCCGTGAGTCCTTCGCCAAGCAGCTCGAAGCCGAGTTGAGCGCGTGACGCGGCGATTCGAGGGTCGTCGGGCGATCGTCACCGGTGCCAGCCGCGGCATCGGGGCGGCGATCGCCCAGCGGCTCGCCGCGGAAGGAGCCGCGGTCGCGATCGTCGCGCGCACGGTCGACGAACCGGACCGGCGGTTCGACGGCACCCTCGCCGAGACGGCCGATCTGATCCGCGCGGGCGGAGGCACGGTCGCGATCGTGCCTGCCGCGCTGGAGGACCCCGAGTCCCGCGGACGGATCGTTCCGGCGGCCGAGGAGGCGCTGGGCGGACCGATCGACATCCTCGTCAACAACGCCGCGGCCGCGATCTTCCAGCCGCTGCGTGACTATCCGTCCAAGCGGGCGCACCTGACGTTCGAGGTGAACGTACATGCGCCGTTGGACCTCGCGCAGCGCGTGATCCCCGGCATGCGTGAGCGGGGCGAGGGCTGGATCGTCAACATCACCAGCGGCACTGCGCGGATCCGGCCGGTCGAGCCGCTGCCCGAGGGCGAGACCGATCTGGACGCCGACATCCACGGCACCACGCTGTACGGCATGAGCAAGGCAGCTCAGGACCGGATGACGGCCGGGCTGGCCGCCGAACTGAACGGCACCGGAATCCGGGTCAACGCAGTGCGTCCGCGCTCGGCGGTCGCGACCGCCGGTGCGATGTCGGTGGCGTCCAAGATGGTCGGCTCCCGGTGGTTCGTCCCCGAGTCGCTCGAGGAGATGGCCGAGGCGGCGACGTGGCTGTGCGGCGCCACGACGCACTACACCGGCAACATCGAGGCGAGTCTGGACATCCTCGAACGTGAGAGGCTCACTGTCCGGGATCTACAAGGCAGGCCTATCGCGAAGGAGCAGAACGCATGACGCCCTACGACGGCATCCCCATCGTCGACACGCACATCGGTTTCCGTGAGGCCGGCTACGACGAGTACGCGTTCATCACGCAGCAGACGAAGGACCGCGAGAGCCGCGACGAGTTCAGCATGCCGGCGCAGTACATGTTCAAGGGCGTGCCGGACGATCTCGCCACCGACGATCCGATCTCGGTGACGCTGCACCAGATGGACAAGCATGGCATCGAGCTCGGCATGGTCAGCATGGCCAAGGAATCCGGGCAGCGTGCGGTGCGGATGTTCCCGGACCGATTCGTGCCACAGGGTTCCGCGGTGGACCCCAACGACATCATGGGCACGCTGAACCGGATGACGCGCGAGTACGAGGAATTCGGCATCGTCTCGGTGAGTTCGTTTGCGGCGGGGACGTTCCCGCAGGTCGCGCTCAATGCCCCGCAGATGTACCCCATCTACGCCAAGTGTGTGGAGCTGGACATCCCGATCTTCGCGTGCGCCGGAATCGCCGGTCCGCGAGTCAAGTCAGCGGTGCAGCACGTCGAACTCATCGACGATGTGATGTTCGATTTCCCGGATCTGGTGTTCGTCACGCGGCACGGTTGCGAGCCGTGGGAGGACCTGGCCGTCAAACTGATGCTCAAATGGCCCAACCTGTACTACTCGACCTCGGCGTTCACGCCCAAGCACTATCCGAAGGCGATCGTCGACTACGCGAACACTCGCGGCGCCGACAAGATCATCTACGCGGGGTACTTCCCGGCGGGGTTGACCCTGGACCGCATCTTCGGTGACATGCCGGGCGTGCCGTTCAAGGACGAGGTGTGGCCGAAGTTCCTGCACGAGAACGCCCGCAAGGTGCTCAAACTGAAAGGTTGATCGGATATGCCGATCGGTATCGGAGCTGATCACGACGCACTCGCCGACTCGCTCGCGCGTTTTGCGGCCCGCGAGACACCCCTGGAACGGACCCGCGGGCTGTTCGAGGAACTCGCGCGGGGCGATCGGCCGGCCTTCTGGGAACAGTTGGTGGGAATGGGGATTCCGTCGTTGCACCTCGCCGAGGAGTACGACGGGGCCGGCGCGGGCCTGCTCGAACTCGCGGTCGCGCTGGAACAGTCCGGGCACGGGCTGATCCCCGGCCCGCTGCTGCCGACGGTCACCGCGAGCGCCGTGATCCAGTCACACGGCACCGATGCGGCGCGAAAGGCGCTGCTCCCGCGGCTGGCCGGCGGTGCCGTGGGTGCGGTCGCCCTCGGGACGGGCACCGTCACTCTCGACGGTGACGGCGACGAGGTGGTGGCCACCGGAGAGACGGTGCCCGTACTCGGTGCGCTCGGTGCCGAGATCCTGGTCCTGGCCGGACAGTCCGGTGAGCGGCCGGTGTGGTTCGCCGTGTCGGCGAGCGACGCCGGCGTCGAGGTCCTCGCCGAGGGGGGCGTCGACCTCACGCGGGACATCGGCCGGGTGCGGCTGTCCGACACGCGGATCCCTGCCGAGAACGTGCTGGGGGCAGGTGCGGACGAAGTCGCCGCGCTCGCGGCGGTGCTGCAGTGCGCGGAGGCCGTCGGCGTCGCGCGCTGGGCGCAGGAGACCGGTCTCGCGTACGCGAAGATCCGCGAGCAGTTCGGGCGTCCCATCGGGTCGTTCCAGGCGATCAAGCACAAGTGCGCGCAGTTGTTCATCCGGATCGAGGTGATGACCAGCGCCGTGTGGGATGCCGCGTCGGCCGCGGACAGCGGCGACCGGCAGCAGCTCGCCCTCGCGGCGGCCCGGGCGGCGACGGCGGTGCGCCGCGAGGCGGTCGACGTGGTGCTCGAGGCGCTCACGCTGCTCGGCGGTATCGGCAACACGTGGGAGCACGACATCCACCTGTACTGGCGGCGCGTCGTGAGTCTGCTCGCGCTCGGCGGTTCGCAGGACGCGTGGGGCCGTCGTGCCGGCGAACTGGCGCTGACCACCGAGCGGGAGTCGGTGCTGGGTGTCCCGGATCGTCCGGAGTTCCGCGCCGGTGTCGCGGCGACGATCGCCGAGGCCGCAGCACTCGACGCGGTCGCCTCACGGGTGCTGCTCGCCGATCGCGGCCTGGTCGCGCCGCACTACCCCGAGCCGTTCGGCCTGGGTGCGGACACCGCCGCGCAGCTGATCATCGCCGAGGAGTTCGAGCGAGCCGGAATCGCTCAGCCCAGCACGGTCATCGGTGAGTGGTCCCTGCCGTCGATCCTCCAGTACGGCACCGAGGAACAGATGCAGCGCCTCGTGTCTCCGACCCTGCGCGGCGAGATCATCTGGTGCCAGCTGTTCTCCGAGCCCGGTGCGGGATCCGATCTCGCGTCGTTGACGACGTTCGCCACCAAGGTCGACGGAGGCTGGCGCATCGACGGAAACAAGGTGTGGAACTCCAAGGCGTACGAGGCGCACTGGGGGATCTGCCTCGCGCGGACCGACCGGGACGCCCCCAAGCATCGGGGGATCAGCTTCTTCCTCGTCGACATGTCGGCGCCGGGGGTGGAGGTTCGGCCGCTGCGGGAGGCCAACGGCGACAGCATGTTCAATGAGGTCGCGCTCGACGGTGTCTTCGTCCCGGACGCCGACTTGGTGGGTGCGCCGGGGGAGGGCTGGAAGGTGGCCCGCACGACGCTCGCGAACGAGCGGGTCGCAATGGGCAACACCCCCGTGGGGGGCGGGTATCGCTTCGATCCCGTGGAGGTGGCGCGGTCGCTGGATCCCGACACCCGATACGACGCGCTGCCCGCGCTCGGCCGGATCACGTCGACCACCGGGGCCCTCGACGCGCTCGCGCACCGCAGTGTCCTGAAGCGGTTGTCGGGCCTCAACCCGGGTGTCGAGGCGAGTGCGCTCAAGGCGGCGTCCGCACACCACATCACCGACGCCACCGCACAGGTGCTCGAATGGTTCGGGCCGGCGGCGGCCGTGGGCAGCCTGGGTGACGACGTCACCGGCGGTGGGCGCGCGGCCAAGGCGTACTTGGCGACGCCGAAGCTGCTGATCGGCGGTGGGACTCTGGAGATCCAGCTCAACGTCATCTCGGAGCAGATCCTCGGGCTGCCGCGGGAGCCGCGATGACCGCTCGACTCCTGGGCGGCCGCGCTCGCGCAGACCGTCGCCGATCTCGTGATCAACGCGCGCAGCGATCGGATCGACTCGTCGCACTCGCGGTCGAGCGGTGCGGCCGAATCGACATCCTCGTCGACGACGCCGACATAACCCGGGATCGCATGGTGTTCAACACGTCTGCCGACGAATGGAACGACGTCCTGGGCGGGTACCCCGGCCGTAGTTCCCGGCGCCGGAGTCGGCGGTGACCGGTTGACGATTAGGCTGCCTTCGTGACCGAATCCGTGGCCGTGCCGATGAGCCCCGACGACATGACCGACGCGCAGCGCGCGCGTCGGCGGCACCTTCTCGACACCGTGATCGAGATGCTCGCCGAGACGAGTCCCGACCGGATACAGATGCGCGAAGTCTCGGAGCGGTCCGGAGTGGCCCTCGGGACGCTCTACCGGTACTTCCCCGCGAAGCAGCATCTCCTCGCCGCCGCGATGGTCGCCTGGAACGACATTCTCGCCGATCGATTGGCCGAGGAACGCGAGTCGGGTCGGCGCCGAAGTGCGCACGGATCGGTCCTCGAGCGCGTCGTGGACCTCTACACGCGGCAGATGAAGGCATTCCAGAGGGGACCCAACTTCGCGCGACTCGAGGTCGAACTGCAGACCTCCGACGATCCGTATGTGCGAGACACTCTCGACGAACGCTCCGCCGCGAACCGGACGGCGCTGTTCGAATTGATGGAAGGCGTGCCCGCTGAACGGGCACGCCTGGCGTCGCTGTCGATCGGCAGCACGATGCTCAACTCGCTCGTCCTGTGGACGACCGGAAGAATCGGATTCCCCGAGGCGCTGCGCAACGTCCAGGACGTGTCGCGGCTGGTACTCGGCGACCAGCTCCGGATGAGGTGAAACGAGTGTCTTCGCCGTCAGTTCCTGTCCGCCAGTTCGGTGGCCCGGCGTTCCATGTTCTCGGCGACCTCCCGCCGCCAGGCCGCGACGGGCTTGGTGGTGTCCATCTCGAACTCGAAACGGTTCACCATGTCCGGCGTGATGTCGGCGACGTCGACGTAGAACTGCTCGTACCAGCGGCGCAACTGGTAGACCGGGCCGTCCTCCTCGCGCAGCAGCGGGTTCTCGATCCGGGTCTTGTTCTTCCAGATCGCGACGTCCTGCTCGAAACCGATCGCCTCGGTGTGCCTGACCTTGATGCCGTACATGAGCACGAACTCGTTAGGAGAAACGGGGTAGTGGCAGTTGATCAGGATCGAGTCGATGTCGAAATTCGGGTAGTGGTAAGTCAACTCGGCCGGGGCTGAGTTGCCGGTGCCGGAGGTTACCGAGGATGATCCCGCGGTGATCTCGTTCACCGGTGGGACGACGGGTCGGCCGAAGGGCGCGACGCATTCGGTGCGGAACATGTTGGCCGCGGTGGATTTCCACCGGTACAACGATGCGTTGACGGCGGAGCTGGGGCGTCCACCGAGCACGCGACGGTTCCTGCTCGCGAACTTCCCGATCGACCTGTTCACGCTCGAGAACGTTCGCCTGATCGGGTGCGGCGGATCGAGTGTGCGCGCCTACCAGCACGCGGCGAGCATCGTCGCGTCCGGTCGATTCCCGCTCAGCCGCATGCGCACTCACGTCCTCGGTTTCGATCGCCTCGAGGACGGGATCGAACTGCTCCGCGGTGACCATCCCGAGGAGCGGCCCATCAACATCGTGATCACCCCGACCATGAGCGACGCTTGACCGATCCGGACGTTCAGCTACTCGCAGGCGATTCCGTCGTTGTCGCGATCCAGGTGCGGCGCATATCCGGTCTGGCCGCGGTAGATCGGAGTGACCCCGGCATTGCGCGCCTCGGTGCAGTTCTTGTATCCGGCCCGCGGTGCGGGAGCGGGTGCCGGCGCCACGCGCGGACTGACCTGCGGTGCGGGTGCGGGTGCGGGAGCAGGGGCGGGTGGTGCCGGTGCCGGTGCCGGTGCTGGAGCGGCGAGGACAAGACCCGGAACCGGCGGCAGGACGGGGCGGAGCGCATCGGCGGATCCCGTGGGGATCATGTCGGCGATCTCCAACGGCAGGAAGTCGTGGACGGTGCCGGGACGCATCGGCGTACCGGGGGCCGGCGGCAACAACGGCTGCACGGCGTCGGCGATGAACTGCGGCACCGCGTCGGCGACCGGGGCGGGAAGGAAGTCGTGGATCGTCGATGCCTGCGCCGTGGCGGGTGCGCAGAGTGTGATTGCGGCACAGCCGATCACGGCGAACGTGTACCGGGTCTTCATGGACAGATCTCCTCGTATGGTCGGTGATTCCCGCCGTGGCGGTCGGGTGATTCTCGCAGACGCTGCAGCCGCTCGGTGACCGATCGGTCGGTTTTGGGTGTTTTCGGCGCGGTGGGTGTTGTACGCTCTCGCGGGTTCAGACGATGTCCGGCAGGGGCCGGTTACTGGGGGAGTTTGCAAGTGGCTGTCGTTTCTTCGAAGAGTGTCCTCGTGCGGTCGACCGCCGTCGGCGTAGGTGCACTGGCGATCGGTGTACTTGCCGGATGTGGTTCGGGGGAAACCAGTTCCGCATCTGTCACGTCGACTACGACCACGACCGTGGCCGCCACCACCACGATGTCGGTCGTCGCTCCGGCACCTCGTGATCCCTCGACACCCGCCGCGGTCGTGACGCCGGAGGTCGCACCGTCCATCCCCGTGGCGGCCCCGGCTCCGGCGCCGACGCGGGTGCTCATGCCGGACGTGATGTGCATGAACCTGCAGGACGCACAGGATCTCATCCAGGAGAACGGTGTGTTCTTCTCCCGTAGCGCCGACGCATCCGGCAAGGGTCGCAAGCAGGTACTCGACGCGAACTGGATCGTCGTCGGTCAGCAGCCGTCCGTGGGAGTGCCAGTCGGCGAGGCGGAGGCGGTGCTGTCCGTCGTGAAGATCGGCGAGCCGAGCCCCTGCTGATCCCAGCTCCTGCCGTGCGGAGCTGCTACTGGTCGTCGAGATCGTCGAACAGCGACGGCTGGACCGGGTCGTCGAACAGTTCCATCTGTTCGGGCGGGCTCTCCTGCTCCGGTTCCGGCACGAATGCGTCCGGAACCGCGTCCGCGCCCGATGTCGTCTCGGGTGCGGTGGTCGGTTGGGCGGGCGGGAAGTGCAGCACGCCGCCGAAGTGCGCCGCGAACTCCTCGTCGACGCCGCCGAGGAAATCCGACATGTGCTCGACCATGTCGGCGAGGTGCTGAGGGACGAACGGGTCGGCGAGCATGTCGATCATGACGCGCAGCCGATCCTCGAACAGGGCGAAGCGCAGGTAGGGCCAGCGCCGGTTGAGGTCGGTGATGAGTTCGGACGCTCGGGTGCGGCCACTGATGTCGCGGACCAGCGGTGCCCACAACTGCACCTCGGGTGTGCTCTCGTTCGCGATGACGAGGGCGAGTGCGGAGCCGAAGCGCAGGACCACGTCACCGTCGGCGTCCAGTTCGGGCGCCTGCCCGTAGATGTCGGTCAGGGTGTGCGCGATCACCTCGCGCAGGTGGGCGGTGTCGCGGGGCCTGATCGAGACGTGGCGGTCCAGGGCCGTCCGCACCGGGGTGACGGCCGCGTCGAGTGCCGGTTCCGGATCTCCGCCGAGATGGTGCAGGGCCAGGAAGGCGGGATGTGGCACGTCCCAGGTGTCCCGCAACACGGACACCGCCATCGACGCGAGCTGGTCTGCCCACCGCGGTGCCTTCTCGACGACCAATGCGGGCACGTCGCCCATATCGAGTTCCGGTTCCGCGTCGTCGGTGGGGGCGGGATGTGTCCATCCCTGGGTCAGGAGGCGGGCTTCGTCGGCCGCGGTCAAGCGGCGACGCGGCGGCAGGTGGACATCGGCGGGAAGCTCACACCGGACGGCTGGCCCGTCGGGCCCGGTGACGGCGTTGAACTGGAGGAACGGCACGCGTCCATCTGCTTCGTCGGTCTCGCACACGGTCTCGAGGATCAGCTGGTCGTCGGAGGAGATCGCGGCGATCCGATCGGCGAGCGAGGTGCGGAAGGCGGCCCACGCCACGGCGACTTCACGGTCGAAATCACCGGTGCCGGACCTGGCTGCGAACTCGGACACGGAACCCCCTGCTTCACGTCGTACCGCCCGGACCGGAAGTGTCGCCCGGACCTGTGCGGTACTGATACGGTATCGCGCCCGCCGTCGCCTACCCGAACAGGTGACCGGTCCGGAAGGTTCGTTATCGAAACGGATGTTCGGTTTCGTCCGTTCGCGCACTACCCTCCCCAGCGATACACACACGTCATGGAGGTAGTGCGATGCGCTTCGAGCAGGATCGACCCGGGGAGAGCCACGATCGGTTGCGGCGTCGGTGGGGCCGGACCGTCGTCGGTCTCGGTTCGGTCGCGGCGTCGATCGTGATCGCCGTGGGAAGCGGCACCGCGAGCGCGGCGCCGGCGACCGGAAGTCCGGGCGGCACGGCTACCGGTGCCGGGAGCGTCGGGCCCGGGTCGTCGATACCCGAGTCGCTTCAGCAGAACCCGGAGTCGGCCCCACCGGCCCGTGACGACATCACGGCAGCCGCGATCACCCAGGAGAAGGTGGTGTCGGCGCAGGCGGTCCGGTACCGCGTCGCCTCGCCCGCGTTGCGGCGCGAGGTGACCGTCGACGTGTTGCTCCCGAAGGACCGGTCCACACCGCGGCCCACGCTCTACCTCCTCGACGGCGCGGGCGCCCGCGACAACAGCAGCAGTTGGACGAGTAAGACCCTCGGCGACGCGCCCACCTTCTTCGCGGACAAGAGCGTCAACGTCGTGCTGCCCAACGGCGGTCCCGGAAGCCTGTACACCGACTGGGACCGGGTCGACCCCAAGCTCGGGCTGAACAAGTGGGAGACCTTCATCGCGGAGGAGTTGCCGCCGCTGATCGACGCGAAGCTGGACACGAACGGCGTCAACGCGATCGCCGGTAACTCCATGGGTGCGCAGTCGGCGATGATGCTGGCGCATCGGCACCCGGACCTCTACCAGGGTGTCGCGGCACTCAGCGGGTGCTACTCCACGAGCGATCCGCTGGGCCGGCTCGTGGTCCAGACCACCGTCACGTCGCAGGGCGGCGATCCTGCCAACATGTGGTCCGACGCGTCGGGCCCGGCCTGGCTGTCCCACGACACCGTGCGCAACGCGGAGAAGCTGCGGGGCAAGGCGATCTACCTGTCGGTGGCGACGGGCCTACCCGGAACGCACGAGCAGGGGACCGCCGACGTCCGACGTCTGCTCCTGGGTGGTGTCATCGAGGGTGCCTCCAATGTGTGCACCCGGATCCTCGAGGAGCGACTGGGCCAGTTGCAGATCCCCGTGACCGTCGACTACGAGGGCACAGGCGTGCACGCCTGGGACTACTGGCGCGACCAGTTGCCCAAGTCGTGGCCGACGCTCGAGCGGGCCCTCGGTCTCGCCTGACGGCCGGATCAGCCGGTGACGGCCTGAACCGACAGTTGGTTCAGGCCCTCGCCGGTACCCGAGCAGCCCTTGCTCGCATACGGCACGAAGATCGAGCCGGTGTCGTTCGGTGGGTAGACGCGCAGTCCGGCGACGTCGGTGGGTGAGCAGGTGTCGGCCGGGTAGTTCTCCACGTTGACCGCCCGCACCGTCGCGGTCGCGGTCGCGTTCGGTGCGAGCGTCACGGCGCCCGAAGATTCGCCGGAACGTGTTGCGGCGGAACCGACCTGGGCGCCGTCAGCGCCGCCCTGGACGTACGAGACGCCGGGGAAGCCGTCGAGAACACAATCGCGCCCACCGACATTCGTGAAGATCAGCGGCAGTTCGGTGGAGCCGGCCGCGCCCTGCGCCTGGCCGAGAGTCGACTCCAGCTCGCTCACGGCGCATCCGTCGGGGTGCGCGGTGGGCGTGAACGTCGAACCGGCTGCGTTCGCGGTGGTGATCGCTGGAACAGCCGCCGCAGCAGCCGTTGTGGACGCCGACGCGGCTGCTGAGGAGGTGCTCGGTGCTGCCTCCGCGGTGCCGTCCTCGTCCGTGCTGCATCCCGCGGCGGCCAGCACCGCCGCGATTCCCAGGACTCCGAGACTGCGGGCAAGCGGCGACTGGCGATTCATGGCTGGTTCTCCTCGAGCTGTCGTCGGGTCGGGTTCATTGCGAATATCCCACGCGTCGCGCCCGCGCGTTGGTCGCCTCGCCGGGGTCCGTGTCGGCGCCGGAGCCGCTCGATACGAGATCGTCACGTCGGGTAGCGCGGATGTAACAGCAGCTTGCCTAGCGTATTCACCGACGTATACACGGTTGGACCGTCATTCGCGGTCCACGCGAGAAGGCGGCCGACGACGATGACGAACTCCTCCATCAGCACCGACACCACGACCCCCACCGGCCGCGTGAGAGACGCCTTCGCGCGCATCGACGAGTGCGGGCGGCCGGAGGTCTGGATCACGCTGCGTGCGGTGTCCGACGTCGTCGCCGACGCGGTTGACGTGGAGCGCAGGCTCGCGGCGGGTGAGGAACTGCCGTTGGCGGGAACGGTGTTCGCCGTCAAGGACAACATCGATGTCGCGGGTCTGCCGACCACGGCAGCCTGTCCCGAGTTCGCCTACGTTGCGCAGGCGTCGTCGCCGGCGGTGACACGGCTGCAGCGTGCCGGGGCGGTCGTCCTCGGCAAAACCAATCTGGACCAGTTTGCGACGGGGCTCGTCGGTACCCGCAGCCCCTACGGGGTGGTGCGGTCGGCGACCCACCCGGACCGCGTGTCGGGCGGGTCGAGTTCGGGGTCCGGAGCGGTGGTGGGGCTGGGGCTGGTCGATTTCGCGCTCGGCACGGACACGGCCGGCTCGGGCCGGGTGCCGGCGGCTTTCAACGGTGTCGTGGGCATCAAGCCGACCCTCGGGCTCGTGCCGACCGTCGGCGTCGTGCCGGCCTGCGCGGACTTCGACTGCGTCACCGTCCTGGCACCCACGGTGGACCTCGCGGGACGTGCGATGGCGATCATGATCGGGCCGGACGTCGACGACCCGCGCAGCCGTAGCTGGCCCGCGGACGTGCTGCTGTCCGCCCCGACACGGGCGCGCGTCGGGGTGCCGGTCGACGAGCAGTTGGACACGCTCTCCGACGGCTATCGGCGCAGCTTCGCGGCGGCCGTCGCGCGCGCCTCGCAGGCCGGCATGGACGTCGTGCGGGTCGACATCGCGCCGCTGCTCGAGGCCGCGACCCTGCTCTACGACGGCGCCCTCGTCGCGGAGCGCTTCGACGCGGTGGGCCGGTTCGTCGTCGACCGTCCCGATGCCGTGCTGGACCCGACGGTCGCCGCGATCGTCCGGGCGTCGGAGTCGAAACCGGCCCACGAGTTCGTGCGCGACATGGGCACGCTCGCGGTCGCGCAGCATCATGCCAGGCGGCTGTTCGCGGACGTCGACGTCCTGCTGCTGCCCACCACCACCGAGCACCCCCTGATCGAGGACGTGCTCGCGGACCCGATGGAGATCAACCGGCGGCTGGGCACGTTCACGAACTTCTGCAACCTGCTCGACCTGGCCGCCGTCGCGGTGCCCGCCGAGGCCGAACCCGGCGAATCGTTCGGGGTGATGACGGTGGCCCCGGCGTTCGGGGATCAGGTCGCGCTCGACGTGGCCGCCCGCCTCCAGGGTGTCGAGTCGTCGGATCTGCTCTCGGAGGAGGGAATCGGGCTCGCGGTGTTCGGGGCTCACCTGCGTGGTCAGCCGCTGCATCACCAACTCGAGGCGCTGGGGGCGCGGTTCGAGCGGGCCGTCGCGACCACCGCGGACTACCTGATGGTGCGACTGGATTCGGTTCCGCCCAAGCCGGGTCTGGTGCACGTGCCGGACGGATCGGGCCGCTCGCTCCCCGGTGAGCTGTACCGGATCTCGACGGCGGGACTCGGCGCCTTCCTCGCGGCGCTGCCCGCGCCGATGGCGTTGACGTCGATGACCCTCGCGGACGGAACCGTCGCGGTCGGGTTCACCTGTACGCCCGCCGCTGCCGCAGCCGGGGTGGACATCACCGAGTTCGGAGGCTGGCGTGCCTTTCTGGGCGGCGTCCCCGCGTGACGGCGTGACGGACGTGTTACGGGCGGCGCGGCGGGGGCCGTTTCGTTAACACGGCGATCACAGGGGCGACCATCGGCCGTAAACGCGTCGCGAAACAGTGTGGGCGAGCGGATACGTCGCTGTATACCGACTCGGCGCAGTGCTTTTCGGCATTTCTACCCCAGGAGAGTTCCATGCCCCTTCGTTCCATGAGGTGGCTCGCAGTCATCGCTTCCGTACTCGCGATACTGCTGACGAGCGCGTGCAGCAGCATCGACTCCACGTTCGCGGCGCGGCCCGCCGGGGCCGGCGACAGCACGAAGGTGGTCAAGGTCGGCACCCTCCGCGGCCAGCCGCATCTGTTCCATCCCTTCTTCTACGAACGGTTCGCGCCGGCCGGCACCGCGGTCGACGTGGTCGTGTTCGACAGTTCGCCCGACATCAAGAACGCGCTCGTGAGCGGCGCGATCGACTTCGGTGTCGCCGGTGTCCCCGCCTTCCTCTCGGGATCGGCGGCCGGACAGGACATCCGGCTGATCGCGTCGGCGGCCGACGGAGGTACCGGCATCGTCGCGGCACCGGGCATCGACACGGTGGACGACCTGCGCGGGCAGAAGGTGGGGTTCCCGCTCGGTTCGTCGCAGGAGATCCTCCTGCGGCTCACACTCGCCCGGCAGGGCCTGGACCCCGCCCGTGACGTCCAGTTGGTCAATCTCCCGTTCTCGGACATGGCGAAGGCGCTTGCCACCGGACAGATCTCGGCGTTCGCGTCGGCAGAGCTGGGACCGGCGACCGCGATCGAGGCCGGGGCGCACAGCCTGGTCTCGCCGTACGACACGCCGGTCGGGCGGGTGAACATCGGACTGGCGACCACCCAGCGCACGATCGATGCGCGGCCCGAGTTGGTGCAGTCGATGGTCGATGTGCACGTGCAGACCGCGGCCTTCATGGACGGCGACCGTGACGCCTGGCACCGCGGTGTGGTGGACGAGTTCGGTCTGGACGGCGACGTCGCCGCGACCGCGATCGCGAACATCTGGCCGCGTGCGGACCTGTCCGCCGACTACCGCAGCCAGGTGGGCGCGCTGACTCGTCAGATGGCGGCGCTCGGACAGATCCCGGTCGAACCCGACCTCGCCGCCTTCGTCGACGACTCGTTCCTGACCGCGTCCGCTCATGCCTGACCGGTCTCCTGCGAGCCCCCCTGAACCTGCCGTTCCGCCACCAGTTCGAGGAGTCACCGTGGCCACAGCCTCTGCCCCGATCGCCGCCGCCCTGAAGAAGAAAGCTGCAGTGCTGTACGGCTTTCCGGCACTGATTCTGCTCGCCGGATTCTGGAGCGTGGGCGTCCGCTTCGGATGGACGCTGCCACTGGGTATCCAGATGCAGTACCTGCCTCCGCCCGGCGAGGTGGCCGGACGGATGTGGGACGTCGCGGTCGGTGGAGTCCACGACGACGCCTACAGCGGTTCGCTGTGGAGGCACCTCGCGGCCAGTACGCTCCGCGTGCTGAACGGCTTCCTGTCGGCGGCGGCACTGGCGATTCCGCTCGGTGTCCTCATGGGCCGGTTCGGTCCGGTCCGCCGGGCACTCGAGACGACCGTCAATCTGGTCCGCCCCATTCCGGTGACCGCGTGGGCACCGCTGACCCTGCTCATCATCGGCTACGGCGACCGTTCCACGATCTTCCTGATCTTCGTCGCGGCGTTCTTCCCGATCCTGCTCAACACCACCGTCGGTGTCGCCCAGGTGCCTCCGCGACTGCTCGAGGCCGCCGCGATGCTCGGCACGCCCAAGGCCGAGACGCTCTACAAGATCGTCATCCCCAGCGCGATGCAGAGCATCACCAGCGGCTTGCGGATCGCGCTGGGCCTGTCGTGGGTCGTGCTGGTCGTCGGTGAGACCGTCGGCATCTCGACCGGTCTGGGTGCGTTGATCACCCAGGCACGCGACATGAGCCGCACCGACCTGATCATCGCCGGCATGGTCTTCATCGGACTCGCGGGCTTCGCCACCGATCGGCTGATGGGAGGACTCCTGCGGGTCGCGACACGCGGCCGCCCCGGGTTGTCCTGACCCGCAACACACTTCTCTCGACGAAAGGCCATCCCATGTCCTATCCAGTCGCGACGGCACCGACCGGTGCCACGTCGAACCAGGCCGCAGACATCGTCATCCGCGACCTCGCCAAGCGGTACGGGGAGGGGACCGGAGCCGTGCAGGCGGTGGCCGGTGTCGACCTGACCATCGCGTCGGGCGAGTTCGTCTGCCTCGTCGGTGCCAGCGGATGTGGCAAGAGCACGCTCCTGCGCATGCTCGCCGGATTCGAATCTCACAGTGGGGGAGAGCTCCTGGTGGGCGGAACCCCGGTTCGGGGGCCCGGCCCGGACCGCGGTGTGGTGTTCCAGGACTACGGTCTCTTCCCGTGGATGTCGGTCCGCGAGAACGTCGCCTACGGGCCACGCCAACGCGGGCTCGGACGCTCCGAGTCGACCGCACAGGCCGACAAGTACATCCGGGCGGTGCAACTCGAACGCTTCGCGGACCAGTACCCGCATCAGCTCTCCGGCGGCATGCAGCAGCGTGTGGCGATCGCCCGGGTCCTCGCCAACAACCCGGCAGTGATGTTGATGGACGAGCCGTTCGGTGCCCTCGACGCGCTGACCCGCACGACGCTGCAGCACGAACTCGCCCGGATCCAGCGGGCGGAGGGCACCACCGTCATCTTCGTCACGCACAGCATCGAGGAGGCCGTGTACCTCTCGGACCGTGTCGTCGTGATGACCGGGGGTGCCTCACACGGTGTTCCCGGGCACATCCGCGACATCGTCGAGATCGACCTCGGCGACGAGCGGGACGTCACGTCGGTGGCGTTCAACGACCTCGAACGCCGGATCGCGGCGATGGTGCACGAGCCGATTCACTGACCCGTCGAAGGGAGCTACGAGATGACCACTGCCGACGGATCGTCGGGCATCAGCCTGCGCGAGAAGGTGTACCTGGAGTTGCGGGAGCAGATCATGAGCGGGCAGGTTCCCGCGCACGCCCGACTGGTGGAGGGACGCCTGTGCGAGTCGCTCGGGGTGTCCCGTACGCCGTTGCGGGAGGCGCTGGTCCGGTTGCACTCCGACGGTATCGTCACCCGCCGCGAGGACGGCTATTATCCGGCGTTCCCCGATCTCGGCAGCATCCGTGACCTGTACGAGCTGCGGATCACGCTGGAACTGCGGGGCATCTCCCGGCACCTCGAGAATGCGGATCTGGAGTTCGACGTGGCCCTGCTCGAAGCGATACGCGCGCAGTGGCAGGCACTGAAGGCCGACCCGCCGGCACCGTCGCGCGACATCGTCCAGCTGGATCAGCAGTTCCACCTCGATTTGTCGACGGCGGCGGGAAACCCGGCGCTGACCCGGGCGCTGGCGGCGGTGAACAGTCAGATCCGGCTCGTGCGGATGCACGACTACCAAACGCCCGAGCGGGTGGAATCGACGATCACCGAACACCTGGCCATCGTCGAGCAGGTCCTCGACGGAGCGTTGGACGGTGCCCTCGCTGCGCTGCACGCCCACGTGGGCGAGTCGTTGGACGTCGTCGAGGAGCGTGCCGTCCACGCCGTGACCGCACACGCGCTGCACGGCTGGCGCTGACGGCCGGGAGACCTGCCGCAGACGACGAAACCGCCTCCGCGGGGTGACCGAAGTCACTGAGCGGAGGCGGTTTCTGCGTGTGAGCCCTGGGGTTGTCGCTACCGCGATTCGGTGGAGCTCAGGCGCGTCAGTGTGCGTCCGAGGACGGGGCCGTCCGAGCCCAGCTCGTCGAAGCGTGACGCGGTGTCGGTCAGCTCCGACTCGGCCGGTGCGAGGGCGCGGGCGAGATCGGCGCGGCGACGCACCGCGGCCAGGATCTGCGCATCCAGGTCGACAATCTCCTGCTCGAGGCGGTCGAGAGCAGCCGCGTCGGCGGTCCGGTGCGATCCAACGGCACGGACGGCGATCGAGTCGGTCTGAACGGACAAGTCGTCTCCTCGGGTCTCGGTCGGGCAGGCGCTGATGCGTTGCTGTCACACAATTAGTCGCATCTGCCGTTCGAACGTTACTTCCGGTACGCGACCGCTGCACGGTGAGACCGACGGCGTAGAGTTGCACTGTGCAACATGGCGGCGAGGTCGATCAGGTGGCGGCGGTGCACGCCGAACTGGTGCAGTTGGCCCGGGAACTGGTGGCCGGCGGCCGTGACGCGCAGGGCGGTCCGTCGTTCGCTCAGCACTCGGTCCTCTCGTTCGTCGCACGCAACCCGGGATGCCGCGCCACCGACATCTCCGACGCGTTCGGTGTCAACCGGTCGACCGTTTCGCGGCAGCTCCGGGGATGCACCGACGGGGGATGGGTGCGAGCCGATTCGGGGCCCGTGCGCTCCGGTCGCCCCCTGCACCTGACGCCCCAGGGCATCGCGGTGCTCGCCGCCGCCGACCGCCGTCGCTTCGACGACGTCCGCGCGCGCGTGGACGGCTGGTCCACGACCGAGATCGCGCAGTTCGCTCTGATTCTGCGGCGTTTCCGGGACGGGCCGGCCGCGGCTGTGGGCCCGGCGACGTCCGGAACCCTGGAACATCCCGCCGGTTCCGAGATACCTGTGATTCACGGGGCCCCCGGGTCCCCTGCACCTGCTGGAGATGACACACATGCGTGAGTACGGCGCCCCTGCCCGCTTCACCATCGGTGACGACGAGTCGATCGTCCGGACGGTGTTCGAGCACGCGAGACGCAGTCCCGATCGCGTGCTGTTCTCCCGGCCGGTCGAGGACCGCTGGGTGGACGTCACCGCGGACGAGTTCGCGGACCTGGTCACCGGGGTGGCGAAGGGTCTGGTGGCGGCGGGCGTCGGTCCCGGCGACCGGGTGGCGCTCCTGTCCGCGACACGATTCGAGTGGACGCTGTTCGACTTCGCGATCTGGGCGGCGGGAGCGGTGTCCGTGCCGATCTACGACTCGTCGTCACCGGACCAGATCCGATGGATCGTCGAGGACTCCGGGGCCGTCCTCGCGATCGTGGAGACCGCGAGCCACGCGGCCGGGTTCGACGGAGTCATGTCCGGTCCGGGGCGCGTGCTGCAGATCGAGGACCGGGCCGTCGAGAAGCTGGTCGCCGAGGGCGCGCGAATCGACGACTCCGCCGTCGACGAGCGGCTGGCCGGGATCCGAGCAGACGACCTTGCGTCCCTGGTCTACACGTCGGGGACGACGGGGCGGCCGAAGGGCTGCATCCTCACGCACCGGAACTTCCTGTCCGAGGTGCGCGGGATCCTCGCTGCGTCGATCGGTGACGTGGCAAAACCCGGCAACCGGATGCTGACCTTCCTCCCGTTGGCCCACGTGCTCGCCCGTGCGGTCTCCCTCGCGATGTTCGAGGCCGGTGGAATCCAGGCGCACTGGTCGAACTTCGGAACGGTGGCGGGACAGTTCCAACGTTTCCGGCCCCACGTGATCCTTGGTGTGCCACGTGTTTTCGAGAAGGTACGCGACAGCGCCGCACATGCGGCCCAGACCAAGGGCCGCATCCCCGGGGCCGTGTTCGCCTTCGCCGAGGCCACCGCGATCGCCTACAGCGAGTCCCTCGACACCGGTGGCCCGTCCCGGCTCCTGAAGGTGCGGCACGCGATCGCCGATCGGCTGGTCTACGCCAAACTTCGCGCCGCGCTGGGGGATCAGTGCTGGTGGGCCATCTCCGGCGGCGGGGCACTCATGCCGCGGCTGGGACACTTCTTCCGTGGTGCCGGCGTCCCGATCTACGAGGGCTACGGACTCACCGAGTCCACGGCCGCACACTGCGTCAACGTGCCCGGCGAGCAGAAGATCGGCACGGTGGGCCGTCCGATGAGCGGTAACTCGGTGCGGATCGCGCCGGACGGCGAGATCGAGCTCGGCGGCGGTGTCGTGTTCGCCGGGTACTGGCGCAACGACTCGGCCACGGCGGACGCCCTCCGCGACGGCTGGCTCCGCACCGGGGACCTCGGCGAACTGGACGAGGACGGCTACCTGACGCTCACCGGGCGGAAGAAGGACCTCCTGGTCACCGCCGGCGGAAAGAACGTCTCGCCTGGCCCGCTCGAGGATCGCCTGCGGTCGAACGTGCTTGTCTCACAGGCTGTCGTCGTGGGCGACGGCCGACCGTTCATCGGTGTGTTGTTGACCCTCGACCCCGAGCCGTTCGGGAACTGGAAGTCGGCGAACGGGAAGCCGGTCGCGGCGACGGTCGCCGACCTCGCTACTGACACCGATCTCCGCGCCGCCCTGCAGGCCGTCGTCGACGACGCGAATTCGACGGTCTCCCACGCGGAGGCGATCAAGCGGTTCGAGATCCTCCCGCACGACCTCACCGAGGAGTCCGGCGAACTGACCGCCACACTGAAGATCAAGCGGCAGGTGGTCTCCGAGCGTTTCGCCGAGCAGATCGAGGCGATCTACCGGGGGCACTGACCGCGTCAGCCGCGACGTTCGGCGCCACCGGCGGCGACCAGCGCCGGCAGGCCCACGGCCGCAGTCGTGCGCCACGAGTGGTGCACGTGGTCGCTCAATCCGGTTGCCTCGGGATTGATCTCGACGACGGTCCCGCCCGCCCGCGCGGCACGTAGTGGCAGTTCCGCAGCCGGATACACCACTGCGGACGTGCCCACGACGACCATGAGGTCGCAGTCCTCGGCCGCTTCGGTGGCCAGCGCCCACGCGTCCTCGGGCAGCGCCTCGCCGAACCACACGACGCCGGGCCGAACCGCACCGCCGCAGTTCTCGCACGTCGGCGGTGCGAGCGGGCCGGTGGGCTCGGCGTCGACGCCGCCGTCGCTGGGGAAGGACGAACCGCAGTCGCTGCATCGCGGCGAGAACAGACTGCCGTGCAGGTGTGCGGCGACGGGACTGCCCGCCCGCTCGTGGAGGTCGTCGACGTTCTGGGTGATCACCGTCACTCCGGTGTGCCCGGCCCACTGCGCGATCGCGTCGTGACCGGCGTGGGGTTGCACGCGCCGTGCGAGTCCGGTCCGCCACTGGTACCACGCCCACACCAGGCCGCTGTCGCGGTTCCATGCCTCCGGGGTCGCCAACTCGGCCGGTTCGAAGCGTTCCCACAGCCCGGTCTGCGCGTCACGGAAGGTCGGCACGCCGCTCTCGGCCGACATCCCGGCGCCGCTGAACACCACGACGCGACGGGCGGCGCGGACGGCGTCGACGAGGGCGGGATCAGGTTCGTGTGCGGTCATACCGACGATTGTGCAGGTGGGTCGACCGGGCGCCGAGCCGGACTGGGGCACACCCGGGCGGATCGGGTTCAATTGGCTCATGGCTACCTGTGTGCTGCGATGACCGTGCAGTTCCTGCCGCACCCCGGCACCGGTGAACTGTTCACCTCCCCGGTTGCTGCGGGCAGCGGCTGGCCGGGCGATCCGGCGGGCCCGGACACCCCGGTCGCGCACTCGTGTGCCGACGTCGTCGCCGAGGCGGCCGCCGCGAAGAACCTCGCGGAGCTCGATGCCCGGATCAGTGTGTGCCGGGCGTGCCCTCGGCTGGTCGACTGGCGCGAGCATTCGGCCGAGGTCAAGCGCCGTTCGTTCGCGGACCAGCCCTACTGGGGCCGCCCGCTGGCAGGTTTCGGCGACGTGTTCCCCAAACTGTTGATCATGGGTCTGGCGCCGGCAGCCAACGGCGGCAATCGCACCGGACGGATGTTCACCGGCGATCAGGCGGGGGACTGGTTGTTCCGCGCACTGCACCGCGCCGGTATCGCGAGCAAGGGCGAGGTCGAGTACGCGGGAGACGGGCAGAAGCTGTTCGGGGTGCGGATGATCTCGGCGGTACGCTGCGCACCCCCCGGCAACAAGCCCAGTGTCGACGAGCGTGACTGCTGCGCGAGCTGGCTCGACGCCGAACTCGCGCTGGTGCTGCCGTGGGTGCGTGCCGTCGTCGTGCTCGGCGGCTTCGGTTGGGACGCGACCCTGAGCGCGGTGCGGCGGGCGGGCGGCGCGGTGCCCTCGCCGAAGCCGAAGTTCGGGCACGGTGAGGTCGCCGTCGTCCACAAGGCGGACGGCAAACCGCTCAACGTGATCGGCTGCTACCACCCGAGTCAGCAGAACACCTTCACCGGCAGACTCACCGAGAAGATGCTCGACGACGTCCTCGCACGCGGCCAGGAACTGGCCGGCCTCGGCTGGGGGTGCGGCGGCTCGGGCCGCTGACCGCCACGCCCGGAACGGCGAACGTCCTCTCAGTGGGACGAGGCTTGATTCACCTCCCCGGTGCGTGGCTAGGATCACACTTCGTCCGAATGCCGTTGGAGGTCCTGATGAGTCACGTGGTGGCCGAACCCGCAGTGCAGGTCGGGTACGTGGTCGGGGACCTCGACGCGAGCATCGCGCACTGGGTGGGCTCCGTCGGCGTCGGTCCGTGGACGGTGTTCCGCGGGGTGACCTTGCACGGCCGGTACGAGGGCATCGAAACCGTGGTGACCATGGACGTTGCGATGGGCTACTCCGGTGACATGCAGATCGAGTTGATCGAGCCCACCTCGTCGGGTCCGTCGCCGTACGTCGACGAGTCCGGTGCGCCGACCGCGGGCCCACACCACCTCGCGTGGATCACCGAGGACTTGGACGCATCTCTCGCGGCGGCGCGGGAGAAGGGCCTCGAGGAGTTGTTCGTCGCGGAGGGCGCGGGCACGCGGGTGGCCTATCTGCGGGCGCCGGCGGAGCCGGGCGTCGTCTTCGAGTACATCCAGAGTCCCGCGATGCGCCAGATGCTCGCGTACGGGATCGAGCAGGCGCGCACCTGGGACGGCACCGACCCGGTTCGCGTCATCGCCTGACCTGCGGCACCCCAGACACACTGAGTGGAAACAGAATCCGGCACGGCCGGGAAAGGCTGAACGATGGTCAACTGGAACGAAGAATGTGACGTATTGGTGGCCGGGTCGGGCGCGGGTGGCGTCACCGGCGCGTACACCGCGGCTCGTGAGGGCCTCGACGTGATCCTGGTCGAGGCGACGGACAAGTTCGGTGGCACCACCGCCTACTCCGGTGGCGGCGGCTTCTGGTTCCCGTGCAACCCGGTGCTGAAGCGTGCCGGCGTCGACGACACGATCGAGGACGCGCTCGAGTACTACCATGCCGTCGTCGGTGACCGGACCCCGCGCGAACTGCAGGACACATACGTCCGCGGCGGCGGCCCGCTGGTCGAGTACCTCGAGCAGGACGAGAACCTCGAGTTCGCCACCTACCCGTGGCCCGACTACTACGGCAAGGCGCCCAAGGCTCGCAACGACGGCCAGCGTCACACCATCCCGAGCCCGCTGCCGAGCTCCGAGGTCGGTGACCTGCACAAGCTGGTTCGTGGCCCGCTCGACTTCGATCGCCTCGGCGCGGAGCTGCCCGAGATGCTGATCGGTGGTCGCGCGCTGGTCGGACGTTTCCTCAAGGCGATCGGGAACTACCCGAACGCGAAGCTGAACCTCGACACCCCACTCGTCGAGCTGGTCGTCGAGGACGGCGCCGTGGTCGGTGCGCTCGTCGAACGTGACGGGGAGCAGATCGCGATCCGTGCCCGCAAGGGTGTTCTGTTGGCGGCCGGTGGCTTCGAGGGCAACGACGAGCTGCGCCAGAAGTACGGCGTCCCGGGCGTCGCCCGCGACACGATGGGTCCGTGGGGCAACCTCGGTAAGGCGCACCAGGCCGGTATCGCGGTCGGCGCCGACACCGATCTGATGGGTGAGGCTTGGTGGTCGCCGGGCCTGACGCATCCGGACGGGCGTTCGGCGTTCGCGCTGTGCTTCACCGGTGGCATCTTCGTCAACGACGACGGCAAGCGCTTCGTCAACGAGTACGCGCCGTACGACCGTCTCGGCCGCGACATCATCGCAGGCATGGAGGACGGCTCGGTCACGCTGCCGTACTGGATGATCTACGACGATCGCGCGGGCGAGCGTCCGCCGGTGGGTGCCTCGAACGTGTCGATGGTCGAGACCGAGAAGTACGTCGACGCCGGCCTGTGGCACACCGCCGACACGCTCGAGGAGCTCGCCGCGAAGATCGGTGTGCCTGCGGAGAACCTCCTGGCGACCGTCGAGCGCTTCAATGCGATGGCCGCCAACGACGTCGACGAGGACTTCGGCCGTGGTGAGGAGGCGTACGACCGCGCGTTCACCGGGGGCGGTCCGGCACTGGTCCCGATCGAGCAGGGCCCGTTCCACGCCGCCGCATTCGGCATCTCCGACCTCGGCACCAAGGGCGGTCTGCGCACCGACACCTCGGCACGCGTCGTCGACACCTCGGGCAACCCGATCCAGGGTCTGTACGCGGCGGGCAACACGATGGCCGCTCCGAGTGGCACCACCTACCCGGGCGGTGGCAACCCGATCGGCACCAGCATGCTGTTCAGCCACCTGGCCGTGATGGACATGGCCGGCAAGTAGTCGCTCCGCGCCGGTGCTCTCCGCCGACCGCCCGCCTTGCTAGATTGCCCGCATGATTCGAAATGCCCGGTTTGTTTCTGTGGTGCTGCTACTTGCGGCGGCGGTCAGTGCCTGCGGTTCCGACGACACCGACTCGTCGGCGCAGGACGTCGTGGCCGACGAGGTCGCGGTGACCGAAGGAGGCGCGGAGGGCGCGTCGGGAGCGGACGTGCTGGCGCGATTCACGAGTTGCGCCGACGTTGCCCCCGCGGTCGCGCCGTACATTGCGGGCCTGCAGGAGAGCCCGTCGAACGCGGTCGACGAGTACGGCGCGCTGTGCAACTGGGAGACCCCCGACGGCGCCACGGATCTCAGTGAGGTCCGTGGCGTCGAGGTCCTCATCGAGCCCGGCACCGGAGAGGTCCCGGCGGTGGCCGACCTCGAGGCCGGCCGGCTCGTCGTCCTTCCGGATGCCGAACTCGAGAAGGTCGGCGGCGTCGCCTACACCCTCCCGGTGACGACGTCCGTCGTCGGCGTGATCGTCACAACGGTCCAGACACCGGATGTCAAGGTGACGATCACCGGCGGGCAGTGGGACGACATGCCGCCGTTGGACGGTCCCGCCGCGGTGTCCGCGGCCAAGGAGCTGATCGGCGCGTAGACGTGCCGACGACGACGCCGTCCGCTCACACGCAAGCGTGAGCGGACGGCGTCCGGGCTAGTTGTTCGTCACCACGAATCCCTTGCCGACCGGGTTGGACTGCGCGGCGATGCTGTCGAGCACCGCGGCGAAGTCGACGAACTCGAACGGTCCCCGGGTCATCCCCACCAGCTGGGAGTCGTTGACGAACGCGGGGCCGCCGGAGTCTCCGCCGTTGGCGGTGGCGAACGAGTTGATCCGGGGCGGGGCCTGACCGTAGATCGGGCCGCAGGTGACGCCGGTGCGTACTCCGGCCTTGCACAGCATGCCGTCGGGATTGGACGGTCCGATGCTGTCGATCCGCACTTCCGGCCCGTTCGAGGACAGGACCGCGTCCGGGTTCAGTTCGATCACCACGAAGTCGATGCTCGGATCACGGTAGGCGATGGTTCCGATCGGATCGCCGGTACCGGTCGGTCCGAAGTGGTAGACCGTTGCCCCGTCGGGGAAGTCGGCCGCCCCACCGGCGGCGGTGGACACGCAGTGCCCCGCGGAGATCGCGATCTTGTTGCCGAGACCGTCGGTGCCGACGACGCCGAGGGTGCAGTACTCCTGATTCACCAGCGGGTTCGACGGACCGGCGTCCGGCTTCGCCGTCCAGGCGATGCCGTTGGAGATGGTCCCCGTTGCCGCCGAAGCGGACGGGGTGACGGCCAGCGCCGGCACCAGAGCGGCGAACGCGGCGAGTGCGGCCAGCAGGACTCGTTTCGTCATCTTCACTTCCTGTCGGATGGTGACCATCCGGAGACGAGGTGGGATACCGGCGGGGCAGCGAGCTGCGCGAGTCTTCGGTCGGTCGGGTGTCGTGGCACGCCGAGTACGTCGGTCGGGGTCACGACGTGGTTGTGGTGCTGTTACGGAGTCACATTTCCGGGCAGCGCCATAACAGAAGGGTAACGGGGATGTATCGATCCGTCGAGGGTCGGCCGACATACATCACGATCGGGTCTGAACCGACCGGTTCGCTTGAGTAGCAGGCAGTTTCGGGTTCGTGACGTCGAGACCGGCCGGTTCTGCGATCAGCCGGTGGTCTCCTGCTCCGCCAGTGCCCGGCGGGATTCCTCGTGCAGGACCTCGATGAGGTCGTGCTCGATCGCCGCGAACTCGGGCGACGTCATCACCGACAGTTCCCTAGGACGGGGCAGATTCACCAGCACCTCGCGGCGGACCGTCGCGGGCCGGGCCGACAGCACGATCACCCGGTCCGAGAGGAACACCGCCTCGCGGATGTCGTGGGTGATCATCAGTACCGTCCAGCGGTACCGCTGCCACACGTCCTGCAGCCACGTCTGCATCTCGGTGCGGGTCAGGGAGTCGAGCGCGCCGAACGGTTCGTCGAGCAGCAGCACCTCGCGGTCCTGGACCACGGTCCGGAGCAGCGCGGCCCGCTGACGCATGCCGCCCGACAGTTGATGCGGACGGGCGTCCTCGAACCCGGCCAGGCCGAATGCGGGAAAGAGTTCGGCGGCGCGGGCCCGGGCCTGCTTGCGGGGCATCCGCTGCACCTCGAGGCCGAGGGTGGTGTTGTCGAGCACCGAGCGCCATGGGAAGAGCAGGTCCTTCTGCGGCATGTGCGCGCACGTCGGTGCGGCCACGGTCCCCGAGTCCGGGGCCTCGAGTCCCGCGACGATCGAGAACACCGTGCTCTTGCCGCATCCGCTGGGGCCGATCACCGACACGAATTCGCCGGGCCGGACCGCGAACTCGATGCCGTCGAGGACACGCCGAGCGCCGAACGACTTGGTGACGTCCGACAGTTCGACGATCGGGGAGTCGGTCATCGCGCCTCCCGACCGAGCGTTCTCGGCTGCATGGGCTGGGTGATCCAGGGCGCCACGATCCGCTCGATCGCGAACGTGCACAGGTACAGCGCCACGCTGATCGTCGCCGTCACCAAGACGGCGGCGAGGACCAGATCGGTGCGGAACGAGTTCTTCTGGATGCTCATGTAGATGCCCAGACCGGAAGTGGCGCCGACGTATTCGGCGAACACCGCGCCCACCACGGCGTAGGTGACGCCGATCCGCAGCGCCGTGAAGAAGCGGGGGAGGGCGGACGGCAGCCGCACGTAGCGGAACTGCTGCCGTCGCGATGCGCCCATGCTGCGCAGCAGTGCGCCCGCATCCCGGTCGGCGGATGCGAACCCCTCGATCAACCCGATCGCCATGGGAAAGAACGTCGCGAGGGCGATCACCAGGATCTTCGGCAGCAGGCCGAACCCGAACCAGATGATCATCAGTGGCGCGATCGCGATGATCGGCAGGGTCTGCGAGATCACGAAGAGGGGAACGAAAGCTCTTCGCAGCCAGGGGGAGAAGTCGACGGCGATCGCCAGCGCCCACGCCACCGCGAGGGACACAGCGAACCCGACGAGGGTCACCTGGACGGTGGCCCACGCGTGGACGGCGATGTCGTCGCGGTGCGCCCATCCCTGCTCGAGCACCCGCACCGGAGACGGCAGCACCTGCGGGCGGATCCCGCTCGCCGCGACGTAGACCTGCCACGCCGCGACGAGCGCGATCACCACGACGATCGCCGGCAGCGACCGGCGCACCGCACCGCGCACCGCGGGTGCTCCGCGCCTACGGCGCTGCGAGGTACTCATCGGTGAAGTACGTCGACCAGTCCGGCTCGGTGGTGAGGGGCTTGCCGTCGGGGCCGGCGAGCAGGCCGTGCTCGAACAGGAAGCCGGAGTAGCCCGACCACTGTTCGAGTGTCTGGGTGCCGACCCGGCCCGACGCGTCCTTCATGTAGTCGGCCGCCAGCATCCGCTGGCTCTCGAACACCAACTCCTCGTCGCTGAAAACCCCGGGATTCGCGGCGATAAGTGCCTTGGCGCCGCGGTCCGGATCGTCCGCGGCCACCTGGTAGCCGCGCTGCAACGCCTGCACGAACTTGCGGGCCTGCTCGGGGTGTGCCGCCAACCATTCCTCGTTGCCGTTCACCACGATCGCGTACGCGTCCGGGAATCCGTAGTCGGTGTAGTGGAAGTAGCGCATCGGAGTGCCTCGGCGGGCCGCCTCGACCCCCTCCCACGCGAAGTAGGACACCGTGAAGTCGGCCTGACCCCCGTACACGGCCTCGTACGCCGACGTCCCCAGCACGACCGTCTCGAAATCTCCTGTGCCGCCGTCGTTCCGGATGACCTGGCGGAGGATCTCGCGTTCGCCGGGATCGCCGAACCCGGCATAGGTCTTCCCGTCGAGGTCCTTCGGGCTCGCGAGATCGGCGCGGTCCGCCTTCACTCCGATGCCCGTGGCCCAGTGCTGCAGCGGTGCCAGCACGGAGACGGTCTGCGCGCCCGCGGCACGCGAGAACGTCGCCGAATCCTGGAAGCTGGAACCGAACTCGGCGTTACCCGCATCGACGAGGGTGTCGGGGGAGGTGTTGTTGTAGGGCAGCACCTGCACGTCGAGACCCGCATCCGCGAAGAACCCCTCCTGCAACGCGACGTACAACCCGGTGTGGTTGGTGTTCGGCGTCCAGTCGAGTGCGAAGCGGATGGTGTCCGCGGAATCGTCACTGCCGCACCCGGTGAGGACGCTCAGCGCGGACGCGACGATCGCCGACGTCGCCAGGACCCGGCGCAGCCGGGACACCGACGTCACGATGCGGGCCAGGGCTGCGGGTTCAGGGCGGTGTCCCAGAACATGAACTCGTAGCGCGTGGCGATCACGAACGCGCGCACCATCGCCTCACGTTGCTCGGCCGTCGTGGCCGCTGCCGCGGCGTCGACCAGTCGGCGCGCGGTCGCGACGGACTCCTGGAACTCGGGGGCGTCGTACGTGGTCACCCACTGCGCGTACGGATGCGACGGGTCCGCGGCCAGTACGTCAGCGGCGCTCGCGGCGAGCTTGCGGCCCACCTCGGCGTAGATCCAGAAGCACGGAAGCACTGCCGCGGCGGCCACGGCGTACGACTCGGTGGCGGCGGTGGCCGTCAGGTACGACACGTACCCCAGGCAGGCCTGCGAGTGCTCGGGAGCGCCGCCCCCCTCCGGCAGGACACCGCCGGCGAGCAGGCTCTCGTGGAGTTCGGTCTCCACCACCGCGGCCGTCGACGCCGACGTCGCCCAGAACGCCGCGGTCTGCGGATCGGGTGACTTGGCGGCCAGCAGCGCGAGTGCCTTCGCGTACTCGGCCAGGTAGAGGGCGTCCTGCTCGACGTACGTGCGGAAGACGTCGAGTGGCAGCGTGCCGTCGCCGAGGCGGCGCAGGAACTCCATGTCGTCGATCGCGCCGCGCAGGACTGCGGTGCGCTCCCACAGGTGATCGGTGAAACGCGTGTCGGCCGGTGCGGCGTCGACGCTGGTGTGGACAGATTTGTCGTGGACAGGCGTGGTCATCGCCGTGACATCCCTTCGTCAGCATTACCTGATGCAGGTTCCCGGGTGTGATCTCAGCCCCGCCCGTGCGGAGCACCCCGTGTCGGTGAACGAGCCGACCCTAGCACCGCCGGATTGGTACGTTGGCAGTCGGCTGTCAGCCTCGGTCGGCGGGCGGTCGAAGGTGAGGAGGGCCGCGTGATGGAAGCCGTGGAGATCGTCGAGACACAGGCACCCGACACTCTCGTGGTGGAGACGCCGCTCGGTCCGGTTCGCGGATATGCCGACGGCTCGGTTTTCTCCTGGAAGGGAATTCCGTATGCGGCAGCGCCGACCGGTCAGCGCCGCTTCCGCAGCCCCGGTCCACCGCAGCCGTGGACCGAGATCCGCGACGGCCGGGTGTTCGGTCCCATGGCACCGCAGGGTCACGACACGTCGGTGCCGCTCGACCCGGACATGCGGATCGACGAGGACTGCCTGACCGTCAACGTGTGGGCCCCGCGGCCGGACGGCACACCGCGCCCGGTGATGGTGTGGATCCACGGTGGCGCGTACTGCCTGGGATCGTCGGCCCAGCCCATCTACGACGGCCGGCTGCTCGCCGAGCGTGGCGACGTGGTGCTGGTGACCTTCAACTACCGGCTGGGCACGCTCGGTTTCCTCGACCTGTCGTCGTTCTCGACGCCCGAGCGGACGTTCGAGTCCAACCTCGGTCTCCGCGACCAGATCGCGGCTCTCGAGTGGGTGCGCGACAACATCCGAGCCTTCGGTGGCGACCCCGGTGAGGTGACGCTTTTCGGCGAATCCTCCGGCGGCGGTTCGATCACGACACTGATGACGGTGCCCCGCGCCGAAGGCCTGTTCCACCGGGCGATCGCGCAGAGCCCGCCGTCGACGTCGGTGTACGGCGCGGAGCGCGCGGCCTCCGTCGCGGGACGGTTCCTGGAGATCCTCGACCTGCCGGCCGACCGGGTCGCCGAGCTGTTCGACATGCCCTACGAGCGTCTGGTGAAGGCGGGCGACCTGCTCGTCGACGAGGTGCCGACGAAGGTGCCGGGCACCCTGGCCATGGCACCCGTCGTCGACCGCGACCTCGTCCCGCACTACCCGGTCGCGGCTTTCCAGAAGGGGTACTCGCACCGGATCCCGCTCATCATCGGTTCCAACAAGGACGAGGCGTCGATCTTCAAGTTCATGCGATCGCCGCTGCTGCCGGTCAGTGCGGAGGCCGTCCAGCAGATGTTCGCCGGGCTCGCGCAGGACAATCCGGGGCTGTCGGCGCTGCGGTTGGCCGAGATCGCTGCCGCCTATCCGGACGGTGCGAAACCCCGAGGAGCCCTGGCGATCTCGCGGGATGCCGCGTTCCGGATGCCGGCGCTGTGGGTCGCCGACGCGCACAGTCGGCACTCGCCGACGTGGGTGTACCGGTTCGACCATGCGGCGCCGATGCTCAAGGCCGCGCGCGTCGGTGCCGGTCACGCCACCGAGTTGCCCTATGTGTTCGGCAATTTCGGGACACTCAACCCGGACCCGACCTTCTGGCTCGGCGGCCGCAAGACGGCGCTCGAGGTGGCGGGCCGGGTGCAGCGACGCTGGTTGGCCTTCGCGCGCCACCGGGTACCCGCGGCCCTCGACGGCTCCAAGCACTGGGCGCCGTACACCGAGGAGACCCGGTCCACCCTGCTGATCGACACCCACGACAGCCTGGTGGTCGATCCCGACCACGCGATGCGCATCGCGTGGGGCGACGAGGTGATGGGGTTCAGCTAGAAGACTCGGTCACGCCTTCTTGACGACGCTCGACTTGAGCTGCATGGGGCCGATCCCGTCGACCTTGCAGTCGATGTCGTGGTCGCCCACGCCCTGGACCAGTCGGATGTTGCGGACCTTCGTGCCGGCCTTGATGCCGGTGGGGCTGCCCTTGACCTTGAGCGTCTTGATCACCGTGACGGTGTCACCGTCGGTGAGGACGTTCCCGACGGCGTCGCGGATGACGCCGTCCGCGTCGCCGTCGGCCCCGCCGACCCTGCCGTCCGTGGACGCCCATTCGTGCGCGCACTCCGGGCAGACCAGCAGTGCGCCCATCTCGTAGGTGTACTCACACGAGCAACTGGGGCAGGGCGGCAGGGGATGGTCCACGTGGAGATCGTAGTGCGCGGGGACGGCTCAGTGCCGGTCCGGTGCGACGCCCAGCTTCTCGCACGCCGCCTGGTACAGCGCGACCACCTCGGTGCGGATGGATGTGCGGTCGGTGACCGTCCCGATCCACGGCACCCGCACGGCGCGCTCGGCGCCGTCGACGTCGACCGCCCACTCGCCGGCCTCGGTGTCCAGCCCGGTCATGCGGGCGGCGGTCGCGGCGGGCTCGGCGAACGCGCGCACGATCATCAGATTGTCGGCGGCGTGGTCGCCGTTCATGTGGCCGGTCACGGCGGCGACGACGGCGGCATCGAAGGATGTCATGGGCGCGATCCTAACTGCACCGTGGGTGGCATCCGGTCGGCGTCCAACTCGCGCAGCACCGGCAGCGTGAAGCACACGAGCGCCACCGCGAGCACCGGTACCGCCAGGACGAAGAACGTCGTCCGTACACCGAGCTGATCGATGAGCGGACCGGCCAGCAGGAAGCCGAGCGGTCCCGCCGCGTAGGCAGTGGAGGTCATCACGCCGACGACGCGGCCGCGCATGTGCTCGGGACTGCGGGTCTGCATGGCCCAGTTGGCGATCGGACCCACCGGCCCGTACACCAGGCCGATCACGACGGACAGCCCCAGCAGCACCCACAGCGGTGGCAGGAACGCCATGCCGAGCATCGACAACCCCAGGCCGCTGACCGCGATCAGCATCAGGTTGCGGCGCTTGAGATACGGCGCCAACGCGCCGTAGGCGAGGGCTCCGACCAGCCCACCGACGCTCATCGCCATCAGCACCCAGCCGAGCTGGGCGGGCTCGCCGCGGTCGGTGAAGTACTTGGGGAACAGCACCGACTCGATCGGCAGGTACAGCGCGACGATCGCCATGTCGACCAGTGCGAGGGTGCGCAGCAACCGGTCGTTCCACACGAACCGCAGGCCCTCGAGCGTGCCCGTCCACATCGATGCGGGCCGGGTGGCGTGGTCGGGGCGCCCGGCGTGCTCGAGGCGCAGGAACGCGATCGTCACGATCGACAGGACGAAGCAGACCGCGGTGACCCACAGGGTGCTCTCGGGGCCGACCCACGCGATCAGGACACCGCCGATTCCGGGTCCGACGAGGTAGGCGACGTTGTAGTTGGCCTCGTACAGGCTGTTGACGCGGTCGAGTTTCCACCCCGCCGCCCGCGTCGCGGCCGGCAGCATCGACTCGCGCGCCGAGATCCCGGCCGGGTCGAACGTGGCACCGACCGCGGCCAGCACCGCGAGCACCGGCACCGACAGACCGATGGTGCCGGCGACGACGGGGATCGCGGCCACCGACAGCGCGGACAGCGCATCCGACACCAGCGAGGTGGGTCGGCGGCCGAACCGGTCGACGACCGTGCCCGAGAACAGGCTGGCCAGCAGCAGCGGAACGGTGGCCGCACCCGCCACGATCGCGGCGTCGGTGGCCCGTCCGGTCTGTTCGAGCACCAGCCACGGGAGCGCGACGATGACGATGCCGTTGCCGGTCGCGGACAGCAGCGTCGCGAGGTTGAGCAGGATCAACGGCCCGAACCGTCGGGAGGTGGTCACGTCCGGGACGGTCACTGTGCGCTTGCCTTCGAGTCGGATGGGTGATGCCTTCCGAAGTTAACAGTGCCCGCGGTGGGTACGCGACCGGTTTTACCCTCCCTCCGATCCTGGAGGATTCCTCTCGCGATCCCGGGAGGAATCCTTCAGGATCACACGTCCGCGGAGGCTACTCCCGGGTGCCGATGGCCTCGACCGGGTCCCGGCGCAGCGCGGCACGTGTCGGCAGTGCGATCGCGCACAGACCCAGCAGGACGGTCGCCGCGATGATGCCGCCGTAGACGACGGGGGACACACTCGGGATCGGCGTACCCGATACGGCCGCCGCGATGCCGGCGAGCGGGGGGATCGCGATGAGCGTGCCGACCACGGCGGCGACCGACACCACGATCACCGACTCCGTCCGCATCATCCGGTGTACCTGCCGCTTGCTGGCACCGACCAGGCGCAGCAGCGCGAACTCCCGGCCCCGTTCGGCGGTTGCCGACACGAGCGTGTTCACCACCGCCACCGCGAGGTAGCCGAGCAGGACCGCCAGCGCGACGATGCTCACCCACGACTGGGTGCGCCGCTGGTCCTGACCGGCGGCCGCGAATTCGGCGCGGTCAGCGACGGCGATGCCGGGCATCGCCTGCAGCGCTCGTCGCAGTTCGTCGACGCGACCGGGTTCGGCGGTCACCAGGACGACGTCGGCGGTGCCGGCGGTGGTGTGGGCGCGGACCTGCCCGGCCGGCAACGTGACGTCGCCGAAGCCGAGACCGCGCCCGTACGTCGCCACGACGGTCGGGGTGATCAGTGTTCCGTCGCCCAGTCGGAGCGGGACTGTCTCGCCCACGTCGGCGCCCATGGCGAACGCGGCGTCGAGACTGAGCGCGACGGTGCCGTCCCGCAGCCCGTCCAGGTCGCCGTCGCGCACATCGAGATCGAGCGTCGACGCCGTGGCGGCCGGATCGATGCCCTGGACCGGGTACGGCTCGGTGGTGGGGGCCTCGCTGCCGGAGCTCGTGAACAGCGCTTGGCTGCGGGTGATCGGATTCGCCTCGCGCACAGCCGGTTCGGCTGCGACGGCGTCGACCATGTCCGGTGCCAGTCCGGCGGCACCACTCACGACGAGATCGGCGGTGATGCCGCTGCGGGACTGGTCGTCGGCCGCCGCGGTGATGGTGCTCTGGGAGAACAGCTGCACCGATCCGATCGCGATGGCCAGCGCCAGTGGGGTGATCGCCGCTGCCAGCCGCCGCGCCCGCGCGCCGGTGTTGGCGGCCGCGAGGACGAGTGCGGGTGACGAACTGCGCCGCATCGGTCCACCGAAGCGGGCGATCGCGGCAGAGACCAGGGCCGGGCCGAGCAGGGAAACCGAGATCACCAGCAGCACAGCGGAACTTCCCGCACCGGCCAGCGCGGCCTGACCCGGCAGGACGGCGGGCAGCAGCGACGTCGCCAGACCACCCGCGGCGAACACCAGCCCGGTCACGAGCCGACCGCGCCCGAGGGCGGCCGGTTCCACCGCCGACTCGCGCAGCGCCTCGGTGGGATCGAGCCGGGCCGGACGTCGCGCGGCGATCGCGGCCGCGATCCGCGCGGTGCCGACGGCGAGCAGCACACCCACCATCGCAGGCAGCGGTCCGTACGCCAGCGCGAAGTCCGACGGGAGCACCCCGGCCGCAGTGAACTGCGCCCGCAGCAGCCCGGCGACGGCGAAGCCCGGCCACACGCCGAGCGCCGCGGCGATCCCGGCCACCAGCAGTACCTCACTGCCGATCAGCCGGTGGATCTGGCCGGGGGTGGCGCCCATCGCCCGCAGCAGCGCGAACTCGCGGTGTCGCTGTCGGATCGACAGCGACAGTGTGCTCGCGACCACGAACATCGCGATGAGGATCGCCAGGCCGGCGAACGAACCGCACAGCATGATCAGCTCGCTGCGGGCCGCGCCCGCGTCGAGGTACTCGACGTCGCCGCGCGCGTCACCGGTGTAGGTGCGGACCTCCTGGCCTGCGAGCGCGTCGCGGGCGCGGGCGGCCAGCGACGACGCATCGAATCCTTCCTCGGCGAGCAGTCCCACCGTCGCGACGCGGTCGTCGTGCGGCCACATCTCCCGGGCGCGGGCGTCGGAGAGGAACACCGCCGGCGCACGCTCCGCCGGTTCGGCCGACGGTGCGGCCGCCACGCCCACGACGGTGTAGGTGTCGCCGATGCCGCCGTGCCGCAACGTGATCCGATCGCCCGGGACTGCGCCACCGGTGACGACCACCTCCGACCCGGACGCGGGGGCGCGTCCGGCGGTGAGCGAGTACGGTGCGAGCACGGCCGATCCCCAGCCGTGCCCGTCGAACAGCGTGCCGTCGTCGGTGGTCAGCGGCACGCTCACGTCGCCCACCGCGGTACGGACACCCGGCAGTGCGGCCAACTCGTCGACGGCCGCGGTCGGCAGTAGCGCGCGCTCGGCGAACGGCTGGTCGATATCCTCCTTCACCTCGAGCGCCTGGGGCGCACCGACGACGACGTCGGCACCGGCGTATCGGTGCGGGGTGACGCCGCCGCGGATCCCGGACTCGAACAACACTCCGAGCGCACAGGTCAGCAACGCGGCGCAGAACACCGCGACGAACATCGCCGCGAAGCCACCGCGCTGGGCTCGGATGTTGGCGCGGGCGAGGGGCCGCAGCCTCGACCTCCGCATCGTCACCACTCCCCGAGGTGGGTCATGTGGTCGGCGACCCCGGCGGCGGTGGGGGAGTCCATGCGGCCGACGAGGCGTCCGTCGGCGAGGAACAGCACCCGGTCCGCATGGGCGGCAGCGACCGGATCGTGGGTCACCATGACGATGGTCTGGCCCAGGTCGGCGGTGGTGCGGCGCAACAGGTCGAGTACCTGGCGGCCCGTCCGGCTGTCGAGTGCCCCGGTGGGCTCGTCCGCGAACACCGCGTGCGGCTGGGTGATGAGGGCGCGGGCGATCGCGACGCGCTGCTGCTGTCCGCCCGACATCTCGGCCGGGCGGCGGTCCCGCTTGCCGTCGAGCCCCACCGCGTCCAGGACGTAGTCGAGGTGCGCCCGGTCGGCGACGCGGCCGGCCAGCAGCAGCGGCAGCGTCACGTTCTGCTCCACCGTCAGCGCCGACATGAGGTTGTACGCCTGGAACACGAAGCCGATGTGATCGCGGCGGAACACCGTGCGGGCCTTGGGCTTCAGTGCGCTGATCTCGGTGTCGCCCAGCCACACCGAACCGCGCGTCGGCTGATCCAGCCCGGCGGCGCAGTGCAGGAACGTGCTCTTGCCGGAGCCGGACGGCCCCATGACAGCGGTGAAGCTGCCGGGCGCGAGCGTGAGGCTGACGTTGTCGAGCGCGGTGACCTCGGTGCGGCCCGAGCCGTACGACTTGGTGACGGCGTCGAGGCGGACGGCGGCCCGTGGCGGGCTCTGGACGAGCGGGGTTGTGGCGGTGAATGAGGGCATGGCTCAACGCTAGGAACCGCGTCGGGCGCGAACCATCCTGCGCGGTACCCGATCGATGGTGTAGCTGGCTGTACCGACAGCGCCGCCGTCGTGGGGCATGCTGGAGCGGTGCAGTGGACCGAACGCCTGAACGAGCGTTGGCGCGCCGTCCGCTTCCTCGCGGTCGAGGCGGGCGCCGCCGTCGTCTCGCTCTGTTTCCTGGTGGTCGGGCTGGTGATCGGGTCGATGCTGATCCTGATCGTCGGCTGGATCGCGGTGCCCGCCTACCTGCGGGCGCTGCGGTGGTGGGCGGGCCGGGCCCGGCGACGGTCGTCCGCCTACACCGGCCGCGACGTGTCCGAGCGGTATCCGCCGATCCCCGGCAGCCCGGGCTTCGACGACCTGCGCCGGCTGCTCGCCGCATCGTCGACGCGCCGCGACTTCGGGTGGGTGGCGGTCCACTCCATCGCGGCGCTCGCGTCGGGGCTTCTCGCGATCGCTCTCCCGCTCGCGGCCGTGAACTCGCTCGCGATCCCGTTCTACTGGTGGGCGCTGCCGCCGGACGAGCCGGTGAGCAGCATCTACCCGGTCACCTCGTGGTGGGGCGCGGCGCCCATGCCGTTGGTCGCGCTCGCGTACGCGGTGCTGGGGTGGTGGCTGATCCCGGCGATGGCCCGCGGCATCGCGGCGCTCGCCGCTCGTCTGCTTGCTCCGCGGCGGGAAACGCAACTGTCCGAACGGGTCTCGGCGCTCACGGCGAGTCGCGCCGCCGCTCTCGACGCGCACGCCGCGGAGCTGCGGCGGATCGAACGGGACCTGCACGACGGCGCCCAGAATCGGCTGGTCGCGGTGGTGATGATGCTCGGGCTCGCCGAGCGGTCGCTGCGGGTGGACCCGGATCAGGCGCTGCCACAGCTACTCCGGGCGCAGGACGCCGCGTCGGATGCGCTGTCGGAGCTGCGGACGCTGGTGCACGACATCTATCCGCCGATCCTCGACGAGCTGGGGCTGGACGGCGCGGTGTCGGCGCTGGCGGGGCGCAGCACGGTGCCGTGCGTGCTCGACGTCGACAGCCTGCGACGCGCGCCCGCCGCGGTGGAGGCCGCCGCGTACTTCGTCGTCGCCGAGGCGCTCACCAACGTCGTCAAGCACAGCGGTGCCGAGCACGTGCAGCTGACGATCCGAACCCGCGACGAGGCGGCGGGGGCGACCATGGCGATCGAGGTCCTCGACGACGGGCGCGGCGGTGCGGTGGAGACCGCGGGCGGCGGATTGGCCGGGATCCGGCGCCGCGTGGCAGCGTTCGAGGGAGCAATGACGATGCAGAGCCCGCTCGGCGGGCCGACGAGACTCGAGGTGACACTGCCGTGCGGATTCTGATCGCCGAGGACGACGCCCTGCTCCGGGAGGGCCTCGCGCTCCTGCTGCGCAGCGTCGGTATCGAGGTGACGGCTGCGGTCGACGACGCCGAGAAGTTCCTGGCGGCGTTCGAGGCGGATCCGCCGGACGGCGCCGTGCTGGACGTGCGGATGCCGCCGACGTTCACCAACGAGGGGTTGAAGGCGGCGATCGAGGCGCGGCGACGGCGGCCTGGGTTCCCGGTGCTGGTGTTGTCGGCGTACGTCGAGGACCGGTACGCGGGGGAGTTGCTGTCGGGCGGCGCGTCCGGCGTCGGCTACCTGCTCAAGGAACGGGTCGGTAAGGTCGAGGAGTTCGTCGACGCGCTGCACCGGGTGGTCGACGGTGGGACGGTGATGGATCCCGAGGTGATCTCGCAGCTGATGAGCCGGCGCCGCGCCGACGATCCCGTCCGCACCCTGACGCCGCGTGAAGCGGAGGTGCTGGGGCTGATGGCGGAGGGGCTCGGGAACGCGGACATCGCCCGCAAGCTCGTGGTCAGCGACACCGCGGTGAGCAAGCACATCGGCAACATCTTCGCGAAGCTCGGACTGTCGGCGTCGGACAGCGGGCACCGGCGCGTGCTCGCGGTCCTCGCGCACCTGCGCTCCTGATCAGGCGCTCTCGAGCGCCTCGCCGACCTCGTGCAGCGCGCGGTGGTGTTGATCGGCAGCGAGCGCGTGCCCGGCTGCGATCGCCAGGGCCACCGGCCAGTCGATCAACTCGACGGCGACGAGGACACCGAGGGCGGCGAAGTAGGCCAGCTGTTCGGGGCGGGGCACGCCGATGTCCCCGACGAGGGGGAGTCGGATCGCGAAGCGCGAGCCCTGGGCGATCTGTTCGAGCGCGGCCCGGTGCGAATCGAGTCGGTGCTGCAGGTCCATGGTTGTTTCGGTCATCGTTTCCCCTGCCCATCCTCGCCGTTCACCTGCCGGACACCTGCGCCCGCCATCGTGGGAGTCGTGATCGTTTCGTTATCTTCGCTGTCCGCGGTCGCGTCGGCTCTCGCTCCGTCGCGGACCGATCCGTTGACCGGTGCCGTCGCCGCGGTGCTGACGCCCCCGCTGCGCCACGCGTACGCCGTGCTGCTGCGTGCCGGTGTGCTGGTCGTCGACTGAGCCGGCGCCGAGCCCCGGGCCTGCCACCACCCGAGCACGCGGGGCGCGGCCGCGGCGGCCGCGGTGGCACCGGCCGCGGAACCGAGGGCCTGCGTCCATCCGACGGGACCGAGCGGGGTACAGCCGAGGAACTGGCTGACCCCGGGCGTGCTGACCACCGCGCCGAGAGCGGCGAGTGACCCGACGGCCGTCGCCACCACCAGCGGGCTGCGGGAATCGATCAACGTCTGACCCAACTGCGCGCCGACGAGCGCGACCAGTCCCACCGTCGACGCCCTGCGCGGGCGCCCGGTGACCGAGGCCAGACCCCACGCGACGCCCGCCCCGGCCGCGGTCGCGGCGCCCCGCACGGCCACCGTCCGCCACAGCGCGGCCGTGTCCGGCCCGCGGCCGTCGTAGGCGCGGTCCGGGTTGGGTGGGCTCACCGCCAGCGCCGCCGCCGGTAGCGCGTCGGTGAGCAGATTCACCAGCAGCAGCTGTCGGGCGTTGAGCGGGGCCCGCCCACTGATCGCGCTCCCGACCAGGGCGAAGGCGACCTCGCCGGCGTTGCCGCCGAGCAGCACCGAGACCGCCGACTGCACCCGCTGCCACAGCTGCCGACCCTCGTCGATCGCGTCCAGGATCGCGTCGACGTGCCCATCGAGCAGCAGGATGTCGGCGGCACTGCGGGCCGGGTGGCTGCCGTGCGATGCGACGCCGATCCCGATGCTCGCGGCGCGGATCGCGGCGGCGTCGTTCGCGCCGTCCCCGACCATCGCGCACACGTGTCCTGTGCGTTCGAGTGTCTGCACGATCTGCACCTTCTGCTCCGGCGACATCCGCGCGAACACCTTGCGGTCGCGCACCGCGGTCTCCTGCCGTCGGTGCGACAGCGCCTCCCATTCGGTCCCGGTCAGCACGTCGTCGGCGTCGAGTTCGAGGCCCAGGTCCCGGGCGATCGCGGCGGCGGTGACGGGGTGATCGCCGGTGATCAGCCGCACCGAGACGTCCCGTTCCTCGAGCGTGGGCAGCAATCCGGCAGCCTCCGGGCGCGCGGTGTCGGACAGGCCCAGCAGGCCGAGGGGCTCCAGACCGCGGCGGCACAGCGATTCGACGGCGTCGGGATCGTCGGCGGCGGCCGCCGCCTGTTCCTCGGTGACGGTGCGGCGGGCCACCGCGATCACCCGCAGGCCCTCCTCGGCCATCGCCTGCACGTCCGCGACGATCGACTCGAGTCGCGCGGGGGCGGTGCCGGTGCAGGCGGCCAGGATCACTTCGGGGGCACCCTTGACCACCAGGTCGGTGCCGGTGATCGCGGCGGCGTACGGGCGGCCCGACCGGAACGGCAGCAGCGCGGCGGCCGGCGCGACGGTCCCCGACTCCGCCCTGGCCTCCACCACGGCACGGTCGGTGGCGTGCGCGGCCGCCTGCCCGTCCGCGGTGACCGACGTGCGTGCGGCGGCGTCGACGACGACGTCGCGGTCGTGGGAGCCCAGGGGGCGGACGGCGGTGACCCGCAGACGGTCCTCACTGAGCGTGCCCGTCTTGTCGAAGCACACGACGTCGACCCGGCCGAGGGCCTCGACCGAGCGGGGTGCGCGCACGAGCGCCGACGAATGCGTGAGCCGGCGGGCCGCCGCCTGCTGGGCGAGGGTCGCGACCAGGGGCAGGCCCTCGGGCACGGCCGCTACCGCTACGGCGACCCCGCTCGTGATCGCGGCCTGGAGCCCGCCGCCGCGCAGCATCGAGGTGAGGGTGACCAGCGCGCCGCCGCCGACGCTGACCGGCAGGACCCGCCGGGTCAGCTCGCCCAGCTGGGCCTGCAGCCCGGTCCGTCCGACCGGTGTCGGCGACAGCGCGGTTGCGCGGCCCGTCTCGGTCGCCGCCCCGACAGCGGTCACCACCGCTGTCGCGGTGCCGGTCAGCACGGTGGTGCCCGCGTAGAGCATGCAGCTGCGTTCGGCGAGCGGGATGCCCGGCGTCGCCTCGGTCTGCTTGTCGACCGGCAGGGATTCCCCGGTCAGTGAGGACTCGTCCACCTCGACTCCGTCGGCCTCGATCAGACGGCCGTCGGCGGGCACGACCTCGCCCGGCCGCACCTCGATCACCTCGCCGGCGCGGAGAAACCCGGCGGCCACGGCGTCGTATCCACCGTGCCCTCCGCGGACCACGCGGGCCGGGGTGTCCTGCACCGCGAGAAGTTTGCGCAGCAGCCGCTCGGCGTGCAGGCGCTGGACAGCGGACAGGGCGGCATTGCCGACCAGGACGGATCCGACCAGGATCGCGTCCACCGGTGAGCCGAGCACGGCGCTCGCCGCCGAGCCCGTGGCCAGGATCGGCGTCAACGGGTCGGACAGCTCGGTGCGCAGCGAACGGCCGAAATCCCACGCGGCTTCCACCGGTCGCCGCATCCAGGTCGCCGTCGCGACGATGCGACCCGCCCCGACCGTCTCCGACCGCGGTCCGGGCGTCCCGAGCATGCTGCGGACGCGGTCGACGGGCATCGAATGCCAGTCGTGCTGGGGATCCGGCAGGGGCGCCTCCGCGCGCAGTACCCGCCGTGCCAGCCGGTTGCCGGTCCACAGCGCGGCGCCGGCGCCGGCGCTGACGGGTCCCGGACCGCGGCCGTGTGTCCCGGGCAGCATCAGGAGAGATCCGAGAAGCGAAGCGCCAGTGGCAATCTCGATTCCGCGGCGAGCGGCGGTCCGGGCGGCCGGGACGGCGCGCACGACGCGCCATGAGGCGGCCAGATCCGGAACGAGGAGATCGCAGTCGGTAGCCGGGACGGTGCCGCTGCGCACGAGGCCGATCCCGACGTCCGCGGCCGAAAGCGCCTGGGGGCAGTCCGCGGCGAGAACCGCCACAGCCTCGCCGCCGTCCTGCAGGTTCAGCGCCATCGCCGTCAGGTCGGAATCGACTGCACTGCTGGGTTTTCGGAGCTCGTCGAATGCCGAACGCAGCGTCCCGAGGGCTTCGTCGTCGATCGAGTGGACCGTGACCGCGGACCGTCGGATCTGTTCGAGCAGTGCGCCGGCCAGGGGATCGCGGACGGGTGTGATCAGCACCGCGGCATCGGGGTCGTCGGCGAGGTCCGCCGCCTCCGGCAGTTCCGCGAGGCGATGCCAGCCCTGACCGAGCGAGCCGTCGTCGACGGCGGTGCGGGCCACTTCCCAGACGCGGGCCCGACGGTCCTCGGCGACGCCCCGGATCCGGCTCACCCGCAGATCTGCCGTCAGCAGGGCGCACGGGTCGACGACCAACGCGGTCACGTCGTCGAGGCGGCGCAGCACGTCCGGGCCCCGGCACAGCACGCGGTGATCGGCGACGAGTCCGCGACCGAGCGTGCTCGCGAAGGACTCACGCGCGATGCGGGCGGCCTTCGGGGCGGTGACCAGTGCCGTCGTCCCTGCCGCCCGCAGGCTGCCGGTGGCGGCGCCGACCGCCGCGGAACCCGCGAGCTGCACCCACGCGGCCCGTTCGAGATGGCGATCGACCGCACCGCCGGGGGCCGCGGTGCCGGTACCGGTGCTCCGAGGAAGGGGGCTGCGGTGCCACGCGTGCCGATTGGCGACCACCTCACCGACCACCGACGCGCGCAACAGCGATTCGACCGCGAGCGGGGCCGGTGCCTGCGCAGCCGCGAAACCGGCGGCCGTCGCGGTGGAGAGGATCAGATCGGCGCCGACCCGTCCGAGCCCGGCCTCCAGGAGTCGTCGCAGCCGCGGTTGGTAGTCGAGGACCGTCACCGGCGCGGCCAGCGCGAGGGGCAGTCGCGGCACGGCCAGGACCCGTCCCGCCGCCGCGACGCCGAACCCGACGGAGTGGGCGGCGAGCGCGACCACCCGCGCACGGAGCACGGCGTCGTCCCAGGCGGGAGGCGGTGGACGGACGGTGTCGGGGGAGTCGGTCTGTCGAGGTGCGAGGAGCGCGGTCAGCACGCCTGCGGTGGCCGCGGTGCCGACGACCGCTGTCGTCAGCGCGGTGTCCAGGCTCCGGCGGGGCAGTGCGCGTGCCTGCCCGAGAAGTGCCCCGACCCCCGCGATCCTCACCGAGCGGTACGCCCCCGTGGCCGGGATGCCGTGCTCTTCGTGGCGGTTGTCTTGGCGGGCTTTCTCGCCGCCGACTTCGTGGCTTTCGTGGCTTTCGTGGCCTTCGCGGTGTGCGTCGGGCCGGCTCGCTGCGGCTTCGCGGGCGCGTTCGATCGAGCGGTGGCCATCGCCGCTTCCGGGTGCGCGCCGCGCTCGTGGAGTTGCCTCAACACGAGCGCGGCGCCCCCGACGGTCAGGACCACCGGCCATTCGACGAGCCCCACCGCGCCCGCGGCGGCCATCGTCAGCACAGCGGCCGGTGTGGAGTGACTCCCGGTCTCGACGCCTCTGCGTACTCCGTCGGCCATTCCGCCGACCGCGCCGCGGACCCCACCGACGACGCTGCCGACAGCTGCGCCGCCGACCGCGCCGATCGAGGCGGTGGTCACCTCCGCGATCCCGGAGACGGTCCGCACGGCTCCGTCGGCGAACGACATTCGCCCGTTGCCGGATCTGTGACCGTTGTGCGAGGTGTTCCCAGTCTGTTCCATCGAACGCCCATCGTCGGAATCGCAGTCGGAGCGCGGCTGCAGTCGTCGGGGAATCGGGTTGCCACTCGCAACCGAGTCTAAACCCGACCACCTGCCTTGTGAACCTTCCGGACGTTCGACCGGCACGAAATGTCCGGTGTGTCAAGCGTTGTGTTCATCCAAACGGCAACCCGTGGCATTGCGACCGTCCAGTCCTAACGTTGTTCTCCGTCACCGCTTGTGCCCACCGATCCGAGTGTGGTGCACGGGTTCTCCATCCCATATGCAACCAGGAGTCCTCGATGTTCCGTATGCGCCGTCTGCCCCGGGCCGCACTCGCGCTCGCGCTCGTTCCGCTGGCAGGGCTGGCGGTTGCATGTGGTGGCTCCGACGCCGCCGCCTCCGACGCTGCGACCGAGCAGTTCACCCTCAAGGTCTACGACCCGGGCAACTCGGGTGCCATCGCGGTCGGCAAGCGTGACGGCGACTTCGACCGGGCACTCGCGCCGCTCGGAGCGAGGATCGAATGGGTCAAGACCACACCGGGATTCAGCTCCAACCTGAAGCTGTTCAACACGGGCGAACTGGATATCCAGACCGGCGCCTACAGTCCCGTCGTGGGCGCGCTGTCGAAGGATGTGGGCGTGCGAATCTTCGCGACGTCGGATCCGTACAACAAGGATCAGAGCGGCATCATCGCCACGCCGGGGTCGGGAATCTCGACGCTCGAGGACCTGAAGGGCAAGCGTGTCGCGGTCAACCCGGCGGCCAAGGGCGAGTACATCGTGCTCAAGGCGCTCACCGAGGCGAACATCCCGATCGACACGGTCGAGCGGGTTCCGCTGCAGCAGGCCGACGCCGCTTCGGCCTTCTCGACCGGGCAGGTCGACGCCTGGGCGTCCTTCCTCGCGCCGTACCAGGAGGCGAAGGTCAAGGGTGCCAAGGAGATCGCGACCGAGGGCAGCATCGGCTCCGTGGACAACACGATCATCGCCGGCCGCACCGTGGTGCTCGAGGAGCACCCCGAGGTGGTGCAGAAGTTCCTCGAGGTGACGCAGGACCTCACCCGACGTCAGCGCGAGAATCCGGTCGCGTTCGAGAACGTCTTCGAGCAGGCGGGCCCCCGCGCACTGAGTGGACAGCGACTCGACGACGCGGTCGCGCTGGGCGGCAAGGTGACCGACTTCCGGTACCCGACGTCCGCCGACGAGGCGGATCTGCAGTCGGTGGCCGACCTCTTCTACCGCAACGGCGTCATCCAGCGGCAGATCACGGCGGACGACCTCACCTTCGACCTGCAGGGTGCGGTAGCCGACAAGCAGGCGGCACAGCGATGACGATCGTCGCGCACAGTCCCGCCGAGACCAGGGCGACGGCGCCCTTGGCGCTCGAGGAGCCCCGCTACCGGCGGGTCCGCAGCAGGTCCGCGTGGCTGTCGCTGCCGCTGCGGCTGCTGGTTCCCGCGGTGCTGCTGGCCGGATGGTGGATCGGATCGGCGACCGGGCTGATCTCCGAGGCGGTGCTCGCGTCACCGACGAAGGTCTGGGACGCGTTCGCCGAGCTGTACTCGACGGGCCAGCTGGTGGACTTCTCGCTGGCATCGCTGCAGCGGGCCGCGGTGGGCGTGCTGTTCGGCACCGTCATCGGGTTGGTGCTCGGCGTCCTGTCGGGCCTGTCGACGCTCGGTGAGGAACTCATCGACTCCACCATGCAGATCAACCGGGCCGTGCCGTTCCTGGCACTGGTGCCGCTGTTCATCGCGTGGTTCGGTATCGACGAGACGTTCAAGGTGGTGCTGATCGCCGTCGCGACCGTCGCACCGATGTACGCCTACACGTACCTCGGGGTGCGTGGCGTCGATCGCAAGATGGTCGAGGCGGCCCGCGGGTTCGGCCTGCGCGGCTGGCGGCTGGTCGCGGAGGCGATCCTGCCGGCGGCACTGCCGGGAGTGCTGATGGGCCTGCGGATCTGCTTGTCGCTGAGCATCACCGGCCTGATCGCGGCCGAGCAGGTGGGCACCCGGGAGGGCATCGGCTACCTGGTGACCCTCGCGCAGGAGTACAACCGCACCGACTACATGGTGCTGTGCGTGGTCCTGTATGCGGCGCTGGGTCTGGTGTTCGACGCGATCGTCCGGGTCATCGAGCGGCTCGCGATGCCGTGGCGCCGACTGTCGGCGGTCCGGTGAGCGCCGCGCAGGCCCCGCTGCCGCCCCTGGCGCCGCGGGTGCGCACCGCCGCCACCGCAGCGGAGCGTCGTGCCGGAGAACCCGTCGCGGTGTCGTTGCGCGGGGTTCGGAAGAGCTTCGGCGACAAGACGATCCTCGGCGGTGTGGATCTGACGATCCACCGCGGCGAGTTCGTCGTCCTGCTCGGCCCCAGCGGCACCGGCAAGACCACGCTGCTGCGGCTGCTCACCGGACTCGAGCGCCCCGACGTGGGTGAGGTGCTGGTGCCGCGCGAGCGGACCGTCGTCTACCAGGAGCCGCGGCTGGTCCCGTCCAAGCGGGTCCTGGCCAACGTCGTCGTCGGACAGCGTCGCTCGGCGGCGGTTCGTGCGGCCGGTGCCGCCGCCCTCGCCGAGGTGAATCTGGAAGGGAAGCAACGGGACTGGCCCGCCACCCTGTCGGGTGGTGAGGCCCAGCGGGTCGCGCTGGCTCGGGCCCTCGTCCGGGAGCCCGAACTGCTGCTGCTCGACGAGCCCTTCGCCGCACTCGACGCCCTCACCCGGCTCCAGATGCAGGACCTCGTCGGTGACCTCGTGGCCCGACACCGTCCGGCAGTCCTGCTCGTGACCCACGATGTCGACGAGGCCGTCCGGCTCGCCGACCGCGTGCTGATCCTCAACGAGGGGTCGTTCGCCGTCGATGTCGACATCGACCTCGCGCGCCCTCGCGACCGAAACGACCCCGAGGCGTTGCGCTATCGCGCGGCGTTCCTCGCCGAACTCGGTGTCGGCCGAACCGCGGCCGACACCGACAACTCACTCCCCGAAAGGAGCACCCCGTGACTGCCACCGCATCACCCCTCGACACCCTCTGGTACACGCGGTGCCCCGTCCCGACCGCGAGTGGACTCGCGAATTCCCTTGGGTGGCTGGCGCGATCGGCCGACGAAGCCGGTGTGAAGTTCGGTGTGCTGCAGGACGCCGGTGTCGAGCTGGCCGAGCGTCACTTCGACCACGGTCTGTCGGGACTGGTGCGCGAGGGCGGCAACGTCCCCGCGCTCGCGGCCCGTGCCGACGGTGCCCGCACCCGGCTGATCGGCCTCACCTGGATCGACGAGTCGCAGGCGATCCTCGTCGGTCCGAACGCGCAACTGGATTCGCCGGCCGAGCTGGCCGGTCTGCGGATCGGCATCCCGGCGTGGGCCGCGGACCGGGCGCGCAGCTTCCCTCGGGCGATGGCGCTGCACGGGTTCGCGTCGGCGCTGCGGCTCGGCGGTCTCACGTTCGCCGACGTCGTGACCGTCGAGGTGCCGGTGGAACAGAATCCGCAGGTGCGAGGCGCGGCGGCCACGTCGCGGTCGACCACGTGGGGTGTGGAGGTGCTGCTGCGCGGCGACGTGGACGCGATCTACGTCAAGGGTGCGCGGGCGCAGGAGGTGGCCCGCGAGCACGGCCTACAGGTGGCCGTGGATCTGGACGCCACGGAGTCGAAGCGGCTGCGGGTCAACAACGGCACTCCGCGGCCGATCACGGTGCACGCCGACCTGCTCGAGTCCCGGCCCGAGCTGGTGGTCGAGTTCCTCGCGCAGACGTTGCGGGCAGCGGACTGGGCGGCCGGGAACCTCGACGAGGTGCGTTCGGTGCTCGCACGGGAGACCTTCTCCGGCGCAGCGGGAGTCGAGGCGGCCTACGGCGACACGTTCCACCGCGGACTGCATCCCACGCTGTCCGACGAGCGGCTCGAGCTCCTCGACATCCAGAAGCAGTTCCTCTACACGTACGGCTTCCTGGCCGCCGACTTCGAGCTTGCCGCGTGGGCGGCGCCGGAGCCGCTCGAACAGGCCCGGGCGCTGGTCGCGTCCGAGCGAAAGGTGTTGTCATGACGAACTTCCTGTGGGAGCTCCCCACCCGGGGCGACGGGCGACACGTCGCGCCGGCGCCCGTGAGCCGCAGCGGGTTCGACTTCCTCGACCAGGTGATCCTCGCGGCGGAACTGAGCGGGCTCGACGGCGTGATCGCACCGTACGACCCGGACGGCGAGGAGTCGTGGGTGGTCGCTGGTTCGGCGCTGCGCCGAACCCGGCACGCCCGGGTGGGCGTCGAGTTCCACCCCGCGTTCGGCACGCCCGTGTATGCGGCCAAGCTGTCGGCGACGCTGCAGCGGCTGTCGAACGGGCGCCTCGACTGGCGGCTGCGGGTCGAGACGGACGACGCCGACACCCGCGCCCGCGGCGACCGGGTCACCGGCGCGGACCGCTACCGCCGGGCCGCCGAGTTCCTCACCGTGGCCCGCGGGATCTGGACCGACGAACAGGTGCCGGGCGGGTTCGGCGGCACCGGCTTCCACTTCGCGGGCGAGTTCTACGACGTGATCGACGGCGGGTTCCGGGGCATCCTGTCGGGGTTGCCGTTCCCGACCGTGTACCTGTCGGGCGGCTCGCCCGAGGCTCTGGAACTGTCGGCGGCGCACGGGGACGTGCACGTGTTCGACGAGACACCGGACGGCCTCGACGCCGGGTTGTCGACGCTGCGTGACGCGGCCGCCGCGCGGGGACGCACCGTCCGCGCGGGTCTGGCGTTGCCGGTCGTCGCTCGCGAGACCGAGGACGAGGCCTGGGCGCGGGTCCTGCGACTGTGGCGTGAGAATCACCACGGTGCAACCGAATCCGACGTCCTGGCGCTCGCGCTGGACGGCTTCCGCTGGGCCGGCTTCGACGGCATCGGGTACGGGCGGTCGATCGGACTGGTCGGCAGCTACGAGCAGGTGGCGCGGACGCTGTCCGACTATCGAGCCCGGGGCATCGACACGTTCGAGCTCACCGGCCACCCCCACATCGAGGAATTGCACCGGACCGGCGAGCATCTGCTGCACCTCGTCGACCCGGCCGGCCGCACCCTCGCCGCACAGGAGATCAGGGCATGACCACCGACTTCTACTGGCGCATCGGCATGGAAGGCGACCACGCGTCGCTGCGCACCCCGCGCCGCTACAACCGCGGGCACGCCGGCGGCCACGGTCCGGGCAACATCGCGCCGGCCATCCGCGGCGGCGAACTCGACGGCTACAGCTACATCGACCACATGGCCGCGGTGGTGAAGGCGTCCGAGTCGGCCGGATTCGTCGGCGGACTGCTGCCGTCGTTCCCGGTCACCGAGGACCCATGGGCGGCCGCGTCTGCGCTGGCCCGCGAGACCAGCAGTTACCGGTTCATGGTCGCGTTCCAGCCCGGCTTCCTGCATCCGTTGCAGGCCGCCCGGATGTCGGCCAGCCTGCAGCGTGCCACCGGTGGGCGGTTGGTCTACAACATCATCAGCGGCGGCGGGGGAGCCCCGCAGCTGTGGTGGGGTGACAAGGTGGACCACGACGACCGATACGCGCGGACGTCGGAGTTCCTCGACGTGCTGCGGGGCGTGTGGGACGGGGCGCCGTTCGACTACGACGGCCGCTTCTTCCGCACCGACGGCGCCGCGCTGCCGCCGCTGCTCGCGGGGCAGCCCTTCCCGGAGGTCTTCTTCTCCGGGTCCTCGGGCGCGGCCGTCGCCGCCGCGGGTCGGCACTCGGACTACTACCTGTCGTGGCTCGAGCCATTCACGGACCTGCGCGCCAAGTTCGACGGTGTCCGGGCGCACTCCGAGAGGATCGGCCGCACACCGAAGTTCGCGGTCCGAATCGACATCGTCGCCCGCCACACCGAGGAAGCGGCCTGGGCGGAGATCGAGAAGGGCTGGGCGTTCGTCGACCGCGACGCCGCCAACCGGGCCGCGCAGGGCGACTCGGTGGGTGCGGCCCGCATCGCCGGCTGGGTACCGGAGAACATCACCGGATACCGCGACCTCGAGGTCCAGCCCAACGTGTGGTGCGGCTTCAGCCTCATCCGCGGCGGCCCCGCGTTCGGGCTCGTCGGCAGCTACGAGCAGGTCGCCGAGCGTCTCGACCAACTGATCGATCTCGGTGTGGATGCGTTCATCCTCGCCGGCAACCCCCACCTCGAAGAGGCCTACCGCGTCGGTGAGGAGGTCCTGCCGCTGCTGCGCCGGACCACGCCCACCCCGGTCCGCGCCCTTTCCGCCCGATAGGAGAATTCCCATGACCAGCACCGAAACCCGTATCAGCCCTGCCGTCGAGTCGTTCGTCGACGACGCCCGCCGCGCCGCCGACAGAGCGTTCCGGGTGTTCCGCGAGACCGGCACCGTCTCCGCCAACGGCACCGTCAACTTCGTCGAACGCGTTCCCGGCGAGGAGCTCGCGGTCGCGCTCGACGAGCCCGGCCCGTGGGCGGCCGACCGGAGCGCGAAGCCGATCCTCGCGACGTTCGACGGCGAGGTCCTCTCCGGCACGGGTTCCGCCGGGTTCCTCACCGGCTACGCCGAGGTGTTCCGCCGGCACCCCGAGATCACGTCCATCGTGCACGTGCACACCCCGTGGCTCGGCGGGTGGGCGCAGACTCACCGCACGTTGCGGATCAAGTACGCGGCCTCGCAGCGCCTGACCCTGTCGCGGGACATCCCGCCGCACATCGACCGCAGCCAGTCGCCGGGCAACTTCATCCTCGATCGCCTGGTCGAGGACCCGGACCTCGTCGCGATCTTCGAGGCCAACGGCGGCGTCAACGTCATCGGCCGGGACGGCCTGCTCGAGCTCGCCAAGTTCGTCGTGCTGCTCGAGGAGGGCGCGCAGTACCAGGCCCTCGGCGAACTCGTCGGCGGCACCGTCGATTTCGACAAGACCAACCTCGTCGCGCAGTGGGGCCGCAGCGGCCTGCTCGACGAGGCCCGTCGCCGCGGACTCGTCTGAGCCCGCACCACTTCAGGAGACTCCCATGACCATTCGTGTCGGCTACTTCCCGAACAACAATTCCCTGTTCGCGCTGCGCCACAACGGCCTGCTCGAACTCCGCCTCCCCGACGTCGAGTGGGTGGATCTGCGCGAGCTGCCGCGGCAGCCGGCCGTGGACCCGCGCACGGCGCTGCCGACCCTGCACTCGGACTGGTTGTTCGAAGCCGGCGGCTACGACGTCATCGGCACCGGATTCACGCCGCCGATCACCGCGCTCGGCCAGGGCAGGGATCTCGTGTACGTCGGTATCTCCGGCCCGCGGGTGGAGAACGGCCGGCTGGTGACCCTCGCCGACTCCGGCATTCGCACCGCCTCGGACCTGCGCGGCAAGCGGGTCGGGGTCGCGCACGGGTCGTGGCAGACCACGCTCGCACTCCTGGCCCTCGAACGTGAGGGGCTGGCCTGGTCCGATGTCGAGCCTGTGGACGTCGATGTGAACGAGGGCGGCGCCGCGCTGCTGCGCGGCGACCTGGACGCGTGGGTCGGTGCCTATCCCGGCCTCGCGGAGGTCGAGTCGGCCGCGCGCCTGCACACCCTGGTCGACACCGACGGCCTGTTCACCCATCCGTCGCTGTGGTTCGTGCGCCGCGACTTCGCCGAGAACCACCGCGCCGAGCTCGAGGCGGTCATCGCCGCGCTGCAGGAGTCGGACGCGTGGATCGTCGCGAATCCGCGTGAAGCCGCGCGGTTCTTCGTCGAGGACGCCGAGAGGCGCGGGGGCACCGCGGATCTGGACCGCTGGGAGGAGGCGCTGCGTGGACGGCCCTTCGGTATCGGGCCGGTCACCGAGGAGTTCCTCGACGAGCAGCAGCGCGCCGCGGACCTGCTGCACGCCAACGGGCTGCTGCCGAGGCCGGTCACAGTGCGCGACGCGGTCCTGCAGTGGCTCGGCGAGGTGGTCGACGCGACCCGGAGCGGTGCCGCGGCCTGACCGCGCGGACAGTTGCGGAGAGGTGGAGAGCGATGGCTGAGGAGTACGACTACCTGATCGTGGGGCTGGGTGTCGCCGGCGCTCTGGCGGCGGCCCGGCTCACCGAGGACCCTGCGGTGCGAGTGCTCGCGGTCGAGGCCGGCCAGGAGTTCCCGGATGACGCTCTGCCCGGCAACGAGTCGGTGCGGGTACCGGCGCTGGCACACCGGTTGTGGGGAGGCCCCCTCGACTGGAACTACGCGACGACAACGCAGAGCGGGCTGAGCGGCCGCGTGGTGCCGTGGCCCAGGGGGCGTGTAGTCGGTGGATCCTCCGCCGTCAACGTGCAGGCCTGGGTTCGTGGTCACCGAGCCGACTACAACGGCTGGGAAGCCTCCGGGGACGGGTGGAACAACGACACCGCACTTGCGGCATTCCGGGCGATCGAGGACAGCGCGCACGGTGCGGCGCCGTGGCGTGGGGTCGGTGGCCCGCTACCGATCGAGCGGCGTCAGCATTCGGATGCGCGCGCCGGGCTGCTGATGCGGGCCGCCGAGGAGGTGGGATTCGCCCGAACCGACGTCAACGGACCTGATCCGGAAGGCATCGATCTCGGCCACAGCACCACTCGGCGCGCGCGGAGGGTCAGCTTTGCCGACGCCTACCTCGACGAGCAGGTGCGGGCACGACCGAACCTGACGGTGCGCACCGGAGTTCGCGTGGACCGGGTGCTGTTCGACGGTGCCCGAGCAGTGGGGGCGGTTGCGGACACCGGCGGTCGGGTGGAGGTTCTGCGGGCGGACACGGTGCTGCTCGCCGCGGGCGCGATCGGGACTCCGCACCTGTTGCTGCTCTCCGGGGTGGGGCCATCCGCCGATCTGGCTCGCCGCGGCATCGAGGTGGTGTCCGATCTGCCGGGAGTCGGCGCGAACCTGCACGACCACCTGGTGGTCTGGACGGGTGCGTACCTTGCCGAGGGCGCTGGATCGGGTTCGTCCGCCGAGAGGCACCGTCGGGATCTCGAGCAATGGCGCGCCGACGGCACAGGCCCTCTCGCCACCACCGGTTCGATCGGATTCGCCCGCTCGGTGGACGGTCTCGCCGCGCCGGACCTCGAGTTCATTCTCACGACCTCGGTCACCGGATACGGCGGCCGGCGCGTCGAAGGAGTGGGGGTGGGTTGGGTCCTGTTGCAACCCGACAGCCGAGGGGCGATCACCCTCGCGTCGGCGGACCCCGCCGACCCGCCGCGAATCGACCCCGGTTATCTCACGGACCCGAGCGGTGCGGACCTGGCCACGTTGGTCCGCGGATTCCGGATCGCGAGGCGCATCCTCGACAGTGATGCATTGCGCGGCACGGCCGGAGACCCGGTTCATGACGGGTTCCGCAGCGACGCCACCGATGCCGAGGTGGAGGAGTTCGTCCGGACGCACGCCTCGACGATCTTCCATCCGGTCGGTACCGCGCGGATCGGACGCGACGGTGATCCCGGTGCCGTACTGACCGGGGATCTGCGGGTGCGTGGCGTCGACGGCCTACGAGTGCTCGACGCGTCGGCCATCCCGACAGTGACACGCGGCCACACGATGGCGCCGACCGCCGTGATCGCGCACCGAGGCGTCGAACTCCTGAAATCGACCATCCATCAGAGGGCGGCAGCATCCCCATGAGCACCGAGACTGTGTACGAGACATCCCGACTCGGGGCGGCGGCACGCGAGTTCCTGTCGCGTGAGCACGGGCACTTCATCGACCACGAGCGGCTGCCGGCCTCCGACGGAGGAACCCGGGCGGTCGTCGACCCGGCCACCGAGCGTGAGATCGCGCGGGTGGCCGAGGGTACTGCCGCCGACATCGAACTGGCGGTGACCGTCGCGGCCACGGCGCACCGCGACGGCCGATGGCGGGGGCTGGCTCCCGCCCGACGAGCAGCAGTGCTCCGGCGCTGGAGTGACCTCGTCACCGCGGACGCGCAGCTCCTGGCCGAGCTCGAGACTCTGGAGAACGGCGCGCCGCTGGCGCTGACTCGAGGGTGGGCTCACGGGTCGGCGGCGATCCTGGCCGAGTTCTCCGGCTGGCCGGAACGGATCGCCGGTCGCGTCAATCCCGGGCAATCCGACGTCCTGTCGTACAGCGTGCGCCAGCCCGTCGGGGTGGTCGCCGCGATCACGCCGTGGAACGTGCCGCTGATCATGGCGGTCAACAAGCTCGCCCCAGCGCTCGCGGCGGGGAATACAGTCGTCCTCAAACCCGCCGAGGACACCCCCCTCACCGCTCTGCGGCTGGCGGAACTGGGCCGACAGGCGGGACTACCGGCCGGAGCGCTCGGCGTGGTAACCGGAACCGGGTCGGACGCCGGAGTGCCGCTTACCGAGCACGCGCTGGTGAACAAGGTCAGTTTCACCGGATCCACCGCCGTCGGGAAGGACATCCTCGCCCGTGCTGCGACGTCGGTGAAGCGGGTATCGCTGGAACTCGGTGGGAAGTCTCCCAACATCGTCTTCGCCGACGCCGATCTCGCTGCCGCCGCGGCGGCAGCACAGCGCGCGGTGTGGACCAACTCCGGTCAGATCTGCTTCGCGGGCACCCGATTGCTCGTGCAGCGACCGGTACACGATCGGCTGGTCGACGCCGTCGTGGCGGGCTCCCGCGACCTGTTGGTGGGCAACGGTTTCGACGACGGCGTCGATCTCGGTCCCCTCATCTCGGCGCGCCAGCGAGACCGTGTTGCGGGCTATCTCGACCTGGCCCGCGCCGAGGGCGCCGGGTTCGCTCTCGACGGCGGAATCGTCGCCGGCCCGGGGTTCTTCGTCCGGCCGACGGTCCTGACCGGTGTGGCCAACTCCTCGCGGTTGGCGCAGGAGGAGATCTTCGGGCCCGTGCTCACCGTCATTCCGTTCGACGACGAGGACGACGCGATCGCTCTGGCCAACGACACCGTGTACGGGTTGGCGGCCGCAGTCTGGACCGGCGACCTCGCTCGGGCGCACCGCGTGTCGGCCCGGCTGGACGCCGGCTCCGTGTGGGTCAACCGATTCGGACCCGGGGGCGCCGCCGCGGCGAGCGGCGGATTCAAGCAGTCCGGTATCGGACGTGACGGCGGCGACGAGTGGATCCACTCCTACACCGAACTCAAGTCCGTGACCGTGCAGATCCCGTCCTGAGCGTCGACACCGAACCATCATTCGTTTCATCCTGACCCGCTCCCTCTCGGGAGCGGAGTAGAAAGGCAACCTCGTGACGCGTCAGCGCTCCCTCCTTCGACGCCCCGTGGCGGTCCTGGCCGCCGTCCTCACCGCGGCCGCGCTGGCCGCCTGCGGGAACTCGTCCTCCTCCGACACTGCCGGCGGCGCTGCCGCGAAGCCCGAGACGGCGGGTGTGGACCTGTCCGGAGTCACTCTCGACGTGGGCGAGATCGGAGGCTTCACCCGGCAGTTCTTCGAGGCGTCCGGCGCTCTCGAGGGCATCCCGTACACGGTGGAGTGGAAGAAGATCGGTGGCGGCGCCCCGATGTTCCAGGCGCTCGCCGCCGACGCGATCAACGTCTCGGTCCAAGGGGTGGATCCCGCGTTGTTCTCGGCGGCATCGGGTGCGGTGCCGTTCAAGATCGTCGGAATTGCGGGCAAGGACCCCGCCGATCATCCTCGGAATCACGGCACCTTCTGGCTGGCGACTCGACCGGGCCTCGCGACCAACTCGCCCGCCGATCTCGTGGGCAAGCGGATCGCCGTATCCCCGGCCAAGGCCTCGACGCCACACTACTTCCTGGCAAAGACGTTGAAAGACAGCGGTGTCGACATCGCGGATGTCGATCCGGTGTTCCTGGACAGTGCAGCCGGGCTGGGTGCGCTGCTCAGCGGACAGGTCGACGCGTGGGCGGGTGGCGGCGCCAGTTTCACGCGGGTGCAGGAGGCCGGCGGCAACGTGATCGCCTGGTCGTCCGAGCACACCGACAACTTCCTGGTGACGACCGCGAACAACAAGTCTCTCGGTGATCCGAAGCTGAACGCGGCCATCGCCGACTTCCAAGCCCGGCTGATCCGCAACCAGGTGTGGACCAACACTCAGAAGGACGCGTACGCGAAGGTGCAGGCCGAGGTCACGAAGCTGCCGCCGGCTACCGCGCTGGCCGCGGTGCAGGCGGAACTGCCGCTCGAGTACTTTCCCCTGAACAGCGACGTGGTGCAGCGGCTGCAGGACGAAGCCGACCTGACCCGCGAGTTCGGTCTCACCGACGTCGAGGTGACGATCGCGGACATCGTCGACGATCGGTACAACGACGTCGTCGCGGCAGCTCGGCAATGAGTGCGCCGACGCGGGAGATCGGGACCCCAAGGCTGTCGATCTCGGTCATATCGGCTGCGCCGTTGGTACCACGGTGGTTGCGCCGCAGCATTGTTCCGGTCCTGCTGCTGACACTCTGGGAAGCCGCGGCCCGGGTCGGGCTGATCGATACACGGCTACTCGCGGCCCCGTCCAGCGTCATCGCCACGGCGGGCGAGTTGATCACCAGCGGCGATCTGCAGTCCAACCTGTCCGCATCCGTCACGCGGGCGTTGATCGGGTTGGCCATCGGCGTGGTGTTCGGTGTCGGGGCGGCGTTGCTGTCGGGTCTGTGGCGCACCGGCGAGGACCTGCTCGACACGACGCTGCAGATGCTGCGTCCGCTGCCCGCGCTCGCGCTCATTCCATTGTTCATTCTGTGGTTCGGTGTGGACGAGGCGCCGAAGCTGATCCTCATCGCCTACGCCACGTTCTTCCCGGTGTACCTGAACACGTTCAAGGGGATTCGCGCGATCGATGCGAAGCTCGTGGAGGCCGCTGCCGTGCTCGGTCTGAACCGGTGGGAGCTGATCCGGCAGGTTGTCGTGCCGTCCGCGTTGCCCGGGTTCTTCACGGGATTCAGGTTCTCGCTGAGCGTGTCCTGGCTGGTGCTGGTCGTCACCGAGCAGCTCAACGCGCGGTCCGGCCTGGGCTTCATGATGACCGAGGCGCAGCAGTACTTCCGCAACGACATCATCGTGCTCGGCCTCGTGATCTACGGCTTCCTCGGGCTGGCCTCGGATCAGCTGGTGAGCTTGCTCGAAAGGAGGGTGCTGCGGTGGCAGCGGAACTTCGCGGGAGCGTGAGCAAGACGGCTGCGGCCGCGGATCTCGCGGTCCGGGTACGAGGGCTGCGCAAGCGCTTCGGCGATCGCATCGTGCTCGATGGTGTCGATCTCGAGATGCGGCCCGACGAGATAGTTGCGTTGCTGGGCCGGAGCGGGGGAGGCAAGTCGACGCTGCTCCGGGTCCTGGCGGGTCTCGACATCGACTACACGGGGGATGTAGCCGTGCCCGCCGCCCGTTCGGTCGTGTTCCAGGAACCGCGCTTGTTTCCCTGGAAATCAGTGTGGCGCAACGTTGTCACCGGCCTTGGTCGGAAGCCGGACAGGTCGCTCGCGATGGCCGCGCTGGACGAGGTGGGGTTGACCGATCGGGCGGACGCGTGGCCGGCAACCTTGTCCGGCGGTGAGGCGCAGAGAGTTGCGTTGGCGCGAGCGCTGGTTCGTGAGCCTCGGCTGGTGCTGCTCGACGAACCGTTCGGCGCACTGGACGCGCTCACCCGCATTCGCATGCACGAGTTCCTGGCCAAGCTGTGCTCGCTCCATCGGCCAGCGGTCTTGTTGGTGACCCACGATGTGGACGAGGCGCTGGCGTTGGCAGACCGGGTTCTCGTACTGGGTGATGGCGTCATCGCGGTCGATCGGGCGGTGGGCGCGCCGCGTCCACGTCAGCGAGCCGATCCCGAGTTGGTCGCCCTCCGGGCGGTATTGCTCGACGCCCTGGGCGTGGACTCGCGGTATCAACTGTGACGCGCAGAGGCACTGGAGTGGATCGGTATCCTTGAAACCCAGCGCCTGCGAACGTGCGGCGCACGTGAGCAGCAGGGATGGCGTCGATGGGCAGGCAGCGGGGCGGCCGCAGGACCGACGGGCGCGATGCCCGGCAGAGCGACGGTGGACCCGTCTCCGGCACCTACGAGATCGACACCGGGATGTGTGAACTCGAGGAGGATCCGTTCGATCCGCAGAGTTGGATCGTGAAGATCAACGGGGAGCCGAGCTCGCACATCGATCTCGCCGACCCGCAGACCCTCGCGTTCGACTACATGCGGTGGATATCGGAACTGTCTCGTTCCCAATGGGATTCGCACGCCAAGCTGCGGGTGCTCCACCTCGGCGGCGGCGCCTGCACGCTGGCGCGGAGCTTCGCGTCCGTGTACCCCGAGGCGCGTCAGGTGGTGGTCGAACTGGACGGCCGCCTCGCGGTACTGGTCCGCGAGTGGTTCGATCTGCCCCGGGCGCCGATGCTGCGGGTCCGCGTGGGGGAGGCGCGTGCGGTCACCGAGACACTCACCGACGACAGCCGGGACCTGATCATCCGCGACGTGTTCGCCGGACGCAGCACACCCCGACCGCTCACCACCCTGGAGTTCACCCGGCAGGCGCGCCGCGTGCTGTCGCCGGGCGGCATCTACGTCGTGAACTGCGGGGACACCCCAGATCTGCGGGGCGCGCGTGCCGAGGCCGCGACGATCGGTGCAGTGTTCGAGCACGCCGCGATCATCGCCGACCCTGCGATGCTCAAGGGTAAGCGGGACGGCAACGTCGTGATCGCCGGCAGCGACGTCCCGATCGGGACTTCCCCGACACTCGCCAGTCGGGTCCTCGGCGGCGGCACGCCGGCCCATGTGTGGCAGGACGCGCAGGTCCGGCGGTTCGCCGACTCGGCGAAGGTGCTGCACGACGACGCGGCCACCGTCACAGATTGACAAGAATCCTTGACATATGGGTGTCAAGGACTCTTTACTTCTCGATGTGTCCGACAAGCCGCGTGAGAACCGGGTACGAGAGCACCGGAAGGCCGCCGGGATCACCCAGGCCGAGTTGGCGCGTGCGGGCGGTGTGAGCCGTCAGAGCATCGTGGCGGTGGAGGGCGGCGACTACGCGCCCAGCGTCTACCTCGCCCTGCGCCTGGCGCGAGCGCTGGGCGCGAATGTCGAGACGCTGTTCCCGTTGGACGAGGAGGGGTGACGATGAGTGTCTTCGTGAACGCCATGCGGGTCGTGGGAGACCTGGACGACGAGTTCTACCGCGACGAGCGCCAACGTGACGTGTGGAACGAGGCCGCGGCCGTCGGATTCCAGCTGTTCCTGTGGGCGGCGCTGTTCGCGGCGGCCGTGCTGCCGTGGGTGGCCGGTGCGGTCGGTGCATGGGTGGCGCTGGGTCTGCTCGTGGCCACCGTTGCGATCTCCGCCTGCGCGATGGAGTTCGCCCGCAGGCGGCAGGTGGATCTGCACGAGACGGCAACCATGGCGCGCCCGCGGATGGCGGTCGCCGTCGCGGTCTACGCGATCGGTGCGGCCGGCATCGTCGCCCGCCTGCTGGTGTCGCACAGCGACAGCGCGTCGTCGACGTGGGCGGGCGTGATGGTCGGTGCGGCGATCGGCGGCGCCGCTGCCGTCGTCGGTGTCCGGATCAAGCGGCGGCGCCGAGTCCGGTACGAGGCGGCCGACGACTAGAACATGTCTGACGAACGTGTGAACCGCTGGGGTGTTCGGTTGTTCGGATGACCCGTCTCCGCGTGTTACCGGATGGCCGGTGCGGGTCGATCGCGGACCTGGCGTCGTGGTGTCAGAGTCGGGTCGGTGAGTCGGTGAGTCGGTGAGTCGGTGAGTCGGTGAGTCGGTGAGTCGGTGAGTCGGTCAGGGTCCTTGTCGCCAGTCGACCTGTTGCCCACTCAGCCTGAAAAGGGGCAGGCTTCGCGAATTGATGTGTGGCGCAATGTTGTACGTGACTTCCTGGCTTTCGGCGGAGTGAGTTCGATGGCGCCTTCGTGGCGGGGCGCGGGTGTGGGTGACGTTAGGCTGTCTCGTGTTGGTGGAGTGCTCGGACTCGTTCTCATGGTCTGGGGTGAGGGAAGGAAGATCTCATGTCGAAAGCAGTGTCGCTCATTCGGTCGGCGGCTTTGTCGAATGTTGCGGAGTATGCGTATGCGGCAACTGCGCCCGCCGATGCCCGGCTGATCTTTCTTGCTGGAGCCTGTCCGTTGAACATCGACGGCTCCACCGCGAGCGTCGGTGATTACGCTGGTCAGGCTGCCAAGTGCGTAGAGACCTTGACGACTGCGCTTGGAGCTGCGGGCGCGACGCTCAGCGATGTGATCAGCACCCGGGTGCTCGTCGCTTCTTCGAATCAGGACGACCTGGTGTCGGCTTGGAGCGTCATTCGTGAGGCCTTCGGTGACCATGATGTACCCAGCACGTTGTATGGCGTCACGGTGCTCGGGTATGACGATCAGCTCGTGGAGATCGAGGCCGTGGCGGCAGTCATCGACTGAGTCTGCCTCGCACGGCGAGAAGTACGTGTGTCGAACATGGCAAAGGGTGCGCCGGACGAATGTCGGACGGGGACGGCACCGCCGCCCCTGCTCGAGATTCGTCAGACACGCCCTGGGCGCGCCGCGCCACTGCCGCAATGCCTGCAATGAACGCGATTCTACGAGCGGACCAGTCGTGCGATCGCATCGGTCGCTTCCTCGAGCTTCATGTCCGCCTCGGCGCCGCCGGCGATGGCTGCCTTGACGACGCAGTGGCTGATGTGGTCCTCGAGCAGGCCCAGGGCCACCGACTGGAGAGCCTTGGTCATAGCCGAGACCTGCGTGAGGATGTCGATGCAGTACTTGTCTTCGTCGACCATGCGCTGCAGGCCTCGGGCTTGACCTTCGACTCGACGCAGGCGCTTGACGTAGTCGTCCCTCGACGTGATGTAGCCGTGCGAATCGCTCGTGCAGCAGGCGTCGCCGGCTGGGGTGTTGTCGGCCGGGGCATTGCCGCTTTCGATCTCTACCGACATTCGATGTCCTCCTGTGTTGATCCGCGTCCTGGCGGATGGTGTGCGATCCTGTTCGTCAACCGGTGGCGTCACAACGGTTCCCAGTTCCTGTCCGGTGCTCGGACGCCTTTCGGTTTCCGTTGTCCTGCAAGGCGATCAATGCGCACATCGCTGCGCAATGTGCTGCTGCGCGAAAAGTAGGGTGCGTGGCTATCGCCCACACTCGTCTCGCTGTCCGTGACATGCCGTCCTCCGATTCGTCGGTGGGGTCTTTCCTCTACGTCGTTGCTGTGGAACGGATTCGACGTTCTCGGTTCAGTGTCCGTGGTGTGCGGACGCCTGCTCGGTGACGGGCGCAGTCGCACTGTCGACAGTCATGGTGAACTCGGCGGTTCTCACCACGCCGTCGTGTCGGAAGTCCAAGAACAAGCGGTAGTCCCCAGCGCTCGGCATGGTGGCGTAGAAGGTGACCGCGGGTCCGGCGGGGGTAGCGCCGTCTCCGGGATGGCCGTCCGGATGAACGTGGAGATACGCGAGGTCGGAGGCGCGTAGTGCGACCAGGTGACCGTATGCGCCGAGGTAGGGCTGCAGATCGGTGACAGGTCGCCCGTCGCGGCTGACCGAGAGCGTGAGCTTCGACGTCTGACCTGCGTGGGCCGCGCCGTCGAGGGAGACGGTGTAGTGGTCGACCGTCGTGGTGGCGGTCGCAGCGGGCAGTGGCCGCGGGTCGTAGGCGCCGGCGACGCGTATGTCCGCACCGAGCGTGATTCCGTCGCCACCGTCCGGGGTGAAGTCGGCGAAAGCGCGGTAGCTTCCAGCATGGGGGAAATCGACTGGTGCATACCAGGTTCCGGATGCATCGAGTTCGGGGTGCACGTGCTGGAAGCCGGTCAGATCGCGGGCGACCACGATCAGATGCAGTTGCTTCTCGTGGGTGTCGGTGTACCGGGTCAGCGGGGCTCCGGTCGGATCGACGATCCGGAACCGTAGAGGTACCCGGCTGCCGACGGTGGTCTCCGGCGCTGCCATTTCCAGTGTGTAGTCGCTTTCGCTGAACATCAATCCTCCGGGGGTGGGGCGGTAGGAGCTTCCATATCGGAAGTGCTGCGGTTGTCGTGAGCCCCGTGCTCGATCTCGGGGAACCCATTGCAATTTGTACCATACCCCCCTAGGGTATCGTTCAGTGAAACGCTCACCTCGGAAGATCTGACGTCCGCCTACCGTGCGCGCCGGTCGAGGAACTTCGAGTAGTGCCTGCTTGGAGAGCATTTTGCATCCACACGATGAGGGCGTCCCAGTGGCTGGACATTCTCGGTCGCCCTCGATCTCCGTTCATCACCCATACCCCGTACAGGTAAGGAAGACAGTATGTCCACGCAAGCACAATCCACGCGAAAGTGGTGGGCGTTGGCGTTGATCGCCGCCGCGCAGTTCATGGTCATCATGGACACCTCCATCATCGGTGTCGCACTTCCCCAGATGCAGAGTGATCTCGGCTTCTCGCAGGAGGGCCTGACGTGGGTGTTCAATGCCTACGTCATCGCATTCGGCGGGCTGCTGCTACTCGGTGGGCGCCTCTCGGATCTGTTCGGTGCACGCCGAGTGTTCACCGCCGGATGGCTGATCCTGCTGGTCGGTTCCGTTGTCGCCGGTGCCGCCGGCAACGTCGCCGTCGAGCTCGCAGGCCGCGCAGTCCAGGGCGCCGGCGCGGCACTCATCGCGCCGTCGGCACTCACCCTGTTGATGATGCTGTTCGGCAGCACGCAGAAGGAGATGACCAAGGCGTTGGCCGTATATGGTGCTGCGGCGCCCGCGGGCGGTACCGCCGGGGTGTTCCTCGGCGGCGTCATCACCGAGTACGCCAGCTGGCCCTGGGTCTTCTATCTCAACATCCCCATAGCGATCATTGCCCTGATCGCCACGCCCTTCCTGATGCCGAATGCCGCGGCACGCACCGGATCGGTCGATTTCCTCGGCGCGCTCGCGGTCACGGCAGGCCTCGCGGTCGGTGTCTTCGGCATCGTCCGGGCACCCGACGTCGGCTGGGGATCCGGGCAGACGTGGCTTGCGCTCGCCGTGGCGGCCGTATTGCTGGGTGCGTTCGTGCTGATTCAGTCCAAGCGCCGAGAACCGCTGGTACGACTCGGGATCTTCAAGGCGCCCAACCTCGGCGCCGCCAACATCGCTCAGCTGGTCCTCGGTGCGGCATGGATACCGATGTGGTTCTTCCTGAACCTGTACCTGCAGCAGGTACTCGGTTACAGCGCTTTCCCCGCCGGTGCGGCTCTGCTGCCGATGACACTGTTCGTCATGCTCGGCATGATCGTTGTCGCTCCCCGGGCCATGCAACGGTTCGGAGCCAAGACGATGATCGTGGCAGGTCTGCTGGTGCTCGGAATCGGGTTGGGGTGGATGTCGCTGGTCCGGCCCACCGGCAACTTCTGGGTCGATGTTCTGCCGGCATCGCTGGTGGCCGCGGCAGGCATGACGCTGGCGTTCATTCCCTCACTGGGGACGGCGATCTCGGCCGCGCGCCCGGAGGAGGGCGGACTGGCCTCCGGCATCGTCAATGTCAGCTACCAGGTCGGCTCCGCCGTCGGGCTGGCCGTGATGACTGCGATCGCAGCCGTGTTCGGTGCTGACCAGCTCGGTGACCTGACGGAGCTGACGAACGGGTTCTCCGCAGTCTTCATCGGTGCGGCCGTCATTTCACTGCTGGGCGCAGGTATCACCGCGGTAGGGATGCGATCGACCAAGGTTGCCCCGGAGTCGGTGAACGCCTGACCCACAAAGCTTCCCCGAATCCCGGACCGGCCGGTCAGCCGGCTCGTCCAGGGGCCACCGGAAGAACCCTGCCTGCGGCGCCGACCGGTCCCCACCGGAGCGCCGACGGCGGGATCACCCAGCCCATGCGACCACGCGCCTGGGTACTCGAATCGAACAGGAAGGCTCAACCCATGCCCACCACTCGCACCTACCTCGTCGCCGGAATGACCTGCGGAGGTTGCGCAGGAAAGGTCACCAGCCACGTCGAGCAGATTCCTGGAGTCATCGGCGTCGACATCGACCTCGCCACCGGCGGGATCACCCTCACCGGTGAGAGCCCGCTCAGCGATGCCGATGTCCAGCAGGCCGTCGAGAACGCCGGGTACAAGCTCACCACCAACTGAGCAACCGCCACAACCCTGTCGGCTTTCCTGCCCGTCCCGGATGCCACCGGACCACCCGCTGCGGCGGGCGGCCGGGGCGGGCGGGAAGCCGACCGCGCATCTACAGAAGCCTCACGAAACCACATAGGACTGCTATGCCTCGCCTGACACCTCTCACCCCGGATACCGCTGTCGGTGCATCACGGGATCTCCTCTCCGACCTGGTCTCCCGTCACGGACAGATCGGCGACATGGTCTCCACGATGGCGCACTCGCCCGCCGTGCTGGGCGGCTATCTGCAGCTCAGCCGGGCCATGAAGCGGGCGAAGCTGAACCGCAAGATCAGCGAGCGAATCTCGATCGCCGTCCAGGCCCGGCAAGGTTGCGCTGTCTGCCTCGAAGCCCACATGGACGCCGCGCACGCCAACGGTGTCGAGACCGACGAGATCGACCGTGCCCGCGCGGGCACGTCGGCCGATCCCGCGATCGCGGCGATGATCGACCTCGGCCTTCGCATCTATCGGGAACCGACCTCGATCACCGATCAACACGTCGCGGACCTTCGCGGGCACGGCTACAGCGACCGCGAGATCGCCGACGTCGTCGGGATCGTCGCCCTCAACCTCCTGACCGGTGCCTTCAACGTCCTGGCGGGAGTGAAGCCGGCCGACGACTAGGCCGGTTCGGGTTCGGTGTCCAGCGGGACCTCTCGCGCGGCACGGACGCCGAACCAGGCACCGATCAGGGTGAACCCCAGCAGGCAACCGGCCCCGACACCACCGAGCACCGTCAGCCAGGTCTCCGACAGCGGGGCGAGAGCGCCGAAACCGGTGAGGATCGAGCAGTAGCCACCGATCTGCATCGTTCGGCTTCCGGCGCGGTGGGCCGTGGTCCATGCTTCGTCGCTGACCATCGTCGACGGTGTCCGGATGCCGGCGTACGGGTTTCGCTTCAGCCGGCCGCTCGAGGCGGCCCGCGACGCCCACACGACCGCGACCCCCGCGATGGTGAACGTCAGCCACAGCAGCACGCGCAACCCGATCGACTCCATGGGGCTCACGCTAGATCATGAGCACGACACGCACTCATCCTCCGGCGGGCAGCGAGGTGAAATCGGCCGGCCGGCCCTCCGCGAACGCGGCCAGCGCCTCCCGGTTCGCGGGACCGCCCAGCATTTCACGGAAGCATGCGTTCTCCCGTTCGCGGGCGGCGGCGATCTCGGCGCGCAGCGGCTCGGTCATCGTCCGCTTGACGGCGATCAGGCTCGAGATCGGCTTGGCTGCCAGGGTTTCGGCGTGGGCGCGGGCGACGGCCATCAGCTCGTCCGGCGCGCACACCCGCCACACCAGGCCCATCTCCGCGGCCTGGGCCGCGTCGATCCACTCCGAACTCATCAGCATCCAGGCTGCGTTCTGGCGGCCGATCAGCTTCGGCATGAGGTAGCTCGACGCGGCCTCCGGGGCGACGCCGAGATCGGTGAACGGGCATTTGAGCCGTGCTTCGCTGGACATGAACGTCAGATCGGCGAAGCCGAGGATCGTGGCCCCGGCTCCGAGCCCGATCCCGTTGACCGCACAGATCAGCGGCTTGGGGAAGTTCACGAGTGCGTCGATCAGGCCGTTGAAGCCGTGCTTGCCCCGCTGGTAGTTCGGATCGGTTGTGAGCGCCTGCATCTCGCGCAGATCTGTGCCCGCGGAAAATGCGCGACCGTTGCCCGTGAGCAGCACCACCGCGACGTTCGGATCGGCGGCCGCATCCAGCAGTGCCTCGGTGGTGGCGTCGTAGAGCGCCTCACTGAACGCGTTGAGCGCGTCGGGTCGATCGAGGGTCAGCGTCCGTACGCGGGCGTGGTCGTCGATGAGGATCATGGCGAGAACCCTAGAACGTGTTGCAGTGGTTCGGGTGCGTATCGGGGACACCAGGTCGCGGCCGGTCGATCCATCGTTTGCTCAAAAACTGATATCACTTTAGTATCTCTTTCGACGGTGCGCGACGGACTGCGCCCGCTGACGAGGAGGACGCCCATGACTGCCGGGACATCCGCGAGATCCGCAATCGATTCCGTTCCGATCGACACGACCGGGGTGGAGGAACGCCCGGGCTGGTCGGCGAACGGATGGCCGGTCGCGATCGGCGCGTTGCTCGCGATCCTCGCCGGTGCGGCCGCGATCGCCGCCGGGATCCTGCTCGGGTCGGCGCCCAGCATTCCGCTCATCGGCGCCGGGGCGGTCGTCGCGGTCGCGGCACTGGCGCCCTTGGTGGGCCTCGTCCTCGTCGAGCCGGGGCAGGCACGGGTGCTGCAGCTGCTGCAGGGCTCCTACTCGGGCACGCTTCGGCAGGACGGACTGCGCTGGATCAACCCGCTGAACACGCGTCGGGCCATCTCCACGAGGATTCGCAACCACGACACCGGGAAGGCGAAGGTCAACGACGCGGACGGCAACCCGATCGAGATCTCTGCCGTGATCGTGTGGCAGGTCCGCGACACGGCTCGTGCGATGTTCGACGTCGACGACTTCGAGGAGTTCGTGGCGGTCCAGACCGAGGCCGCAGTGCGGCACATCGCCGGCAGCTACCCCTACGACGGTGGCGGGGAGTCGATCTCGTTGCGGCAGAACGCGGACGAGATCACCTCGAAGCTGTCCGAGGAGGTGGGTGAGCGGGTTCGGTCCGCGGGCGTGCAGGTGATCGAGTCGCGCATCAATCAGCTCGCCTACGCCCCCGAGATCGCCCAGGCGATGCTGCGGCGCCAGCAGGCCGGTGCCGTCATCGCGGCCCGCGAGCAGATCGTGCAGGGCGCGGTCGGCATGGTCGCCGCCGCGCTGGACCGTCTCGAGCGCGAGCACACCGTCGAACTCGACGAGGAACGCAAGGCGGCGATGGTCTCGAATCTGCTCGTGGTCCTGTGCGGCGACCAGGGCGCTCAGCCGGTCGTCAACACCGGAACCCTCTACCAGTAGGCTGCGCCGTCATGGTCGAACGCAAGAAGGTGCTGTTGCGCCTCGACCCGGCAGTGCACGACGCGCTGGCGCGATGGGCCGCAGACGAATTGCGCAGTACCAACGCGCAGATCGAGTTCCTGTTGCGACGTGCACTCGACGACGCGGGACGGGCGCCGTCCAACGCCGAGAAGATGCGCCGGCCGGGTCGGCCGCGCAAGGACGACGAATGATGCGGCGGGGGGGGGGGGGGGGGGGGGGGGGGGGGGGGGGGGGGGGGGGGGGGGGGGGGGGGGGGGGGGGGGGGGG
>NZ_JBXAJP010000015.1:0-107797 GCF_058797375.1 Prescottella sp. GW823-FHT02E09
CCCCCCCCCCCCCCCCCCCCCCCCCCCCCCCCCCCCCCCCCCCCCCCCCCCCCCCCCCCCCCCCCCCCCCCCCCCGGCCCCGGACCGGGAACCGTCAGTCGCGTGGCAGCCCCAGCAGCCGCTCGGCAGCCACCGTGAGCAGGATCTGCGTCGTCCCGCCCGCGATCGACAGGCACCGCGTGTTCAGGAACTCACGCGTGAGGGGCCCCTCGACCCAACCGGCCTCACCGGCTAGCTCGACAGCGAACTCCGCGACCGCCTGCCGGTTGCGGACACCGACGAGCTTGCGGACGCTCGACGCGGGCCCCGGGTCCTGGCCGTCGAGCTGACGCAGCGTGGTGCGCAGCTCCAGCAGCGACCCGACGAGCGCCTCGGCGATCAGCGCACCCAGGTGGTCGGCGGTCACCGGATCCGGATCGCCGGCCAGCTCGAGCAGCTCCTCGACGGCCTTGCCCAGCGACGATCCGCCACTCATCGCGACCCGCTCGTTCGCGAGCGTCGTGCGAGCCAGCTTCCATCCGCCGTTCACCTGACCCACGACGCACTCGTCCGGGACGAAGACGTCGTCGAGGAAGACCTCGTTGAACAGCGCATCGCCGGTGATCTCCCGCAGCGGCGAGATGTTGATCCCGGCGGTACGCATGTCGAGCAGGAAGTACGTGATGCCCTTGTGCTTGGGCGCGTCCTTGTCGGTACGGGCCAGGCAGATCGCCCAGTCGGCCTCGCGGGCCAGCGACGTCCACACCTTCTGGCCGTTGAGCTTCCAGCCGCCGTCGACCTTCTCGGCGGTCGTCCGCAGCGACGCCAGGTCCGATCCTGCACCGGGCTCGCTGAACAGCTGGCACCACGTGATCTCGCCGCGCAGCGTGGGCAGCGCGAACCGCTCGATCTGCTCGGGGCTGCCGTGCTCGAGCACCGTCGGCACCGCCCACCAGCCGATCACGAGGTCGGGGCGTTCGATCCCGGCCGCCGCCATCTCCTCGCCGATCAGGATCTGCTGGGCCGCCGACGCGCCGCGACCGTACGGGCGCGGCCAGTGCGGTGCCGCGTAGCCCGACTCGGCGAGCGCGACACGACGCTCCGACGCCGGCACGGCGGCCAACGCGGTCACCTCGCCGCGGACGGCGGCCCGCCCCGACTCGGCCTCCGGATCGAGCTCGGACAGGTCGATCGCGAGGTGGCGGCGGGCGCCCGCACGCGTCAGGTCGGTGACCCGCGCGCGCCACGCGTTGCTGCCACCGAGGATCTGCTTGAGCGAGACCGCGCGGCGCAGGTAGAAGTGCGCGTCGTGCTCCCACGTGAAACCGATACCGCCGAGGACCTGGATGCAGTCCTTCGCGGTCTGCACCGCGGCGTCGAGCGCGATCGACGCCGCGACCGCGGCCGCGATCGGCAACTCCGAGGTGCCGGCGCCGCCCGTGTCCGGGTCCGGCAGGGCGTCCTCGGCGGCGACGGCCGCGTCCCACGCGACCGCGCGCGCCTGCTCGACCCGACACAGCATCTCGGCGCACAGGTGCTTGATCGCCTGGAACGAGCCGATCGGCTTGCCGAACTGTTCGCGGATCTTCGCGTAGTCGACCGCGGTCCGCAGGCTCCAGCCCGCGACGCCGGCCGCCTCGGCCGCCGCGAGGGTGGCCGCGAGATCGCGGACCAGGCCCGGTGCGACACCGGCGACGATGCGATCGGCCGAGACGGCGACGCCCTCGCAGCGGACCCGGGCGGTCCCACGGCTCTTGTCGAGGATGTCGAGCGGTTCGACGGTCAGCCCCGGTGCGTCGCCGTCGACGAGGCACCACACGACGGCATCGCCGGCACGCGCCGAGACGAGCACGGCGACACCCGGCTCGCCGCCGAGTGCGTTCCCGGCGTCACCGGTGAGGACCAGGCCGCCCCCGGCGTCGGGAACCCCGGAGACCTCGGGACCGTCGACCACGACCGCACACGGCAACTCGCCCTCCGCGATCTGCGCGGCCCACTGCTTCGCGACGGCTCCGTCGGCGCGGCCGAGGACCAGTCCCGCGAGCGCGGTCGACAGAACCGGGCCGCCCACCAGTTCGGCGGCGGTTTGTTCCAGCATCGCGGCCAGGTCGACCACCCGTCCACCGACCCCGCCGACCGACTCCGGAACACCCACCGCGAACAGCCCCAGGGACGCCACCGAGGGCCACGTGCGGCGCCAGAAATCCGCAGGTCCTTCACGTAAAATGGTCAGTGGGGCCGCGGAGCGGGCCCACGCCTGAATCGACTCCTGGACGGCCCTCTGCTCGTCGGTGGTGGCGATTGTCACAACGTCTACCCGCCTCTCATAGATGACATTTTCATCTAGAACGTGTTCTAATATGCTCGGCCGTCAAGAGTCAAGGCGTGAAGGAAACTGTCGATGACCACCTCATCCCGATCCCGTTCTACAGGGGGCACGGTCACGACCCTCAGCGAGGACGATCTCAGCTCCAACGCGCAGCGCGAGCGGCGCAAGAGGATCCTCGACGCGACTCTCGCGCTCGCTTCCAAGGGCGGCTACGAGGCCGTGCAGATGCGTGCCGTCGCCGAACGGGCCGACGTCGCGGTGGGCACCCTCTACCGATACTTCCCGTCCAAGGTGCACCTGCTGGTGTCGGCCCTCGCGCGCGAGTTCGAGAGGATCGAGTCCAAGGGCAAGATCCCCCCGGGCCGCAGCCCGCTCGAGCGGATGCAGCTCATCCTCGGCCAGATCACCAAGGCGATGCAGCGCGATCCCCTCCTCACCGAGGCGATGACCCGGGCGTTCATGTTCGCCGACGCGTCGGCCGCCGCCGAGGTGGACCAGGTCGGCAAACTCATGGACACGCTGTTCGCACGGGCCATGACCGACGGTGAACCCACCGAGGACGAACTGGCGATCGCCCGCGTCATCAGCGACGTGTGGCTGTCGAATCTGGTGGCCTGGCTCACCCGCCGCTCGTCGGCGACCGACGTCGCGAAGCGCCTGGAACTGACCGTCGAACTGCTCCTCGGTGACGGGTCCCGGACACCGGTGTGACCCGGTGCGGCCGTCGGTACTTCGGGGGCAGCGCGCCAGCACGCCCGTAATCGCTTAGGTTTGAACCTGTGAGCGCTCTGGATCTGCCGATCGAACTCCGCCGAGCCCTGGTCACCGTGGCCCGGACACCCCGCCTGCTGGTGGCGTCCGACTACGACGGCACGATGGCACCCATCGTCTCGGATCCGGAGAAGGCGTACCCCCATGCCGAGTCGGTCCGTGCCCTGCGGGCGCTGGCTGGGCTGGCCGGCACCACCGCCGCGGTGATCTCGGGGCGTGCACTCAAGGACCTCGCGACGCTGTCCCGTCTGCCTGCCGAGGTCCAGTTGGTCGGCAGTCACGGCTCCGAGTTCGACGTCGGGTTCGTGCACGCGATCGACGCGAATGCCCGCAAGCTCCTGGGCGAGGTCACATCCGAACTGTCCCGTATCGCGGACCTGCATCCCGGCGTCACCGTCGAGACCAAGCCCGCCAGTGCCGCGTTGCACGTGCGTAACGCGAGCCCCGAGGCGGGCGCCAAGGCCCTTGCGGCCGTGCATGCCGAGGCCGCGCTGTGGACCGGCGTACAGGTCACCGAAGGCAAGGCAGTCATCGAACTCGCCGTCATCGCCACCGACAAGGGCAATGCGCTCGACATCCTGCGCCACCAGGAGGCGGCGACGGCCGCCGTGTTCTTCGGCGACGACGTCACGGACGAGAAGGCGTTCAGCCACCTGCAGGGCCCCGACGTCGGCATCAAGGTCGGCGACGGCGTCACGCTCGCCGAGCACCGGGTCGAGTCCACCGAGGACGTGGCCGCGGCGTTGGCGTTCCTGCTCGAGGAGCGCCGGACATGGCTGTCGGGCCCGGACGCACCGCCCATCGAGCGGCTGACGATGCTCGCGAGCCCCCGCTCGGTCGCGCTGATCACCCCCGATGCGAACCTCACGTGGCTGTGTCACCCAGAGCCGGATTCGGCCGCAGTGTTCGCCCACCTCCTCGGCGGCGCCGAGGCCGGTCACTTCAGCGTCGGCCCGCAGCGCGAGGCGCTGCCGCTGAGCCAGCAGTACCTCGACGGCACCATGACCGTGCAGACCCGCTGGGCCAGCCTCACGGTCACCGACTACCTGCCGCACGACGTCCAGCCGAGTCGCACCGACCTCACGCGCGTCATCACGGGCCGCGCGAAGGCGGTCGTCAGCTTCGCGCCACGACCGGAGTTCGGTCAGGTCACGGTGCAGTTGGAGCCGGACACCGACGGGCTCAGGGTCTCCGGCACGAGCGAGCCGATGGTGCTGCGCTCCCCCGGCGTGCGCTGGAACATCACCACCGACGGCACCCAGCAGACCGCGCACGCGGTCGTCGACCCGTCGCAGGGCCCGATTGTTCTCGAACTGCGTTGTGGCACCGAAGATCTGGGCCCTTCGCAGATTTCGGAACCGGAACGCCGGGAGATCGCCGAATCGTACTGGCGAGACTGGGCGAACACGCTCGAGCTGCCGCCGCTCAAGCCGGATCTGATGAAGCGGTCGGCTCTCACGCTGCGCGGGCTCGTCCATGCGCCGAGTGGATCGATCCTCGCGGCGGCCACGACGTCGCTGCCGGAGGAGATCGGCGGGGTCCGCAACTGGGACTACCGCTACTGCTGGCTGCGCGACGCGGCACTGACGGCCGCAGCCCTCGTGAGCCTCGGCTCCCTCGCGGAGGCCGAAAATTATCTCGAGTGGGTGCACGGCGTGCTCGAGACGCTGCACGGCCCGGAGCGGCTGCACCCGCTCTACACGCTGTACGGAACCGGCCTGCCGCCGGAGGCGGTGATCGATTCGCTGCCCGGATACGCGGGATCCCGTCCGGTGCGCGTCGGCAACGCCGCGAACCAGCAGGTGCAGCTGGACGTGTTCGGACCCATCGTCGACTTGATCTCGAACCTCGCCCACGCCCGGGAGAAGAAGGGCATCACCGGATCCGACGCACTCACCGACCGCGACTGGGAACTCGTGTCCGCGATGGTCGAGGCAGTCGAGCGGCGGTGGAGCGAACCCGACCACGGCATCTGGGAAATCCGCGACAACCCCCGACACCACGTGTACTCGAAGGTGATGGGCTGGCTCACGGTCGACCGCGCCCTCACCCTGGCCGCGAACTTCGGCCGCGCGCCCGGCACGACGTGGGCCGCGCTGCGGGACGAGATCTGCGAGGAAGTGATCGAGAAGGGCTGGAACGCCGACGTCGAGTCGTACACCGCGGCCTACGACGGCACCGATCTCGACGCCGCGACGTTGCACATCGGACTGTCCGGACTGATCGATCCGACGGATGAGCGGTTCGCCGCGACCGTAGTCGCGACGGAGGCCGAGCTGCGCAGCGGCTCCACCGTGTACCGCTACCACCACGACGACGGGCTGCCCGGCACCGAGGGTGGCTTCCACCTGTGCGCCGCGTGGCTGGTGGAGGCGTACCTGCTGATCGGTCAGCGGTCCGACGCCGAGGCCCTGTTCAAGCAGTTGGTGAACGCGGCGGGACCGACCGGACTGCTCGCCGAGGAGTACGACCCTGTCGCGGAACGCTCCCTGGGTAACCACCCCCAGGCGTACAGCCACCTGGGGCTGCTGCGTTGTGCGCAGCTGCTCAGCGCGGACACCACGGGCTGAGCACCGGGGGCTACAGCTAGGGCTCGGGCGGGGACGCGGCCGTGTGGCCGCGCAGCAGCTCCGTCTCGAGCATCTCGACCGTGGTGACGCCGGAGTCGGAGCCGGACAGCAGCAGCGCTCCCGCGCGCCGGCCCTTGTCCTCGCCGGGCTGGCGCACGGTCGTCAGGCCCTCCCGGAGGGCGTCCTCGACACCGTCGAACCCTGTTATCGACAGGCGCCCGGGGACGTCGACACCCTCGCAGCGTGCCCAGTCGAGCGCGCCGAGGGCCAGGACGTCGGTGGTGCACATCAGCGCAGTGATGCGCGGATTGACCGTCAAAGCCTGCGCCGCAGCGGAATGCCCGTCCTGAGCCGTGTGCTCGTAGCGTTCGACGACGGTGAGCGAGCTCGGATCGAGTCCCGCCGCCTCCATGGCGTCGTGGACACCGAGGATGCGCTCGCGCTGGACGTGGAAGTTCGACGCCTGCAGGCGGGCACTGCCGACGACCCCGTCCGAGCGGTCCCGACCCAGCCGCATGCAGAGCACTCCGATTTCCTTGTGCCCCAGCGAGATCAGGTAGTCTGCCACCTTACGCATGGCGCCACGGTCGTCGATCCCGATGAGGGATGCGCCCGGCATCTCGCGCGGCTGATCGCAGATGACGGTGGGCAGGTGCCGTTCCCGCACCGCGGCCAGGTAAGGATCGTCCGCGGCGACGGAGTACACCACGAATCCGTCGACGCCGGCCTGCTGGACCACCGCCGCGGCCTCCACCTCGTCGCGCCCGGGGCCGGCCGGGATGAGCAGCAGGCCGTAACCGGCCTCCTCGCACGACTCGGTGAGCCCCGCGAGGAAGCTCATCGCCGCGGGATCCCGGAAGGAGTAGCTGAGCGCCTCGGTGAGGAGGAGTCCGACGGCGCCGGCACGACGCGTTCGTAGCGAGCGGGCCACCGGATCGGGGCCCGGGTATCCACGGCGCTTGGCCGCGAGCAGCACGCGCTCACGAAGCTCGGCCGAAAGCTGGTCGGGACGGTTGTAGGCATTGGAGACCGTCGTCCGCGAGACCTTCAACTCGGCGGCGAGCGACGCCAGAGTGGCTTGGCGGCGTGGCTGTCGAGACCTTGGCATAACGGGACGGTAGCGGGTCGGAGGCCGGACGGCGAACTCGGACGCACCTCACATTCCACCTGGAGGGACGCGACCTGCAATCTTCCGCTAATGTGTAAACGGAAACGGTTACCAATAGCGTTTAGGCCCGGCACCGGGCCACCGATCATCCGATTCGTGACCCAGGAGAAGTTGTGCGCATGTCCGGCATGTCCAATGCCTTACGTTCCGCCGCGGCGGCCGTCGGGGTGACTCTCGCCGCGGCGACGCTGACAGCGTGCGGCAGTTCCCCCGGCTCCGACGGCCAGATCCGCATCGTGGCCTCCACCAACGTGTGGGGCAGCGTCGCGCAGGCCGTGGCGGGCGACCGCCTCGAGGTCACCTCGATCGTCACCGAGCCTTCAGCCGATCCGCACTCCTACGAAGCCAGCCCGGCCGATGCCGCCAAGATCACCGACGCGTCGCTCGTCGTCCTCAACGGTGGCGGCTACGACCAGTTCGTCGAAGACGTGCTCGGGTCGGCCGGGTCCAAGCCCGTCGTCGACGCGTTCGATCTCTACGAGGAGCGCACCGGCACGCACGCGACCGAATCCGATTCCGAACACGCGGGCCATTCGCACGGCACGGTCAACGAGCACGTCTGGTACGACATCCCCACCGTCTCCGCGACCGCGAACGCGATCGCCGAGGAACTGGGCAGGCTCGATCCCGAGGGCACCGACGTCTACACCCGCAACGCCGAGGCGTTCCGTGCGCAGCTGCGTCAGGTGTCAGAGACGTCCGCGGGCATCGCGGCCGCGCACCGCGACGCACCGGTCGCCCAGAGCGAGCCGATCGCGCACTACCTGCTGCAGGCCGCCGAGCTGAAGGACCTCACGCCCGAAGCGTTCACGAGCGCCATCGAGAACGGCACCGATCCGGCACCCGCCGCGATCGCCGAGACCCGGCAGCTGTTCACCGAGAACAAGGTGCGTGTGCTGGTCTACAACTCGCAGACCCAGGACAAGGTCACCCGCAACATGCGCGAGACGGCGGAGACCGCCGGCATCCCCGTCGTCGAGGTCACCGAGACGCTGCCCGAGGGCATGGACTTCGTGCAGTGGCAGACGCAGACGGCGCAGTCGCTGGCCGACGCGCTGAACTCCGCGTCGTGAGCACGGTGCATCCCGCCGTCGAACTGCGCGACGCACGCCTGTCGTTCGGCGAGCGCACGCTGTGGTCGGGCCTGGACCTGACGATCGAGCAGGGCGAGTTCGTCGCGGTCCTCGGTCCCAACGGCTCCGGCAAGACGTCGCTCATGAAGATCCTGCTCGGACAACTCGCGCCCACCGCCGGCACCGTGCGGATCGCCGGGACACCGGCGAAGGCCGGCAACTCGCACGTCGGCTACGTCCCGCAGCAGAAGTCGCTCGACGAGGGACTGCCGCTGCGCGGTCGCGACCTCGTCGGCCTCGGCTACGACGGGCACCGCTGGGGCACCGGACTGTTCGGTCGCGCCGAGCGGCGCAAGGTCGTCGACTCCGCGATCGCACAGGTGGGCGCCCAGTCGTACGCGGACGCCCCGATCGGGTCGATGTCCGGCGGTGAGCAGCAGCGGCTGCGGATCGCGCAGGCCCTCGTCGGCGACCCCAAGGTGCTGCTGTGCGACGAGCCGCTACTGAGCCTGGACCTCGCCAACCAGCACCGCGTCTCCGAACTGATCGACCGGCGCCGCCGCGAACACGACACCGCAGTGCTGTTCGTGACCCACGAGATCAACCCGATCCTGCCCCTCGTCGACCGCGTGCTCTACCTCGTCGACGGCCAGTTCCGGATCGGCACCCCCACCGAGGTCATGACCTCCGAGGTCCTGTCCGAGCTGTACCGCACCGACGTCGAGGTGCTGCACGTGCGCGGCCGCCTCGTGGTCGTCGGCACCGGCGACGCGATCGACGCGCTCGGCAGCGGCGGCGGACCGCGCCCCGGCGAGGGCGTCCACCACACCGAGGACCACGCATGAGCAACAAGTTCACTGACGCGATGTCGCACATGTTCGACTTCTCCGCCACCGCGGATCTGCTGCAGTACGACTTCGTCCAGCAGGCGCTCATCGCGGGCGCGATCCTCGGCCTGCTCGCCGGCGTGATCGGTCCGCTGATCGTGAGCCGGCAGATGTCGTTCGCAGTGCACGGGACGTCGGAGTTGTCGCTGACCGGCGCGTCGGCCGCCCTCCTGATCGGGGTCGGTGTCGGCATCGGCGCCGTCGTCGGATCCGTCGTCGCCGCAGTGTTGTTCGGGCTGCTGGGAACCAAAGCGCGTGAACGCGATTCGGTGATCGGCGTCATCATGGCCTTCGGCCTGGGCCTGTCGGTGCTTTTCCTGTGGGCCTACGACGGCCGTACCGGCACGAGCTTCTCGCTGTTGGTCGGGCAGATCGTCGCCCCCGGCAACTCCGGTCTGGCGCTGCTGCTGGGCTGCGCGGTCGTGGTGATCGGCACGCTCGCCGTGATCTACCGTCCGCTGCTGTTCGCGAGCACCGACCCCGACGTGGCGGCGGCGCGCGGTGTCCCGGTGCGCGGCCTGTCGATCGTGTTCGCCGTTCTGGTCGGCATCACCGCCGCCCTCGGCGTCCAGATCGTCGGCGCACTGCTCGTCATGGCGCTGCTGATCACCCCGGCCGCTGCGGCCGGGCACGTCACCGCGAGCCCGCTGCGGGCCACGGTGCTGGCGGTGCTGTTCGCCGAACTGGCCGCGGTCGGCGGCATCCTGCTCTCGCTCGCCCCCGGCGTGCCCGTCTCGACGTTCGTCACCGCGATCTCGTTCGTGATCTACCTGGTGTGCCGGGCGATCGGGTCGGCCCGGCGGCGCTCCGCGGGACGCGTCGTCGTCCCGGCCGGAGACCACGTCCACGCCTGACCACCACGGAGGGTCCGGTCGACACGTATCTGTCGACCGGCCCCTCCGTGGTGCCCTGTGCGGAACGGATTCGACGTGTCCTGGGCTACTCGGTCGGATCGAGCGCGAAGTCGTACGTCAGACGGCTCACGCCGTCCGCGCCCCGCACCGGATCGAGAACCAGTTCCGGCTTGACCGCGTTCGCGACATCGGTCTCGACCCAGTCTCCGCCGCGGAAGTACAGCTGCGTGGTGATCCGCAGCCGGCCGGGCGCCTTGACCATCACGTGCAGGTGCGCAGGTCGCCACGGGTGACCACCGTACGATTCGATGAACCACCCGGTCGGCCCGTCGTGCGGAATCCGGTACGGCGCAGGATGAATCGTGGCGATCCGGTAGCGCCCCTCGTCATCACACACGATGGTGCCGCGCAGGTTCCACTCCGGGATGTTCGGCGCGAACTGCGAGTAGTACCCGTCCCCGTCTGCCTGCCACAGTTCCACCGTGGCCCCGGCAAGCCCGTTGCCCTCCAGGTCGGTGACCTGCCCGGAGAACACCAGCGGCGTCGCGCGGAGATCCTGCTCACGCATGGGCATGGTGCATACCGCCGGAAGCTCCGGAGCATTCGGCACGTAGTAGGGGCCCTCGATGCTGCCCCTGGTACCCGCTAGACCGTTCCGGCTGTAGTTGACGTCCTCGACCTGGTGCTCGACGAACACATCCAGCCACAACGGCCACTCGCCGTACTCGCCGACGTCGATCATCCACTGTGCGAGGACGCGGTACTCGTCATAAGTGACCTCGTGCCGATGAATGATCTCCCCCAGCGCGCTCAGCACGTCCCGGTAGATCGCTCCTGCCCGTTCGGGCGACGTGCCACACGAGACACGCGCAGTCGTGAACTTGTCGGTGGCCGCGTTTCCGGATGCATGTGCCGTCGCGACGGCGGTGTCGATGCTTCTCATGGAGCCTCCTCGTCGAATCGTCACGAGAACATCAGGAACGCAATGTTTCCGACGGGGTGCGCCCGTACCGGCGTCGGTATGCCCCCGCGAACCGCCCGGTGTGCGTGATCCCCCAGCGCAGAGCGACGTCGGTCACCGACGTGACCGACGGATCCCCTGCCACCAGGTCGTCGTGGATTCGTGAGAGCCTGACGTCGAGCAGGTAGTCCCGCGGACACATGCCCAGGTACTCGCGGAATCCCTCCTGTAGCCGTCGCACACTCACACCCGCGGCCTCGGCCATGTCGCTCGCGGTCCACGCGAGAGACGGGTCCTCGTCGATCCGATCGAGTACCCGCTTGACGATCCGTGGCCGCGGCGCCGCGGCCACGTCGTCGGGTATCGCGGCCAGCACGAACGCGCCCGTGACGGCCCCCGACAGTTGCTCCGCGACAACCGGGGTCTGCCACAGTCCCTCGCCGCCCCGCCCCTGCTGGACGATCGAGCGCAGCAATCCCAACCAGTTCTGCCCGGCCACCGTCGACAGGTCCACCTGATCGGGCAGTCGGCGGTCGGGACGCCCCAGGACGCGGCCCATCTCACGGTGCAGGTAGTCCCGGTCCACCTTGACGCCGACGATCTCGCAGTCGGCGGTCCACCGGGTGATCACGGCCGGGGTATCGGGCCGGAACACGGACGCCCTCCCCACACCCGAGATCACGTCACGGCCGGCACTCACGGATTCGATCCGGCCCGACAGCGGGATGTTCACCGCGTACCCACCGGGATGCTCGGTGTCCACCGAAACCTCTGCACCCCAACATATCCTAGCCAGACGCAGCGGCCCGATCTGCATCGCCCGCACATTGAGATGCGGCTCCGATCCGGCCGCGAGCGGCGTCAGGGCGTGCGGGAAGTACGCATCCGAGACCGCATTCTCCGCCTCGTCCCAATCCGCCGGATCGGCGGTCACGTTCATCGCCATACCCTCGCACCCTTCCCATCCCGTCCAGTTCGGGACTTCAGCCCCAGTGTGATCGGGAACACCTCCCCTGGCAACAGTGGTCACTCGAACCCGCCGCGCAATCCGGATAGTGGAGCCGCTCAGCGGATCGCCGAACCCGATCCGGTCGAACTATGGTCTCCGTCACAGTCAACGACCACCAGCAAGGAGCCCCGACATGGATTCGCACCGATTGCGAAACATATTCGGACAGTTCGCAAGTGGGGTCACCGTCATCACCTGCACCAAACAGGACGGCACGCCCCACGGCGCCACGGTGACAGCGTTCACCGCAATTTCCCTCGAACCGCGGTTGTGCCAGGTCACCCTGACCCGGACGTCCAAAGCCTGCGCGTTCCTGTCCGGCGCACCGTTCGCAGTCAACATCCTGGCCGCGGACCAGACCGACGTCGCGCTTCACTTCGCCGGTCGCCCGCAGTCCCCCGAACCGGTGTGGGCCGAGGGGCTCACCGCACCCGTGCTGGCCGGCAGCGCCGCCACCCTCTCGTGCGTCCCGTGGCGCGAGTACGACGGCGGCGACCACGTGATCTTCATCGGCGAGATCGTCGACGCCCAGTGCCGCGACTCCGATCCGTTGCTCTTCTACCGCAGCACCTTCCACGATCTCGGCGCGCCGAGTGGGAGTGCCGCCTGGAACGGATCGATGGACGACCCCCACCGCGGATGGTTCGACTCCGGGACCACCTTCACACCACTGCACCTGTCCGGTGCGACCAATTGACCCGATCCCCCAAGCAGGAGAGACGATGACCACCACCGAGCCCCGCCCCGCCGTCACGGATGTCGACCGTTCACAGGTCAATGTCGCGGCCGACTCCGAAGCGAACCGGACCGCGAACTTCGCGACCCGACCCATGACCGGCGACGAGTACATCGAGTCGATCAAGGACGGCCGCGAGATCTTCCTGCACGGCGAGAAGGTGAAGGAGTTCTGGAACCACCCGGCATTCCGCAACTCGATCCGGATGACCGCACGCCTGTACGACGCCCTGCACACAGGCGAGCACGTCGACACGCTCACGTGCCCCACCGACACCGGCAACGGCGGCGTCACCATGCCGTTCTTCAAGACGCCCACCAGCTCCGACGACCTGCTCCGCGAACGCGACGCGATCGCCACCTGGGCCCGCATGACCTACGGCTGGATGGGCCGCTCCCCCGACTACAAGGCCAGTTTCCTCGGCACCCTCAACGCCAACAGCGAGCTCTACGCCCCGTTCCAGGACAACGCCAAGCGCTGGTACCGCGAGTCGCAGGAGAAGGTCCTGTACTGGAACCACGCGATCATCAACCCGCCGGTCGACCGTCAGCTGCCGCCGGACCAGGTCGGTGACGTGTTCATGAAGGTCGAGAAGGAGACCGACGCGGGCCTGATCGTGTCCGGCGCGAAGGTGGTGGCGACCGGATCGGCGATCACCAACTACAACTTCATCGCGCATTACGGCCTGCCGATCAAGAAGAAGGAATACGCGCTGATCTGCACGGTGCCGATGGATGCCCCGGGCATCAAGCTCATCTCGCGCGCGTCGTACTCGCAGAACGCCGCCGTCGTCGGCTCGCCGTTCGACTATCCGCTCTCGTCCCGGATGGACGAGAACGACGCCATCTTCATCTTCGACAAGGTGCTGGTGCCGTGGGAGAACGTCTTCATGTACGGCGACGTCGAGAAGATCAACGCGTTCTTCCCGCAGTCCGGCTTCCTGCCCCGGTTCACCTTCCAGGGCTGCACCCGCCTCGCGGTCAAGCTCGACTTCATCGCCGGACTACTGATGAAGGCTCTCGACGCCACCGGCGCCGGCGGCTTCCGCGGCGTCCAGACCCGCGTCGGTGAGGTCATCGGCTGGCGCAACCTGTTCTGGTCCCTGAGCGAGTCGATGGCCCGCAACCCCGAACCCTGGATCGGCGACACCGTCATCCCGAAGCTCGAGTACGGACTCACCTACCGGATGTTCATGATCCAGGGCTACCCGCGGATCAAGGAGATCATCGAGCAGGACGTCGCGTCCGGACTGATCTACCTGCCGTCCAGCGCCGCCGACTTCAAGAATCCCGAGGTGCGCCCCTACCTCGACAAGTACGTGCGCGGCAGCGACGGCATCACCGCGGTCGAACGGGTGAAGGTGATGAAGGCGCTGTGGGACTCGATCGGCTCCGAGTTCGGCGGCCGCCACGAACTCTACGAACGCAACTACTCGGGCAACCACGAGAACGTGAAGGCCGAACTGCTGTTCGCGGCCGAGAATCGAGGCGACGTCTCCGCGATGAAGGGGTTGGCCGAGCAGTTCATGAGCGAATACGACCTCGACGGCTGGACCGTACCGGACCTGATCGGGAACAGCGACGTGACCGCGTTCTACAACAAGTAGCCGCAGCGCCGTGCGGTGCAGTCGAACCCACCGCACGGCGCAGCCTCACCCCCGATCGGGGGTGCCCGAACCGGTAGCCGGCGTCCTAGGTTCGGTACCGTTCCGCCGCACCCCCGAACTCGTAGGGAGAGACCGATTCACTACTTCGAGCGACTGTCCGAGACGGCCTTCCTCGCGACCAGCCACACCGGCGGTGCCTGGAACACCGAGGAACAACACATCGCGCCCGCGCTGGGTCTGCTGGCACATGCCATCGAGACCGACCGCGATCGACGCCGCGACGACCGCCCGGCCGTCGGCCGGCTGTCCTACGACATCCTCGGCACCCTCCCGATCGGCGTCGTCGACACGTCCGTCCGCACGATTCGCGCCGGGCGCACGATCGAACTGGTCGAGGCGACACTCAGCCACGACGGCCGCGCCGCCGTTGTCGCACGGGCCTGGCTGATGCAGGCCTTCGAGACGCAGCCGTTCCACGCAACGCCGTTTCCCGTGATCGCCGCACCCGAGGACATGCCGTCGTGGGACGCGACGACGGTGTGGCCGGGTGGATTCATCGAGTCCGCCGACGTGCGCCGCGACCAGATCGAACCCGGTCGCGCGTCGTTCTGGGTGCGGACCCCGGCGGACCTCGTCGCCGACGAGCAGGTCAGTTCCGTCGCGCGGACCGCCGGACTGCTCGACATCGCCAACGGCATGACCACGCGTATCAGCCCGGCCGACGTGGCCTTCCCCAATCTGGACCTCACCTTCCACCTGTTCGCCGAACCGCACGGGGAATGGGTGGGATTCGACACGAACGTCAGCTTCGGCGCCACCGGCGTCGGACTCACGCACAGCGTCGTCAGCGATGTCCGCGGCCCGATCGGAACGTCGTCGCAGATCCTCACCGTCCGGCCGACCGCACGGTAGAAGCAGGTCCGCCGCGCGGAGGGCGCGGAACTAGGATCGGGTTGTGGCATCCATCGACCTCAACAGCGATCTCGGCGAGAGTTTCGGCGCGTGGACCCTCGGCGACGACGCGGCGATGCTGGACCTCGTCACGAGCGCCAACATCGCGTGCGGATTCCATGCCGGCGACCCGGCCACACTGTTGCGCACGTGCCGGGACGCCGCCGCCCGGGGCGTGCGGATCGGTGCGCAGGTGGGCTACCGCGACCTCGCCGGCTTCGGCCGGCGGTTCATCGACATCGGTTCGGCCGACCTGACCGCCGACGTGATCTACCAGATCGGCGCCCTCGACGCGCTGGCCCGGGTCGGCGGTTCCGCCGTCACCTACGTCAAGCCGCACGGTGCGCTGTACAACGCGATCGTCCACCATCGCGAACAGGCCCGGGCCGTGGTGGCGGCCGTGCGCGCGATGAACCCGGACCTGCCGGTGCTCGGACTGCCCGGATCGGTGTTCCTCGAGGAGGCCGAGAAGTCCGGACTGCGCACCGTCACCGAGGCTTTCGCCGACCGCGCCTACACCCCCACCGGCATCCTGGTCCCGAGGACCGAGGCCGGCGCAGTGCTGCACGACCCGGATGCGGTGGCCGACCGGGTGGTCCGGCTCGTCACGAGCGGGAAGATCCACGCCGTCGACGGATCGCAGGTGTCGATCTCCGCGGAAACCGTGTGCGTGCACGGGGACACCCCGGAGGCCGTCGCGATGGCAGCCGCGATCCGCACCCGACTGGGCGCCGAGCAGATCCACGTGAAACCGTTCGTCTGATGCGCATCCTCGACGCGGGTGACCGGGCGCTGCTGATCGAGTTCGACGGACTCGACGACACACTCGCACACTTCCGCGGGCTCGACGCGAATCGGCACCCGGACGTCGTCGACCTGGTGCCGGCCGCCCGGTCGATCCTGGTGCAGTTCACCGGCTCCCGCCCCGACCAGATCGCCTCCTGGGTGCGCTCGACCGCACCGAGCGCGGCCGACGCGGCGACCGTCGGCGCTCCCGTCGAGATCCCCGTCCGCTACGACGGAACCGACCTGGCGGAGGTCGGCGAGCTCACCGGTCTCGGTGTCGACGGGGTGGTCGCCGCGCACACCGGACAGACGTGGACGGTGGCGTTCGTCGGTTTCAGCCCCGGCTTCGGCTACCTCGTCGGTGGTGATTCGCGCCTGCATGTGCCCCGTCGCTCGTCGCCCCGCACCGCCGTCCCCGTCGGCGCCGTCGCGTTGGCCGGCGATTTCACGGGTATCTATCCACGCTCCTCGCCGGGGGGCTGGCAACTGATCGGGACCACCGCCGAACGGATGTGGGACGTGGACCGCGACCCGCCCGCACTGCTGCAGCCGGGTGCCGCGGTCACGTTCGTGGCGATCTGACGCCGTCAGACGTTCTGCTGCACCGCGGCTCGCAGCTCGTGCTTGCGTGTCTTCCCGGTGGCGGTCTTGGGTAGTGCCTCGACGACGATGACCCGCTTGGGCACCTGGAAGCCCGCCAATTGCTGCCGCGCGTGCTCGAGGATCCGGGCCTCGAGGCCGTCCTCGTCGGTGTCGGGCGCCGGGACGACGGCCACGCACACGGCCTCCCCCCACCGATCGTCCGGCACACCGATCACCGAACATTCCAGCACTCCGGGAACATTGGCGACCACACGTTCGACCTCGATCGACGAGACGTTCTCGCCGCCGGACTTGATGATGTCCTTGAGCCGGTCGGTGAACCACACGACGCTCTCGTCGTCGATGTGGCCGATGTCGCCGCTGTGGAACCACCCGTGCGCGAAGGCCTTGGTGTTCGCTTCGGCGTTGTTCCAGTAACCACTGCACACGTGCGGTCCGCGGTAGACGATCTCACCGGTCTCCCCGGACGCCAGCAGGTTCCCGTCGGCGTCCATGATCGCCACCTCGACCGTCGGGACCGGCGGTCCCCACGAGCCCGGCTTGGTGGTCCGATGTTCGGGCCACTGCAGCACCGTCGCGGGCACCACCTCGGTCTGCCCCGACCCGAGGATCACGGCCGCGTTCGGGAAGGCGGCGTCCACGCGGTCGAGGACTTCGGCCGGCATCTGCGCCATCGCGTAGATGCACAGCCGGACCGACTCGAGATTCCTCGGAGCGGCGGCGTTCACGTCGACCAGCGCCTTCCACATGATCGGCAGCAGCATCGCATGGGTGACGTCGTGCTCCTCGATCGCGTCGAGGACCACGGCCGGATCGAACCGTCCCGGGAGCACGACCCGACCGCCGGTCATCAGCATCGGGAGCACGAGGGTGTCGAGACCGGTGGTGTGGAACAGCGGCAGCACGTTCAGCAGGGTCGACGGCGAGTTCCCCCACGTCCCACCCTGCATCAGCGCGTTCGTCAGGCCGGCGATCATCACCGAGACATGGCTGGTGAGCACACCTTTCGGATGAGATGTGGTGCCGGACGTGTAGAGGCACTGGACCACGTCGCGATCGTCGACGATCACCTCGAGGCGGCCGTCCGCGCCACGGTCGACCAGCGTTTCCCAGCGCTGGACGGCGCGGCCCGCGATCCCGTCGGCCGCCGCATCGACCACCACCACCGTGCGCACCGAATCGAGCCGGGGCAACGCCGCTTCGAGCAGCGGCACGAATGCCGCGTCGGCGACGACCACGGCGGCACCAGCGTCGCGCAGGATCCACTCGATGTCCTCGGCCGAGAGCGCGATGTTCACGGGCATGGCAACCAGCGCCGACTTCGCGCAGGCGAAATAGGTGGCCAGGAGCTTCCAGCCGTCGGCCATCAGCATCGCCACCGGCTGCTGCCGTTCGATCCCGGCGTCGAGAAACGCGCGTCCCAGCGCCTCCGCGGCATCGTCGAGTTCACGATAGGTGATCGGCCGCCCGCGATCGATGACCGCTTCGCGGCTTCCGAACACTCGCGCGACCCGAGTCAACGCATCACCCACACACACCCGGGCGGCGAGGTTCAACTCCAACGAATCGATACCGGACAGATTGGATTTCACTGACGCGACCTTTCCTTCGGCAGAAAGCGGACCCGAGCACACCCAAGAACAAACGACCGACCCACGACACCGCGACCGAGATCGTGAGGTAGATCACTTTCGACGGGCTGCGGGCCAGCATTTCACTCGACACTCGAGAAAGCAAGCACGCATGCTTGTTTATCTCCGATGGCGCGACAACGAGCCCCGGGTCCGGCCGTACCTGCCGGTCCGACGGAAAGCCGATGTGCAATTCGGTGGATCACGACCATCCGGCTCGACAAAGTGTCCAATCGAAAATCCTTGCGAGCACGGCACACTCAGAGCGTCCAGGTCCGACGACTCCGACTCCCGCCGACCGAACAGGTGTGTGATGACCATCAGCAAGGGATCGATGACGCTCCCGCACGCTCCGAACACCGACAATCGCCCCCGCATGAAACTGGTCGCTCCCTGCGACGCCCCCGACGCCCCCGACGCCCCCGACGCCATGGACGCGGTCGTGGAGTGGCCGGGCCCGCGGCCCGCGCTGGCCGACGTCTCGAGGGACTTCGAGTGCTTCGGCCTCCGGATCGAGGAGCACGAACCGATCGCCGCTCCACTACCGAACGGCGACGTCGCCACGGCAGACCGGTTCCGCTTCGGCCGCCCCGACCGGACTTGGGCGGTCGGCGCCACCGCGCTGCTCGTCGACGCTTTCGAGACCGCGACCGCCGAGGGCCTGGAAATCGACCGGTTCTGCATGCTCACCCCCGTGGCCGGCCTCAGCTGGCGCGATGTCGTGCTGGTCCGCTGCATGGTCCGCTACCTCCAGCAGGTGGGTCTCGGGTTCTCCGACATCTACGTCGTCGATACCCTGTTGCGCCACAACGCCTTCACCAACAGCATCGTGGCGCTGTTCCACACCCGGTTCGACCCGGAACTCCCCGACCGCGACCAGGCGATCACCGAGTTGCAGGCACGGCTGGGCACACTCGTCGAGGACGCGGCAACCCTCGACGAGGACCGAATCCTGCGCGCGCTGACCGGTTTCGTGGCGGCGGTGCTGCGTACCAACTGGTATCAGCGCACCGCGGACGGCCGGGTGAAGGAGCACGCCTCGTTCAAGCTCGACCCGTCGCGGCTGGCGCAGCCCGGTCGTGTCGTTCCGCACCGCGAGATCTTCGTCCGCGGCGGTGGCGTCGAGGGCGTGCACGTCCGGGCGGGCGCGGTCGCACGGGGTGGGCTGCGCTGGTCGGACCGGCCCGAGAGCTACCGCACCGAGGTGCTCGGGCTGATGACCACACAGACCGTGAAGAACTCGCCGATCGTCCCGACCGGAGCCAAGGGCTCGTACGTGCTGCTCGGCGGTGTCGCACCTGCCGACGGGTACGCGGCGTTCATTCGCGGACTGATGGACGTCACGGACAACCTGATCGACGGCCGCGTCGTCGCTCCCGCCGACACCGTCGCGTACGACGACGCCGACCCCTACCTGGTCGTCGCCGCCGACAAGGGCACGGCGCGGTTCTCGGACGTCGCGAATGCGGTTGCCGCCGAGTACGACTACTGGCTGGGTGACGCCTTCGCCTCGGGCGGCTCGCGGGGATACGACCACAAGGCGATGGGCATCACCGCCCGCGGCGCCTGGCTGTCGGTTCGCCGCCACTTCGCCGAACTGGGCGTCGACACCCAGGCCGACCCGGTCACCGTCGCGGGCATCGGTGACATGTCCGGAGACGTGTTCGGCAACGGGATGCTGCTCTCGCGCACGATCAAGGTGGTCGCCGCGTTCGATCACCGACATGTCTTCCTGGACCCCGACCCCGACCCCGACGCCTCGTTCGAGCAGCGCCGCTCACTGTTCGAGACGCCCGGCTCCAGTTGGGACGACTACCCCCGCGACGCCATCTCCGAGGGTGGCGGAGTCTGGCCGCGGTCCGCCAAGCAGGTCCCTCTGTCGCCTGCCGCTCGGGCGCGACTCGGCATCGACGCCGACACCCTCTCGCCGGGCGAGCTGATCCGGGCGATCCTCCGCGCGCCGGTGGATCTGCTGTGGAACGGCGGGGTCGGGACGTACGTGAAGTCCTCGACCGAAACCGACGGGGATGCAGCCGATCCCGCGAACGATGCCGTCCGCGTCGATGCCGCCGACATGCGCTGCCGCGTGGTGGGCGAAGGCGGCAACCTCGGCTTCACCCAGCGGGCCCGGATCGAGTTCGCCGTCCGCGGCGGACGGATCAACGCGGACTTCATCGACAACGCCGCCGGGGTCGCCACCTCCGACCGGGAGGTGAACCTCAAGATCGCCCTGGACGGTGCCGTCGCGGCGGGTCAGTTGAGCGCGGGCGAACGCCACGCACTGCTGGCCGCGTGCACCGACGACGTGGCGGGCGCCGTCCTGGACGACTGCGCGAGCCAGACGCAGGCGATCAGCCTCGCCGAGTCGCAGGCTGTCGCGCTGCTCGGGCGGCACGAGCGCCTGATCGTCAACCTCGAGGCGGTCGGCGGACTGGACCGTGGCCGCGCGGTACTGCCGAGCAAGCAGGAACTGCGGTTGCGCACCGAGGCCGGCCTCGGCCTGACCCGACCCGAAATCGCCACGCTGCTGGCACATTCGAAGAACACCGTGCGCGACGACCTGCTCGCGTCCGAGGTTCCGGACGAACCGATCTTCGCCCACCTGCTCGTCGACTACTTCCCGCCGTCGTTCCGCGACCGCATCCCCGACCGCATCCGCGAGCACCGGTTGCGCCGGGAGATCATCGCCACGCAGATCGCGGATCAACTGATCAATCACGTCGGCCCCGGTCTGATCTACCGGCTCGAGGAGCGACTCGGCGTGAGCACACCCCAGGTCGCGCTGGCGTACGCGGTGGTGGCGGAGCTCTTCGACGTGGACGCGATGTGGAATCGGGCCACGTCCGTCGTCGACCCCGCCGACCGCGACTCGTGGGGTCCGCTGCACGCGGTGCAGGCGCTCATCGAGCGTGCCTGTTCGTGGCTGCTGCGCAATCGGCCCGTGCCGCTCGACCCGCAGTCGGAGGTGCGCCGGTACGGCGGGACCGTCCGCCGACTGCTCGAGCGGTCGGCGCCCGCGAACCTCGTCGACGGCACGATCGAGGGCACCTCGCTGCCGCTCCTCGCCGAGGCGCTCCCGTTCGCGGAGAGCGCTCTCGCACTGGGGGTTCCGATCGACCGGGTGGCCGACGCCTACCTGACGCTGGGAGCCGACCTGGGCATCTTCCGTGTCGTCGATCGCCTGGAGCACTGGCCCCGGAGGTCGTACTGGGACACGCTCGCGACGGCGGCTCTGCGGGACGAGATCTCCGGACGGCTGCACGCACTGGCCGGCTGTGTAGTGACGGGCGAAAGCGGCGACGAATCGCGCGGCGACCGGACGGCACTGTGGCGGGCACGCCACGAGCCGGTGGTCGCCAGGCTGCACCGGATCGTCGTCGAGGCCCAGGCCGACGGCGACATCGACCTCGCGCGGGCCTGCACGATCAGCGCGGAACTCGCGACCGTGCTCACCGCGGTCGCACGGTAGTCCACGACAGGTGTGGCGCCCGGAACGCACGTTCCGGGCGCTACGCCTGGGACGCGATGATCGCCAGGAGCAGTTCCGCTCGCACCCGGGCGACGTCGAGCCGACAGTCCAGCAGCGATTCGATCTTCGCGATCCGGCTCCGCAGGGTGTGACGGTGCACGCCGAGCACATTCGCCGCCGACTCCCAGTGCCCGTTCGCCTCGAGGAACGCTCGCAGCGAGGCGACCAGATCGGTTCCGTGGTCACGATCGTGGTCGGCCAGGGGCGTGATCATCGTCGCGGCGACCGAGCGCAGCACCTGACGGGTCGAGTCGAACGTCAACAGCGCACTGCCGGTCAGTGCCGAGAACTCGAGCGGTGCCGCGCCCGCTCCGGACGCCGACGCCGCCAACTGTGCCTGGTCGATCGCCTCCGCGAAGCGCCCCACCGGCAGGGGCCCGCTCAGCCCGACGCGGGCGGACCGTCGGACAGACTCTCCTGCACGGGCGAACAGTGTCCGCGCGAACGCGACGTCGTCGGTTCCGCGGAGCAGCACCACCACCTTCTCCTCGGTCCGCCGCAGGAAGAGCGGCCGGCCCGCCTCGTTCATCGCCGACTCGATCGAGGACACGACCGCATCCACGTCCTCCCGCGACGGGCAGGCCCCGGCCAGCGCTCGGACGGCGCCGCGATCGTCCGCGGCGGGCGCGAGTTGTTCACGGGCGGGCTCGAGGTCGATGTCGTCCGAGAGCAGCAGGCCGAGGATCTGGCTGTTGAGCTTGTTCTGCGCGGCCCGCAACCGCACCGGCTTCTCGAAGTCGAGTGCCAGCAACGAATTGGCGTGGCCCAGCAGGACCTGGTCGACGGATCCGAGCGGCTTGGGGCTCACCACCGCGAGGCAGCCGTGGAGACTGCCTCCCAACCCGATCCGCTGAACGGTCATGGACTGGCCCGAATGTGCCTGGGCGACAAAGCTCGACGCCGCCTCGGACACCGAGTCGATCAGATCGGACACCTCGGTGACGGTGGCGACGTCCACACCCGCGGGATGGCATTCGAGGAGCCTGCCGCGGCGGTCGAACAGCAGTGCCTTCGCATCGGTGGCCACTGCCAGCTCACGCACGATCGCGCGGGCGCCGCCGTGGACCACGGCCCTCGTCATCCGTGGCTGGGCACGGGACGCGCGCAGCAGCGCGTCGTACCGCTGCTCCGCCAGGGAATCCATGACCCGCTTCGTGACCGCGGCGAACGGGGTCGGCAGCGGCACCTCCAGCAGTGGTAGTCCGGTCTCGTCGGCGGCCGCGACCAGCGCGGCGGGAATCGCGGCGTGGGTCAGGCCCACGCCGAAGCCGACCGCCGCGACACCCGCGTCGAACAGTCGGCGCAGGTAGTCCCGGTACCCGTCCGCACCGGACGGGGTCCCGAGACCCGTGGTCAGCAGCAGTTCGCCACCCGAGAGCCACGGCGACGGATCCGACAGCTCGGTCGTGATGGCGAACTCGATGTCGCGGTCAAGCCCCGATGCACCACCGCGCAGACGCAGGGCCAACTCCGGCTGCGCCAGCACCCACCGGACGGTCACACCCATCTCAACTCCTGACCCGGCCCGATTGTGGTCCGAAATGGCGAATCGCATGCAGCCCCCCACTCCATTCTGGCAGGTGTTCGGGGCGCCACGGCGACCCACAATAAGACCACTCAGATCTTCACGACAGGGGTCCTCCACGATATGAACACCATCGACGGCATCACCTACCGCCTTCCGCAGAAGCGCAACCTGGTCACCGAACTGCCCGGCCCGAACTCCCGAGCCCTCACCGAGCGCCGCCGCGCCAGCGTCGCCGCCGGAGTCGGGTCCAGCGTCCCGGTCTACACCGCCGACGCCGACGGCGGTGTGATCGTCGACGTCGACGGAAACTCGCTCGTCGACCTGGGCTCGGGCATCGCGGTCACCAACGTGGGCGCCTCGAACCCCGCCGTCGTCGACGCGGTGCGCGACCAGGCCGGACGCTTCACCCACACGTGCTTCATGGTCACGCCCTACGAGGGATACGTGCAGGTCGCCGAGGAACTCGCCGCGCTCACGCCCGGCGACCACGAGAAGCGCACCGTGCTGTTCAACTCCGGCGCCGAGGCCGTGGAGAACGCGATCAAGGTCGCACGTCTGGCCACCGGGCGCACCGCCGTCGTCGCGTTCGACCACGCCTACCACGGTCGCACCAACCTGACGATGGCACTGACCGCAAAGTCGATGCCGTACAAGGCCCACTTCGGTCCGTTCGCCCCCGAGGTGTACCGGATGCCGATGTCGTACCCGTTCCGCGACGAGCGCGAACTGACGGGCCCGGAGGCGGCCCAGCGCGCAATCACCCAGATCGAGAAGCAGATCGGCGCCGACTCGCTCGCCGCGATCATCATCGAACCGATCCAGGGCGAGGGTGGCTTCATCGTTCCCGCAGAGGGATTCCTGCCGACGCTGGCCGAGTGGGCGCGCGCCAACGGCGTCGTGTTCATCGCCGACGAGGTCCAGACCGGGTTCGCTCGCACGGGCTCGTGGTTCGCGTGCGACCACGAAGAGGTCGCGCCGGACATCATCACCATGGCCAAGGGCATCGCCGGCGGGCTCCCGCTGTCGGCGATCACCGGACGCGCCGACCTGCTCGACAAGGTGCACGCCGGCGGCCTCGGTGGCACCTACGGCGGCAACCCGATCGCGTGTGCAGCGGCGATCGCGGCGATCGACACGATGCGGGAGCTCGACCTGCCCGCGCGGGCACGCCACATCGAGGAGGTCGTGACGACCCGCCTGCGGAGCCTGGCCGAGGAGGTCCCCGCGATCGGCGACGTCCGCGGCCGCGGCGCCATGCTGGCGATGGAGTTCGTGGTGCCCGGCACCACCGAGCCGGACGCCGAGCTGACACGCAAGGTCGTCGCGCACGCGCTCGAGCAGGGCGTCATCCTGCTGACCTGCGGCACCTACGGCAACGTGGTGCGCCTGCTGCCGCCACTCGTCATCGGCGACGAGCTCCTCGACGATGCTCTCGACGTGATCGAGGGCGCCGTCCGCGCCTCGGCCTGACCGACGAAAGTCGTTGACGCACTACATCCGGAACCTACTGGAAGCAGAACGATGATTGATGTCTCCACCCTCGTCTCCCGCGTCCCGACCGGTCTGTGGATCGACGGCGAGTCGACCGCGCCCGTCTGCGGCGGCATGTTCCCGGTGGTCGATCCGGCGACCGGTGACGCGCTGACCACGGTTGCCGATGCCGGCCCGGACGACGCCCTGCGCGCACTCGACGCGGCGTGCCGCGTCCAGGCGCAGTGGGCGGCCACGTCCCCGCGCGAGCGATCGGTGATCCTGCGCCGGGCCTGGGAGCTCGTCGTCGAGCGGACCGAGGAACTGGCGCTGCTGATGACGGCCGAGATGGGCAAGGCATTGCCGGAGAGCCGCAGCGAGGTCGCGTACGGCGCGGAGTTCCTGCGCTGGTTCAGCGAGGAGGCGGTTCGCGTCCAGGGCCGCTCGACGCGGTCGCCCGGCGGCGCCGGCCGCATCCTCGTGAACAAGGTCCCGGTGGGACCGTGCCTGGCGATCACCCCGTGGAACTTCCCGCTCGCCATGGGAACCCGCAAGATCGGCCCCGCCCTCGCCGCGGGCTGCACGATGATCGTCAAGCCCGCGGCAGAGACGCCGCTGACGATGCTGGCGTTCGCACAGATCCTCGACGAGGCCGGCCTTCCGGCCGGCGTGGTCTCGGTGCTTCCGACGTCCGACGCCGCCGCGGTGTCCGGCGTGCTGCTCGCCGATCCGCGCCTGCGCAAGGTCACCTTCACCGGGTCCACGCCGGTCGGTCGCGTGCTCATCGAGCAGTCGGCACGCAACGTCCTGCGCACGTCGATGGAACTGGGCGGGAACGCACCGTTCATCGTGTTCGACGACGCGGATCTGGACGCAGCGCTCGACGGCGCCATGGCGGCCAAGATGCGCAACGGCGGCGAGGCGTGCACGGCCGCGAACCGAATCATGGTGGCCGACAGCGTGCGCGAGGAGTTCACGGCCAAGCTCACCGAGCGGATCGCAGCGCTGAAGGTCGGGCCCGGACACGAAACGGGTGTCGACGTCGGCCCGCTCGTCAGCGCCAAGCAGCGCGCGAGCGTGGCAGCCCTCGTCGACGAGGCGGTCGCGGCCGGTGCACGCGTGCGTACCGGAGGCCGGGCCGTCGACGGCCCCGGCTTCTTCTACCAGCCGACAGTGCTCGACCAGGTTCCCGCCGACGCGCGCATCGTCCGCGACGAGATCTTCGGACCGGTCGCCGCGATCACCGGATTCGAGACCGAGGAGCAGGCGATCGCCGCGGCCAACGACACCGAATACGGCCTCGCCGCATACATCTTCACGCAGAACCTGGATCGCGCGCTGCGGGTGGCCGATGCGCTCGAGACCGGCATGGTGGGGGTCAATCGCGGTGTCGTCTCCGATGTCGCGGCACCGTTCGGCGGCGTCAAGCAGTCCGGGCTGGGCAGCGAGGGAGGCATCGAGGGCATCGACGAGTACCTCGACACGAAGTACATCGGTTTCACGGGCTGAGCCGACAACGACGGAAGCCGGAGGCGTTGCCTCCGGCTTCCGTCGTTCGACCACCTCGGGCACCGACCGCGCGGCTCGTGGTGTTCGTGCTCCTAGGCGCCCAGCGCGAACGCCACGAGGAATCCGAGTGCGGTGGAGATCCCCACCCACCACCCGCCCTCGCGGTACGCCTCCGGCATCAGTGAATCCGCAAGGACCGCAATGGTTGCACCGCCCGCGAAGGCCTGGATGACGGCAACGCGGCTGTCCGGGATGGTGTCGGAGACGGCATTGGCGGCGATGACGACGAGCACCAGGACGGCGGCGGTGATCGCCCACACCCCGAACGCCCGCCGCGCGTCGAACCCGGGTTGCGCCCGCATCGACGCGGCGCCCGCGACGGCCTCGGGGACGTTGCCGACCGCGACCGCGACCAACAGCACCACTCCCCCGCCCTCCATCAACGAGACACCCAGCGCGGTGTTCTCGGGGATGCCGTCGAGCAGGGCGCCGAGCATCAGTGCCCACCCGAGCGCCGCCGGGCCGAGCTTGTTCTCGATGAGATGGTCGGCCACCACGTACACGAGCGCCCCTGCGAGCAGCGCCGACCCGGCGACCCACACGCCCTCGATCGCGAACGCCGGCGCGAAGAGTTCCGACGACACCGCCGCCACCATCGTGCCGGCACCGAACGCCATGAGCGCGGCCAGCAGTGGTCGCGGCAGGCTGTAGCGCAGGCCCACCCAGGCGCCGAAGAGCAGAGGTAGAGCCGTTCCCAGACCGTACAGCGCAGCTGTCAGCATCGATCGATCGTAGTAAGCGCAGCAGCCGTCCGCCGAGATCGACGACAATCGACCCATGGCATCGCTCGAAGTCCTACGCGCCGGCGCACGCACCACCGTCCAGGACCGGGGACGGCCCGGGTACGCGAGTCTCGGCGTCGGCATCTCGGGTGCCGCCGACATCGTCGCGCACGACGGCGCGAACCGCCTCGTCGGCAACGATCCCCGTGCCGCGACACTCGAGGTGACACTCGGCGGTCTCCACGTGCGGGCGATCGGGCCGACCACCCTCGCCGTCACCGGCGCGCCGGCACCACTCACGGTGAACGGGAAGCCCCGCCCGCACTACTCCACGCTGCACGTGCGCGACGGCGACGAGGTGGCCCTGGGGTTCGCCCCCACGGGACTGCGCACCTACCTCGCGGTGCGCGGCGGCATCGACGTCCCACCCGTGCTGGGCAGCCGCGCCACCGACACCCTGTCCGGTATCGGCCCCGATCCGATCGGCGACGGCGATCGTCTGCCGGTCGGAAATCTCCATGGTGAACTGCCTATCGAGGACCTGATCCCGCCGCCCCCGTCGCCCACCGAGCCCGTCGAACTGCGTGTCCGGACGGGACCTCGCGACGACTGGTTCACCCCGGACTCCCTGGCCGCGCTGGTGCGCCGGACGTGGACGGTCAGCAGCGACACCGACCGGGTGGGCGCACGCCTCGACGGACCGGGGCCTCTGCACCGCGCCCGCCACGGCGAACTGCCGAGCGAGGGCATGGTGACCGGCGCGCTACAGGTGCCGCCGAACGGTATGCCGGTGCTGTTCCTCGCCGACCATCCGGTCACCGGCGGGTACCCGGTGATCGCCGTGGTCGTGGAAGACGACATCCCGGCCGCAGCTCAGCTACGACCGGGATGTCGGATCAAGTTCCGTCAGCTACGACGCTGACGCGCGATCTCGGACAGCACGACGCCCGCGGCGACCGACGCGTTGAGCGACTCCACCGGACCGGCCATCGGGATGCTGAGGACCGCGTCGCACGTCTCGCGCACGAGCCGCGACAGTCCCTTGCCCTCCGAACCGACCACGATGACGACCGGACCGGTGCCGTCGTACGTGTCGAGGGTGGTGTCGCCACCGGCGTCGAGGCCGACGACCTGGACACCCTTGGACTGCCAATCCTTCAGTGTGCGAGTAAGATTCGTGGCCCGCGCGACGGGCAGACGCGCCGCGGCGCCGGCGCTGGTGCGCCATGCGACAGCGGAAACGCTCGCACTGCGCCGCTGCGGGATGACCACACCGTGACCGCCGAACGCGGCGACCGAGCGCACGACGGCTCCGAGGTTGCGCGGATCGGTGATGTTGTCCAGGGCCACGAGCAACGCGGGCTCCTGGTTGGTGCGGGCCGACGCCAGCAGATCGTCCGGGTGCGCGTACTTGTACGGCGGTACCTGCAGGCCGATGCCCTGGTGCAGGCCGTTGGCGCTCATCCGGTCCAGGTCGGTGCGCGGAACCTCGAGGATCGAGATCCCCATGTCGGCCGCGCGCTGCACGGATTCCTTGAGGCGGTCGTCGCTCTCGGCGCCGACCGCGACGTACAGCGCCGTCGCGGGGACACCCGCGCGCAGGCACTCGACGACGGGGTTGCGCCCGAGCACCATCTCCGGACCGTCCTCGGTCTTGCGGGTGATCGGCCCACGACCGCCGGGACGTCCGCCACCACCAGGACGACCACCACCGGTCGCGCGCTGTTCCGCGGCCTTGGCCGCGGCCCGGGCCCGCTTGGCGGCGGGATGCTTGGTGCGCTCCTCGGCCGGGGGCGTCGCACCGCGGCCGGCGAGACCCCGGCGGTGCTTGCCGCCCGATCCGCTGACCTGCCCCTTCTTGGTGCCGTCCTTGCGGACCGCGCCGCGCCTGCTCGAATTACCAGCCATCACTGTCCCGATTCGTTGGAAGCTTGCTTGAGGGACCATTCGGCCCCGTTCGCGGTGTCCGTGACCTCGATGCCGGCCTCGGCCAGCCGGTCCCGGACCTCGTCGGCCACCGCCCAGTTCTTGTCGGCCCGGGCCTGCTGGCGCCGGTCCAACTCGGACCGCACCAGGACGTCGAGGGCGTCGAGCGCCGTCGAACTGTCCGTCGCGGACGCCCACTGCGGATCCAGCGGATCGACACCGAGGATGCCGAGCATCGCGCGTACCTGCGATGCCAGCGCACGAGCACCGGCGAGATCACCGGACTCGAGCGCGATATTGCCTTCACGTACCCGGCCGTGGATCTCGGCGAGGGCCGACGGCACACCCAGGTCGTCGTCGAGGGCAGCCGCGAACTCCGCCGTCCACTTGCCCACCGGCACCTCACCGGCCCGCTCCACGACACGCGTCACGAACGACTCGCAGCGACGGTAGGCCGCCGCACCCTCGTGCAGCGCCGTCTCCGAGTACTCGAGCATCGACCGGTAGTGGGCGCTGCCGAGGTAGTACCGCAGTTCCTGCGGGCGAACGTGCTTGAGCACATTCGGCACCGACAGCACGTTGCCGAGCGACTTCGACATCTTCTCGCCACCCATGGTGACCCAGCCGTTGTGCAGCCAGTACTGGGCGAAGTCGTCGCCCGCACACTTGGCCTGGGCAATCTCGTTCTCGTGGTGCGGGAACACCAGATCCATTCCACCGCAATGGATGTCGAAGGCCTCACCGAGATAGAACTCGGCCATCGCGGAGCATTCGAGGTGCCAGCCCGGACGTCCGGGGCCCCACGGCGTCGGCCACGACGGCTCGCCCGGCTTCGCAGCCTTCCACAGCGTGAAGTCCCGCGGATCGCGCTTGCCCTCGGCCACGCTCTCGCCCTGGTGGACGTCGTCGAGCTTGTGCCCCGACAGCTTGCCGTAGTCGGGGTAACTGACCACGTCGAAGTAGACGTCGCCGGCGGCCGCGTACGCGTGACCGTTGTCGATGAGCCGCTGCATCATGTCGACCATCTGCGTCACGTGCCCGGTCGCCCGCGGCTCCACGGACGGCGGCAGCACGCCGAGCTGCTGGTACGCCCAGTCGAACGACCGCTCGTACGTCGCGGCCCACTCCCACCACGGGCGACCCGCCTCGGCAGCCTTGTTCAGGATCTTGTCGTCGATGTCGGTGACATTCCGCACGAACGCGACGTCGTAGTCGTGCGCGAGCAGCCAGCGGCGCAGCACGTCGAAGGCAACGCCGCTGCGCACATGCCCGATGTGGGGGGCACCCTGAACGGTGGCCCCACACAGGTACACCGAGGCATGTCCGGGGGTCAGCGGAACGAAGTCACGCGGAGCCCGTGTCACGGTGTCGTATAGGCGCAAGGTCACGACGTGCGATTCTACCGGTCGCGATCAGCGGGGATGATCAGCGCGGTCGCGACGGCAGCGATGCCCTCTCCGCGACCGGTGAGGCCCAGTCCGTCGGTGGTCGTCGCCGACACCGATACCGGTGCGCCGAGCACACCCCCGAGGACGCGCTGGGCCTCCTCACGACGCGGACCGATCTTGGGCCGATTACCGATGACCTGCACCGACGCATTCCCGACGACGTAACCGGCGTCGGACAGCAGGCTCCGGACCTCCGTGAGCATCCGCACACCACTGACGCCGTCCCACTCCGGACGGCCGGTACCGAACACCGAACCGAGATCGCCCAGTCCCGCCGCCGACAACAGTGCGTCGCACAGCGCGTGCGACGCAACGTCACCGTCGGAGTGCCCCGCGCAGCCGTCGGCGTCCTCGAACAACAGTCCTGCCATCCAGCACGGACGGCCGGGCTCGATCGGATGGACATCGGTGCCGATTCCGACTCGCACGCGTAGGACTCCCTGTGTTCGAAACGACTCTGACGTGCCCGGAGTCACCGGGCCTCTGTCGATCCCGCCTGCCCCAGCAGAACTCGGGCCAGAGCGAGATCCCACGGCGTGGTGATCTTGAATGCTTCGGGCTCACCGACGATGGTGCGCACCCGCTCGCCCAGGCGCTCGACCAGGCCGGCGTCGTCCGTCGCGTCGCCGTTGACGTCCAAATAGGCGCGACGCAGCAGCGACGCCTCGAAACCCTGAGGCGTCTGGACGGCGCGCAACTCCGAGCGCGGCGGTGTGCCGGTGACGGCACCGAGCACGTCGACCGTCTTGATGGTGTCGCTGACGGGCAGCACCGGAATCACCGCGGTGCGCCCTGCTTGCAGTTCGGCGACCACTCGCGCGATCAGTGACGGTGGCGTCAGCGCCCGCGCCGCGTCGTGCACCAGCACCAACTCGGCACCGGTGGCTGCCGCGAGTCCGGCTCGGACCGAATCGGCCCGCTCCTCGCCCCCGACAACCACCACGACGTCGCCGGGCAGGTCCGCCCGCGCCTCGTCCACGAGTTCCTCGGGCACGATCACGACGACCGTGTCCACGACGCCCGACTCGACGAGCCCGTCGACGGCTCGGCGCAGCATGCTGCGCCCACCCAACTCGACGAACGCCTTCGGGACGGACTCGCCCAGCCGGACGCCACGTCCGGCTGCAGGGACCAGCGCTACGACCGGCCCACGGTTCTCACCCACGGTCAGGACGCGGCGGCGAGGACCTCGTCGAGAATGATCTCGGCCTTGGCGTCGTCGGTGCCTTCCGCCAGAGCGAGCTCACCCACGAGGATCTGCCGCGCCTTGGCCAGCATCCGCTTCTCACCCGCGGACAGGCCGCGGTCCTGCTCACGCCGCCACAGGTCACGAACGACCTCTGCGACCTTGTTCACATCACCCGAAGCAAGCTTCTCGAGGTTCGCCTTGTACCGGCGAGACCAGTTCGTCGGCTCCTCGGTGTGCGGCGCACGAAGCACCTGGAACACCTTGTCGAGACCCTCCTGGCCGACCACGTCACGCACGCCGACGTACTCGGCGTTCTCCGCGGGAACGCGGACGGTGAGATCGCCCTGCGCGACCTTCAGAACGAGGTATTCCTTCTGTTCACCCTTGATGGTGCGGGTTTCGATTGCCTCGATCAGCGCCGCTCCGTGATGGGGGTATACGACGGTGTCTCCGACCTTAAAAATCATCTGTCCCGTGCCCCTTTCGATCTTTCGAGTTTAACACGTGACCAATCGATCGTCCCATCAACGGCGCAGGTCAGGGGCATCCTTACCTGATCTTAGGGCTTGACAGGCCGCACCAACCGTGCATTTCGGGCCGCGTCGGCGGCCCGCCGAGGGGCCCCCGGGACGCCACCGAACCTGCACGCGGACAACCGTTGTCCGTCCGACACGAGCTCGTAACGAGTACCCAGCGGACGGCCCGTCCGGGTCGACTACTACTCTGCCTAGTGGATTGTGAACCTGACCCATGGAGGACAACCCGTGACTGCTCTCAATGCGTCGCCGACTCGCCGAGTCATGGCCGCTGTCGCTCTCGCTGCCGGCGCGACCCTCGTGCTCTCCGCGTGCGGCGCAGGTCAGATCTCGCAGACCGCCACCCAGGTTGCTGCGGTGAACGGCAACCAGGCGAACAGCGGCGACATCGCACTGCGCAACGTGCACGTCGTGTACCCGAACTCCGAGGAGTTCAGCATCGAACCGGGCGGCACCGCGCAGCTCGCGTTCACCGCGGTCAACCTCAGCGAGCACGAGACCGACCGCCTGACCGGCATCAAGACCGACTTCGCCGGCTCCGTCGTCATCGACGCCGAGGAAGGCGGCCGTGACATCAAGCCGCAGGCCGCGCTCGGCGCCGGCAACCCCGACGTCTCGGTGCCCGAGCAGGCCCCCGAGCACGTCAGCCTGATCGACGTCACGATCGAGGACATCCGCGAGGGCGTCCGCCCCGGCCTGACCTTCCCGGTCACGTTCACCTTCGAGAACGCCGGCGACATCGTCGTACAGGTGCCGGTCGACGCCGGCCCGGTGACCGAGCGTCACGAGTCGGACAAGTCCCCCGACGTGGCCGAGGGTCACTGATCGTCGGACCCGCAGGACTTCCGGAGCAGCCCGGGCGACACCGTCGCTCGGGCTGCTCTGTCGGTCGGGGTCACTAGGCTGCGCGCGTGGCAAAAGCTAAATCGAGCTTCCGGTGTTCGTCGTGTCAGCACACAGTGGCCAAGTGGGTCGGTCGTTGCCCGGAGTGCGGCACGTGGGGCTCGATGGACGAGGCTCCCGTCCTCGCAGCGGTCGCGTCCCGTCCGGGCGCGTCACTGGCCCGCGCCGGCGCCGCCGCGCTGCTGCCGACCACGCCCGCGTCCCCCATCACCCAGATCGACGGCACCACCACTCGCGCCAAGCCGACGGGCGTCGACGAACTCGATCGTGTGCTGGGCGGTGGCGTCGTCCCCGGCTCGGTGGTGCTGCTGGCCGGTGAACCCGGCGTCGGCAAGTCGACGCTGCTGCTCGAGGTCGTGCACCGATGGGCGTGCCGCGGACCCGACGACCGCGCGCTGTACGTCACGGGCGAGGAATCGGCCGGCCAGGTCCGGTTGCGCGCAGACCGCACCGGATCGGTGCACGAGCGGGTGTATCTGGCCGCCGAATCGGATCTCGCGACGGTGCTCGGACACGTCGAGCAGGTCCGCCCCACGCTGCTGATCGTCGACTCGGTGCAGACGATGCTCGCAGCGGACGTCGACGGTGTCGTCGGCGGTGTCACACAGGTGCGTGCCATCACCAGTGCGCTCACGTCGCTCGCGAAGGCCAGCGGGGTGCCGGTGCTGCTGATCGGCCATGTCACCAAGGACGGCGCGGTGGCGGGCCCCCGATCGCTTGAACACCTGGTGGACGTCGTCCTGCACTTCGAGGGCGACAAGCACTCGACGCTGCGGATGATCCGCGGCATCAAGAACCGGTTCGGCGCGGCCGACGAGGTGGGCTGCTTCGAACTGCGCGAGGACGGCATCGTCGGCGTTAGCGACCCGTCCGGGTTGTTCCTGCACCACCGGTCCGAGGAGGTGCCGGGCACCGCGGTCACGGTCACGATGGACGGCAAGCGTCCACTGCTCGGCGAGGTGCAGGCGCTGGTCGCGCCCACCAACAACCCATCGCCACGCCGCGCCGTGAGCGGACTCGACTCGGCACGCGTGTCGATGGTGCTGGCGGTCCTGGAACGCCGCCACGGCATCAAACTGTCCGACCGCGAGGTCTACGCCGCGACCGTCGGCGGCATGCGGATGACCGACCCGTCGTGCGATCTGGCGCTCGCGGTCGCGGTCGCGTCGGCCGGCAAGGATCGGTCGATCCCCGCCGGCACCGTGGTGCTCGGCGAGGTCGGCCTGGCCGGTGAGGTCCGACGCGTGTCGGGCGTGGGTCGCCGCGTCGCCGAGGCCGCCCGGCTGGGATTCACCCGGGCGGTGGTCCCGCTCGACTCCGGCGAACTCCCCAAGGGCATCCGCCCCGTCGAGGTGGGGAACGTCGGAGATGCCCTGCGGGCCTTGAATCTTCGGTGAGGGTCAGACGGCCGACGTGCCGAACGGCGACGTCGGTTCGCCGTCGACGAAGGCCGCCGTCGGCGCGAAGTGCTCGGGGTTGACCGTCAGGAACAGCCCACGCGAGGTCGCGACGGGGGTTTCCGGGTCGACCCCCGGGCCCTCCACGATGAACGCCTCCGCGGTCGTGTACGCCTTGCGGCGGACCGTGCCCTCGATGCGGGCACGGAACTCGAGCACCGAACCCAGCGGGATCGGCCGCGCGAAGTCGATCTCGAGATGGGCGGTCACGACAGGTCCGCCGAGGACCATGCACGCCATGCCCTGCACCTCGTCGAACGCAGTCGAAAGGATGCCGCCGTGGATCACACCCGGACCACCCTGGTACCGCTTGGCAACCTCGAGTCGGCCGGTCACGGACAGATCCTCGCCCGCGAGGAACGTCATCGCCATTCCGGCGGGCTGGTCGTCACCGCAGCCGAAGCATTTGGACCAGTGCTGGGGAAGCGGCTGTCCCGGTGCCGGGAAGAATTCCGGCACCTCGGGGAGGACGAGGTCATCGGGCAAGGTCCAAGTACTGCTCACAACTAGGTAATGTAGAGACGGCCCGACCGCGGCCGGAATGCGGCTAGGCCAGATGTGACGTCGAACGCACTCGGGATTCCGTCGGATTCCGAGGCGCCGACCGGAAAGCGCCGACCGCACGAGGGGGGATTTCGCGATGAACGATGCCACGCCGTCGGCGGTGCTCCGCGAGACGATCGCGCGCTTGGCCCCCGGAACCGCTCTGCGCGACGGGCTCGAGCGCATCCTCCGTGGCCGCACCGGCGCCCTGATCGTTCTCGGTTACGACGACCAGGTCGAGGACCTGTGCGACGGCGGATTCGAGCTCGACGTCGAGTTCGCACCCACCCGACTGCGCGAGTTGTCGAAGATGGACGGTGCTGTCGTCCTGTCCACCGACGGCACCCGCATCGTCCGCGCCAACGTGCAATTGGTGCCGAACCACAAGATCCCCACCGTCGAGTCCGGGACGCGTCACCGCGCGGCCGAGCGCACCGCGATCGAGACCGGCTACCCGGTCGTGTCGGTGAGTCAGTCGATGAGCATCGTCAGCGTGTACGTCGGCGGAATCCGACACGTCATCAATGCGTCGTCGACGATCCTGTCCCGCGCGAACCAGGCCGTCGCGACACTCGAGCGGTACAAGGCGCGGCTCGACGGGGTCACCCGTCAGCTGTCGGTCGTCGAGATCGAGGACTTCGTGACGCTACGTGACGCGCTGACCGTCGTGCAGCGACTCGAGATGGTGCGCCGGGTGTCCGTCGAGATCGAGCAGGACGTGCTCGAGCTGGGCACCGACGGCCGACAGCTCGCGCTGCAGCTCGAGGAACTGGTCGGTGACAACGACGCCGTCCGTCAGCTGATGGTGCGCGACTACCTCGCCGGATCCGAGCCCGCCTCGACCACCGCGGTGGAGAGCACTCTGTCCGCGCTCGACAAGCTCACCGACGTGGACCTGCTCGACCTGACCACCCTGGCCCGCGCCTTCGGCTACCCGGGCACCATCGAGGCACTCGACGCACCGATGAGCCCACGCGGCTATCGGGTGCTCACCCGCGTGCCCCGGCTGCAGTTCCTGCAGATCCACCGGCTGGTGAGCTCGTTCGGGACCCTGCAGGGGCTGCTCGCGGCCACGGCTGCGGACCTGCAGTCGGTCGACGGCATCGGCGGCCTGTGGGCCCGGCACATCCGCGAGGGCCTCTCACGGCTCGCGGAGGCCTCGATCAGCGGACCGTACGACTAGCAGTCCCCGCGTCAGGAGAAGTTGAACGGCTCGGGGGAGCTACGCAGCTCCCCGAGCTGTGCCACCACCGTGTAGGCGCCCGGCGCGACCTGGGTGCGCGGGGCCTTGCATCCCGGCTCCGACGTGGTCCCCGACCATTTGACGGTGAATCGCGCCTGCCCGCCCGGCTCGAGGACCTGCATCGCCGGATCGGCGTCGGGGTAGCAGTCGACGTTGGACCACAACCGGTTGCTGCCGTTGAGCGAGTACACGAGCGCCTGCTGAAGTCCCGAGCCCAGGTCCCGCTCGCACTTGCTGGTGCCGATGTTCGTGATCGCGATCGAGAAGCTGGGCTCTTCACCCGCCTTGTACTGGGGACGGTCGGGCGACACCTTCAACGCCAGCGACTGGTCGGCACACGGGGCGGTCTCGGGGCCGGCACCCGAGGAGGCCGCACTGGTTCCCGACACGCTCGTGCCCGCCGCGTCGGACGTCGCGGATCCCGAGTCGTCCGACGGCTCGTCCGCCGCGGTGGTGGTCGGCTCGGTGAGCTCCGAGGTGGCCGCCGCGGCCGCCGATTCGGGGTCGTCGCCGCCGCCACGGACAGACGCGATGATCCACACCAGCAGAGCGACGACCACGACGACACCACCGATGGCGAGCGCCCGCCGACGCCAGTAGATCTCAGGGGGCAACGGTCCGTTCGGTTCAAGCACGACTCAACCGTAATTCCATGTGACCTGCCCTCGCTTCTTCGGTCCCGGCGTGTCGCGTCTGCGAACACCGCCGACCTGGCCGGTGGGACATGTTCCCCTCGACCTCAGTCCACCGATTCGCCGATGTCACCGACCGAGCCCTGGAGCTTGATATCGCCCTCCGCGAGCTTGTAGGTGACACCCACGATGGCGCACGAGCCGTTCTCGACATGCTCGGCGATGATGCGCGAACGCTGCATCAACAGCGTCCCGGTCTCCACCACGTGCCGCCCCTCGAGTTCGTCTACGGTGGTCAGACCCTCCTGCCGACCCATGAGGATCGACGGCGCCACGCGTTCGACGACGTCCCGGATGAAGCCGTTGGGGATCCGACCCTTGTCGAGTGCGTCGAGTGTGGCCTTGACGGCTCCGCAGCTGTCGTGACCGAACACGACGATGAGGGGCACGTTGAGGACCTCGACGGCGTACTCGATGGAGCCGAGGACCGCACTGTCGATCACGTGCCCGGCGGTGCGGACGACGAACATGTCGCCGAGCCCCTGGTCGAAGATGATTTCGGCAGCGACACGCGAGTCGCCGCACCCGAAGAGCACGGCAGTCGGGTGCTGGGCATCGACCAGCTTCGCGCGGTCGGCGATACCCTGACTCGGGTGCATCGGGGTGCCGCTGACGAAACGCTCGTTACCCTGCTTGAGGGCCTTCCAAGCGGAGATCGGGTTGGAGTTGGGCATGCGGCAATTGTGCACCTCCGGGCGCTCACCGTCTCGATTGGACCGGCCGCACCCGTGAGAACAGTGCCCGACGGTGCACGAAATGAGGATGAGAGTTTCGATGGCGGTGGACAGTTCGGCACTGCTGCGCTGGTACGACGACCAGGCCCGGGATCTGCCGTGGCGTCGCGACGGCGTGACGGCCTGGCAGATCCTGATGAGCGAGATCATGCTGCAGCAGACGCCCGTCGTACGCGTCGCGCCGATCTGGGAGGAATGGGTGCGCCGGTGGCCGGTGCCGTCGCTGATGGCGGCGTCGAGCCAGGCCGACGTCCTGCGCGCGTGGGGCAAGCTCGGCTACCCGCGGCGGGCGCTTCGCCTCCACGAGTGCGCGGGCGTCCTCGCCGCCGAACACGGTGATGCCGTCCCTGCCGACGTCGATGTCCTGCTGGGCCTACCGGGGATCGGCGACTACACCGCCCGCGCGGTCGCATGCTTCGCGTACGGTCAGCGAGTTCCGGTGGTGGACACCAATGTTCGACGAGTCGTCGCGCGCGCCGTGCACGGCCGGGCCGACCAGGGCAATCCGTCGGCGAAGCGCGACATGGCCGACGTCGATGCACTGCTGCCCCGCACCCGCGAACGCGCGGCCCGCTTCTCGGCCGCTCTGATGGAACTGGGCGCCACGGTGTGCACCGCCCGCACCCCGGACTGCGATGCCTGCCCGCTGCCGCGCTGCACGTGGGTGGAGGCGGGCAGGCCCGCGTACACCGGCGAACCGCGCAAGGTGCAGAAGTTCGCGGGCACGGATCGGCAGGTTCGCGGGAAGCTGATGGACGTGCTGCGGGGCAGCACCCACCCGGTGGAGCGCGCGCAACTCGACCTCGTGTGGCTCAGCGACCCCGGGCAGCGCGACCGCGCACTCGATTCGCTCCTCGTGGACGGGCTGATCGAGCAGACCGAGGACGGACTGTTCGCCCTCGCCGGCGAGGGCGGCTGACGCTCAGTCCAACGTCTTCAGGAACTCCTCGACGGCGTCGCGGTACCGCTCGGGCTGATCGTCGTGGACGAGGTGACCGGCGTCGGCCACCCACACGTAGCGAGCGTCGTCGTGGCCGTCGAGCATGCGGCGCATCTGCCCCTCCGGGGTGATCGTGAACTCGCCCTCGATCAGCAGTGCGGGCGCGGCGACGGACTCCCACTGCGCCCAGAAGTCGCGAGTGCCCCACTCCTCGGAGATGTCGCGGAACGTCTCGACGTCGCCGTGCAGGTACCAGCCGTCGGCGCGGCGCTCGAACGAGTCGAGGAAGTAGCGGCCGGCCACCTCCCCGAAGTACTCGAGCACGGACTCCTCGGTGGGGAAAGGCTGCGGCCACGCGGAAACCATTGCCGCCCAATCGTTTGCCGTCCGTCCACGGAAGTCCGGGGCCATGTCCTCGAGCACCAGCGCACGAACCCGCCCGGGGTGAGCGGCCGCGAAGCACCATGCGTGCAGCGCGCCCATCGAATGCCCGATTACCGTGAGCGGTTCGTCGAGCCCGTCGAGAGCCGCCGCCAGGTCTGCGACGAACAGTTCCGTCGTCGGGTCGCCGTCGATCGGACGCCCGTGGCCGGCCGCGTCGAACGTGTAGACGTGGCCGAGCTCACGCAGCCACGGCACGTGCCGCACCCACGTCCGCGAGCTGCCCATCAGCCCGTGGAGCAGCAGTATCGGCCGGCCGGTCCCACCCTCGTCGTGCAACACAGGACCGACGGTAACCCACCGGCGTGCGGAGTACCCTCACGTCCATGGCAGTCGTGAAGATCAACGCAATCGAGATCCCCGAGGGCGCCGGCCCCGAATTGGAGAAGCGGTTCGCCGCTCGCGCCCACGCGGTGGAGAACTCCCCCGGTTTCCTCGGATTCCAGCTGCTGCGTCCGGTGAAGGGCGACAACCGCTACTTCGTCGTCACGCAGTGGGAGTCCGACGAGGCGTTCCAGGCATGGGCCAGCGGCCCGGCCCGCGAGGCGCACGCCGGCGAGCGCGCGAAGCCGGTCGCGAGCGGGGCCTCGCTGCTCGAGTTCGAGGTGGTCCTCGACGTGGCGGCAGCGTCCGAATCCTGATCCACCACATCCGATTCGGGAGCACAGCGCCGATAACGGACATAACGGTCACGGTGTCGATCACCCGATTGACACCGTGACCGGTGGGGTGCCAAAGTTCGCTCGACAGAAGCGATGGTTCGACGGTAATCCGGTCTTCATTCCGGAGCGGTCGCGCCACTGTGATCGAGGGCCCGCCCTCGAGAGCCAGACACCCCGGCCATCGCATGGATCCAACGGGACGCGAAATCCCAGGAGGCACCGATGGCAATCGCCTATTCACCCGACAGGTCGGCCGACTCGGCCACCGTCGCCCTCATCGCAGCGGCAGTCGTCCTGCTCGCAATGCTCGCGCTCTACCTGGTCGGCTTCGATCAGGGCGCAATCTCCCGCAGTGGCATGTACATGCACGAACTGATGCATGACGGTCGGCACCTGCTGGGCCTGCCGTGTCACTGACGACGTTCCCCACGGTCACCGAAAACCTCGGGACCCTTCTTCTCCGCGGACTGCTGGCCGGCCTGATCGCCGGCCTGCTGGGCGGCGTGGTCGCGTTCACGCTCGGTGAGCCGCGCGTGCAGGCGGCGATCGAGATCGAGGAGTCGGCTGCCGCCCCGGCCGAACCGGACCATCACGGAGGCGAAACCGCGACCGCACCGCACGACCACGACGAGACCGCCGCCGGGGAACCCGAGGGGCACTCGCACGGCGAGGACGCCCTCGTCAGCCGCACGGGTCAGCGCTTCGGCCTGTTCCTCGCGACGACGCTCGCCGGCCTGGCGCTGGGAGCGATCTTTGCCGTCGTCGTGCACTACGCACGCCGGTTCACCACGATGGCGGGTCCCCTCCTCGCCGTCGTGGTGGCTGGATGCGGTTGGCTCGCAATCGAAGCCGTGCCGTTCTTCAAGTACCCGGCGAACCCGCCGGCTGTCGGCGACCCGGACACCGTCAACCAACGCACGTGGCTGTGGCTCGCGTCCGTGGTACTCGGGCTGGCCGCCGTCGCCGCGGCCGTCTACGTCGGACGGCTTCTGCGCGACCGGCAACTGGTGACGCTGCGCGTGATCGGTCAGGTCGCCGCGTTCCTCGTCGTGGTCGCGATCGGGTACATCGCGCTCCCCGGCATCAACGAGGTCGGCGAGGACTTCCCTGCCACGCTGTTGTGGCAGTTCCGGATCTCGTCACTCGCGACGCAGGCGGCACTGTGGCTCGTGCTTGGGCTGGCGTTCGCGTTCCTCACCGAACGCGCCACCCGCCGCGTGACCCGTTAGATCAGATCGCGCACGAATCGTCGGTGCAGCCCTCGGCGTCTCCGCCGGGGGCTGCACCGCTCTCGCCCGCCGTGTGGTCGTACGCCTGGCGGAGCAACTCCGCGAACACGTCCGTCGGCTGCGCGCCCGACACCGCGATGCGTCGGTTCGCCACGAAGAACGGCACCCCCGAGACCTGCAGCTGCCGTGCCGCGTCGAGGTCCGCGCGGACCAGGTCGGCGGCGGCGTCGCTGCCCAGCGCCGCGGCCACCTCGTCGGCGTCCAGGCCCACACTCGCCGCGATCTCGACGAGCACGCTCCGGTCGTCGATCACCGCGCCGTCCGTGAAGTGCGCGCGGAACAACGCCTCGAGCAGCGCGTCACGATGGTCGCCGGCCAGGTGCAACAGGCGGTGCGCGTCGAACGTGTTGGCCGCGATCACGGTGTCGAAGTCCATGACGATGCCATCGGCCGCGGCCGTCCGGGCGACATGCCCGAACATCTGCCGCACCTGGTCGGCCGGCATGCCCTTGTGTTCTACGAGCGCCTCGAGCTCACCGCGCCGCGCGCCGACCGGAGTGTCCGGGGCGAGCTGGTACGACCGCCACACCACCGACACCCGGTCGCGGTGCGGAAACTCGGCGAGGGCCGCCGTGAAGCGGCGCTTGCCGATGTAGCACCACGGACAGGCGACGTCCGACCACACCTCGATCAGGACGGTGGGCAGATCTGCGGCGGACACGGCACTGGCATTGCTCTCGATGGTCACGAGGCATTCGAACACACGGCGGGCGCGTCTTGTTCCGCGCCCACCGAGGGCAGGGTCAGCCGCGACTCACCTGCTCCCGCAACTCCCGCTTGAGGACCTTGCCGGATCGGTTGCGCGGCAGGCCCCGGGAGATGACGAGACGCTCGGGTGCCTCGTCGGCACCGACACCGCGGCCGGCGAGGAACTCGACCAGCTCATCGAGGCCGAGAACCGCCCCGGGCCGGCATCCCACCACCGCGACGATGCGTTCACCCACCGCGTCGTCGGGACATCCGACGACCGCCACCTCCGCGACCGAGGGGTGCTCCGCGATCAGCATCTCCAGCTCGACCGACCCGACCGGGACCCCGCCGCGCACGACGAGGTCCGGTGCCCGGTCGACGAACCTGAGGTACTTGTCGTCCGGTCCACCGATCACGAACAACTCGCCGGTCCGGAGGAAGCCGTCCGCGTCGAACGGATCCCGGTCCCGCGCCGGATTGAGGTACCCCGCGAACACCGTCGGCCCCTTGACCCGGAGCTCGCCGAGCACACCCGGGACGACGATCTCGCGGCCGGTGCCACGGTCCACCAGCCGGACCTCGGTGCCCATGTCGTCGCCGGCCCGCGGATACAACAGCGTCCGCTGTTCCCGCGCCACGTCCGCCGGCGCCGATCGCAGGCTCACCCCTTCGACGGTGCCGAAGAAGTTGATCAACTCGACCCCGTAGTCCTCCCTCCACTTCCGCACCGTGTCGGGCGCCATCGGTCCGGCGCCGACACCGATCCGGGTGAGCGTCGACAGGTCCACCGCGGACCCCTCCCGAAAAGCGATCGCAGCGAGTGCCGTCGGCCGCCCCGCGGTGTACGTGACCTTCTCCTCCGCGATCTGACGCAGGAAGACGTCGCGGTCGGACGGCTGATGCTGCACCAGCACGCACCCGGCGTAGAGCCACGGCAGCAGCGTTCCGATGATCCCCGCGGCCGCCATCATCGGGAACGGGTTGAGGATGACGTCGTCGACGGTCAGTGACGCCGCGCGGGCGAGGGCCCGGGCCTGAGCGAGCGACTCGTAATGCGCGCGCGGCACGCCTCTCGGTTCGCCCTCGGTCCCGGCCGTCCAGCAGATCGCGATGCAATCGTTGGGGTCGACGACGTGCGCTGACGCGCACTGGACGACCCTCTCGACGTCGGCAGCCGTCGGCACCGCGTGCCCGATCCGCACGACTCCGTCGGGCACACCCACCCCGTAACTCAGGACGACCCGCAGCGTGGGGATCTGCGGCCGCACGGACATCACCCGCCCCGCAACGGGGCTCGATCCGACCCGGCCCGCGGTGACGAAGGCACTGGCACACGACTCGTTGCACGTCTCGACGATTTCCGCATCGGTCGAGTGCACCGGCAGCGGCGACACGATCGCGCCGATCCGCCAGGACGCGAGGAACACGGCGACCTGTTCGACGGTGTTCGGCAACTGGACGGCGATCACCTCACCGGCCCTGATCCCGGCCTCGAGCAGCACCGCCGCCAGTCGGTCGACGTCGGCGTCGAGCTCGGCCCACGTGACGCGACGCGGCAGCGCGTCGACATACTCGGCCTTGTTCACGGGATCGACCACCGCAAGCTGGGATCCACGCTCCCGCACTCGGTCGGCGAAGAGTTGTCGGACTGTCTCGGGCGTCCATGCACCGGAAGCGGTGTACTCGTTGATCCGGATCTGAGGGTGAATCTTCAGGCTCCCCATGCGCCTTCCCTTCTATCGATCCGACGCCCCGACCGTCGTCACTTCAGTTAGCGGTGTGATCTGCGTCACTAGATTTACCACGGACTGTTACCCACGCGCGACCTGTGTCCCCTGACCTGGCCGTTCTCGATGCCCGCCTGTGACCTACTGGAGCCGGTGCGTCCCTCTGGCCTGGAGCAATCCGGAACAGTGGCTGCACACCAGTCGCGGCGAGAAGGACCCCGCGCAACCGCGATGGCCGATCGACAGGGCGCTGCGGTCCGCCGCCCCGAACGACCACTGACCCCACTCGATCATGGTCGCCACGACTGGGAAGAAGGCCCGGCCCTTCCTCGTCAGGTGATAGGTGACCCGCCCCGGGTGCTCCGGCGCCGGGCGCTCGCTCAGCACACCGAGTTCGGTGAAGACCCGCAACCGATCCGCCAGGACGGCCGAGGGCACGCCCGTCCACTCGGCGAAGGCCCCGAATCTCGTCGCCCCGAGCGAGGCCGCACCGAGCAACGCAGCGGACCACCGGTTGCCGACCAGTTCCATCGTGTGCGGCAACTGTGCTCGCCGACGGGCCGCGCCGGAGCGACGGCGGCCGGCGGCCGGCGGGACGCTGCCCGATCGCCCACCCCTCGGACCGAGGGCCACGGTCACGTCGTCCAGCCCTGCCGGCACGCGGCACCGTGCACACACCATCACCGGTGTGCACTCGGCCCCGCAGTCGAGGTGCCGCATCCGCACCAGACCGGCCGGGCCGTCCGGCGCCCACTCGCGCTCCCACGACCACATCGCCGCGAGAATCGGCCACACCGCGCGGCCGCGATCGGTGAGCACGTACTCGGGCCGCGTCGGATGGAACGGAAACACGACCTTGTCGAGCAGGCCCGCATCGGTCAGCCGGGCCAGCCGTCCGGTCAGGACCGAGTTCGAGATCTTCCCCCGACCCGCCCAGTCGCTGTACCGCCGCGCCCCACGCAGCGCCTGATCGAGAATCCACAGGTTCCACTCGTCACCGAGCAGACCGAATGCGATCGCGAGCGCGTTGTCGCGACCCGGATCCGGTACGTAGCCTCCCCCACGCATGACCAGCTCCCCCTCGTCAGTGGCCGGAGTATCGCACAGACCACGGCGTGGAAGGTCCGGTTTCGGGGGTCGTACCCGATTGCCCGACACCACCTCTCGTCCCACCGTCCCGACCGAACGTTCGCAGTTGTGCGAAGTCCACAAGTCCACGAGAACCACCGTCTCGGCCGCGTAGCGTCGGTGGCGTCTTCCGACCGACCGGGACTCGGCCGCTCCCACCGTCGGCGGTCGCCAACGGCTTCGACTCACCCGGCCGAACCCGTTCGCGGCCGCCTCCATCCAGCGCGTGAAGACCCCCGGCCCTGCCCGGGGCAACGGAAGATCCTCGAATCACTGCAGCGAGGCGCTCGGACACGTGAGCGGTGTCCGGGACGCATCCAGGAGGGACCATGACTCTCGTCCACAGCCCGGATCGGGCAATCGAATCACTCGGCATCGCACTCGTCGCGGTGGGCGTGGTTCTCCTCGCCCTCGTCACGCTCTACGTCGTCGGCTTCGACCAGGGCGCCATCTCCCGCACCGGGATGTACATGCACGAACTGATGCACGACGGCCGACACCTCCTGGGGCTCCCGTGCCACTGACCGGATCGTTGAAGAGCCTGCTGCTGCGAGGCCTTCTCGCCGGACTGATCGCCGGGCTCCTCACCGGCGCAGTCGCCTTCGTGCTCGGAGAACCGCACGTCGCGGCCGCCATCGAGATCGAGGAATCCGCGTCCGCGGGCGCCGACGCCCCCCACGATCACGGGGCCACCGCCGCCACGCACTCCGGCAGCGACGAACCGCTGGTCACGCGAGACGGACAGCGGGCCGGACTGATCCTCGCGACGACGCTCGCCGGCCTGGCGCTGGGAGCGATCTTCGGTGTCGCCGCACACAACGCACGTCGATTCACCACGATGTCCGGACCACTGCTCGCACTCGGGATGGCCGGGGCCGGTTGGCTCGCCGTCGAGGCCGTCCCGTTCTTCAAGTACCCGGCCAATCCACCCGCGGTGGGTGATCCGGACACCATCAACGAGCGGACACTGCTGTGGCTGGCCGCCCTCGTACTCGGACTCGCCGCGGTGGGGGCCGCCGTGTACGTCACGAAAGCGATTGCGTCACAACGCTACCGGACAGTTCGGACCGCCGTCGCGATCGTCACCTTCCTCGCGATCGTCACCGTCGGATATCTCCTGCTCCCGACCGTGAACGAAGTGGGAGAGGACTTCCCCGCCACCCTGCTGTGGCAGTTCCGGATGTCGTCGTTGGCGACGCAGACCACGCTGTGGCTGAGCCTGGGGATGGCGTTCGCCTACCTCACCGAACGCGCACAGCGCAGCAGTTCCCCCGAGGCCACGGCAGCTGCCTCGACGCCGGAGCGGGCACCGACGACCGACACCGCGCGATCCTAGGAGGGGACCTGACGAGGATTCGGACACAACCGGAATCACCGAACCCCGCATGGAAGGGAGACCTCCATGAGCACCAACCAGGCACAATTCCAGACCCTCACCGACGGTCTGGCGAAGATCACCCCCGCAGTCCACGACGCTCAGGATTCGCCGTACTCGATCACCAACGCGCAGTACGACATCCTGCGACACGTCCTGCACGACGTCGGCGGGCAACCGGCACTCCCGGTCGAGTACCTCGAGAAGGAGGAAGAGGCCTGGGAGATGAACACGTACGTCACGTGCGAATGCCTGGGGTGGCGTGGCGCGTGGAACTCGGAAATGCGCCGGCGGGCCGAGGTCGACCTCGGTGAGACCCAGTACTTCGGGCTCCCGTACTACGCACGTTGGATCACCGTCGCCGCCAAGGTGATGGTCGACAAGGGACTCATCCCGCTCGACGAACTCTCGGACAAGATCGACGAGGTGCGGGCACGTCTCCAGGAGGCGAGGAAGTGATGCCGAAGTTCAAAGTGGGCGACCGCGTGGTCGTCAAGGACCAGACCAGCATCTTCCACACTCGCACACAGGCATTCGTGCGCAATCAGCCCGGCATCGTCGTCGCCCACCGGCCCGACTGGGTGATTCCGGAGGACGAGGCATTCGACAAACTCGAGACCGGACGCAAGGAACCGTTCTACGTCGTCTCGTTCAAGCAGACCGATCTGTGGCCCCGTTACACCGGGTACGACATCGACACACTGGAGACCGAATGCGCGGAGGGCTGGCTCCGGGCTCCCGAGAAGGACCAGTAGGAGGAGAAGTGAGCGACTCACACAGCCATTCCGGCAAGGATGCACACGCACCCATCCAGGCCTCCGAGGAGATCAGCGAGTTCGAGGTCCTCGAACTCGCCGTGCGCGAACTCGCAATCGAGAAGGGCCTGTTCTCCGCGGAAGACCACCGCCGGTTCTCGGAGTGGGCCGAATCGATCGGACCGTCCGGCGGGTCGAGAATGGTCGCCAAGGCCTGGACCGACCCCGAGTTCAAGAAGCGTCTCCTCGAGGACGGGACCGAAGCCAGCAAGGAGGTCGGCATCGACTGGACCGACCCGACGGGTACCGGCACACCGAGCGACTACACCTACTTCTATGTCCTCGAAAACACCCCGAACGTGCACAACGTGATCGTGTGCACGTTGTGCTCGTGCTACCCGCGCCCCGTGCTGGGGATGTCGCCCGACTGGTACCGGACGCCGAACTATCGACGCCGCATGGTCCGGCGGCCGCGCGAGGTGCTCGCCGAGTTCGGCCTGCACTTCCCGTCAGATGTCGAAGTGCGGGTGCATGATTCGAATCAGAAGTCGAGATTCATGGTAATGCCGATGCGCCCCGAGGGCACCGAAGGGTGGTCCGAGGAGCAGCTCGAGAAGATCGTCACCCGCGACACGATGATCGGAGTGGCCCTGCCGTCGGCAGACTGGGACGCATCCGAGGCACCGTCCGCTGGAGGTGGCAAGTGACGACCGCACAGGGGTACGAGGTCATCCTCGGCACGCTGCAGGACGGCTCCGCGCGTGACGGCGCCCTCCCCGACACCGACCGCAAGCCCGATCCGTGGGAATCGGCGATGCAGGCCACCGTCGAATGTCTGTCGTGGCGAGGCGCCTGGGACAACCTGGAGCGCCGGCACACCGAGGACGAGCTGGGCGAGACCGTCTACCGCGAGTTCCCGGTCCACTCCCGGTCCGCCATCACCACGGCGCACACGCTGCTCGACCGCGGCATCGTGACACAGGACGAACTGAAGGAGAAGATGGACCGGGTCAGGGCGAGACTCGAACACGACTGACACCGAGGGAGCCGTAAGAGCTTCCGTCACAGAAACGTTCGAGCGCCCGCCACACGGGCTACTCGAGCGCGGCGTCCAGCGTGATCGCGACGCCGGTGAGGGCCTTGCTCACAGGGCAGGACTCCTTGGCGGCCTGGGCGACACGGGCGAACCCCGCAGCGTCCAGGCCGTCTACCTCACCGCGGACGGTGAGCGCGATCCCGGTGAGCTTGAAGCCCGGTTCGTCGGGGCCGAGGGTGACGTCGGCACGGATGTCGAGGCTCTGCGTGACGCCGCCCGCCTCGCCGATCAGCGCGGACAACTGCATCGCGTAGCAGGACGAGTGCGCCGCCGCGATCAACTCCTCCGGGCTGGTGGTCCCCCCGGCGTCGTCGGCGGCTCGCTTCGGGAACGACACCTCGAAGGTGCCCACCCCTGAACTGGTGAGTTCGACCTGCCCCGAACCCTTTTCGAGCGTGCCGTTCCATGCGGTGCGTGCGGTACGTGTGGGCATGGGAGTCCTTCCGTCGAAGTGTGCGGTGACGCCCACCAGTGTTCCCCGACACCGCCCCCGGCGCCCCCGGTTTGCTCAGGATCCACTGGCGGCATCGTCGGCGCGGGCGACCGCCTCATCGGTCTCCCGATACTCCGCGAGCAGTTCCCGTTCGCGATCCCGGTGCGGGAAGACGAAGAAGACGAGGGCCGCGCCGACCAGGACGATCACGATCGCCGCACCGTACGCGCGGGTGTCACCGTCGAGGAAGGCCGCGCGGGCTGCCGTGGTGATCGCGTCCGCGTACTGCGGATACCGCTCCGCAACGTTCTCGGCACCGGCGAACGACTTCTCCAGCGCGGCCTCGGTCTGGTCACTTACGGCACCCGAGTCCGGGCTGGCGGCGATCGCGGCGGCGAACGAGGCCGAGTACCCGGCGGTGAGCAGCGCGCCGAGCACCGACTGCACGATCGCGCCACCCAGGTCGCGCTGCAGGTCCGCGGTGCCCGACGCCATACCCGCCCGCCACACCGGCACCGACCCGGTCAGCGAGTGCGAGGCAGGAGTACCGGCGAGTCCGACGCCCGCGCCGAGGAACATGTAGCCGAGCGCGATCTTCCAGTACTGCGCATCCTCCTTCCACAGCAGCAACGCCACCAGCAGCCCCAGCACGATCGACGTGTACCCGAGCAACAGCGTGAACCGCGCGCCGTGCGACTCGACCAGCTTGGCCGATTGCGGGGCCACGACCACCATGACGGCCGCCGCGGGCAGGCCGGCGGAACCTGCTGCCAGCGTGGAGTACCCGAGCACGTTCTGCATGAACTGCTGACCGATGTACATCGTCCCCATCAGTGTCCCGAACACGACGATGCCCGCCACGGCCGCCACCCAGAAGATCCGCCGCCGGGCCACCGTCAGGTCGAACAGCGGATACTTCGCCCGCAACTGGCGGATGCCGAACGCCACACCCGCCGCGGCCGCCACCAGCAGCATCGACAGCGCAGTCATCCGCATCCCGTCGACGGGCGCGAAGTTGATGCCCAGCACCAGCGCCGCCACCAGGATCACCGAGACGATCCCGCCGAGGTGGTCCACCGGATCGGTCGACTCGTTGACGTGGCTCGGCACGAACACCACGGCGAACCCCAGCGCGACCAGCGCCAGCGGCACCGTCACCAGGAACACCGAGCCCCACTCGAACGACTGCAACAGCGCGCCGGACACGAGCGGTCCGAGCGAGGAGATGCCACCGCCGATCGCGGACCACAGCGCGATCGCCTTGGTCCGACCCGGCCCCGACCAGAGCGCAGTGATCAGCGCGAGGGTGGTCGGGAAAGCCATGCCGGCCGCGACACCGCCGAGCAGTCGCGCGAGGATCAGCACCTCGACGGTCGGCGCGAACGCAGCGATGATGCACGCCGGCAGGGACAGCGCCATGCCGAGCACCAGCATCATCTTGCGCCCGAACCGGTCCCCGAGAGCACCGAGATACAGCACCGACCCCGCCAGTCCGACGGAATAGCCGACGGCGATCAGGTTCAGTTGAGTCTGGCTCGCGTCGAAGGCCCGACCGATGTCGGGCAACGCGACATTCGCCACCGCCAGGTTCAGGTTCGCCACGGCGGCCACGAGGATCAGGGCCGTCAGGACGAACGAGGCCCGGGCGGGGCGAGACCCGACCGCAGCGGACGTCATGCGGCCAGTTCACACCATCGAAGTCCGTCCCGCGCCTCGACAGGCCGACACGCCACCACGAATACCGACCGCGGCGACGATCGGCATAACGTGCTGACCGTGATCACCGACGACGCTCAGATCAGCCGTGCCCTTGCCGAGGGCGCAGCTCGGACCGCAGCACTGGCGCGCGCCGCCCACCGACGGCGTCGTCGGTGGCACGAAGGTCGCGGGACGATCATGGTCGGCATCGACGGCCCCGCGGGCGGCGGAAAATCGACCCTGGCCGCCCGCGTCTCCGAGGCGCTCGGCGACGCGCCGATCGTCCGGATGGACGACCTGTACCCCGGTTGGGACGGCCTGGCCGCATCGGTGCAGCTACTCGTCCGGTGGATCCTCTCCCCCGCCGCCCGCGGGCGGAACCCGCGCTATCGGCGCTACGACTGGCATCGCGGCGGATACGCGGAGTGGCGCACGATCCGCCGCCACCGCTTCCTGATCGTCGAGGGCGCCGGCTCGACCTGCGGCAGCGCACGCGGGTACTTCGCGGTCCGGGTGTTCGTCGACGCCGCGCCGGACGAGCGGATGCGACGCGCCCTGCAGCGCGACGGCGACATGTTCCGGCCGCACTGGGACCGCTGGGCCCGGCAGGAGGCGGCGCTGTTCGGGCCGGACCGGACGCGGCGCGCCGCCCACGTCGCGGTGACGACCTGACACAGACCTGATACACGACGACGCCCCGCACGCTGCTGCGTGCGGGGCGTCGTCGGTGCCTGTGAACCTACTCGGCCGAGTGATCGCCCTCTGCGGGGGCAGCCTTGGCCATGTCGATGGGCAACGAGTCCGGAACCGTGACCGGCTTCGGGCTGGGCGTGAACGTGAACTTCGCGTCCTCGCCCGCGCTCTCGCCGTCCCAACCGTCGACGTCGACGAGCACGATCTGACCGGGACCGATCTCGTTGAAGAGGATCTTCTCCGACAGCTGGTCCTCGATCTCGCGCTGAATGGTGCGACGCAGCGGCCGCGCACCCAGCACCGGATCGAAGCCGCGCTTCGCAAGCAGCGACTTGGCCTGCTCCGTCAGCTCGATGTCCATGTCCTTGTTCTTCAGCTGCTTCTCGACGCGACCGATCATCAGGTCCACCATCTGGATGATCTGATCCTTGGTCAGCTGGTGGAAGACGATGATGTCGTCGATACGGTTGAGGAACTCGGGGCGGAAGTGCTTCTTGAGCTCGTCGTTGACCTTGAGCTTCATGCGCTCGTAGTTCGACTCGGAACCCGTTCCGGCGGAGAAGCCCAGACCCACGGCCTTCGAGATGTCCGAGGTACCCAGGTTCGAGGTGAAGATCAACACGGTGTTCTTGAAGTCGACCGTACGACCCTGACCGTCGGTGAGACGGCCGTCCTCGAGCACCTGCAGGAGGGTGTTGTAGATCTCCTGGTGTGCCTTCTCGATCTCGTCGAACAGGACCACCGAGAACGGCTTGCGGCGCACCTTCTCGGTGAGCTGGCCGCCCTCTTCGTAGCCGACGTAGCCGGGAGGGGCCCCGAACAGACGCGACGCGGTGAACCGGTCGTGGAACTCGCCCATGTCGATCTGGATGAGCGCGTCGTCGTCGCCGAACAGGAAGTTCGCGAGCGCCTTGGACAGCTCGGTCTTACCGACACCGGACGGGCCGGCGAAGATGAACGAGCCGGACGGACGCTTCGGATCCTTCAGGCCGGCACGGGTGCGGCGGATCGCCTTGGAGACGGCCTTGACGGCGTCCTCCTGGCCGATGATCCGCTTGTGCAACTCCTCCTCCATGCGGAGCAGTCGCGTGGTCTCCTCCTCGGTGAGCTTGAAGACCGGGATACCGGTCCAGTTGCCCAGCACCTCGGCGATCTGCTCGTCGTCGACCTCGGCGATGACGTCCAGGTCACCGGAACGCCACTGCTTCTCGCGCTCGGCACGCTGAGCGACGAGGGTCTTCTCCTTGTCGCGCAGGTTCGCGGCCTTCTCGAAGTCCTGCGCGTCGATCGCGGATTCCTTCTCGCGGCGCGCGTCGGCGATCTTGTCGTCGAACTCGCGCAGGTCCGGCGGTGCGGTCATCCGACGGATGCGCATCCGGGCGCCTGCCTCGTCGATGAGGTCGATGGCCTTGTCCGGCAGGAAGCGGTCGTTGATGTAGCGGTCGGCCAGGGTGGCCGCCGCGACCAACGCGCTGTCCGTGATCGAGACGCGGTGGTGCGCCTCGTAGCGGTCGCGCAGACCCTTGAGGATTTCGATGGTGTGCTCGACCGTCGGCTCGCCGACCTGCACCGGCTGGAAGCGACGCTCCAGGGCGGCGTCCTTCTCGATGTACTTGCGGTACTCGTCGAGCGTGGTGGCACCGATGGTCTGCAGCTCGCCGCGGGCCAGCTTCGGCTTGAGGATCGAGGCCGCGTCGATGGCGCCCTCGGCCGCGCCTGCACCGACGAGGGTGTGCAGCTCGTCGATGAACAGGATGATGTCGCCGCGGGTGTTGATCTCCTTGAGCACCTTCTTGAGGCGTTCCTCGAAGTCACCGCGGTAACGGCTGCCGGCCACCAGGGAGCCCAGGTCCAGCGTGTAGAGCTGCTTGTCCTTGAGGGTCTCGGGGACCTCACCGTTGACGATGGCCTGTGCGAGGCCCTCGACCACGGCGGTCTTGCCGACGCCCGGCTCACCGATGAGGACAGGGTTGTTCTTGGTGCGGCGGCTCAGCACCTGCATGACGCGCTCGATTTCCTTCGAGCGGCCGATGACCGGGTCGAGCTTGCCTTCGAGGGCGGCCTGGGTGAGGTTGCGGCCGAACTGGTCGAGGACCAGCGACGTCGACGGGGTGCCCGCCTCGCCACGGCTACCGCCGGCCTCGGCCGGTTCCTTGCCCTGGTAGCCCGAGAGCAGCTGGATGACCTGCTGGCGGACACGGTTGAGGTCGGCGCCCAGCTTGACGAGTACCTGGGCGGCGACGCCCTCGCCCTCGCGGATCAGGCCGAGCAGGATGTGCTCGGTGCCGATGTAGTTGTGGCCGAGCTGCAGCGCCTCGCGCAGGCTGAGCTCGAGGACCTTCTTGGCACGGGGGGTGAAGGGAATGTGGCCGGACGGGGCCTGCTGGCCCTGGCCGATGATCTCCTCGACCTGGCTGCGGACACCTTCGAGGGAGATACCCAACGACTCCAGCGACTTCGCCGCCACGCCCTCACCCTCGTGAATGAGACCGAGCAGGATGTGTTCCGTGCCGATGTAGTTGTGGTTGAGCATCCTGGCTTCTTCTTGCGCCAGGACAACAACGCGCCGCGCGCGATCGGTGAACCTCTCGAACATCGCTCTCCCTCACACTCTCCGGCGGTCCAGGTCCGAGGCCCCGCTTGTCACAGTGTCTCGTACCCGCCCGCCGCGTTTCGCTCCGGCACAACAGGCTGACGGCCTCCGGAACCGACGAAGGTTCCACGACCCCACCTCATACTCTAGTGGGCTGCCTTTCGACCCGCCGCCCCTCCACCCGTCAAACGTGCGGAGCCGACCTGCTCGAACTCTTCAACGCCGCAGGTGGCGGAATCGTTTCCCGAAGGCTGTACGCCTGAAGCGAACACTTCCGCAACGGTCTCCCGGGCAGTCGAACGACGGGGTTCGCCACGGCGCCGAGTGACGGTCATCGCCCGACGCTCGGCACGCGGACCGGTGGGCAGGAGTCGTTCCAGCGTCCGATGCAGGGCCCACGCGATCGGGACGGAGAAGGCGACGGTGACGACGAAGACGCCCACCGTCGACCCCTGGAAGGTGCGGTACCCGAGCATCTCCATCACGAACTCCATCACCACCAGGTGCACCAGGAACAGTTCGTACGAGATCTCTCCCAGCCACACCATCGGTCCGGACGCGCACAGCCTGCCGAACGGTCCGGGCCGGTCGCCGATCACCAGCGGTGCCATCAGAGACATCGCGAACAGCAGGTAGAGCGCCGACTTGGTGACGGCCTCGGTGACGTCCATCGGGACGATCGTCGCCTCCCCCGCCAGCGGTGTGCACGCGAGCAGCAGGAAGTACAGCGCCGACAGACCCATCGCGTACGGGTTGCACCGCTTCACCGTCACCGACGCCACAGCCAGCAGCATGCCGCCCGCGAACCACGCGACGAATCCCGGCAGCCACAGCCGCGCGGTGTACGTCATGTCGGTGTTGTGCGTGATCAGCGTCCACAGCGGCGTGATCGCGACAACCACGAGCAGCGCGACCGCGAGCCGGACCGGACGCCACGAGCGGCGACAGACGACCACGACGAGGAACCACCCGAGCACGGGCAGCAGCAGATAGAACGTGACCTCCACCGCCAGGCTCCACATCTGGGTGAGCCCGGTGTGCAGGTGCCCGGTCCCGTAGATCTGGGTGAGAGTCATGTTCCGCACGAACCCCGACCAGCCGAGGCCGGACTGTCCCGGCTCGCGGAACAGGTAGATCACGTAGGTCACGACGACGGTGACCCAGTACGCCGGCAGGATCCGTCGAATCCGGTGCCACAGGTACCTGCGCGCCGACGGCAAGCCCTGCTGCCCGGCCGCCGCCCGCAGCCACGGCCGGAACAGCAGAAATCCCGACAGCGCGAAGAACACCGCGACGCCGATCTCGAGCCGGGAGAACGCACCGCCCGCCAGGTCGTTCGTGTACCGGCCGGTCCAGAACGCGGCGTGCGCGCCGACGACGAGCAGCGCCGCGACTGCGCGCAGCCCGGTGAGCGACGCCAGATACCCCGCGGATCCGTCGGACCCGGCCTTCCCGTCCGCGCTCACGAGCCGGATCCCGGCGCCGGGACGACGGCACCGACCGGACCGGCTCCGACGCACAGCGCCAGTCCGGGTGTCACCGGTTGCACGCGCACCGCGGTACCCGGGCCGAAGAGCCGCACGAACACCTGGTTCAGCCCGGCCTGGACCGGGACGGAGACCGGATCGGCGTCCGGGCCGCTGCCGCTGAGCCCCACCTCGATCGTCCCGTCGGCGCTCGCGAAGTAGTTGAGCTGGGCGGTCCACTCCCAGTCGATCAGCGGACCGTCGAGCGGAATGTCGGTGGCGTCGCCCTCGACGCGGTAGCCGCAACCGGGTACCGGGCCCTGACCGATGTTGCGGATCGACGTGACGGCGCCGGGGATCAGCCGGCCCGAGTCGTCGAGGAGTTGCAGGTAGTTGGTGGAGCGGCGGAATTCCGGGCGCTCGTCCAGCGGGGCGAAGATGTGGCTGGTCGTGTTGTGCGGGTACGCGACGGGCAGCAGCACCCAGATCGACACCGGCTGATCCAGCAGCGGCGATCCCTGATTCGCGGCCAGCGACGCCCGCGCGTTCGCGAGGTAGTCGACGGTGGGGTTGTCACGCCACCGCTGGACGAACGTGACCGTAGACCACAGGCTGCTCACGACGAACAGCGCGGTCAGTGCCACCGTCACGGCGGCCCGCCGCTCGGGTTTCCGGAGGACCGCCGGTATCCGCAGGCGCGCATCCTCGCGACGCGGCGCGCGGACGATCAACGCCCAACCTATCGCGATGACGACCGCGCTGTCGGCGACGTATCGGAGCGTCTGCGCCAGCTCGTAGGCGGTATCGGGCCCGGACCGGGTCAGCACCATCGCCGCCTCGGAGGCCGCGACGTACGCGGCCAGTGCCAGCCACACCGCTCCGGTGCGTTCTCGCCGCAGCAGCGACCACGCCAGCGCCACCGACACCACGACCCAGGCGAGCACGACCAGGACCGTCGGCGGCGTCGCCCACGGTGGGCTGGGCGGCCAGCGGTCCCATCCCCACGGCCCGCCGAGCAGCGTCGGGACCAGGCCCAGCGACGTGGCGTGGTGAGCGAGTCCGAGGGTCTGCGTCGCGCTCGGCACCACGAACCTCGACTCGGTGAAGGACAGGTACGCCGCCGCCCACAGCGCGGCGACGGCGATCAGCGGGAGCCACAGCGCCCGGCCCCGGTGCCACGTCGACCGGAGCGGACGGTCGATCCCGTCCAGCCGGAACAGCAGCGCGACGGTCACGAATGCGACGATCGGCACCAGCACCGACTTCTCGAAGAACGCCAGCGCCAGCACGGTCACCACGGACCCGGACACCGCGAACCGGGCACGTCCGGTCCGGCAGAGCCGGATCGCGTCGCCGGCCACCCAGGCGAGAGCGATCTGCATCGGAAGTGAATTCAGGCCCGCGGCCCACCACGCGAACGACGGCAGGGTCAGCGGAGAGAACAGGTAGAAGGCGAGCGGCAGCAGCAGGATCGGGCGCGTGCCCAGCAACAACCGCAGGACGCGGAGGACCGCGAAAGAGGCGAGCGCTTGCAGCAACAGCAGCATCACCGCGGGGACCGCCCAGTTCAGGGGTGCCACCGTGGTCGCGAACCAGGCCGCCAGGAACGCGGCCGGCATGAAGTGACCGTCGTGGTCGTAGAACAGGAACTCGCCCGACAACGCGGGGTACTGCCCCGATCGGCTGATGAGGATCAGGTCGTCCCAGTAGAAGTCGCCGGAGAAGGCGACGACGCCCCGCACCACCATCTGCAGGGCGACCATCGCGGCGGCGACGGCGAGGACACGTCGGGAATCGAGCAGCCACCAGCGGTTCCGCATCGGTGCGGGCGAGTCGACATCCTCGCCCAACCCTGCCTCCGGAACCGCTCGCACCCGCACACACTCCTTCCCGCCGGCCGATCGCCGGAGCGGAACCTTACCGACGCAAATTAATGCGAGTCTGAGGATCCGCCGGTGCGCTGTGCGAAGCGCCACGGCCCAGCTGCCGCCTCCCGTGACGGGTACGGGGCAGGAGTCCGTTCTGCTCGATCGGGTTCGATCCACCGATCATGGAAATCGACCAGGGGAGGTCGTCGAATACACCACAGGGACGCGAGAAGACGTCGTATTCCTCGTTCGCCGGGTGCCGGCCATACGTGGCCCAATTATCCTGCCGGTTCCCCCCGGTGCCGTGGACGGGCACAACCGGATTCGGATGATCATCGGACGGTTTACGCGACGAGTCGTTCGCTTCCCACCTGGACCCATCCGGATTGTCCAATATCGAAAGCGCCTCGCCGGTAAACAATCGCCTCAGCCGCACAGGGCGGACACTAGCAGCGCATCTTTACACACGCGGCCCGAATCGTCGGAGGCGACGCCCGGTCGTTATCAGTGAGCCTTGTTGTACGCTTCGGTGATTTCCGCCGAGATTCGACCGCGAGAGGACACCGGATAACCGTTCCGGCGTGCCCATTCGCGAATCGCGGCACTCTGCTCGCGGTCCACCGAAACACGCGACGAGGACGCACTGGCGCCGGAAGCACCCTTGCCGCCACGACGACGGGCAGTCGCCTTGCGGGCATGCGAAACCCATACATCCAACTGTTCACGAAGCTTCGCGGCATTCTCCGAAGACAGATCGATCTCGTACAGAACCCCATCCAGGCCGAACTCGACCGTTTCATCGGCAGTGGCGTCCTGATCGACGTCATCGATGAGCGTTACAGTGACCTTCTTTGCCATGGGGTCAATTCCTTCCGAATGACACGACGTTGCTCGGACGCGATACGTCCAGCCGGTAACACGAATGCAATCGTACCCCTGAATCACCAAAAGCGATGACTCGGCAATAGGTGTGAAATGAAACTCCCGGTCAGCGCACGCTCGGCCGGACAATTGGGAACAAGATGGTTTCCCGGATTCCCAATCCGGTGAGTGCCATCAGCAGTCGATCGATTCCCATACCGGTTCCGGTGGTCGGCGGCATACCCTGCTCCATCGCCGCCAGGAACTCCTCGTCGAGAACCATCGCCTCGTCGTCGCCGGCCGACGCGAGGCGCGCCTGATCGACGAATCGCTCACGCTGAATGATCGGATCGACCAACTCCGAATACCCGGTGGCGAGTTCGAATCCGCGGATGTACAGATCCCACTTCTCCGTCACCCCCGGCAGACTGCGGTGCTGACGGGTCAGCGGCGACGTCTCCACGGGGAAGTTCCGCACGAACGTCGGCTCGAACAACTGGTCACCGCACTGGTGCTCCCACAGTTCCTCGACGAGCTTGCCGTGGCCGTACCCCTTGTCCTTCGGGACCTCGAGCCCCACCTTGGCGGCCAGTGCCAGCAACTCCTCGACCGTAGTGTCGGGGGTGACCCGGACGCCGATCGCCTCGGACAGCGACGGGTACATGTCGAGCGTCTTCCACTCGCCGCTCAGGTCGTACTCGGTGCCGTCGGCGAGCGTGACGACCTGCGTGCCGAAGGTCGCCTGCGCGACCTCCTGGACGAGCTCGCGGATCATCTTCGCGGAATCGTCGTAGGTGCCGTACGCCTCGTACGTCTCGAGCATCGCGAACTCCGGCGAATGCGTCGAGTCGACGCCCTCGTTGCGGAAGTTGCGGTTGATCTCGAAGACCTTCTCGATGCCGCCGACCACGCAGCGCTTGAGGAACAGCTCGGGCGCGATTCGCAGGTACAGGTCGATGTCGAGCGCGTTGGAGTGCGTCACGAACGGGCGGGCCGCGGCGCCGCCGTGCAGCGTCTGCAGCATCGGCGTCTCGACCTCGAGGAATCCACGCCGCTCGAGGGCGTTGCGCAGTTCCCGGACGACGGCGACACGCTTGCGCGCGTTCTCGCGGGCCTCGGGGCGCACGATGAGATCCGCGTAGCGCTGACGTACGCGGGACTCCTCGCTCATCTCCTTGTGCGCGACCGGCAGCGGACGCAGCGACTTGGCCGCCATCTGCCACGAGTCGGCCATGACGCTGAGCTCGCCGCGACGGGAACTGATGACCTCGCCCTGCACGAACACGAAGTCGCCGAGGTCGACGTCGGACTTCCACGCCGCCAGGGCGTCCTCGCCGACGTTGGCGAGACTCAGCATCGCCTGCAGCTGCGTGCCGTCACCCTCCTGCAGCGTCGCGAAGCACAGCTTGCCGGTGTTCCGGACGAAGATGACACGGCCGACGACGCCGACCTGATCACCGGTGCTCGAGTCGGGCTCCAGATCGGGGTACTTCGCGCGCACCTCCGCGAGGGAGTGAGTGCGCGGAACCGACACCGGGTACGGCTCCTGCCCCTGAGCGAGCAGACGCTCCCGCTTCTCGCGGCGGATCCGGAGCTGCTCGGGGGTGTCGTCTACTGGCTGGGCAGGTGCTTCACTCACGGGATACAAGACTATAGGGCGGCGTCTGCCGAGCGTGTCGCCGGTAGCACGGCGGCGATCGCGAGCACCACGCCTGATGCGAAGTAGAGGCCCACCCGCACGTGATTCCAGAGCGTCCATCCGGTTCGGTAGCTGCGCCAGGCGGCAGCGTCGGCGAGGTCGACCGACCCGAACGCGTTGTTGCGCGGGACGTGGTAGATCACGGTGACGGCGAAGGCCGCGACCGTTCCGACGACACCCACCAGCACCAGGCCCCACCCGACGGGGCGGGCGACGACAGCCCAGACGCCGCAGATCGCGGCGGTGAGCGCGGATCCCAACAGCGGCACCATCAGCGCACTACGCGGCGCCGCGACGTTGAACGCCTGCATCGACTCGATCGCCGAGCGCGCGGGCATCGAGCTCAGCGCGGGCATCACGAATGCGGAGAATGCGAACAGCGCCCCGCCGGCGATCAGGGCACCCACGGCGGTCACCCCGACGAGGATCTCGAAGGCGCCCGCTCCCGACTGCGTGCCGTCCGTTGACGTTGTCATGAATCGATACCACCGCATGCAGGCGAGACGATCCATAGTCGAACGTCGCAGAAACATGCTCGAGCGTCTACGTTCGACGTAATGGACGCACTGTCGATGGTGCTCTCGGACTCCCGGGCGGAGGGGGCATTCCTACTGCGCTCGGTGCTGGCTCCGCCGTGGTCGCTGCGCATCGAGGACCACGCGCCGGTGACGGTCGTCGTACTGCTCCGCGGCTCCGCGGTCATCGTCTCGGACACCGGTGCCGCCGCGGCCCTCGCACCCGGCGACATCGCGCTCGTCCGCGGACCCGACGCCTACACGGTCGCCGACCGCCCGGACACGCCGCCGCACGTGGTCATCGACGAGAACCAGGACTGCCACGTCGCCGCCGGAGCACCGGCCGGGAGCATGACCGACCTGGGCGTCCGGACGTGGGGCAACGCCACCGACGGCCCCACCGCGATACTGACCGGCACGTACCGGTTCGACAGCTACCTCAGCCGGCAACTACTCGACCACCTCACCCCGATCGCGGTGGTACCGCACAGCACCGACACCGGACCGATGACCGCCCTACTGGCGCAACAGATCACGTTGGACGGACCCGGCCAGAGTGTCCTGCTCGACCGACTGCTGGATCTCGTCCTCATCGCGACGCTGCGGGAATGGCTGGCCCGCAACCCGTCACGGGCACCGAAATGGATTGCCGCCTACGACGACCCGGTCATCGGGAACGCCCTGCGGCTGATCCACAAGCAGCCGGATCGGCCGTGGACGGTCGGGAGCCTGGCCCACGAATGCAGCTGTTCCCGAGCCACTTTCGCACGACACTTCTCGGCACGCATGGGCGTAGGACCGGTCGGCTACCTGACCGAATGGCGGATGTCCGTCGCGGCGGATCTGCTGTCCGATCCGCGCCGGACGGTGTCGTCGACGGCCGCCGCGGTGGGCTACTCCAGTCCGTTCGCGCTCACCGCAGCGTTCACCAGACACCACGGAGTGAGCCCACGGGAGTTCCGCCGCCGACCGAATGTCAGACACGTTCAGTCCAACTGAACCAATGTGGCATCCGGCCACGAGGGGATTGTCAGTGCGCCGAGACCGTCGCGAGCTCGCGGGTGCAATGACGCTCCCCCATCAGGGCGCCGAGCAGGCCGGCCGCCTTGATCGCCTTGTAGCCACCCACCAGGTCGGTGGCCTTGTGCAGCCCGAGCTGCCGCAGCGACGCCGCGGCCAGGCTGGAGGTGTACCCCTCGGAGCACACGATCACCCACTCGACGTCGTGGTCGACGGCGAGCGCCAGGTGTGCACTGCTGGTGGGGTCGAGTCGCCACTCGAGCACGTTGCGCTCGATCGCCAGCGCGCCGGGCAGCGTGCCCTCGAGCGCGCGCTGCGCCTGCGGGCGGATGTCCACGAAGATGGCGCCGCGCCGGTAGGCGTCGGCGAGTTCGAAGACGTACATGCGGTCGATCTGCGAACGAGCGTCGTCGAGCATCTGGTCGATGGTCACTTGGAGCCCCCTTCGGGCAGATCGGTCAGCTCGGTGCGGGTGCGGCGCAACGCCCCGCGGTCGGTGACCTCGTAGTAGGACATGGCGGTGAGCGGCGGCGAGTACGCGTGCACGCTCAGCGTGGGTTCGGTGGTGACTGTGACGGGGCCGGGAGCGCGCATCACGTCGTGCACCCATCCCAGCGGAAACGACGCCTGGTCGCCGGCTTCGAGAGTCCGCCGACGCAACTCGCCACCGGTCCAGCGGTACTCCGCGAGGCTGCCACTGAGCACCGTCAGAGCCCCGAAAGAGCCTGCATGGTCATGTAATTCGGTGGACTTGTCGGGCACCCAGCTGATCAACCAGACGTCGACGTCGTCGTCGGCGTACAGACGGGCCGACCACCGTTCGCGCGTCGGAAACGCACCCGGCAGCAGGTGGTCGTGTCGGCCCTCGAGGACGTCGGCGGCACCCTGGTCGGTGATGCGCAGCAGGTCCGCGGGACGCAACCGCGACGGCAGCGCGGCTCCGAGTCGGCGGATACCACGGTCGGAATCGGACGTGAAGACGTCAAAAGAATATGCAGAAAGCATGAGAAGAGCTCCAGGAAGTGAAATTGGTCAAGGCAGCGTTCAGCCTCGACAACACTCCTGGGCACTCATGCAACGGGACACGTCGAACAGTGTGGCACAACATCAGCAACGACGGAAGCCCACCGAACCCCGCACACGCAGTGACCCCGGTAACTCCGACGCTCAGACCTCGGTGCGGCGGGCACCGCGGCGCGCGAGATTGCGCTCGTACACCAGTCGCAGACCCTCGAGCGTCAGCTCCGGCTCGTGATGCTCCACCGTGGCGCATTCCGGCATGATCAGCGGCGCACTGTCGCCCGTCGCGATCACCGAGACGTCGGGGCCACCGAAGGCGGCGAGTTCGCGGCGCACGCGGCTGACCAGACCGTCGACCAGGCCGGCGAACCCGAACACCGCCCCCGACTGCATGCACTCGACCGTGTTCTTGCCGACCACCGAGCGCGGCCGCACCAGTTCCACCTTGCGGAGGGCAGCCGACTGGGAAGCCAGTGCGTCCGTGGAGATCTCCAGCCCCGGCGCGATCGCCCCGCCGAGGAACTCCCCCTTCGCGGACACGACGTCGACACACGTCGAGGTACCGAAGTCGACGATGATGCACGCACCGTCGTAGAAGTGGTGCGCGGCAAGACTGTTGACGATACGGTCGGCGCCCACTTCCTTGGGATTGTCGACCAGCAGCGGAACACCCGTCCGGACACCGGGTTCCACCACGACATGGGGCACGTGATCCCAGTACCGGCCCAGCATCACCCGGATCTCGCGCAGCACCGACGGTACCGTCGAGAGTGCAGAGACCCCGGTGACCTGTTCGGCGTCGGCACCGAGCAGCCCCCGAATCTTGAGTGCCAACTCGTCGGCGGTCAACCGGGGATCGGTACGCATCCGCCAGTCCTGCACCAGCTTCGAATGCGAACCGCTGCCGGTGAACAGCCCGAGAACGATGTTGGTGTTCCGGACGTCGACGGTGAGAAGCACCGCCTACACCAGGCTGGAGAGCATTCGCGGGGTGATCAGTCCGGAACCCTCGGGCGCGTGCGCCGGATCCGAACCGAGCTCCACCGGCTTGTTGTCGGCGTCGACGAACACCACGCGCGGCGCGTACTCGCGAATCTCCTGCTCGTTCATCACGCCGTACGCGATGAGGATCACCAGATCTCCGGGATTCACCAGATGCGCTGCGGCACCGTTGATCCCGATGACACCCGAACCGCGCTCGCCGGTGATGACGTACGTCTCGAGGCGGGCGCCGTTGTCGATGTCGACGATAGTGACCTGCTCACCCTCGAGCAGGTCGGCCGCCTCCATCAGATCCTGATCGACGGTCACCGAACCCACGTAGTGCAGGTCCGCGTGCGTGACCGTGGCCCGGTGGATCTTCGACTTCATCATGGTGCGCAGCATCTTCGGCCCTTCGGTTTCAGTGGGAGAGGAGGTCGTCTGTGGCCGGATCACCCGGCTGGGGGTCGCGTTCGAGGAATCCGGTTCCCACCGCGACGCCGACGTTGTCGATCAGCCGGGTGGTACCGATGCGGGCGGCAGCGAGCAGCCTGCCGTCACCGCGCTCCGGAGCCGGGCCGAGATCCACGCCGCGCACCTCGAGGTAGTCGACCTCGACGCCGGGAGCGGACGCGAGCACATCGCGCGCGACCGCCAGGATCCCGTTCGCACCGCCGGCGGCCGCGTGAGCGCCCGCGACGAGCGCGGCCGACAGGACGGTCGCCAGTTCGCGCTGCTCCGCGTCCAGGTAGCGATTGCGCGAGGACAGCGCCAGGCCGTCCTGCTCGCGGACGGTCGGCACACCGACGATCCGGACGTCGAAGTTGAGATCGCGCACCATCTGCCGGATCAGCGTCAGCTGCTGGTAGTCCTTCTCGCCGAAGAACGCGGCGTTGGGCGCCGCGATCTGCAGCAGCTTCGCGACGACGGTGAGCATGCCGGCGAAGTGCGTCGGGCGGCTCGCGCCCTCGAGCTCGGCGCCGAGCGGACCCGGGAGCACCGTGGTGCGCGGGCCCTCCGGGTACATCGCCGACGCGCTGGGTGCGAAGACCAGTTCGACGCCCTCCGCGCGCAGCAGCTCCAGGTCCGCGTCGAGGGTGCGCGGGTAGGCGTCCAGATCCTCGTTCGCACCGAACTGCAACGGATTGACGAAGATCGACACGATCACGACCGCACCGGTCAGCTTCGCCTGACGGACCAGCTCGATGTGCCCCGAGTGCAGCGCGCCCATCGTCGGAACCAGTGCGACCTGACGGCCCACGCCCCGCAGCGCCTTCGACACCCGCGTGAGGATCGCGGGGTCGTGATGCACGGTCAGTTCGCCGCGCTTGTATCCGCCCTGCAGCGCAGAAGCTTCGGTCACAGTGCTCATCCTCGATCCTCGAGTACTTCCATCAATTCCGGCTCGGCACCCGTGCGCTGCGCGGTCCGCAGCGACAGGGCCCGGTATCCGGCAGCCAGGTCCGGATCCACATCCTCGAGAACCTCGAGATGCTTCGCGACGGCCGCGACGTCTCCGCGCGCGACGGGGCCGGTCAGTGCCGACTGTCCGCGCCGCAGGGCGTTGTCGAGCGCCGCCGACAGCAGCGGCTGCAGTACCCGCTCGGGCAACCCGTTGGGGTCGTCGCCGACGAGTTCCTGGCCCATCAGTTCCTGGCCCTCGAGCGCCACCCGCAGCGCCGCGACCGCGTCGACGACCAGCGTCACGAGGTGGTTGCTGCCATGGGCGAGGGCGGCGTGATAGAGCGGGCGGACGTCCTCGCGGACCCGCACCGGTTCACCGCCGATCTCCAACACGAGGGACTGGCCGATCGCGTAGCCGATGTCGTCGGCCGCGGTGATGCCGAAACAGGCGTCCGACAGGCGTGCGGTGTCCTCGGCGTGACCGGTGAAGGTCATCGCGGGATGGATCGCGAGCGGGACGATGCCCTGCGCGGTGAGCGGATCGAGGATCCCGATGCCGTTGGCACCGGAGGTGTGCACGACGATCGTGCCGGGGCGGACCGCCTCGGTGGCGGCCAGGCCGTTGACCAGACCCGCGAGCTCGTCGTCGGGGACGGCGAGGACCAGCAGTTCGGCGCGGGCCGCGACGTCGGGCACCGGCAGGATCTCGGTGTCGGGGAGCCGGGTCTCGGCTCGGAGTATGGAGGCGTCGGACACTGCAGAACAGGCGACGACCAGATGACCGACCCGCTCGAGCGCCGCGCCGACGGCGGTTCCGACCCGACCCGCCGAGACGATTCCTACCGTCAATCGTGCAGGCGCAGGCCCGTTGGTGATCCCGAAAGAGGTCACACTTGTCCTCTCGTTCGTTCCAGTCCCGCTCGGCGGGTACCAGACGTTCTGCGGAGAGAATAGCCCCGAGCGAAGACACGCCGCCACGGGCTTGTGACGTGATCTACAGCTCACTTCACGACGAGCAGCCGCGGGACCTCGACGGATCTACTCGGCGCGACGACGGCGGCGCGGCTCCGCGTCACCGGAATCCGACGACTGCATGTTCGCCATGATCTCGGCGACCGACAGCCCACTCGAGTGCGCGCCCCCGGCTTCCCCGGCGTCCTCGGCCCGCCGCCGCGACCGCCGCGACGACACGGGCGGCTCGCTCGGCTCGGCGTCGGTGTCGGCATCGGCGACGGCCTCGACTCCGGGTGCGGGCGCAGCGGCGGCGGCAGCCGGTGCGGGTGTCGGCTTGCGCTCCGGCGCACGCTCCTGGACGACCACGGCCGGCTCACGCGCTTCCTGCGTGACGGGCTTGACCGGGTCGACGGGCTTGACCGGGGCGACAGGCTTGACCGGGTCGACCTTCCGGACCCGGTCGGCAGGCTGTGACACCACCGGCTCGGCGACCTCGGCGACCTCGACGTCGATCGGTTCCGGAACCACCGAGGTCTCGGCGGTCACCGGCTCGTCGTACGGCGACGCGAACGACGGACCGTTCGGGGCCGGTCGCGGAGCGTTGTCCCGCGGCTGCGGCTGCGGCTGAGTGCCCGGCCGGAACAGACCCGGCGCGACCGGCTGACGACCACCCGCCAGCTCCTGGACCCGTGTCGACTCGGCGCGCAGGGCCACCCGCTCCTCGGGCAGACGCCCGTCGAACAGGACCTCGAGGTTCTTGCGCAGCGCCGCGAGTTCCTCGCGTAGCGCCGCGATGTTCTCGGCCTCGGCGCCGAGCTCTCCACGAACGCGGGCCTCGACACCCAACTCGTACTCGCGGCGAGCGCCGATCTCCCTCTCCAACTGCAGCTCGTACACCTTCTGCAGGTCGCGGACCTTCGCCTTGTCGAGGGCGGACTCGCGCCGGTACTTCGTCATGGCGATGGCACCGAGCGTCGCGGCCCACAGCGCGATCACCAGGCCGACCCGCAGCAGCTGGACGCTTTCGCTGAAGATCATGAACAAAGAGGCGGCGACGGCGAGCACAACGAGACCTGCAATGATCATCTGGCTCGCACTGCGCCGGTTGCGGCGTACTGACTTGGCGCGACCCGGAACCGTCATGCAGATCAGGGTAGCCGGACTCCGGAGGAACCTCCGCCCGGACACATCGGACGCCGATCCGGTTTGCCCGATTACGAAGATCAGTGCGCAGGTTCGTCCGGCGAATCGTCCGGCGTCCGGCAACAGTGCTCGAGCCACAGCGCAGCCACCACCAGCAAGACCGCGGCAACCAGCCCGACGATGGCGCCGGGACTGTCCGACACCGCCGCTCGCAACTCCGAACGCTGCGGCCACAGAAACACCAGGAAACCCGCCCACACACCGGCGCTCGCCGCACCTACCAGGGCCGACGCCTTCGCCAGGGCCGCCGCTCGGGCCGCGGTGATCGGGTGCAGCTGACGCGGTCCCGGGCCGATCGCGTGCCCGCGGACCCGGGACCGGATCACGAACGCCAGCACGATCTCGATGAGCGCCACCGGGTACAGCGACGCTCCGGCATAGACGGGAATCGGGGGCAGCGAGCCGTACGAGACACGCACCAGCAACCACGTCGCGACCGCGGCGAGCAGTGCCAGCGACAACAGGTCCCAGATCCGGGTCGGCTTCATCACGGCTACCGTAGTTCCAGTTGCAGTGCCGTCCGGCGAACTCCGTCTCTTTCGGCCGCGTCGAGGCCCGCGACCAGCGCGTCGGCCCGAACGGTGACACCGCCCACATCGAGCGTCGCATCCGGCTCCACGTCCAGCCACGGCACCAGAACGAATGCGCGTTCGTGCGCCCGAGGATGCGGCAGGGTCAGCTCCGGGTCGTCGCTGCGAATCCCGTCACACGTGACGACGTCGACGTCCAACGTTCGCGGTCCCCACCGCTGTTCACGAACCCGGTCGGCCTCGGCCTCGAGTTGCTGTCCGCGTCGCAGCCAGCCCCGGCAGTCGGTGCCGGGATCGTCGACGATCACGGTCGCGTTCAGGAAGTCCTGCTGTTCGACGCCGCCCCACGGGGCGGTCGCGTACACCGGCGAGACCGCCACGATCCATTCTCGGAGCCCGTCGACGACACCCTGCAGGTGCGCCAGGCTGTCCCCGATGTTGGAGCCGATCGACAGGACCGCCCGACTCACCGGGAGCCCTCGGAAACCGCGCGCGCTCGACTCGCGACCACAGCGACGTCCGCGAAGGTCAGCGGGATCGGCGCGGACGGCTTGTGCAGCACCACCTCGACGCGCCGTACACGCGGGTCTCGCATCACGTCGTCCGCGATCTCCGCCGCCACCGTCTCGATCAGGTCCCGCGCCGGTCCCCCGACGATCGTCGCAGCCCGCTGCGCGAGGTCGCCGTAGTCGAAGGTGTCCTGCAGATCGTCCGACGCTGCCGCCGGCGCCAGATCCATCCACAGCGTCACATCGACGAAGAAGTCCTGACCGTCCCGCTTCTCGTGATCGAACACACCGTGGTTGCCGCGGACCTTCAGCCCCCGCAACTCGATGCGATCGCCCCCGACGCCACTGCCGTCACTCACCGCTACCTCCTGGCACGTCACCGCTGAAACCCGGGTTGTCGGAACCCCGCGCCCACGCCCCCGCGACCGCGATCGCGTCGAGCGAGGCCTGCGCGTCGTGCACCCGCACGCCCCACGCGCCGTGCGTGACCGCGAGCGCGGACACGACCGCGGTCGCGACCTCGCGCCCGGCCGGCGGGCGCACGGTGCCGTCGGCGTCCGCGAGCAGCGAGCCGAGGAAGCGCTTGCGGGACGCACCGATCAGGACCGGAAACCCCAGATCGACCAGTTCCGGGAGGCGATTGAGCAGCTGCCAGTTGTGGTGCGGATCCTTGACGAAACCGAGGCCCGGATCCAGCGCGATCGACGCCGGGTCCACCCCCGCCGCGACGGCCGCGTCCACCTGGGTCAGCAGCTCGTCGCGGACGTCCCGGACCACGTCGTCGTAGTGCGTCGACCCGCCGGCGTGGACGAACCCGCCGGTGGGTCGCCAGTGCATGAGAATCCAGGGCACGCCGGCGTCGGCGACGACCCGGGCCATGTCCGCGTCCGCGCGCCCACCCGATACGTCGTTGACGATGGTGACACCGGCCTCGATCGCCGCCTGCGCCACCGATGCCCGCATCGTGTCGACGCTGGCGGTGACACCCTCCGCGGCCAACGCGGCGATCACCGGAGCGACCCGCGCCGCCTCGACCTCCGGATCGACCCGGGCGGCGCCCGGCCGAGTGGACTCGCCCCCCACGTCGACGATGTCGACGCCGAGATCGTGCAGATGTACTCCGTGTGCGACGGCGGCGTCCCGGTCGAGGAAGCGGCCCCCGTCGGAGAACGAATCGGCGGTCACGTTGAGGACGCCCATCACGACGGGGCGGCCCGGGTTCGGTAAGGCGATCACTTGCGGAGGATCAAATCCAGAGCCTCGGCACGGGAGGCGGAGTTCGACTGGAACAGCCCCCGCACCGCAGACGTCGTTGTGCTGGCACCGGGCTTGCGGATGCCGCGCATCGCCATGCACAGATGCTCGGCCTCGACGACGACGATCACGCCGCGCGGATCGAGCTTGCGCATCATCGCGTCGGCGATCTGGCTCGTGAGCCGCTCCTGTACTTGCGGACGCTTCGCGTAGAGATCGACCACACGGGCCAGCTTCGACAGGCCCGTCACCCGACCGGTGGGGCCGGGGATGTAGCCGACGTGGGCAACGCCGTGGAACGAGACGAGATGGTGCTCGCAGGTCGAGTACATGGGGATGTCGCTCACCAGCACGAGTTCCTGATGACCCTCGTCGAACGTCGTGTTCAGCACGTCGTCCGGGTCGGTGTAGAGACCCGCGAACACCTCACGATATGCGCGCGCAACGCGCGCCGGAGTATCGAGCAGACCCGGGCGGTCGGGATCCTCACCGACCGCGATCAGGAGCTCACGAACCGCAGCCTCGGCCCGCGCCTGATCGAAAGGCCTGCCCGTCATGAGCGCGACCGGCTCACTCCCCAGCTGATTCACCGACAACCGACCGCACCTCCAGTATCGGGGCTGAATGCCCTGACCCACACCGAAACGGGGTGAGCCAGGGCCAAGCCTAGTTCCGAGCCGACTACTGCGGGCCGCTCGGCCCCTCCCAGGCCTGCGTGCGCGCATCGTCATCAGACCGTCCGGTCCCTTGATCGCCAGGTCGGTGGACCGCACGCCCCTCGGGATCGGTGGGCCGCTGCTGCTGCGGCGGCTCCCACTGCGGGTACGGCTGCCAGCCACTCGGGTTCTGCGGGCGACCCCGGTCGGCCGGCTCCTGCGGGGGCCATCCCGGCGCGGACCAGCCCGCGGGAGCGCCGTAGTCCGGTCGGGTGCCCTGCACCGGCGGGGCCGGGTGCTGCGGGTGTTGTGGGTGCGCCTGCGGATGCCCTGCCTGGTCGGGTGCCGCGTACCCGTTGGGGGGCGGCGCCGGCACCGTCTCACGCTTGACGAAGGTCGGCTGCGGCACCTCGGGCGTCGGCTCGGTTTCGACAACCGGCGGCCACGTCTCGCCGCGCTCGACTGCGAGCTCGCGCGGCGTCTTGATCGGCGGCTTGTCCGACGGCGTGCGCTCGCCGAAGACGTTGAACGCGGTGATCCGCGGGCGCTTCTCGACGCTCGTGAAGATCTGCTCGAGATCCTTCCGGGTGAGCGTCTCCCGCTCGAGCAGCTCGCGGGCCAGGATGTCCAGGACGTCGCGGTACTCGTTGAGGATGGACCACGCCTCGGTGTGCGCGGCCTCGATCAGGTTGCGCACCTCCTCGTCGATCTCGCGGGCGACCTCGTGCGAATAGTCGGAGTTCATACCCATCGACCGGCCCAGGAACGGGTCACCCTGTTCCTGGCCGTAGCGGACCGCACCGAGCTTGGCGCTCATGCCGTACTCGGTGACCATCGCGCGGGCGATCTTGGTGGCCTGGTCGATATCCGACGACGCACCCGTCGTGGGCTCGTGGAACACGAGTTCCTCCGCGGCCCGACCACCCATCGCCATCACGAGGCGCGCGATCATCTCGGACCGCGTCATCAGGCCCTTGTCGTCCTCGGGCACGGTCATCGCGTGACCGCCGGTGCGGCCGCGCGCGAGGATCGTGACCTTGTAGATCGGCTCGATGTCCGGCATCGCCCACGCCGCAAGGGTGTGTCCGCCCTCGTGGTACGCGGTGATCTTCTTCTCGTGCTCGGAGATGATCCGGCTCTTGCGGCGCGGGCCGCCGATCACACGGTCGACGGACTCCTCGAGCGCCGCCTCGGTGATCACGGTGCCGTTCTCGCGGGCCGTCAGCAGGGCCGCCTCGTTGATGACGTTCGCCAGGTCCGCGCCGGACATGCCGACGGTGCGCTTGGCCAGACCCTCGAGGTCGGCGTCCTGCGCGATCGGCTTGCCCTGCGAGTGGACCTTGAGGATCGCGCGGCGGCCGGCCAGGTCGGGCGCACCGACCGGGATCTGCCGGTCGAAGCGTCCGGGACGCAGCAGCGCGGGATCGAGGATGTCGGGGCGGTTGGTCGCGGCGATCAGGATGATGCCGGTGCGGTCGCCGAAGCCGTCCATCTCGACCAGCAACTGGTTGAGGGTCTGCTCGCGCTCGTCGTGGCCACCGCCCAGGCCGGCGCCACGCTGGCGACCGACCGCGTCGATCTCGTCGACGAAGATGATGCAGGGGCTGTTCTGCTTGGCCTGCTCGAAGAGGTCACGCACCCGCGACGCGCCGACACCGACGAACATCTCGACGAAGTCCGAACCGGAGATCGTGAAGAACGGCACGCCGGCCTCGCCCGCGACGGCGCGCGCCAGCAGCGTCTTACCGGTGCCGGGAGGACCGTAGAGCAGCACGCCCTTCGGGATCTTCGCGCCGAGCGCCTGGTAGCGCGACGGGTTCTGCAGGAAGTCCTTGATCTCGTACAGCTCTTCGACGGCCTCGTCGGCGCCCGCGACGTCCGCGAAGGTGGTCTTGGGCATGTCCTTCGACAGCTGCTTGGCCTTCGACTTGCCGAAGCCCATCATTCCGCCGCGTCCGCCGCCCTGCATGCGGTTCATGACGAAGAAGAAGATGCCGAGCAGGATGATCATCGGCAGCACGAACAGCAGGAGCGACGTCAGCCAGCTCTCCTGCGTGACGCTGGTGTTGAACTCCTGCGCCCCGGATCCGGAGACCTTGTCGAAGATCTGCTCGGACGCCGCGTTCGGGTACTTGGCGATGATCTGCTTCGAGTCCTCGGTCGCCTCGTTGCCGTCCTTGAGCCACAGGCGCACCTGCTGCTCGCGGTCGTCGATCTGCGCCTTCTCGACGTTCTTGGAGTCGATCTGCGAGATCGCCACCGAGGTGTCGACCGACTTGAACCCGCGCGTGTCGTTACCGAAGTAACTGAAGGCGTAGATCACCAACAGGACGCCGGCGACTATCGCCAGGTTGCGGAACACAGTCTTGCGGTTCATACAGGTTCGGCCACGGCGGCCGGTCCTTTCGATAGTGCGGGCTACGCTCGTGCAGGTACGGGGTCGACGGTCCAGGTCACCGGACAGTCGGCGTTCGGGCTGCTCGGACACCTCAGATTACCGCGAACGATGATGCTCGACGCCTGGTAGCAGCCATCCACTCCGCGAAGTGGAGTCAATCCGTTCAACGCACGCCGGGCCCTCGCCGGTTCCCGTCGGCGGCCGAAATCACCCCACACAGGGACGATACGTGCCGCAAATCACACGGGCGTGTGGCGAGGCCAGGCCTGCCGCCGCTCGAGCTCGGCCGCCACCGCGAGCACCGTCGACTCCCCGCCCGGTGGCGCCACGACCTGGACCGCAACCGGTGTGCCGGACGTGGGATGCATCCCGACCGGCACGCTGGCGGCCGGCCAGCCGAGCACGTTCCACATTGCGCTGAACGGGGCATATCGTACATTTGCGACGAGGTTGGCCGCCCACGACTTCTCGCTCCAGGGGAGCGCCTCGATCGGCGGTTGCGCCAGCGACGGCGTCAGCAGCACGTCGTACGCGATGAAGAACGACCGCATGCGTTCTTCGAGACGGTCCACCTGTGACCGGCGCACCAGCCCCGCACGGTTGATCGCCCGCCCGATCGCGGCGTGCCGTCGGGTCCGGGGCTGCAGCAGCGCGGGGTCGAGGCCTGCGGCGTCGTCGGCGGTGCCGGCGAACCAGCGCAGGAACGCCGCCGACATGGTCGGCGGGTAGGGCACCTTCGTCTGGGTGACCCGATGCCCGCCCTGCTCGAGGAGTAGACCGGTCTGCTCGGCACCGCGCGCCCAGTCCGGGTCGACGCGGATGATCGGCGACGCCGTGTTGACCGCGACGCCGACGCGCAGGGGCCGCGACTCCGGGATCTCGGCGAGCGAAGGCTCGTCGGCCAGCACCGACAGCATCAGCGCCGCATCCTCCACAGTGGTCGCGATCGGACCGTTCTCAGACATCCCGAACCACGAGTGCGCGCCCAACTCGGCCGGCACCACACCGCGGCCCGGCTTGATGCCGAACACGCCGCACGCGGCCGACGGGATCCGGATCGAACCCATGCCGTCGGCCGCCAGGGCGATCGGCACCATGCCGTCGGCGACGGCGGCGGCGGAACCGCCGGACGAACCCCCCGGGACCCGGTCCGGGTTCCACGGATTGCGCGTGATCGTCCCGGGTGAATCGACGGCACCCCACACGCACAGTTCCGGCACCGCCGTCAGTCCCACCGGGATCGCCCCGGCCGCGCGCAGTCGAGCCACCGTGGGGTGGTCGTGGGTGGACGGACGCGGATCGGTCGCCGCCGAGCCGTCCCGCATCGGCTCGCCCTCGACCTCGACGTTGTCCTTGATCGCGACCGGCACCCCGGCCAATGGCAGGCTCGACAGGTCGGGGCGCGCTGCCAGGGCCTCGGCCTCGGCGCGGGCCCGCTCCCCCAGTACGCGCACGAAGGCGTTGATCCGCGGGTTGCGTCGTTCGATGCGGCGGAGCGCGTCCGCGACGACATCTACCGGCGACAGCGCGCCGGAACGCACCCGGGCAGCGATGGAAACTGCGGTGAACTCCTCGACCAGGTGATCCTGCACCTGCCGAGTATGCAGCCGACGGCGATAGTATTTCGAGTACCCCGAGGGGTGAGTTCTCCTCACCCTTCCGGCCGCTCCCCTCTCCCGAACGGTGACGAGTGATGGATGGCCCTGGTTCGGCAAGCACAGGTTCGGCAGGCCTCGCTGCGACGACAGCTCCCACGGCTGCCGCCGGAACGTCGCTGGATCCGGGCGCGGAGACGATCTCGTTCCTGGCCGACGTGGTGGCCCGGTTCGCGTCCGAGTGGGAGGCCACCGGCGAGCCCCCCGACGTCGAGACCTTCCTGCCCGGTGGACTGGCCGTGGGCGACGCGTTGCGCAGGGCCGCACTGGTAGAGCTGATCAAGGTCGATCTCGACTACCGGCTGTTGCGCGCCGACCGGCCGAAGCCGCTGACGGACTATCACTCGGAGTTCCCCGACCTGCAGGCTAAACCACTGCCCCCGGACCTGATCTACGAGGATTTCCACCTGCGCCGGCGTTGCGGCCGGGTCGCCGACGCGGAGGCGTACGCGCGCGAGTTCCCCGAGCTCGCCGACCAGTTGGCCCGGGTCGGCAACGGCGCGGGCGACTACCGCAGCACACTCATCGCCCAGCCCGGTGCGCAGCACGCCCTCGACCAGGTGGACGTCGGCGACTGCATCGACGACTTCGATCTGCTGACCGGGCTGGGCCGCGGATCGTTCGCGCGGGTGTTCCTGGCGCGGCAGCGGTCGATGCAGCGGCTGGTCGCGGTGAAGATCTCGCACGACCACGGCACCGAGCCGCAGACCCTGGCCCAGCTGGACCACGACTACATCGTGCGGGTGTTCGACCAGCGGCTGCTGGCGGATCGTGAGCTGAAGCTGCTGTACATGCAGTATGTGCCGGGCGGCACGCTGCTCGACGTGCTGCGCCGTGTGCGCGAGGAACCGCACGATCCCGAGCACCCGCGCACCGGCCGGCTGCTGCTCGAGGCGATCGACGAGACCCTCGAACGCAAGGGCGAGATCCGACCCAGCGACTCGAGTGTGCGGGACGAGATCGCCGCGCTGTCGTGGCCCGAGACGGTGGCGTGGCTGGGCCGTCGACTCGCCGACGCCCTGGACTACGCCGACAGCCGCGGTGTCCTGCATCGGGACATCAAGCCTGCGAACGTGCTCCTGACGTCGGAGGGCGTCCCGAAGCTCGCGGACTTCAACATCAGCTTCAGTGACCGGGTCGCCGGGACCAGCCCGGTCGCGTATTTCGGCGGCTCGCTGGCGTACATGTCACCCGAGCAGCTCGAGGCCTGCCACCCGGACCTGCCCGGCTCGGCCTCGGACCTGGGCGCCCGCAGCGACATCTACGCGTTGGGGGTGATGCTGTGGGAACTGCTGACCGGGCGCCGCCCGTTCGCGGACGATCGCGACGCCGGCGAGTCGGCGACGTCGCTCGAGCGGATGCTCGCGTTGCGCCGCCGCGACATCGATCCGGAGTTCCAGGCCGAGTTGCCCGACGACTGTCCGGCGGCGCTGCGCCGAGTGCTGTTGACGTGTCTGGCACCGGACCCGGCGGACCGCTGGTCGACCGGAGCGGAGTTGGCGCAGCAGTTCGACCTGTGCCTCGACGCCCGGGCCCGGGATCTGGTCGACCCGCCGCCGACCAGTTGGCGGTACCGGCTTCGTCCGTGGATGATCCCGATCGTCGCGGTCGGTGTGGGCGTGCCGAACGCGCTGGCCGCGGTGTACAACTACCACCACAACAAGACGCTGATCATCGATGCGCTGTCCCCGGACGCGCAGCAGCGGTTCGCCGAGGTGTCGCAGGTGATCAACGGGATCCTGTTCCCGCTCGGGTTCGCTCTGATCGTGTTCTTCTGCCGCAATGTGATCACGGTGCCGCGCGGTCTGCGCAAGGGCCGCACCTACGACGCGGCCACCCTGGCGCGAGCCCGGGCCGACACCCTGCTGATGGGCGACCGGATCGTCGCGGTGGTGTTCGCGTTGTGGCTGGTCGCCGGGATCGCGTTCCCGCTGTCGCTGCAGATCGCGGTGGGCAGCATCCCGCAGGGCGCGTACGTGCACTTCCTGGGTTCGCAGATCGTGTGCGGGGCGGTCGCGGTGGCGTACCCGTTCTTCCTGGTCACGTTCTACGCGGTGCGCTGCCTGTATCCGTCGCTGCTGCCGCACGGTGTCACCAGCAGCAGCGACGATCGTCGGCTGCGCCGGCTCGACCGGCGCAGCACCCTGTACCTCGCGGTGGCCGCGTCGGTACCGCTGGTCGGAGTCGCCGGGGTGACGTTCCTGTCCCCCGACGAGATCTCCGTCGTGATCCTCGCGGTGCGGGTGCTGTGCGTCGGCGGAGTGATCGCGTTCGTGCTCGTGTACTGGCTGTTCCGCCTGCTCGAGGAGGACCTGCTCGCGCTCGAACGCGTCGTCTCGCAGGGGAACTATCCGCCGTACACCTTGGGGTCGAGGGTGCCGATGTAGGGCAGGTCGCGGTAGCGCTCGGCGTAGTCCAGGCCGTAGCCGACGACGAACTCGTCGGGGATGTCGAAGCCGACGTGCGCGACCTCGACGTCGACCTTGACGGCCTCGGGCTTGCGCAGCAGCGTCACGACCTCGAGCGATGCCGGGTTGCGGGTCTTGAGGTTGCGCATCAGCCACGACAGCGTCAGGCCGGAGTCGATGATGTCCTCGACGATCAGCACGTGGCGACCGGCGATGTCCTTGTCCAGGTCCTTGAGGATCCGTACGACACCGGACGACGACGTCGACGAGCCGTACGAGCTGACGGCCATGAACTCCATCTGGGTGGGGATCGGCAGTGCCCGCGCGAAGTCGGTCATGAAGAAGATGGCGCCCTTGAGGACACCCACCAGCAGCAGGTCACCCTCCGGTGCGCCCACCGGATAGCGCTCGGCGACCGCCTCGGCCAGTTCGGCCGTGCGCTCCTTGATCTGCTCCTCGGAGATGAGTACCGATGCGATGTCGCCCTCGTACACGGAGCATTCCCTTCAGTCGTTCACGAACCCCGCCGACAGCCTGCCACGCCGCCGGGATGCAACCAACCTGACTCCCGGTCTGCCGCCCCCGACGGCGACACCGCCCTGTCCCCGCCACCGTCCGACGAGTTCGTCCACGGCGCGCAACTGCCGGTCGGTCAGCGCCTTCGCGCCGCGGTCGTGGAGCCACAACCGCAGGACGCGGCGCCGCACCGCGACCGGGACGTCGGTCAGCCGCTCCACCACGAGGTCGTCGTCGTCGCGGGCCACCGCCAGAGCCTGCCGGGAGAGTATGTCGAGCACCTCGCCGTCCTCGCGGAGGTGCTCGGCGGTGCGAGCCAGGGCCGGGGCGACGCCGCCGCCGAGAACGTCCTCGAGCAGGGGCAGCACCTCGGTGCGCAGCCGCACCCGGGTGAATCCGGGGTCGGCGTTGTGCGGGTCGTCGTGCGGCGCAAGCCCCAGTTCGGCGCACGCAATCCGCGTCGTCGCGCGGCGCACCCCGAGCAACGGGCGCCCCCACGGCGCGTCGTACTCGGCCATGCCGCGGATGGAGCGTCCACCGGAGCCGCGGGCCAGGCCCAGCAGCACCGTCTCGGCCTGGTCGTCGAGGGTGTGCCCGAGCAGGACGGGACGACCGCGCCGGCCGGCGTCGAGTGCCGCGTACCGGGCGGTGCGGGCGGCGGCCTCGAGTCCCCCCGGGCCCGTCACGTCGACCGCCACGACGTCGGCGCCGGCGCAGCCGAGCGCGAGCGCCCGGGAGGCCGCGGCGGCGGCGACGGCGGCGGAGCCGTCCTGCAGTCGGTGATCGACGACGAGTGCCCGCACCGCGGGCGCCTCGGCGACGGCGGCCGCGGTGAGGGCGAGGGAGTCCGCCCCGCCCGAGAGTGCGACGACGACGGCGCCGGCCGGTTCGTGCCGCGCCAGCCACGCCCGCACGGCGTGCCGGATCTCGAGGATCGCGGGGGCCTCGGGCAGGGCAGCGGGCACCGTCACCCCAACACCCGGGTGATCCAGGCGTCGGGGTTGTCGATCTCGTCGACGGTCGGCATCGCGTCGGCCCCGGACCAGACGGCGTTGAACTGTTCCATGCCGACGCGTGCGACGACGGCGTCGACGAAGCTCTTGCCGCGCACGTACTGCGCCATCTTGGCGTCCATGCCGAGCAGCGCCCGGACCAGCCGCTGGACCGGATTGCTCTGGCGGCGTCGGCGCGCGTCGAACGCCTTGCGGATCCGCACCACCGACGGCACGACCGCGGGCCCGACGGCGTCCATCACGTGGTCGGCGTGTCCTTCGAGGACGGTGCCGAGCATCAGCATCCGGTCGAGTGCGCGGCGCTGCGGTTCGGCCTGGGTGGCGCGGAGGAGCCCGATGACGCCGCGCTGGTCGGCGGGCAGATCCTCGCCGCGGCGGCGGTCGCGCAGTGCGCCGGACAGCCGGGCGACGAACTCGGTCATCGGCTCGTCGGTCGACTCGCCGAGGGTGGCGACGGACTGGCGCATGTACTCGCCCATCCACGGCGCCGACGAGAACTGCACCCGGTGGGTCACCTCGTGCAGGCACACCCACAGCCGGAAGTCGCTGGGCGGCACCTTCAGGGTGCGCTCGACCTGCAGAACGTTGGGCGCCACCAGCAGCAGGGTGCCGTGTTCGCCGGTGAACGGGTCGTACTGGCCGAGGATCGCCGACGACAGGTAGGCCAGCATCGCCCCGGCCTGCACGCCGCCGGGCTTGCCGGCGAGCAGGGTGCGCTGCGCGGCATCGATGTCGGTGCCGGTCAGCTGCGCCATCGAGTGTGCGGCGGCCCGGATCCAGCCGGCCCGGTCGACGACCTGCGCGGCCGGGATCGGCAGGCCGTCCGCGAGGCCGGTGACGTCCCGGACCGGCCCCTCGGCGCGGATCGAGGCGGACTCGAGTTCCGCGACCACCGACTGCGCGGTGTACCGGGACGTCGACGGTCCGGCGGGAGCCAGTCGCGCACCCGTCCGGGCGGCCAGACGCCAGTCGACCGCATTCCCGAATCCGCTCTCCGGCTCCGTCACGTCACCGCTCACTTCCCTCGACTCACCGGCAGCCGCACAGCCGCAGGGTCCCGGCGACCGCGTCCAGCGCGGGACGGCTCACCTCCGGGGGGCTGTTGTTGGACATCAGCGCGAACGTGAGGACCCGGCCGTCGACGTCGACGACATATCCGGTCAACACGCTGGCGACCGACAGAGTTCCCGTCTTGGCCCGCACCCAGCCCGCGCCGGTCCGGTCCCCCGAGGCGTACCGGTCCGAGAGGGTGCCGGTGGCGCCGGCGACCGGCAGGTCGTCGAGCATGGGCCGCAGCTGCGGTTTGGTGTCGCCGGCCGCTGCGGTGAGCGTCTCGTCGAGGAGCCGGGCGGGGATGCGGTTGTCGACGGACAGCCCGCTGCCGTCGTGCAGGGTCAGTCCGTCCATCCCGAAGCCCGCGTCGTACAGCGTCTGCGCGATGGCCGCGGTGGCGCCCGCGAACGAACGTTCGGTGTTCTTCGCGCCCGCGACCTCGCGGGCGATGGCCTCGGCGAGCACGTTGTCCGACTTGCGCATCATCTGTCCGAGCCGGTCACGCAGGGGCGCCGACAGCACGCTCGCGACGGGGGCGGCACCGGGCTCGGCCTTCCCGAGGCTGACACGGGCGGGGTCGATCCCGAGCGCCTGTGCCAGGACCCGGCCGGCGTCGAGGGCGGGGGTGGGACTGCGTGGCGACTCGTCCGCGAGCGGCGTGATCCGGCCACCGTCGATCATGAGCGATTCGGTGGGCGCTATGTAACCGGCGGCCACGTCCTCGGGCATCCAGCCCTGCGCCATCGTCGGGCCGGTGTAGGCGCTGGTGTCGACGACGATGCTGTCCACCGCGGCACCCGCGCGCTGGATCTGCTCGACGAGGTCCGCGACCCGCGGGCCGCCCGGGTAGTAGCCGGGCTGTCCGGCCGGCTGCGCGGTGAGCGTCGGGTCGCCCTCGCCGACGAGGACGATCTCGCCCGGACGCGAGCCCTGCACCACCTGCGTCGCGACCCGGTGGTCGGCGGGCAGCGCGAGCATCGCGGCGGCCGCGGTGAGGATCTTGGTGGTCGACGCCGGCGTCATCGGGGTGTCCGGGTTCTGGCTCCACAGCACGTTGCCGGTGAGCGCGTCGGCGACGGATCCGGAGAACGAGCCGAGCGCGGGGTTGGACACGACGGGCGCGAGGGCCGCGGCCAGGGCCTGTGGCGACGGCATCGGGGCGTCGGCGGACAGCGGCGCCACCTGCGGTGTCGCGGTGATGAGTGACGGTTTCGGGGACTCGGCTGCCGATTCCTGGGCGGCGGTCGCGGTCCCGCGCTGCATCACCACGATCGTGGTGCCGGCGGCGGCGAGGACGAGGACAGCAGCCAATGCCATCAGGATCCGGATATTTCGGCGTCGACGCCCCTCCAGGGTGCCGATCTTCTTCTTTCCGTCGCCCGCCAACATCCCTCCGGGTTCTCGCTTCACCGACTTCTCGGACTACTCAGACCGTTTCGCGCGAGGGGCCGACCAAGTGCCCGGCACCTGCACAACACAGTATCGCCGACCCGCTACCCTTTTCCCGAACCGTCTACCGAGGCGGCAGCCGCAGACAGGACAGTGAGGACAAGACGTGGAGTTCGACGTCACCATCGAAATCCCCAAGGGCCAGCGCAACAAGTACGAGGTCGATCACGAGACCGGCCGCGTGAAGCTGGACCGCTACCTCTACACCTCCTTCGGCTACCCGGCCGACTACGGCTACATCGAGAACACCCTCGGCGAGGACGGCGATCCGCTGGACGCGATGGTGCTGCTGCCCGAGTCCGTGTTCCCCGGCGTCATCGTCGAGGCCCGCCCGGTCGGCATGTTCAAGATGGTCGACGAGGCCGGCGGCGACGACAAGGTGCTGTGCGTGCCCGCGGGCGATCCACGCTGGGATCACATCCAGGATCTGGCCGACGTCGCGCAGTTCGAGCTGGACGCGATCAAGCACTTCTTCGTGCACTACAAGGATCTCGAGCCGAACAAGCACGTCACGGGCGCCGACTGGGTCGGTCGCGCCGAGGCGGAGAAGGTCATCGCGGAGGCCTTCGAGCGCCTGAAGACGAACGGCGGACACTGAAGTAACCACCGGTGAAGGTGTGGGGCCTCTCGAGGTCCCACACCTTCTCTGTTTCCGGGGGTGTCCCCGGCCCCCACTACCATTCGCCGGGTGACCGGTTACGACGATCTCGACATGTTCGGCGGCCTCGACGCCTCCACCCTGCCGCCCCGCCAGCAGCAGATTCTGCTGGTGATCCGGGACTGGGTGTCCTCGCACGGCTGCCCGCCGAGCACCCGGCAGATCGGGGACGCGGTGGGCCTGCGATCGACGTCGACGGTGTCGCGGCACCTCAAGAGCCTGGAGGAGAAGGGGTTTCTCCGCCGGGGCACCGCCATGGCGCGGCAGCTGGACGTGCGCCCGTTCCTCGCCGGTTCGGCGCCGAGCCGGTTCGCGGAGAACACCGTGACGGTGCCGGTCGTCGGCGACATCGCGGCCGGCGCACCGATCCTCGCGGAGGAGCACGCCGACGAGGTGCTGGCGCTGCCGCGTGAGCTCGTCGGCTCCGGCACCGTGTTCGCGCTGCGGGTGCGCGGCGAGTCGATGGTCGACGCCGCGATCTGCGACGGCGACACCGTCGTGGTGCGCCGCCAGCACGAGGCCCATTCCGGCGAGATCGTCGCCGCGATGATCGACGGCGAGGCCACCGTCAAGGTGCTGCGCCGACGCAACGGCCACGTGTACCTCGAACCCCGCAACCCGGCCTACGACGTCATCGACGGCGACGAGGCCGTCGTACTCGGCAAGGTGGTCTCGGTGATGCGGCGGATCTGATCCCCACGGTTCCCGGCCACATCCGAGGTCACCACTCCAGCGTCTCACCGCCCACTCGCACACGGCCGAAGAACCGCTGCCCTATGTCTGACCCGTTGCGGTTGTAGCCGTTCATGATTTCCGCGAGCTCACCGGCGAGGGCTCGTAGCGCAGCACTGAAGGTCTCGACACCATCTTCGCCGTCCCATCCCCAATCCCTGGGGACGCCGTGGATCGTGATGTCGATGCCGGCATCATCAGGCGTCTCGACGGTGAAGCTGATCCCTGGAGGGGCATCGCCGATCGGGTCGTTGACGGCAACCTGTTCCGGCACAGCCGCAGCCGGCAACGTCACTCGCGCTAGCGCTATGTCCTCGCGGATCATGTCTGCGATTCGCGAGGGACCGGCATGCCGGCCGACCCGATCATGGCGCGCGCCATATGTACGGTCACCGTAGCCGTACTGGGTGCGCGACCTGTCCAGAACTCGCTCGAGCATTCTTTGTGCTGCTGCCCGTTCACTGTCCCCGGTGCGTGGGTGCTCGATCAGACTTCGCAGCCGCATGATTCGGAGGCTCGCTTTGTCGGCCACCCACGCAGGGTATCGCGCAACCATCTTCCCTGTGCTCGGACCGGATTCCACGGGTCGAATGTGCTTCCACCGCGACCGCTCGCGGGCCGAAGGGTGCCCTGTATGACGATCACCGAAAAGGACAGCTCGCACCGACATAAGCTCCCGGACATGGACGTCCGAGTAGAGATCGTGCGGGAGGCGAGTCGAGAACTCGTCGACGCCTTCAGCGGGTTGCTTCCGCAATTGTCTTCGACCGCCAAGCCCCTCGACCCCGAGGCGATCGACCGGATGGTGAGCTGTGATGCCAACACCGTGCTCGTCGCCCGGACGCCTGATGCGGTGGTCGGCACCCTGACCCTGGTGTTGCTGCCTCTGCCGTCCGGCGTGAGGGCCCGTATCGAAGACGTCGTCGTCGACGGTGTGGCGCGAGGCCACGGAATCGCCGGTCTCCTCACTCGGGAGGCCCTGCGCATCGCCCGGGAGTCGGGTGCCCGGACGGTGGATCTCACCTCCCGGCCGGATCGTGCAGCGGCCAATCGGCTCTACGAACGTCTCGGCTTCCAGGCGCGCCCGTCCAAGGTCTACCGCTTTCCGTTGGACGGCTGAGGGGTCCGGACCACGAGTCGGCAGTCGTTACAGCGCCGATGCCCACCCGGCCGTGTCGTCGTCGCTCGGAATGGCCAGAATCCCTTGCCACAGCACGAGAATGTCGAACCATTGTGCCTCCGCAGGGCTGAGAGGTCTCACGGTCTCGTACCCGGCGAGCAGCGTCTGCCGCACCGCTGCGGGTGTCGGCCGCCAGTCCGTGAATCGTGTCCCGAGATAGACGCCGGCCTTTGCCAGGTCGTTCACTCGGTGATCAAGCACCACTTCGTCGAAATCGAGTACCCCGACGACCCTCGAGTCTCGCGTCAGGATGTTGGCTGCACGAAAGTCGTTGTGTACCAGCTGAGGCTCGTCTTCGAGCTCAGGCAGTCCCGGCAGACGATCCTTGATTCGGCGCGATGCCTCCGGCGCGAATCCACGATCCCGGTGCGCCAACCAGTCATCGATGCGCTCCGCCAGACCCGTGGTGCGCGGCGACCACGGTGAGGGTCCGTGGTGACCGCCACCGAGCGCCCGATGTACCTCGGCCAGGCACGCTCCGGCCGCATGGACCGCCGAAGGATCGGTGATGTCCAGCCAGTCTCCCGTCAGTTCCGGCAGCACGGTGACCGACAGCGCACCTGCCGGACCTTCGAGCGATGCACGGTCGACGCCGTCGACGGCCGCAATCGGCACCGCCACCGGCAGACCGTGTCCGCCGAGCGTGCGCAGCAGCCGTGTCGAAGCTTCCAGCTTCGCGAAGAGTGGAAGGGCCCGCGACCATTTCACCACCAACGCGCCCTGGCTGCTGTCCACCCACACGATCGCGTTGTGGCCGCTGATCACCATGCGAGAGCAGCGCTCAGCGGTGATCTCCCACGTCTGCGCAAGCGTTCCCGAGACCCACTCCGCGACCGCGGCGAAGCCGTCGAAGCCGAATCGCTCCTGCAGTGCGACCTCCGGGTCCACCGACTCCCACAGCATGGACAATCCCGGCGGCAGCATCCCTCGACTGTAGTGAGGCCGAAGGGGGCGCGTGATGAGGCTGTGTCGACGAACGGCCCGGTGGCGGTTCGATCAGTCGACGTCGGAGCCGTCGTCGTCGATGCCGGACTTCTTCCGCAGTGGCACCTCGCGCCAGATGAGGATCAGCACCAGCGATGCGACGGCGAGGACGACGATCGGCGGGTAGACCGCCTCGAACGCGATCGCGAACCCGTCCTTGAACGGTGCGGCGAGGGTCGGATTCAGTTGCTCGATGAAGGATGTGTCGTTCATCGCGGCCTGCGCGGCGCTCGGGTCTCCGCTCATGAGGCCACGCGAGATCGCCGCTTCGACGGGGTTGGCGCTGTTCACCCCGGCCGCCACGGCCTGCTGGAACTCCGGGGATCTGGCGGCGTCCTGCAGTTGGGTGCTGATCGCCGGCGTCAGCTGTGCGAACAGGATCGACAGGAACAGCGCGACCCCCAGCGTGCCGCCGATCTGCCGGAAGAACGTGGCGGCGGCGGTCGAGACGCCCATGTCCTTGGGCGGCAACGCGTTCTGGATCGCGAGGGTCAGCGGCTGCAGCAGGTTTCCCAGGCCCAGTCCGAGCACGAAGATGAACACCATGAACACCGGCAGGCTGGTCTGCGCGGTCACGGTGTGCAGCAGCAGGGCCGCGACGGCGATCAGCACCGCGCCAACGATCGTGAAGATCCGGTAGCGGCCGGTCCTGGCGATCAACTGACCGGACAGGATCGATCCGAGCGCGATCCCCAGCACGGCGGGCAGCATCTGGAATCCGGCCATCGTCGGGCTCGATCCCTTGACCACCTGCAGGAACTGCGGGATCACCGTGATGGCGCCGAACATCACGGCACCGACAAGGAAGCTGATGAGCACGCCGAGGGCGAAGGTCTGGCCGCGGAAGAAGTGCAGCGGGAACAGCGCAGCGTCGCGCATGACGTATTCGACGGCGACGAACCCGAGCACCCCGACGACGCCGATTCCGTAACAGATCAGGGCCTTGTCGCTACTCCACCCCCACTCGCGGCCCTGCTCGGCGACCACCAGCAACGGCACCAGTCCGATCGCGAGGACCAGCGCTCCCCACCAGTCGATCCGCATCACCCGGTGCACCGGTGGCAGGTGCAGGACCCGCCACACCACCGCGAGCGCGACCATCCCGATCGGCACGTTGACCAGGAACACCCACCGCCAGCCCGCGATGCCGAGGATCTGGTCCTGCCCCGCGAGCACGCCGCCGATCACCGGCCCCAGCACGCTCGACGTGCCGAACACCGCCAGGAAGTAGCCCTGGTACTTCGCGCGTTCGCGCGGCGGGACGATGTCGCCGACGATGGCCAGCGCCAGCGAGAACAGGCCGCCGGCTCCGAGTCCCTGGATCGCCCGGAACACCGCCAGCATGTACATCGACTGCGCGAACGTGCACAGGATCGAGCCGACCACGAACAGCACGATCGCGGCCATGAAGTACGGCTTGCGGCCGTGGATGTCGGACAGCTTCCCGTACAGCGGGGTGACCAGGGTCGCGGTGATGAGGTAGGCGGTGGTCACCCATGCCTGCAGCGCGTACCCGTCGAGGTCGTCGGCGATGGTGCGCATCGCGGTGGCGACGACGGTCTGGTCGAGCGCGGCGAGGAACATGCCGAGCAGCAGGCCGCTGAGGATCGCCAGGATCTGGCGGTGCGTGAATGTGGCCTGCTGCCCGGAGTCCTCCGGCGCGACGGCGGATTCGACGTTCCGGTCGGAATCCTGAGGTTCCTCGGCCATGTCGGTCCCTCGCCGTCGCTCTCACAACTGCAGTGGCAAACGCCTCTCGAGCCTAGCGGCCCTGGAACTCGGGCGGACGCTTCTGGAACACCGCCGTGATGGCCTCGGTGAGGTCCTCCGACGGCAGGAAGGCAGCATTCCACGCGGCCACGTAGCGCAGGCTGTCGTTCACCGCCGCGGAACGGCCGTGATCGAGCACGTCCTTGATGCCGTGCACGACCAGCGGGGGGTTCGCCGCGATGTCGGCGGCGGTTGCGTGGGCCGCGGCCAGGACGGCGTCGGCGTCCTCGAACACGTCGTTGACCAGGCCGATCTTCTCCGCGCGGGCGGCGTCGATGTCCTTGCCGGTCAGCGCCAGCTCACGCAGGTGCCCGTCCCCGATGATCGCGGGCAGGCGGGCGAAACTGCCCATGTCGGCGACGATGGCCACCTTGACCTCGCGGATGCTGAACTTCGCGTCGGCGCTCGCGTAGCGGATGTCGGCCGCGGAGATCAGGTCGACGCCGCCACCGATGCACCAGCCCTGGATCGCGGCGACCACGGGCTTTCGGCAGTCCGCGACCGCGTTGATGCCGGACTGCATCCGCTTGATGAGGTTGTGGAAATCGGTGCGGGGTCCGGCCTGCGCCTTGTCGGCGAGGACGGCACCGAAGCCGCCGCTCATCGCGGGCAGATCCAGACCGAAGGAGAAGTGCTTGCCGGATCCGGCGAGCACGACGGCGCGGACCTCGGGGTCCGCATCGAGCTCGGCGAAGATGTCGGGCAGTTCCTCCCAGAAGTCCGGCCCCATCGCGTTGCCCTTACCGGGACCGATCAGGGTCACCTGGGCGACGTGGTCCTTGCGCTCGACTGTGAACGCCTTCCAGCTCTGCTTTTCCGTCATTACTCGAGAGTAACCTTTGGCGTTCCCTTCGGCACCGGGTCAGGGGGCAACCGGGTAGTGGCTGGTGATCGCGACCCGGTTCCACGCGTTCATCACGACCGCGAGCCAACTGACCGCCGACGCCTGCTCGTCGGTCAGCGAGCCGTCGTCCCACGCCCGAGGGTCCGGCACCGACAGCCGGGTCACCTGCTCCGCCAGGGCCAGCGCAGCCCGTTCCTGCGCGGTGAAGTACTGCGACTCCCACCACGCCGCCACGACCGCCAGGCGGTCGCTCGTCTCCCCCTTCGCGACGGCATCGCGGGTGTGCATGCGCAGGCAGAAGGCGCACCCGTTGAGCTGCGAGACGCGGATCTTGACGAGTTCCCCGAGGAGTGGGTCCAGACCTGCCGCCTCGATCGCGGCATCGGCCTGCCCGTTGAGGACGATGAGTTGCTTGTATGCGTCCGGGTGCTGCTTGCTGAGGTTCACGGAGCTCATGAGGTTTCCTTTCGAGGCAGGCACGTCCGACGGCGCGATACCGATGCGGTCATTCCCGATGCCTGACGATGTTCAGAATGTTGCCATCCGGCGCTCGGACGAAGAATCTGCGCACACCCCAGGGCTCGGTGGTCAACGGGTACACGATCTCGTAGCCACACTCCTGAGCCTCCGCGTACGCCGCATCCACGTCGTCGGTGTGCACCGATACGACCGAATCCTCAGGAGCGGAAGCATCTTTCGTGACGAGCTGGACACTCGCCCCGGTATCCGGTGCGGTGAGGCGCGCCACCCAGCCCATGTCGAACTCCTCGGTGCTCAACCCGAGGTAGTCCGTATAGAAGCGTTTGGCGGCATCGACGTCGGGCACATCGAGATTGGCCGTGATGCGGGTGACACGCACGACGTCCTCCTTCTCCGGGGCGTGGACGGACGTCTTCGATTCTCCCCGTTCGGACGGAACCGGTGCGCCCGACTCGCGATTCCCGTGTCGGCGCCGGCCTGTAGAACTGGCCTGAAGAACTACGGGGCAAGACACGCGAAGGAGACAGATCGGTCATGGGAAGGCTTGTGAGAGATCGGATCCGGCTGGACCAGCCCGGGAGTTCGATTGCCGCCACCGAGCCGCGCGAACCGGTGCGGCCCGTTAGTTAATTGTGTGCAAAATCCGCGCCGACCGACTGACACCCGACGCGCGGCGCATGATCGAATTACCGACAGGAGGAACACCGGCGGCGGCGAGCGAGGTTGCCCATGTTGATGCACCAGGGAATCGGCCTGGACCGGTTCAACGAACTACCCCGTCGTCGCGCGGTGCACGCGTTGTTCGAGTGCTGCTGCTGCCTGTCGTGGTCGGTCCGGCTGGCCGACGGGCGCGCGTACGCGACGCACACCGATCTGCTGAGCCGAGCGGAGAAGGAGCTGCGGGTCCTGCCCGAGCCGGAGATCCAGCAGGCCCTGCAGGGCCATCCCCGGATCGGCTCGAGGGCCCGCAGCCTGCGCTCCTCCCGCGAACAGTGCGCGGTGTGGGTCGAGGACGAGGCCGTGATGCGCACGCTCGACGAGGCCGGTGCCGCGTACGAGGAGCGGTTCGGGTTCCGGTATCTCTGGTGCGCCGACGGCCGGGACGGGCGGGCACTGCTGGCGAACCTCACGGACCGGATGACCCACGACCTCGACACCGAGCGCGACGTCCGCACAGCCGAGCTCGCGATGATCACACGGACGCGGCTCGAGCGGATGCTCGGCCCGGAGGGTGGGTTCCCCGACTACTGAGGTCGGGTGGCCCGCGCCACGGCCCCGGCGAACAGCGCGGTCACCGCGGCGCCCATGGCTCGCTGATCGACTTCCTCGGGGTCGACGGAGTGTTCGAGGACCAGACCGGAGATGAGCGCCATCAACGAGATCGCGGTGGTCCGCACGTCGACGTCGACGCCCCACTCGCGTGCGCGGTCGCCGATCAGTTCGACGAGTTTGCCGCGCAGATAACGACGTTCGCGCAGATATGCCTGTTTGATGTTGGGGTCGCGGCCCGCCTGCACCCCGAACTCGAGGACCAGTAGCGACCATCCGGGATCCGCGATGAGGGCCGACGCGACCTCGGTCCCACCCTTGCCCACCGCGTCGGCGGGGTCGAGTCCGGAGATCTCGGCGAGGACCCGGCCGGCGAGTTCGAGCGATCGCTGCGCGAACAGTTCGGCGAACAGGTCCTGCTTGGACTCGAAGTTCGAGTACACCGCGCCCTTGGTGAACCCGGCCCGACGCGCGATCTCGGCGAGGCGGGCGGCGGCGAAGCCGCGTTCGGCGAACTCGTCCGCGGCTGCATCGAGAATGCGTCCGCGCACCACATCCCGGGCCGGACGCGCGGTCGCGGCCACCTCGTCTTGACGACTACCAGTCACGATACCTACGGTATTCAATACCCGCGGTATCGACAAGACCGTCGGGACCCGAACAGACTTCGAGGACACCCGTGACCACATCGACCGAGACACCGATCCATCCCACGGCAACCGCCGCGCCCCCGCCTGCGCACCAGAGTCCGCTCGAACGCTTCGGCGCCGGCAAGGTCATGGCGGCACTCGTGGTCGGCGTGCTGGCGCTGCAACTCGGCTTCATCCTCAGTTACGTGGCAGCGTTCCATCAGCCGACCGCGCGGGACATCACGGTCGCGGTCGTCGCCGCCCCCGGCATCCCGGCCGACATCCGACAGCAGTCGGTGGACCAGCTGAACGCGATCGACGGGCATCCCGTGGACGCCCGGACCGCGGCCGACACCGGCGAGGTCCGGCGCCTGCTGCGGGACCGCGAGATCCAGGGCGCGTACGTCATCGATCCGAGCGGGACGGACACCCTGATCACCGCGAGCGCGGGAGGCAGTTCGATCGCGTCGGCGCTCGAGTCGGTCTTCCAGCGGGTCGCGGCGGACCAGGACCGGCAGTTCGTGGTGCGCGACGAGATCCCCGTCGGCGCCCACGACAACCGCGGCCTCTCGGGCTTCTACCTGTCGATCGGCTGGGTCGTCGGCGGCTACCTGCTGGCCGCGGCGATCGGGCTGTTCATCGGCGCGCCGTCGACGGTGCGCCAGGCCTGGACGCACATCGCGGTCCTGTTCGGCTATGCGGTGGCGTCGGGCGCGCTCGGCGCCCTGATCACGACGCACGTGCTGGGAACGTTTGCCGGGCACTGGTTCCCGTTGTGGCTGCTGGGAACGGGCGTGGTGTTCGGGACGGCCCTGTTCACCCTGGGCCTGCGCGCGGCGGTGGGCATTCTCGCGGTCCCGCTCGCGATCGCAGTGTTCGTGGTGTTGGGCAATCCGAGCGCGGGTGGCGCATTCGGCGCGAACGTGATTCCCAGCTTCTACGCCGCGATCGGGAGGTGGATCACGCCCGGCGCGGGCACCGAGGGTGTGCGCAGCATCGTGTACTTCGACAATGTCGGCGTCGGCCAGCCGGCGCTCGCTCTCGCCCTGTACGCCGCGGTGGGTGCGGCCATGCTGCTCGGCTTCACCGCGTGGCGGACCCGCCGTGCCCGGACTTCGCTCACGCATACGCCTACCCGCGACGCGAGTTAGTCCTACCCTGGGAGCATGCCCAGGCTGCTGCATCCCAATGCGGCGCACGTCGCCGACACGCTGATCGCGCGCGGACATCACGGGGTCATCGTCACCCAGCCCGCGCCGACGCACAGTGCCGCCGAGGCAGCGGACATTCTGGGCGCGCAGCTCGGTGCCATCGTCAAGTCGCTGGTGTTCCTGCTCGACGACGAGCCGGTGTTGCTGCTGGTGTCGGGGGCACACGAGGTCGATGTGGCCGCCACGGGCGCCCGCCTGCAGGGCACGCTGTCGCGGGCCCCGCTCGACGTGGTCCGGGAGGTCACCGGACAGCCGATCGGCGGGGTCGCACCGCTCGGGCATCCCACCAATCTGCCCACCTACCTCGACGCCGCGCTGGCCGGCTACCCGGATCTGTGGGCGGCGGCCGGGCACCCCGACACGGTCTTCCGGACCACGTTCCCGGAGCTGCTGCGGGTGACGGCGGGCCTGGCGGTCGACATGGGCCGCGCCGTGGAGGACGCCAGGATCGGACGCGACAACCAGTTGCCCGCTGAGTGAACGTAAGCATGCCAGGGCAGTGAGCCCGGCCTTATAGTGACGGCAGTCAACCAGGTCCGAATCGGAGAATGCCTTGTCACAGCACGTCGAGAATGCGCCCGACCTCACCGTCGTCCCCAGCGAGGCGGGCATCGGCAACGACGAGTACAAGGCGGCCATGCGCCGCCACCCGGCCGGCGTCACGATCGTCACCCTCGACTCGGAGTCCGGCCCGGTCGGTTTCACCGCGACGTCGTTCGCGTCGCTGTCGATGAATCCGCCGCTGATCTCGTTCAACATCGCGCTCAACTCGTCGAGTATCAACGCGCTGCACGCCGCCGATTCGATCGTGGTGCACCTGCTCGGCGAGCACCAGCAGCACCTGTCGCAGCGCTTCTCGCGCAGCGCCGACCAGCGTTTCAGCGACGAGTCGCTGTGGTCCCGGCTCGAGACGGGCGAGCCGGTGCTGCACGGCACCCCGATCTGGATGCGCACCACCGTCCACCAGCTCATCCCTGCGGGCGATCACACCCTCGTGATCGGTCTGATCACCCGCATCCACAACGAGAACGACGACGAGGCCGCGGCGGCACCCCTGCTGTACCACGAGGGGCGCTACCACCGCGCGACGCCGCTCGACTAGGCGCTTCGACGCAGTTCCGGCCAGGTTCGTCCACGACGAGCCTGGCCGGAGCCGTTCACGGGGCCGGGCGGTCAGGCCGTTTCGGCACCCGACCCCAGCCGGGGGAAGGGTTCGGTGGCGAACACCACCTCCACGGCCACGTCGAAGTAGGCGGCGATCCGCAACGCCAGATGCAGGCTGGGACTGTATTCGCCGCGCTCGAGGTAGCCGACGGTCTGATAGTGCACGCCCAGCGCCTCGGCCAGCTCCCGCCGCGATATGCCCCGTTCGGCGCGCAGCATCGCGATGCGGTTGTAGATGACTTCAGAAGGCACGCTGCATCGCCTTGTCCCGCCGCTCGGCCATGCTCGATCCTGATTCGTGACGCGCCATGCGTCGCAACACTACCGGCGCGATCAGCAGTCCTGCGACCGCCCAAACACCCAGCACCGCGGCGGTCTCGAGATGCCGCCAGGACTGGTCGATCTCGATCGCGGCCGCGTCGTCGGGCAGCAACGCCGAGCGCATGCCGAGCCCGACCCAGTAGATCGGGAACGCCTGACCGACGCCCTGGAGCCAGCCGGGCAGTGCGGTGATCGGATAGAAGATGCCCGACACGGCGACCAGCGCCATCATCGGCATCGTCAGCAGGAACGTGGCGCGCGGCCCCTCGAGGACGCCGCCGAGGATCGCCCCGGCCGGCAGAGTGGCGAGCAGCCCGAGCAGCACCACCCACACGAAGGTCGTCCACGCGCCCACCCCGTCCAGTGACGACCCGCCGATGATCACGATCCCCGCCGCCAGCACGACGGCCACCTGCACCAGCACCGAGCCGGACGCGGACAGGATCTTGCCGACGAAGTAGCCGACCATCCCGTTGGGCGCCGCCTTGGCTCGGAGCAAGGTGCCATCCTCCCGGTCGAGCACCAGCACGTTGGTGATCGCGAAGATGCCGTTGAACGCGATGATGCTGCCGATGAGGCCGGGCAACGCCAGCTCGGCGACCGAGAGATCGCTGCCCGCATAGTCCCGGTTGCGCAGCAGGTAGAGCGCGACGAGCGCGATGACCGGCATCGCGAACTGGCCGATGAGGTCGGGGGCGTTGGTGTACAGCTGGCGGAACTCGATCCATCCGCGAGTGAACCCGGCGCGGACAGCGGTAGTGGTGGGATTCATCGTGTGACCTCCGCGAGAGTGTGCACGGCCGTCTCGACCTCGTCGGATTCGAATCGACGGACCAGCGTCATGTAGGTGTCCTCCAGCGAGGCGCGGCGTACCTCCAGTTCCTCGATGCGATCGCCGTGCTGCTTGAACAGTTCGTGGACGAACTTCGTCGACTCCGTGGTGGTGTGGACGAAGCGCTGGTGGTCGACGGTCCAGCGCACCTCGGCCTCGCCCGCGATCGTGCGGGACAGCTCGTCGGCCGAGCCGTCGGCGATGATGCGCCCACCCGCCAGGATCAGGATCCGGTCGGCGATCTTCTCCGCCTCGTCGAGGTCGTGCGTGGTGAGCAGCACCGTCGTGTCCTCGAGATCGGACAGGCGGTGCACCAGGTCGTGGAAGTCCCGGCGGGCAGCGGGGTCGAAACCCGCGGTCGGCTCGTCCATGAACAGCAGTTCCGGACGTCCCACGATTCCGATCGCCACGTCCAACCGGCGGCGCTGACCACCGGACAGCGTGGCGATCCTGGCGTCCGCCTGCTCGGTGAGCCCGGCCAGGGCGATGAGTTCTCCTGTGTCCCAGGGATCCCGTGCTCGATCGACGAGGTAGGGCCGATAGAACGCGCCGAGATGGTCGAGTAGTTCGCGTACCCGCCACTTGGCGTGGTCGCGCCACGACTGCAGGACGACGCCGACCCGGGATCGCCACTGCTCGTCGCCGTGTTCGGGATCGGCACCCAGGACCGCGACCCGGCCGGCCGAGCGCCCGCGGAAGCCCTCCAGGATCTCGATCGTGGTGGTCTTTCCCGCCCCGTTGGGACCCAGCATGACCAGCACCTCGCCGCGCCGCGCCTGGAACGTCACGTCGCGCAGGACGTCGGTGGTGCCGTACCGCATCTGCAGTGCGCCGACGTCGAGGACGACGTCGCTTCTCAAAGTCATGAACCCTCCCTAGTCACGATCCTTCGATGTTTTGTAGCATACCTACTACATATTGCAGCGGTAGTGCTTCGCCGAATCCTGCCGATCAGCGACTTCGCGCAGCGACCGGCCGTAGCATTGAACGGGCACCGTCCGATCCACAGGATCGAGAAGTCATGGACCTGCAGCTGGCCGGAAAGACCGCCGTCGTCACGGGCGCGAGCAAGGGCATCGGGCTCGCGGTGACCACCGCATTGGTCGCCGAGGGCGCGCGCGTCGTCGCCGGATCACGCACTCGCACTGCGGAAATCCAGTCGATGGAGGCCGACGGAAATGTGACGTTCGTGCCGTGCGACCTGTCCACCGCGGAGGGGCCGGTGACCCTGATCGAGGCGGCCGCCGAGGACGGCGGTGTGGACATCCTGGTCAACAACGCGGGCGCCGTCACGCCGCGTACCGGCGGATTCGCGAGCGTCTCCGACGACGAATGGCTGGCGTCGCTGACCCTGACCTTCCTGTCCGCGGTGCGGACCACCCGCGCCGCACTCCCCCAGCTCGTCCGGCGCGGCGGCGGGGCCGTCGTGACCGTCAGCTCGGTCAACGCGTTCCTGCCAGATCCCGGGGTGGTCGACTACTCCGCTGCGAAGGCCGCACTCACCAACTTCTGCAAATCACTGTCCAAAGAAGTTGCGGGTCAGAACATTCGGGTCAATACGGTCAGCCCCGGACCGGTCACCACCGCCCTGTGGCTCGCCGACGACGGGGTCGCCTCCACCGTTGCCCGGGTCGGCGGCAGCACCGCGGAGGCGGTCGTCGCGGCCGCCGCCGCCGGGTCCGAAACCGGACGCTTCACCCGCCCCGACGAGGTCGCGGATCTGGTGCTGTTCCTCGCGAGCGAGCGATCCGGCAACACCACCGGGGCCGACGTCGTCATCGACGGCGGGCTGATCAAAACGCTGTGAGCACTGGGACGGTCACGGAAATGGAGCGCACCTTCGACAGCCTGGTCACCGAAGCCGAGGCCGCTTCGGTCGACGGCTGGGAGTTCTCCTGGCTCGACGGCCGCGCCACCGAACAGCGGCCGTCGTGGGGCTATCAGCGGCTGCTGGGCGAGCGCCTTGCTCGAGCGACGGCCGCACTCGATATCGAGACCGGCGGCGGCGAGGTCCTCGCGGGCGCCGGCGCGATTCCCCGGATGATGGCCGCGACGGAGTCCTGGCCACCCAACCTGGCGAAGGCCGCGGAGGTACTGCACCCGTTGGGCGTGGTGGTGGTCGCGGCGTCGGACGAGCCACCACTACCCTTCGCGGACAACGCCTTCGACCTGGTCAGCAGCCGTCACCCCAATGTCGTTTCCTGGCCGGACATCGCGCGGGTGCTCGCCCCCGGTGGAACCTATCTGGCCCAACACGTGGGTCCCGAGAGCGTCTTCGAGCTCGCCGAGTTCTTCCTCGGCCCACAGCCCGAGGCGCGTCTACTGAGGCATCCCGACACGGCCGCGTCCGAGGCGCGCGCCGCCGGACTCGAGATCGTGGATCTGCGGTTCGAGCGACTGCGCATGGAGTTCTTCGACATCGGAGCGGTGGTCTACTTCCTACGGAAGGTGATCTGGATCGTTCCGGGCTTCACCGTCGGCGCCTACCGTGACCGGTTGCGGGACCTCGACCGACACATCCGCATGGAGGGGTCGTTCGTCGCCCATTCCACCCGATTTCTCATCGAGGCCCGCAAGCCGGATTGACGGAACGGTCTCAGGACGCGCGTGCGCGACGATGCAGCCCGAACCGCGCGAGCGCGTCGTGGACAGTCTCGGACGCGGTGACGAGCCCGCGGCGTTCGAGCCACGGCAGCGTGCCGTCGACCACGCGCTCGAGGACCTTCGGGAGCGCGAGCGGAACCAGCGTCACCCCATCCGCGACGTCGGCGGCGTGGATGTCGGCGATCAGGCTCGCGAGCCCCTCGGCGGTCCCGATGTAGGACAGCGACGCCGGCAGGTGCGGCACTCCCAGGGTCTCGTCGAGCAACGCGAGTTCGGAACGCGCGCTTCGGGAATCGCCGGCCAGGAGGGTCTCGATGTCGACCAGCACGGTGATCCCGTCGGGATCGCGTCCCTCGGCGGCCGCCTCCGCCCGGATCCGAGCTCGGGTCTGCTGTGCCTCACGCAGGTCGGACGCCCGAATCCGGAAGACGACGGGTGGCTGCGCAGCCAGGTCGAGCTCGTCGGGGCCATCGGTCAGGTCGACCCAGTAGTCGGGGCCGGTGAGCGGGACGTTGCCGGCGACACGGGCCGCGGCGGGGTGGTGTCCCGCACCGGCCAGTTCGACGGCGACGCGGAGCGGGCGGTGGGGTACGGCAGTGGAGAGGGCGGTGAGAACGTTCTCGGACATGACAATTCCTCGCAGGAAAGCAGGTACAGGGGCGCGGAATGATCAGCGCGTACACATGCCGGACGAGGTGCGGCACATGTCGACGTGCCGGCGGGACCAGTGACCGCCCGTGTTCGTCGACTCCATGCGCGTCACGCTATTTGTCTCCTCGCGTCCCCACCAGGGTTCGAATCACGGCGATTTCGGTGGCAGTGCCGGCTACACGCACTCGGAGGAGCCGGTGGCCCGCTCGGAGAATCCGCGGGTCTCGGGAACCGGGTTCCACAGGCCGTCGGTCTTGCCGTAGTTCCAGGTCTCGTCGCCGGCGGCGAGTTGGCGGACGGCCGCGATGAGGCGTTCGACGTCGCCCGAGCTGGTGCCCAACCCAAGGCTGGCGCGCACGGCACCGCCGGCGTGGCCGATGCGATTGAGCAGCGGGTGAGCGCAGAAGCGGCCGTCGCGCACACCGATTCCGTGCTCGGCCGACAGGAACGCGGCGATCCGGCCCGGCTCGAAGCCGTCGATCGTGAAGGTGACGATGCCGACGCTGTCCGGCGCGTCCGACCACAGACGCAGCAGGTGCACACCGTCGATCTCCGCGAGGCCGTCCGCGAGGCGGGTCGACAGCACCCGTTCGTGTTCGACGACACGGTCGAAGTTCAAGGCGGACAGCGCATCACACGCGGCTGCGAGAGCAGCGACACCGAGGACGTTGGGGCTGCCGGCCTCGTGGCGCGCGGGTGCGGGCGCCCAGCAGGTCTCGTCGATCGTCACCTCGCGGACAGCGCCGCCACCGGCGAGGTACGGCTGCGCGTCGTCGAGCCAGTCACGACGGCCGACCAGCACGCCGGCGCCGAAGGGTGCGTACAGCTTGTGCCCGGAGAAGGCCAGGTAGTCGACGCCGCACTCGGTGAGGTTCACGCGGCGATGCGGGGTCAGCTGGGCGCCGTCGACGAGGATCCGGGCGCCGCAGCGGTGCGCGATGTCGGCCAGTTCCGCGATCGGCAGCACCTCACCGGTGACGTTGGAGGCCCCGGTGACGGCGAGCAGCGCGGCGGGCTTGGCGCACAGTTCGGCGACCAGACGGCGGATGGTCTCGGCGACTGTGTCGGCGGCCTCGACGATGCGGGAGTTCTTCCACGGCAACAGGTTTGCGTGGTGCTCGATGTCGAGGACGACGACGTCGCCGGGCACGCAGTTGGCGAGGAGGTTGAGCGAGTCGGTGGTGTTGCGGGTGAAGACGACGACCTGGTCGGCGTCGGCGCCGACGAAGCGCTCCACCGATCCGCGGGCGTTCTCGTAGGCCTCGGTGCTCACGCGCGAGGCGTAGCCGGCGCCGCGGTGCACGCTGGCGTAGAAGGGCAGCAGTTCCTGGACGCGGTCCGTGACCTGAGCCAGGGCCGGGGCGCTGGCCGCGTAGTCGAAGTTCGCATAGGTGCAGGTTCCACCCCCGACAAGCGGAACCTGCAGGTCACAGCCCGAAACCTGAGCAATCGGGGCGGTGGCGCAGCAGGTATCGGCGGTCAGTACAGCGGTCATCACGACATCCTTCGAGTTCAGGACTCGTCGGCGATGAGAGTTGACGCCATCGGAGTCCGCGCTTGCCGTGGCCTTGTGGCCGACAGCCTGGTCGTCACCCGGAGCACCCCACCGCGGTTGGAGGGTTGCCGACCAGCTAGCCGGGGCTTGACGCTGGTACTCGTGACCTGGCAACGAGAATGGCAGAGGCGTCCGCGCCATGTCAACCCACCGTCAACCCTTCGAACGTGAGACGACAGTCACACCTCTTCGAGCTCCGCGAGGCGCCGCTCGAGAAACCGGCGGGACGACGTGTTCCGTGCCAGTGCCACCGCCCGTCGGTACTCGGAGGCAGCCTCCGTGGCACATCCCGCGCGCCGCAGCAGATCGGCACGGACCGCCGCCACGACGTGACCCAGCCGGGTCACATCGGCCTCATCCACGGCGCCGACGGCGTCGAGGCCGGCACTCGGACCGTCCCGAAAGCTCACCGCCACAGCCCGATTGAGTCTCACGACCGGAGATTCGCACAGTTCGAGCAGGCGGTCGTACGCGCGCACGATCGCCACCCAGTCGGTGGCAGTGAACGTCGGCGCGACGGCGTGCGCGGCAGCGATCGAGGCCTCCAGTGCGTACCGGCCACCACCACCGGCACGCGCAACGGTCAAGCGCGCCAAGCCTTCCGAAATCCGGTCGCCGTCCCAACCGGCACGATCCTGTTCGTCGAGCGGGACGGCCCGGCCGGTCTCGTCGGCGCGGGCGGCGCGACGGCTGTCCTGCAGGTACATCAGCGCGGTCAGTCCCCACACCTCGGGTTCGTCGGGCATGAGTTCACACAGCAGACGCCCCAGAGGCAGCGCCTCGTCGCACAACTCGGCGCGTACGGACGATTCACCCGCCATCGCCGAGTAGCCCTCGGTGAAGACGAGATACACACGCGAGAACTGCCGGCAGCCGCTCGGGGAGCGGCTCGGGCGACGGCAGCCGCAACGGGATACCCGCGTTCCGGATCTTCGACTTCGCTCGGCTGAGCCGCTGTCCCACTGTCGATTCGGGACGCATGAAGGCGCGTGCGATCTCGATGTCCCCGACCATCCCGGCGACGGTGGCCAGCGCGCGCCCGGATTCCTCCCGGAACGCGCGTGCCAGGTCCACCGCCGCCTCCCTCATGCCGGTGCGCCCGATCAGTCCGCGACGATCTGCCGGAGCTCGACGCAGCCCTTCGGTCCCAGGGGGATCCGGGAGGCCGGCGCCACTGCCGTGTCCCGGTCGGGCGCCGCAAGCACGTACAGACCGTTCGCGATCTCGCTCGTTTCCGTGAACGGCCCGTCGGTCAGCAGCATCTCGTTCCTCCCGCAGGCGGACGGTGGTCGCCGACGCCGGCTGGAACAGCGCCCCCGAACCCTTGATCCGGTCGCCCGCGATCTCACCGAACCGCTGGTGCTCGTCAACTCGGGCGTCCCATTCGGCCGACCCCGGTTCGTTCGCGGACCCGAGCGGTTCGCGCAGCAGCGCCGCCCACCACGTGTCGACCGGTTCGTCCTCCGCGTTCCAGAACACCATCGGCCACAGCTCGACGTGCCCGGTCGCGACCTCGGGAATCTGCCGCACCAGCGACAGTGCGGCGTCCAGATCTGCGGCGTCGAACACGTAGTACCCGCCGACCACCTCCGCGGTCTCGGCGAACGGGCCGTCCGTCACCAGGGCATTCCCGCCGTCGTGCCGGATCGTCGCGGCCTCCGAACCGGGATACAGCCCGCCGCCGGCGACGGCCTCCTGCGCTCTGGACCAGAACTCCTGATGCCGCTGCATCGACAAGTTGTACTCGTCGGTGCCGGGAATCGAGTCGGGTCCGTTCTCCTCCGCTGCGAGCAATGCCAGGTAGTGCATGTCGCCATCCTTCCGCCGATGCGGGGCCGGTTGTCCCGCTTTCGTGAACACGACGTGCCGGGGGCGCGGATTTCGACACGTCCGGGGGAGAATCATCGGAAGGAAACGAACGGCCTGGCGGACGGGCACGACGAACAGGTGTTCATCCTCCGGACATCTGGACGTGAGAGAACCGGTTGCCCGCACGACCAGGCACAGAGAGGGACACCCCGGATTGTCTGCCCAGCCAGCATCAGACCAGACGGACCAGTCGGACCAGCGACTGCCGCACCGGATACCCGTCGAGTTCCTCCGGTCCGCCCTCGCACCCGCCCCGCGCACGCTCGTCGACATCCTCGAGGCGACCGCGGCGCAGTACCCCGATGCGACGGCGATCGACGACGGCGCCGCACCCCTGACGTATGCGGAACTGCTCGACCAGCTCGCGACCGGCGCGCGCTGGCTCGCCGACGCCGGCGTCGGCGCGGGCGATCGGGTGGGTGTCCGGATGCCGTCGGGCTCGCGCGACCTGTACGTCGCGATCCTGTCGGTCCTCGCGGCCGGCGCGGCGTACGTGCCGGTGGATGCCGACGACCCCGACGAGCGCGCCGACCTGGTGTTCGGCGAGGCGCAGGTAGCGGCGATCCTCACGGCCGACGGCGTGCAGCCCGGCACCGCACCGCCGCGCACCGCTGCCCCCGCGGTCCGCCGTCCCACCCCCGACGACGACGCCTGGATCATCTTCACGTCCGGTTCCACCGGCACCCCGAAGGGCGTCGCGGTCACGCACCGCAACGCCGCGGCCTTCGTGGACGCCGAGGCGCGGATGTTTCTGCAGGACAACCCGATCGGATCCGGCGATCGCGTTCTCGCGGGACTGTCGGTGGCGTTCGACGCGTCGTGCGAGGAGATGTGGCTGGCGTGGCGGCACGGCGCCGCACTGGTTCCGGCACCACGCTCACTGGTGCGCAGCGGGATGGACCTCGGCCCCTGGCTGGTGTCCCGCGATGTCACGGTCGTCTCCACCGTCCCCACCCTCGCGGCGCTGTGGCCGGCGGAGGCACTCGAGGCGGTGCGGCTGCTGATCTTCGGCGGCGAGGCGTGCCCGCCGGATCTGGCCGAGCGGCTCGCGGTGCCCGGCCGCGAGGTGTGGAACACGTACGGGCCCACCGAGGCCACCGTGGTCGCGTGCGGCGCGCTGATGGACGGCACCGGCCCGGTCCGGATCGGTCTGCCGCTCGACGGCTGGGACCTCGCCGTGGTCGACGCGTCCGGTGAGCCGGTCGCCGAGGGTGACGTGGGCGAGCTCGTCATCGGCGGTGTCGGGCTCGCCCGGTATCTCGACCCGGCCAAGGACGCCGAGAAGTACGCGCCGATGCCCACGCTGGGCTGGGACCGCGCGTACCGCAGCGGCGACCTGGTCCGCCTCGACACGGCCGGTCTGCTGTTCCAGGGCCGCGCCGACGACCAGGTGAAGGTGGGTGGCCGACGCATCGAGCTGGGCGAGGTCGACAACGCGCTGCAGAACCTGCCCGGCGTCAGCGGCGCTGCGGCGGCGGTCCGCAAGACCGCGGCAGGCAGCTCGATCCTCGTCGGCTACCTCGCCAGCACCGACCCGGACTTCGACCTCAAGGCGGCGCGTGATCAGCTGTCCGAGCAGCTGCCCGCCGCCCTGGTACCGCGGCTCGCGCTGGTCGACGAGCTACCCACCCGTACGTCCGGCAAGGTCGACCGCAACGCGCTGCCGTGGCCGCTGCCGGGTGCCGGTCCGGACACGACGGAGACCTCCGGGCTCGACGGCACCGCAGCCTGGGTCGCCGGCCTGTGGGCGTCAATCCTCGGCGCAGGCGTCACCGGCCCTGACGACGACTTCTTCGAGATGGGCGGCGGTTCGCTGTCCGCGGCGCAGCTCGTCACCGCGCTGCGCGAACGCTTCCCCGAGATCACCGTCGCCCAGTTGTACGACCATCCCCGGCTCGGCTCGCTCGCCGGCTTCCTCGACGACCTGTCCCCCACCGAGACCGCCACGCCGCGTCATGTCGAGCCCACGCCGCTGCGCGCCCAGCTCGCGCAGATCGCGGCCACGGTGCCACTCACGACGCTCACCGGTTTGCAGTGGGTGACGTGGCTGGCGATCGCCGGCAACGTGCTCGCATGGTTCGACATCGACTGGGCGCCGACACTGTCGTGGTGGTGGGTGGCACTCGCGTTCTTCCTGTTCATCACCCCGGTGGGGCGGATGGGCATCGCGGTGATCGGGGCGCGCACGCTGCTGCGCGGCCTGAACCCGGGCACGTACCGACGCGGCGGCAGCGAACACCTGCGGCTGTGGATCGCGCTGCGCCTGGTCGAGGCCAGCGGCGCCGACAACCTGTCGGGCGCGCCGTGGATGCTGTACTTCGCGCGCGCCCTCGGCGCGCGGGTGGGCAACGGCGTCGACCTGCACACGCTGCCACCGGTCACCGGCATGCTCGTGCTCGGCGACGGCTGCTCCGTCGAACCCGAGGTGGATCTGTCCGGGCACTGGATCGACGGCGACGTCGTGCACATCGGTGAGATCCGGATCGGCGACGGCGCCACCGTCGGCGCCCGTTCCACGCTGCTGCCGGGCGCCCGGATCGGCCGCGGCGCCGAGGTCGCGCCCGGCTCGGCGGTGTTCGGAAAGGTCAAGGCCGACCAGCACTGGGCCGGTTCGCCGGCGGTGAAGGTGGGCAAGGCGACGCATCCGTGGCCCGACCACTCGCCACGCCGCGCCGCGCACTGGGTACCGATCTTCGGCGTCACGTCCGTCGTCCTGGCGGGCATGCCGATCTTCGGTCTCGCCGCCGGCATCCTGCTGATCGGCTGGTGGATCCGGGACGCCGCCGATCTCGGTGACGCGGCCCTGCGGTCGCTGACGATCCTGCCGGTCGCGACGGTGCTGTCGCTGTTCGTCTTCGCGGCGCTGACGGTGATCGCGGTGCGCCTGCTGTCGATCGGGCTCACCGAGGGCTATCACCCCGTCCGCAGCCGCGTCGGCTGGCAGGTCTGGGCTACCGAGCGGCTGATGGACTCCGCCCGCACGTTCCTGTTCCCGCTGTACGCGAGCCTGCTCACCCCGCTGTGGTTGCGCCTGCTCGGCGCCAAGGTCGGCCGCGACACCGAGATCTCCACCGCCCTCGTGCTGCCGAAGTTCACCACCGTCGCCGACGGTGCGTTCCTCGCCGACGACACCATGGTCGCGAGCTACGAACTCGGCGGCGGCTGGATGCGGATCGAACCCGCGAAGGTCGGCAAGCGCGCGTTCCTCGGCAACTCCGGCATGGCCGGGCCGGGCCGACGCGTGCCCAAGAACGGCCTCGTCGCCGTGCTGTCCGCGGCGCCGAGCAAGGCCAAGTCCGGGTCGTCGTGGCTGGGCAGCCCACCGGTGCGGCTGCGCCGGGCGGCGACCGAGTCCGACGCCTCCCGCACGTTCGCCCCGCCGCTGCGGCTCAAGATCGCGCGCGCGGTCGTCGAGACGTGCCGGCTGATCCCGGTGATGGTCACGTTCGGGATCGGCCTCGGCGTGCTGTTCACCCTCGCCTGGCTGGTCTCCGTCGGCGGGTTCGCTCTCGCGGCCCTCGGCGGCGGCGTCGTGCTGATGGTCGCGGGTGCCTTCGCCGGCGTGGTGTCGGTGGCCGCCAAGTGGCTGGTCGTCGGCCGGATCGGCGCCGTCGAACATCCGCTGTGGAGTTCGTTCGTGTGGCGCAACGAGGTGTCCGACGCGTTCGTCGAGACCGTGGCGGCGCCGTGGTTCGCACGCGCCGCGAACGGCACGGCCGTGATGAACGTGTGGCTGCGCGGGCTCGGTGCGACGATCGGCCGCGGCGTGTGGTGCGAGACGTACTGGCTGCCGGAGGCCGATCTGGTGACCCTCGGCGACGGCGCCACCGTCGAGCGGGGGTGCGTCGTGCAGACCCACCTCTTCCATGATCGGATCATGTCCATGGACACCGTCACGTTGGGCGCGGGCGCCACCCTCGGCCCGCACTGCGTCGCGCTGCCCGCCGCGGGCCTGGGCGCCGGCGCCACCGTCGGCCCGGCATCGCTCGTCATGCGCGGCGACACCGTCCCGCCGTCAACCCGCTGGCAGGGCAATCCGATTGCACCGTGGCCGGATTCGACCACGAACGGGGGCAGTCGATGAAGCCGGGCAAGTTCTACGAGGAGCCGATCGATCCGTATCTGCCGCACAACGGCAACCGCGGCTACCGGGTCTCCCGGTACGAACTCGACCTCACGTACAAGGTCCCCAGCAACCGACTGTCCGGCAAGGCGTCGATCACGGCCACCACCACCGACGTCCGCGGCAAGTTCTCGCTCGATCTCGCGCAGACGATGCAGGTGTCGAAGGTGTCGGTCAACGGTGGCCGCGGCGCCAAGTACACGCACCGCGACGGCAAGCTCACGATCACCCCGGCCCAGAAGATCCCGGCCGGCGGCCTGCTCGCGATCACCGTCCAGTACGGCGGCAACCCCGAACCGATCGTCACAATGTGGGGCGACGTCGGCTGGGAGGAGTTGGACGAGGGGGCCCTGGTCGCGAGTCAGCCCAACGGCGCCGCGTCGTGGTTCCCGTGCGACGACCACCCGAGTTCCAAGGCTAGTTACAACATCTCGATCACCACCGACTCGCCGTACCACGCCGTCGCCAACGGGTCGCTGGTCCGGAAGCAGACCCGCGCGAGCCACACCACGTGGGTGTACGAGCAGGCCGAGCCGATGTCGAGCTACCTGGCGACCATCCAGATCGGACCGTACGAGCGCCGACGCGTCGGCCACGGCAAGGTGCCGATCCACGCGCTGCACCCGAAGGGTCTGCGGGTGCCGTTCGACCACGATTTCGCACGGCAGCCGGAGATGATGGACGTCTTCGAGAAGCTGTTCGGCCCTTACCCGTTCGAGGCGTACTCCGTCGTGGTGACCGGCGACGACCTGGAGATCCCGATCGAGGCGCAGGGCCTGTCGATCTTCGGCGCCAACCACTGCGACGGCAGGAGCGGATCCGAACGCCTTGTCGCGCACGAGCTTGCGCACCAGTGGTTCGGCAACAGCCTGACCCTCGGTGCGTGGAAGGACATCTGGCTGCACGAAGGCTTCGCCTGCTACGCCGAGTGGCTGTGGTCGGAGAACTCGGGCGGTCCCGACGCCCATATCCACGCGCAGCAGGCGCACCGCGGGCTCGCCGGCAAGCCGCAGGACATCCTGCTCGGCGATCCCGGACCGCGGCTGATGTTCGACGACCGCATCTACAAGCGTGGCGCCCTCACCCTGCACGCGGTGCGACAGCAGATCGGCGACGACGCCTTCTTCGCGCTGCTGCAGAAGTGGACCGCGAAGTACCGACACTCGACGGTCTCCACCGAGCAGTTCACCGACCTGGCCGCACATTTCACCGACAAGCCACTGCGCCCACTGTGGGACGCCTGGCTCGCGGAGAAGCCGCTACCGGCGCTCTGAACCCGCCTCGATCGCCTGCTCCGGCAGGTGCTGACGCCACTTCACGACGACCAGGACGAGACTCGCGGCGGCCACGATCGCGCCGATCACGAACATCATCGGATAGGTGAGCGCCGGGGTGGTCTCGGCGATCAGCGCCATCACCGCGGGAACGGCGAACCCGAGGTAGCTCAGCGAGTAGAAGACCGCGGTGAGACCGGCGAGGTCGTCCGGTCCGGCGATCCGCTGGATCTCCTGCAGTCCCGACACCAGTGCCATGCCGTAGCCACAGCCGAGGACCGCGGCCGCGATCATCGCGAGCGGCACCGTCAGCGCACTGGAAGCGACCGCCGCGAGCGACATACCCGCAACCAGCACCGCGAGCGCCACCGCGACCGCCCTCGCGTTGAGCGGGGTGTCGATTCGACGTCCGACGGCCTGGATCGCGAACCCGGACCCGAGCCCGATCACGCACAGCAGCGCCGAGAACGCGATGGGCGCCCCACCGCTGCGAGACGACATCAGCGCAGGCAGCACCGCGTACGCCGACGCGGCCGCACCGAACACCCACGGCGCCACCGGCGCCGCGACGTACAGGAACCGCCGATGTCCGGCGGACGGGATCTTCAGATCGGCGGAGAGCCTGCCGCGCTCGGCCGTCGGCACCGCCGCCCGCGTCTCCGGCACGCGCAGCATCGCGATTCCGGCAGCCAGCGCGAGCGCGATGTGCACCGCGTACGGGAACGCACTGGGCCACGGCCCCCACTGCGCGAGCACACCGGCGACGCCGGCGCCGACACCGAATCCGGCCGTCAGGCTCATCGCCGCGCGGCGTGCACCGGCACCCGAGGTCGCCGAAGGATCGTGCGCGGGCCCGGACAGTTCCTTGACCCAGCTACCGCCGACGGCCATCCCGAGCCCGAGTGCCACGCCGGACAGGACCCGGCCCAGGATCAGCATCGGTGCCGAATCGGGTGCTGACGCCAGCACGAGCGACCCCGCCACCGCGATGAACGGCGCAGGCAGCATCAGCGCCCGTCGACCCAGCCGATCCGACAGCGGTCCACCGATCAGCAGCGCCGGGACGATGCCGAACACGTACGCGAACAGGAAAGTGTCGACGACGACCTGCGAGAAGCCGTGGTCCAGCTTGTACATCACCAGCAGCGGGGTGAACTCGTTGCCGCCCCACGCGACGGCGAACATCCCTGCGGCCACCAACGCCCAGGAACGTATCCGCGGCGGTTTCACCGCAGTGGTGGTCGTGCTGGTCTCGGACTGGTCGACCGCGGTCATCGGGTCCCTCCGTTCCGCAGTGAATGAACCTCGCGCATGTGTCGACCGACGGCCGACGCGAAGCCCTCGGCGTCGCCGGCCTCGACCAGGTCCGCCAGGCGGGTGTGGTCGTCGACGATCTTGGTGATCTGGTCGGGATCCCGGGCCAGGGAATGCGCGGTCATCCGGCGTTGCCGCTCGCGCAGACCGTCGTAGAAGCTCTCGAGCAGTGGGTTGCCGCCGGCACGCACCAGCGCGCGGTGGAAGTCCGCGTCCAGCGTGCTGAATCGCGCGGCATCCCCCCGCGCGGCCGTCTCGCGCTGCTCCGCCAGATTGGCACGCAGCGTCGCGACCAGCGCCTCCCGCGCCCGGGGATTCGCGGCGAGGGTCTGTGCGGCATGCACCTCGATCAGCAGTCGCGCATCGACGACGTGCTCGGCCTCCCCGTCCGCGACGGGCACGATCAACGCACCCCGCTTCGGGTACAGGCGCATCCAGCCCTCGGCCTCGAGCCGCAGGAACGCCTCACGTACCGGCGTCCGGCTCGAGCCCATCCGCGTCGCGATCTCGCCCTCGCTGATCAGCTCACCGCCCGGGAGCTCTCCGGACAGGATGAGTTCCTTCACCTCGCGGTAGGCCAGCTCGGCCGCCGAATACAACTTAGACACAAGATGTATTTATACGCCTTGCGAACGATCTCCAGTCGACCGGGGCCGTCAGGCCGTCGAACCCACCTTCGGGGCACGAGCCTGCGCGGAGTAGCGCCCACCATTGCGAAGAATGTCGATCGGATGATCGAAGCACTCACTGATGCGCTCGGTGGTGATCACGGACGCCGCCGGCCCCTGCGCGATGACGTAACCGTCGCGCAGCAGGAGGGCGTGCGTGGTGGTCGTCGGGATCTCCTCGATGTGATGGGTGACCAGGATGCTGGCCATCGACGGGTGCTGCCCCCGCATCTCGTCGAGCGCGGTAAGCAACTGCTCCCGGGCCGCCAGGTCGAGGCCGGTGGCGGGCTCGTCGAGCAGCAGGACCGGCGGGTCCGGCATCAGCGCACGCGCGATCAGGGCCCGACCCCGCTCCCCCTGCGACAGCACCGGCCACCGCGCCTCGAGCCGCTCCGACATGCCCATCATCGCAACCAGTTCCTCCGCTCGCCCCCGGTCCGCATCGGTGGGCTGCCACCGTTGCACGAACTCGGGAGTGTTCGTCAGCCCGGTGAGGACGACGTCCCGCACGGTCAGCGGACGTTCCACGACGTGCCGCGGGTTGACGTGACCGATGTGCGAGCGCAGCTCACGCATGTCCACGCGGCCGAGGCGATGACCGAGCACGTGCACGGCGCCCCGGGTGGGGTGAGCGACCGCACCCAGCAGACTCAGCAGCGTGCTCTTGCCGGCACCGTTGGCGCCCAGTAGCACCCAGTGCTGCCCCTGCTCTATCCGGACGTCGATCCCGCTCAGCAGTGGCCGTCCGTCGCGCACGAGGTCGACCTGCTCGGCGCTCAGCACGACTTCTCGATGGATCCGGGTACTCACGGGCGTGGTCCTTCCTCACGAAGCGTCGCCATCACGGGATCGAGGTTTGCTGCGGTGGCGGCAACCGCAGCCGTCGGATCGCCCGCCTCGAGGGCGTGCACCAGCGCGTCGTGCGCGCAGGCAGTGTCGGGTATCGGTTCGTTGCGAACCATCTCGACGAGCACCTCCTGCAGCACGGGCCGAACCGACGCGAAGAGCGCGGACAGCACCGAATTACCGGCAAGTTCGACCACGGCCTGATGGAAGTCGAGGTCGGCGTCGACGAACGCTGCGGCATCGAGCGGTTGCCGGGCATTACGCTCGGCGAGCTGACGCCGGATCTGCGCGAGATCCTCCGGGCGAGCCCGCTCGGCGGCGAGCCGGGCTGCTTCCGTCTCCAGTGCGCGACGAACCTCCAGGACCTCGAGGATGCGCGAGCGGCGCAGCAACTGCTCGAACCCCGGATCACCGGCCGGCGCCTCCGAGACGAACGTCCCGACTCCACGCCGGATGTCCAGCAGTCCGTCACGGATGAGCAATCGGACGGCCTCCCGCACCGAGGAACGTCCGACACCGATCTCGGTCGCCAGTTCCGTCTCACTGGGTATGCGCTCACCGACCGCCCATTCACCGGTCCGGATCCGCTGCGCCAGCAACGCTTCCAACTGCGGAACCAACGGCCCACTGCTCAATACGCGCTCGGTCACGACAACCACCTCCGACCGCCGATGGTATAGACATCAGACGTCTGATGTCTATGTTCGGGAGTAGGAACCTACTATTCGACGCATGGAACCAGTGCATCTCGGGATCGCCTCCATCGACCAGGTGGACGGATCCCGGGTCGGCGGGAATCCGCCGCAGTGTTTTGCCGGCGACCCGCTTCTCGAGACGCACGACTATCTCCTCACCCTGGCGGCCAGTGCAGCCGAGTGGCTCGGTGGACGGGAGCTGTCGGTGTTCGTGCGGCGAGGTTTCACGATCGGCGACGACGATGTGGACTACCCGGGCATCGGGTTGCGTGCGGTCCTGCACGGACCGTCGAGCCGCGGTGACGGGATCGCCGGCCGACATCCGGGCCTGGGCAGCGCCTCGTTGATCTCCGTGCCGGTCGACGCCGAGGATCCGCCGTTCGTGCGGATAGCGGATGCTCCGGTGCTGATCCAGAACCAACCGTCGTATGCCCACGCTGTCGAGGCCGACGGGTATCGGTTCCTGTTCCAGGTGAACGAGGAGGGGTGGCCGGTTTCCGAGGAGTCCGAACCGGAGTTCGTCGAGGAATACTTGTTCGGCTACGGCTCCGTGTATTTGTATGGGTGCCTCGACAGCGAGAGAATCGCCCAGAATGTCGTGCCGGGATTTCTCGACTTCTGAGGCAGTCCGAATGGCCCGGAAATACCTCGTTCATTCCCGACTGCGAGTCGGGAATGGCAGATGTGCAGATATGCCGAAGGCCCCCACCCGTGATGGGTGGGGGCCTTCGGTAAAGGGTGTTCGGCGGTGTCCTACTCTCCCACACCC
>NZ_JBXAJP010000016.1:0-75793 GCF_058797375.1 Prescottella sp. GW823-FHT02E09
CGGTACCGAGGACATGCCGTGGGTGAACCTGGGCATCTTCGACGTCCGTCACGTGGGCATCACCAAGTAGTCGCACCGAACACCGACACCTGCCGAGAGGCCGAAGATGCTGCGCTATGCCGGAAAACGGTTGCTGGCGGCGATCCCGCTGCTGTTGGTCGTGCCGTTGCTGATATTTCTGTTGATCGATCTGGCGCCGGGTGATCCGGCGGTGATTCTGGCGGGGGAGGATCCGACGCCGGAGCGGCTCGAGCAGTTGCGGGCGACGTTGGGTTTGGATCAGAACGTGTTCGTCCGCTACCTGGACTGGGTCGGTGGCGTGCTCCAGGGTGATCTCGGGGTGTCGCTGCTGTCGGATCAGTCGGTCGCCGAGTTGTTGTTCCGGCGCATGGCGACCACGCTGTCGCTGGTCGGGTTCGCGATGGTGCTGGCCGTGGTGATCGGTGTGATCCTCGGGGTGTCGGGGTCGCTGCGCCCGGGCGGCGTGGTCGACCGCGGCATCAATGTGCTGGCGTCGATCGCGATCGCGATCCCCGCGTTCTGGTTCGGTCTGGTGTTGGTGTCGTTGTTCGCGGTGTCGAACCAGATCTTCCCCGCATTCGGCTATGTCCCGCTGTCGGACGGTGTGGTCCCGTGGTTCCAGCACCTGGTCCTTCCAGGTGTCGCACTGGCGTTGCTGCCGGCGGCGGAGGTGACGTTGCAGCTGCGGTCCGCGCTCGGTCAGGTGATGGGCAGCGACTACATCCTCAACGCGAAGGCCCGCGGGTTGGGGCGGGCCAGTGTGGTCCTCAAACACGGCCTGAAGAACGCCTGCATTCCGGTGGTCACCGTCCTCGGCTTCCGGGTCTCCGAGGTCCTCGGCGGTGCGGTGACGATCGAGATCATCTACAGCATGCCGGGGATGGGGTCGCTCGCAGTCAACAGTGTTCAGAACCATGACGTTCCGGTGCTGCTCGGGTTCGTGTTGTTCACCACGTGCGTGGTGGTGATCGTGAACCTGTTGGTCGACATCTCCTACGGTTACTTCAACCCGAAGGTGCGCGCATGACAACGACTGGAACGACACTGCCGTCCGAAATCTCCGCCGACCGTGCTCCCGGTGCTGTCGGGCGGGCATGGGGTGTGGTGCGGCGGCGTCCGGCTGCGGTAGTGGCCGGGGTGTTCGTGCTGCTGCTGGTCGTCATGGCGGTGTTCGCGCCGTGGCTGGCGCCGTACGACCCGTATGCGCAGGATTTGTTGACCAGGTTGCAGTCGCCGTCGTCGGCGCACTGGCTGGGTACCGACGACTACGGTCGGGATGTGTTGAGCCGTTTGATTTTCGGCGCCCGGATCTCGTTGTCGGCGTCGTTGCAGGCGGTCGCGCTCGCGTTGGTGCTGGGGTTGCCGTTGGGGGTGCTCGCCGGCTACATGGGCGGCTGGGTCGATGCGGTGTTGACGCGAATCATGGATGCGTTGATGAGTGCCCCGTCGTTGGTGCTGGCGATCACGATCGTGGCGGTGCTGGGGTCGGGGATCACCAACGCGATGCTCGCGGTCGGTCTGGTGATGGCGCCCCGCTTCTTCCGGGTGGCCCGGGCGTCGACGATGGATGTCCGGGGCGACACCTATATCGAGGCGTCGGTCGCTTTGGGTTGCACCACTTCCCGCACCATCGTCCGGCACATCCTGCCGAACGTGATGCCCCCGATCGTGCTGGTGATCTCGGTGTCGTTGGGTACGGCGGTCGCGGCCGAGGCGAGCCTGAGCTTCCTCGGGTTGGGTGCGAAGGCCCCGGCGGCGAGTTGGGGGTCGATGCTCTCGACCGCGGCGTCGAACATGCAACTCGCGCCGTATCTGGTGTGGCCGCCCGGCGTGATGATCTTCTTGACCGTCCTCGCATTCACCTACCTCGGCGACGGTGTGCGCCGTGCTCTGACGAGGAGTCGCAATGGCAGCAACTGACACCCTCACCCGTCCGGGCGGGGCGCCACTGGACCCGGCCGCACCTCTGCTGCGGGTCCGGGACCTGACGGTGCAGTTCCCGGCCGGCCGCAAGGACTGGGTCACCGCCGTGCAGGACGTCTCGTTCGACGTCGCTGCCGGTGAATCCGTCGCCCTGGTCGGTGAATCCGGGTCCGGGAAGACCGTATCCTCGCTCGCGGTGATGGGCCTGACCCCGGACACCGGGGGCCGGATCTCCCGGGGCAGTGTCGAATTCGACGGCCGAGATCTGACGAAGCTCCCAGGTAAGGCGTGGCGGGAGTTGCGCGGCACCGGGATGGGGATGATCTTCCAGCAGCCGATCCGGTCGCTGAACCCTGCCTATACGGTCGGCGATCAGATCGCCGAATCGGTGCGTAGACATCTGGGTCTGGATCGCAAGGCGGCGATGGCGCGGGCGGTGGAGATGCTCGAGTTGGTGCAGATCCCGAGGGCGGCGGAGCGGGTGCGGGAGTATCCGCACGCGTTCTCCGGTGGCATGTGTCAGCGGGTGATGATCGCGATGGTGATGGCGTGCAATCCGCGGTTGCTGATCGCGGACGAGCCGACCACCGCGTTGGATGTGACGGTGCAGGAGACGATCCTGGATTTGTTGCGTGATCTGCAGCAGCAGACCGGGGTCGCGCTGTTGTTCGTCACCCACGACCTCGGTGTCGTCGCGGAACTGTGCGAGCGGGTCGTGGTCATGTATGCCGGGGAAGTGATCGAGGACGGCCGCGCCGACGAGGTGTTCTTCCGCCCCCAGCACCCCTACACCTCCGGGCTGCTCGCCTCGATCCCGAGGCCGGGCCTGTCCGCCGACCGCCGCCTGACGGCGATCCCGGGCCGGATCCCCGCCGCCGGGGAGTGGCCGGCAGGCTGTCACTTCCACGACCGCTGCACCCACGCCCGGGCGGGTCTGTGTGACGTGACGCATCCCGCGATGACCGGCATCACGGCCGGGCGGGCCGCCCGCTGTCTGCTGACCGCTGATCTACAACTGCGAGGAATCGAGGCGCCGTGAGTCTGCTCGAGGTCACGAACCTGACCAAGTCGTTCTCCACCCGCCGCGACTTCCTCGGCCGGAAGACCGGGTGGACCCACGCGGTGAAGGATGTGTCGTTCACCCTCGAGGCCGGTGAATGCCTTGCCGTGGTCGGGGAATCCGGCGCAGGGAAGTCCACAGTCGGCCGGATGGTGTTGCGGCTGATCGAACCCGACACCGGCACCATCGTCTTCGACGGCGAGGACGTCCGCGCCGCGAAATCGGCCCGGCTACGCGAGATGCGGCGCGGCATGCAGATGATCTTCCAGGACCCCCACAGTTCACTGGATCCCCGGATGACCGTCGCGGACGCGGTCGCCGAACCGCTGATCGTGCACACCGACCTCGACCGCGCGGCCCGCGCCCGTCGCGCGCAGGAGTTGCTCGACAAGGTCGGTATCGGCTCGCGTTATCTGGGCCGGTATCCGGCCGAGTTGTCCGGCGGCCAGCTCCAGCGGGTCGCGATCGCCCGCGCGCTCACGCTCGAGCCGAAGATGATCGTGTGTGACGAACCCGTTGCCGCCCTGGACGTGTCGGTGCGTGCGCAGGTGTTGAACCTGCTGCGAGACCTCCAGGAAGAACTCGGCCTCGCCTACCTGTTCGTCTGTCACGACCTCGCGCTCATCGAGGTCATCGCCGACCGGGTGATGGTGATGAAGGCCGGCGAGGTCGTCGAGACCGGCACCGTCACCGACATCTACGACACGCCACGACAGGGCTACACCCGGACACTGCTCGAAGCCATCCCCATCCCGATCCCACGATCGGCACGCGTCGTCTGACCGTCACCCGCTCGGCGAGTTGTCGATCGAAATCGTAGTGTTCCGTGGATCATCCGGTGAAGACATAGAGACGGCGAGGAGCGTGGGAATGGGCACCGATGAGCGAGGGACAGGTCTTCCCTGGGTCGAGGCAATCGCGGATTCGTTCCCGCGGTACTCGTTTGCCGAGTTCCACGCGACCCGGCTTCCGGCACTGAATTCCCGGAACGCCGCGCTGCTGGTCGACGATCTGGCGGGTGTGCCGCCGTTGGCCTTCCGCGTTCCCGGCGGCGGGGCGTTCACCTGGACCGCCACGGCCGACGGCATTCGTGCGGCGGAGGGCGAGGAGAACGCCGAGACTATCGTCGAACTCGACGAGTCGACGTTCTCGGCGTACCTGAACGAGCTGTTGACGGCGAGTGGTTCCGTGCGCACCGAGCGCGCGAAAGTGGTGCGGGGCAACCTGGACGGCTGGAAGCGATGGCAGCCGGCCACCCGTTCGCTCGTCTCGGGACGACCGATCTACACCGTCGCCGTGTGGGACACGCTGATCGGATCGGACGGCGAGCCCCTCGACCTGTGTCGTAGCTTCCCGGCCGACGGTGATCACGACGAGATGAGGCATTTCCTCGACACTGCCGGATTCCTGCACATCAAGGGGGTCTACTCACCGGACGAGGTCGCCACGTTCCGCGACGAGGTGGAGTTCGTCCGGTCCCGGACGACCCCCGGTGATCCGTTCTCCTGGTGGTCGCTCAATGCCGGCGGAGACGAGGTGGTCACCCGGATCAACTACCTCGGTCGCCACTCGAAGGTGTTGCAGGATCTCTGTTTCGAACCCCGAATGACCGAGTTCGCACGCCTGGGCAACCCGGGCTTCCGTGTGTGCGACGACCGCCTGGACGGGCCGATGGTCTTCGTCAAGTCCTCCGACATCGTCAAGGGCGACGGCGACCTCGGGTGGCACACCGACGACGGCATCGGTGGTCACCCGGTCCTGTGCCCGCTCATCCAGGCGGGAATCCAGCTCGACCACGCGAACCCCGAGAACGGTCAGCTCATGGTCCTGGCCGGCTCGCACCGCTACACCAACCATTGGCTGCAGTGGGGCGAGGAGGGCAGCCTGCCGGTCGTCAGGATCGAAACCGAGCCGGGCGACCTCACCCTCCACTTCGGCGACATCATGCACAGCACCCCGCCACCCGTCGGTCCGAACGCGGGTCGGCGGGCCCTCTACTACAAGTTCTCCGAGGAGAAGACGTTCCGGCGGGTGCCCCGGGGATGCCACTACAACGACGCACTGTTCCACGCCGACGCGGCCGGCAAGGTGTCGGCGCGCGCCGCCACCCACTGAGCCCCGGGGCGGCGTCCGATCAGTCGACCTCGGCCAGCACGTCGGTGTGCGCGGGTTCGGGTGCGGTCGCGATGCCGCGTCCGCCCGGCGCCCACACACCGAGCACGACGGCGGTGACGAACAGGACGCCGGCGAGCACGAACGAGGCCTCCTGCATGCCGTGCAGGAAGGACTCCTTCGCGAAGTCGGCCAGCTGATCTCCCTGCGGGCCCGCGAGTTCGGAGACCTCGAGCGCGGCCGCGAGCGAGTCGCCGACAGGCTGCTTGGCCTGCTCGGGGACGGCGTCGACTGCGGGCTGGATGTGGCGTCCGTAGCCGGCTGCCAGGATGCTGCCCGCCAATGCCACGCCGATCGCGGCACCGATCTCGCGGGTGGCGTCGTTCACCGCAGATGCGACGCCCTGATTGGCGGTCGGGGTGTTCTGCACGATGGCCGTGGTCGCGGGCGCGGTGCACAGCCCGAGCCCGAATGCGGCGACCACGAGTGGCACCGCGACGTCGAGGTACGTGCTGGTCGCGTCGAGCCTGCCCAGCAGGACCAGCGAGGTCGCCATGACCGTCAGGCCGACGAACGTCATCGCGCGCAGTCCCAGCAGCGGGATCAGGACCGGCGCCAGCACCGACAGTGCGAGCACGACGACGGCGATCGGCGCCAGCGCGAGGGCCGACTGCAGCGGCGAGTAGTCCAGGACCAACTGCAGGTGCTGGACGATGAGGAAGAACAGCCCGAACGTCGCGAAGAACTGCAGCAGCAGGGAAGTCGCGCCCACACCGAAGGTGCGGTTACGGAACAGTCGGACGTCGAGGAGCGGGTGTGCCACCCGCAGTTCGACCATCGCGAAGACAGTTGCCGCGGCAAGTCCACCGACGATCGCGGCGAGCACCAACGGGTCGAGCCAGCCCCGCTGCGGTGCCTCGATGATGCCGAGCACGAACAGCCCGATCGCCCCGACGATGAGCACTCCCCCACGGATGTCGAACGCCGACGGATGTTCGTCGCGGGACGACGGGATCGTGAAGGACAGGGCGAACAGGACGGCCGAGACGACCGCGAGCCCGATGAAGATCGAGTGCCACGACCACTGCTCGAGCAACAGCCCGGAGCCGATGAGGCCGGCGATGCCACCGGATCCCGCGACACCGGACCAGATGCCGACGGCCTTGGAGCGCTGCGCCGCCGGGAAACTCGCGGTGAGGATGGACAGCGTCGCCGGCATGACGAATGCCGCGCCGATGCCCGCGGCCGCGCGGGCGCCGATCAGCCACTCGGGGGCGTCGACCAGGATCGGCACAGCGGAGGCGGCCGCGAACACGAACAGGCCGAACACCAGTACCCCGCGGCGGCCGTAGTGATCGCCCAGCGCGCCGGCCGGCAGGAGCAGGCACGCGAGGGTGAGGGTGTAGCCGTCGACGATCCAGGTGAGCTGGGACTGGGTGGCACCGGTGTCGCGGGCGAGGTCCGGCAGCGCGGTGTTGAGGGCGGCCATCGCCGCCACGACCAGCGCCACCGCCGCGCACGACACGGTGAGCGTCCAGATCTGGCCCCATGTCATCCGCCCGGCGTTTCCGGTGTACTTTCCAGCCATGCGGGCCTCCCCGTAGGAAACAAGACTGTAAGTATCGTAGGTGAACCGACGGTTCCACAAGAGGTGATGACGGATGGGTAGTGACGCAACCGAAGTGGCGGAGCCGGACCAGGATCCGCGAAAGGCGCGTTCACGTGCGCGGTTGCTCGACGCCGCGACCACGCTGCTCGCGAAGGGCGGCACCGATGCCGTCACGATCGATGCCGTCACGAAACTCGCGAAGGTGGCACGGGCGACGCTGTACCGGCATTTCGACAGCGGCACGGAATTGGTGGCCGCGGCCTTCGGACGGTTGATCCCGCCGGCCCCGGCGGTCCCGTTGTCGGGTGATCTGCGGACGCAACTGATCGAGTTGATGGTCAGCCAGGCCCGGTTGATCGAAGAGGCGCCGATGCACGTGACCGCGCTGTGCTGGCTCGGGATGGGACCGGCGCTCGACGACTACTCCAGTGCATCCGATCTGGAGGGTGTGGACCAGCCCCACACGGACAAGCCGGAGCTCAGATCGCTGCGCGAGCACGTCGTGGTGCAGTACCGCACCGCCTTCGATCGCGTGCTCGGGACCGACGAGGCGCGAAAGATACTCGGCGACTTCGACTACGACCTCGCTCTTGCACAACTGGTCGGTCCGCTCGTGTTCACCAAGCTGGCAACCCTCGCCCCGCTGGGGTCGGATGCCTGCGTGCGGATCGTCGACGACTTCCTCGCCGCCCGGGGTGCGCGGGACGTGGACAGCTCGTCGGCTGTCGGCTGACCCGCGTCACGCAGTGTCCGGGCCCCGGACGGGCCGCAGCGCGAACGCCCGCAGCCGCGAGTACCCGCGGACTCGGAGCGGCCGCAACGACCTGAGGGTGACGTCCTCGTCGTCGGCGAGCATCGCAGCCAGCTCCGCGTCGACCAGGACCGTCCCCGGTCGGGCCGCGCTCGTCAGTCGCGCCGCGATGTTGACCGCCTCGCCGAACAGGTCGCCGAAGCGCAAGAGTACCGATCCCGCCGCCAGCCCCACCCGGAGATCGGGCCGATCCGGGTCGGTGTGCGCCGCGTGCTGCAGCGCGAGTGCGATCCGCGCCGCCTCGGTCGCCTTCTCCGCCGCGAACATCACCTCGTCGCCGACGTTCTTGACCACCCATCCACCGCCCTGCGTGATGATCGACGTCGTCTGCGATTCGAACTCCTCGAGCAGCTCGCTCAGGTCGTCGACGCGGATACGCCGCGTCAGGCTCGTGTACCCGACCATGTCCGCGAAGCCCACGACGAGCGCCCGGTTGCTGGTGTCCTCGCCGACGCTGCCGGCCCGGCGCGCGGTGGCCGCCGCCAGGTGCCGTCGCCACACGTACGACTGCAGTTCCTCGACGGTGGGCAGCAGTTCCGACGTGAGCGTCCCGACCGCGGTCCGCAGGGCCTGCTCGTCGAGCGCGCCGGACCGTGCGTGGGCGGCGGCCAGTTCGTCGGCGAGGTGCGAGTTGAGTACGGCAACCTGCCACTCGGCCAGCCTGGACATGGACTGCCCCAGCGCCCGGGTGGCGGCGACCGCCGCATCGGGTGCCAGCGCTCCGCCGTCGACGAACCCCACCAGAGCACGCAGGGCGGCGACGTCGCCGTCGGTGAACATCACGGCGTCGGGATCCGCGTCGATCGCGAAGCCCATCGACACCCACAGCCGCTGTGCGCGCTCGAGCGGCACGCCGGCGAGCTCGGCGATCCGGTCCCGGGTGTACCGCCGCGGGCCACCGAGCAGTGTCTGCTCGACCTCCGACTGGATCACGCCGAGCACACCGGTATCGAGATTCTCGGAGATCTCCACGGCAGACACCTTTCGCGACGATTGGTCCCCAGAGTGAATCACCGATCCGGGGCGAGTCGTCGCTTCCGCCGGACTGCGGGTCGTGGGGGCTGTCGGAGGCCTGTGCCAAAGTAGCGGGGTAAGAATTCTGTGTTCTTGTAGGTATTCAGGAGGACCCTCATCATGCCGCCCCGCAGACGTTCCGGCACTGGCTCGTCACCGGAACACCTCACCGCGGAGAACCTCGAGGCGCTGGCCGCGGCCGTCGCCGAAGGCAAGCGCGCCACCGTATACCTCAATGAAGCCACGCCCAGCCTCGGGATCGAGGCGGGATGCTCGGCCAAAGTTGTTTCGGTGGAAGGAAATACGGTCATCATCCGCCCCAAGGGGGTCAACGACGAACTGCCGTTCGAGGCGGAGGAACTACGCATGACACGCAAGGCTCCGGAGCCTTCCGCCAAGGCGGCAGCCAAGCCGGCCGCCGCCCGCAAGGTCGCGGCGGCCGCTCCGACCCCGGTCTCCACACCGCGCCCCACTGCGCCGCGACCCACACCGGCCACGGCAACCGCCCCGGTGCGCGCGACCGTGTCCTCCGCGCCGTCGGTGTCGCCGGCGTCGCGAGAGCCCGCGTCGGCCCCCGCGGTCGCTACGGCTCCCGCGCCGTCGCCCAGCGCCGCACCGGCTCCTCGGCGCGCCAAGAAGGTGGCGGCGGGCAGTGTGAGCGTGACGATTCACGCCGGCCTCGAGAACGAATGGACGGTCACCGTCGCGCACGGTGCGAAGCGCCCGAGCAAGGCGGTTCCGGTCAGCCCGGACGCGGTGGATCGCGCGGTCCGCGAACTCGGGGAGCCCAACGCTCTCGAAGCGGTCCAATCAGTCATCTCCGCTGCTCGGGAGGCTGCGGAGCAGCGGATTGCGGCATTGAGCAAGGAACTCGAGGATGCCCGACGGGCGCTCGAGGCGTTGGGCTCCACCACCTAGTCGGCGATTCGGTGACGATCGGGTCAACGCGGCCCGTCGGCATCGACGACGGTGGGAAGGTTGCCGATAGAGTGTCCCGCCGACTCGTTCGCGCATGATCGCGCCGAGGGCGTGCATGCGGGGTAGTGCGCAGGCATGTGGCGGTGATCGACCGATGGCACATTTGTAGCGCCAACCGGGAGGGCAACATGCTCAAGCGACTTTCCTTGATCTTCGCGGCGTTGGCGGTGATCGCTGCCATGCTCGGAGTCGGCACCGCCACCGCAGCGCCGCCGAAGACGGTTCTCGGCGGTGGGTCCGGAATCGTGATCGACAACATGTACGAGTGCACGCTCACCACCATCGGACACGACAACGCCGGCAGGCTGGTCGGCATCACGGCGGGCCACTGCGGTGATGCGGGGGCGGCGGTGGTGTCGGAGTCCGCGCCCGATGCCGGGGTGGTGGGGCAATTCGTGGTGTCCAACCACGACTACGACTACGCGGTGATCGAATTCGACCCGACGAAGGTCGATCCGGTGAACACGATCGGGCAGGTCACGATCACCGGGATCGGGATGCCGGCACAGTTCCCCGCGGTCGCATGCAAGCAGGGGCGGACCACCGGCCACACGTGCGGCGTCGTGTACGGAGACCTGCTCCAGTCGCAGGAAACCTGGACGCAGATGTGCGTCATCGAGGGCGATTCGGGCTCACCGGTCGTCGTCGGCACGACCTTGGTCGCGATGGTGAACGCCTATCTCGGCGTCGCCTGCCTCGGCCCCGAACTCGGCACCAACATGACGGCGATCATCGACAGCATCAACGCGACCGGTGGCCCCGGCGCCGGCTACAGACCGATCTAGCTGCAGTTCCAGTCGCGCGATGTGCCGGATCCTCGTCGAGGGTCCGGCACATTCGCGTGGGCGAACACTGCCACCTTTCAGGGCTTGTCGCCGCGCCGATGCACCTGCGCGAGATCGGACCGCACGTTCCCATTTGACACATCAGGTGTGACAAGCAACACTCCCTCTACCGAACGATCGATCGGTCGGTCGGTCTGGCGGGCTTGCCGGGGTGACTCCCTCCCGCCCCGAGTCCTGCTGCTGTCAACTGCTGAAAGGGGGCTGGTGCAATGCCCGACGCACGCCCTTGGACGTCGCTGTATCCGACGGGGACGGTCACGAATCCTTCGATCCCGTACGAGTCGCTCGTCGACGCCTGGAATGCCCGCGTCACGGCGAATCCCGACGGTGTGGCGCTGCGCTACTTCGACGGTGTGCTGACTGCCGCGCAGGTCGACGAACTGTCGGACGCGCTCGCGGTCGGGTTGTCCGAGAGAGGGGTCCGACCGGGTGACCGTGTCGGGATCTACCTGCAGAACATCCCGCAGTACGCGATCTCGATGGTGGCCTTGTGGAAGCTCGGCGCGGCCGCGCTGCTTCTCAACCCGATGTATCGCGGATCCGAGCTGCGGCACCTGGTGCACGATGCGGGCGCCGTCGGTGTCATCTGTTCGGACCGTTCTGCCGGGGAGACGGCGGATACGTTGCGGGACAGCTCGGTTCGATGGCTGATCACCACGAGTGACCTCGACTTCCAGAGCCGGTCGGATCCGAGGGTGTTCGCCGATCCGGTCCGGGCGACAAGCGGGGTGGGCGCGGACCTGGTCGACGTGGTGACCCGTCACCGCGGTGCGCGTCCCCCACGGCACGACGTGTCCGGGGGCGCCGCGGCAATCGTCGCCTACACCTCCGGAACGACGGGTACTCCCAAAGCCAGTCTCAATTCCCATGCGAACGTGCTCGCCGTCGCCACGACGTTCGGTGACTTCGTCGGCATCACCGAGGGCGACGCCGTCTTCGCGATCGCGCCGCTGTTCCATATCACCGGTGCGGTGATCAACGCGGTCGTCGCCCTGATTCGTGACTGCGCGCTGGTCTTCGCGAATCGGTTCCACCCCGAGGTGGCGCTCGAGACGTTCGTCGAGCACCGGGTCACGTTCACGATCGGATCCATCACGGTCTTCAACGCTCTGTACCGGATACCCGACGCCTCGCCGGGGCACTTCGCGTCGGTCAAGGCGCTGTACTCGGGCGGTGCGCCGATCCCGCCGGCGACCGTGCGGAAGTTCGAGGAACGGTTCGGGCGGTACATCCACAATGCATTCGGGATGACGGAAACGTCCTCCGGGGTGATCGCGGTTCCGCCCGGGTCCCGTGCGCCGGTGGATCCGGACAGTGGGTCGTTGTCGATCGGGATCCCGCTACCGCTGCTCGACGCGCGCATCGTGGATCCGGACGGGAATCCGGTGCCCGCCGGGACGGCCGGCGAGCTGACTCTCGCTGGGCCCCAGATCATCTCCGGATATCTGGACCGGCCGGAGGACACGGCGAAGACACTCCCCGGAGGCCGACTGCACACCGGCGACGGGGCGATCATGGATGAGCACGGGTGGGTCTATCTGGTTGATCGACTCAAGGACCAGATCAACGTGTCCGGCTACAAGGTGTGGCCGCGTGAAGTCGAGGGTGTGCTGCACGAACATCCGGCCGTGTACGAGGCAGGGGTCACCGGCGAGCCGGACGACTATCAGGGCGAGCGTGTCGTTGCCTACGTGTCACTCAACGCCGGAGCCCGCGTGTCCGAAGCGGAGCTCGTCGCCTTCGTCGGTGACCGGTTGGCAGCCTACAAGCGACCCCGGCGAGTGCACGTCGTCGACTCGATTCCCAAGACCTTGACCGGCAAGATCCGTCGGACCGAACTCCGCGAGCGTGCCGGCACAGCCAAGTGAGTTCCCTTCCGTGACAAACCAACTCTGACGAAAGCTGAAGAATCGTGACATCTCATGTTGTCGAGAGTGAACACCCCGTCCAGGGGATCGCGACGGGCATCGGCTCGAAGAAGAAGTCGCTCCTGGCGAGTGCGGTCGGGAACGTGCTGGAGTGGTACGAATGGAGCGCCTACGCGGTGTTCGCGCCGTTCATCGCCGCGGTTGTCTTCGACAACTCGAATCCGGTGTCGGCACTGCTGTCCACGCTCGCCGTCTTTGCTGTCGGGTTCCTGATGCGGCCGCTCGGCGGCATCGTGTTCGGTCGGATCGCCGACCGGCGGGGCCGGAAGTTCGTCCTGATCACCACCATGCTCATGATGGCGGGCGGCAGCCTGGTGATCGGCATCATGCCCACGTACGAGTCCGTCGGCGTCTGGGCCTCGGTGATTCTGTTGACGGCCCGCATCGTTCAGGGGTTCGCGCACGGTGGCGAGTCCGCGACCGCGTACTCGTACGTCAGCGAGATCGCGCCTCCGAATCGTCGAGGCATGTGGGGCAGCGTCGCCTTCATCGCGATCTTCGGTGGGTCCGTGCTGGCCTACTCGGTCGGCGGTGTCGTCACCTCCACGCTCTCCGAGAGCGCGGTCGCGCAGTGGGGTTGGCGTATCCCCTTCCTCATCGGCGCGGTCCTGGCGTTGGTGGCGCTGTATCTCCGCCGCAGCATGGAGGAGAGCGAGGTGTTCGATACGCAGGACACCTCGGACGACACCCGCATTCCCCGCCGGACGGTGGTCCGTGCCGTGCTGCTCATGATCGGTATGACATCCGGCATCACCGCCGCGCACTACACGTGGACGTCGTACATCTCGACCTACGCGATCACCCAGGAGGGCATGAACCCCGACACCGCCTACTGGATGCTCGTCGTCGCGCAGCTGATCGCGCTCGTATCGCTTCCGTTCTGGGGTCTGTTGTCGGACCGCATCGGTCGCCGGCCCATGCTGTTCGCGTTCGCGGGGCTGATGTTCGTGCTGCAGATCCCGCTCACCGCGATGATCACGTCGTCCGGATGGACACTGCTTCTGGCGACCACCGTCGCGCTGCTGGTCGTCTCGATTCCGGCGTCGGTCCTGTCCGCCACGCTGTCGGAGAGCTTCCCCACCAAGCTCCGGACGCAGGCCATCGGATTCGCGTACTCGATCTCCGTCGCGGTGTTCGGTGGATCCTCGCCCTACCTGAACCAACTCCTGGTGGGCCGGGGGATCGGCTGGGCCTTCAGCGTCTACATCATGGTGCTGTGTGTCTTCACCGGTATCGCGTGCCTGTTCATGAGGGAGACCAAGGGAATTCGACTCGAGAACGTCTAGGTTCCGGCCGGGGGTCAACCGCACACGGCGCCGTCGGACGCCGACCCGACGAGCTTGGTGTACTTGGCCAGGACGCCACGGGTGTAGCGCGGAGGCAGGGGCTCCCATCCGCTCCGGCGGGTGGCGAGCTCCTGCTCGTCCACCAGGAGGTCGAGTACCCCGTTCGCGACGTCGAGGCGGATCCGGTCGCCGTCGCGGACGAACGCGATCGGTCCGGCGTCGACCGCCTCGGGAGCGACGTGGCCGACACACAGGCCGGTGGTTCCGCCGGAGAACCGGCCGTCCGTCAGCAGCAGCACGTCCTTACCGAGGCCCGCACCCTTGATCGCCGCGGTGATCGCCAGCATCTCCCGCATCCCGGGTCCGCCCTTGGGACCCTCGTAACGGATCACCACGACGTCGCCGGCGGTGATCGTCCCGTCCTCGAGAGCATCCATCGCCGCACGCTCGCGGTCGAAAACCCGTGCAGTTCCCTCGAACACGGACGAATCGAACCCCGCCGACTTCACCACGGCACCGCCGGGCGCGAGCGTGCCCTTCAGAATCGTGATGCCACCCGTCGGGTGGATCGGCGAGGACAGGGCGCGCAGGACCTTGCCGTCCGGATCCGGGGGAGCGATCTCGGCGAGGTTCTCGGCCAGCGTGCGTCCGGTGACGGTGAGGCAGTCTCCGTGCAGCAGTCCGGCGTCGAGCAGGGATTTCATGATCACCGGGACGCCGCCGATCCGGTCGACGTCGATCATGACGTGCCGGCCGAACGGCTTGACGTCGGCCAGGTGTGGGACGCGAGCCCCGACGCGGGCGAAGTCGTCGAGCGTGAGCGCCACCTCGGCCTCGTGCGCGATCGCCAGTAGGTGCAGCACCGCGTTGGTGGAGCCGCCGAACGCCATGACGACGGCGATCGCGTTCTCGAACGCCTCCTTCGTCAGGATGTCCGACGTGGTGATGCCGCGGCGCAGCATCTCGACGACGGCCTGCCCACTGCGCCGGGCGAACCCGTCGCGGCGGCGGTCGGTGGCGGGAGGAGCGGCGCTGCCGGGCAGCGACATCCCCAGCGCCTCGGCCGCGCACGCCATCGTGTTGGCGGTGTACATGCCGCCGCAGGCGCCCTCGCCGGGACAGATCGCGCGTTCGATCGCATCGACGTCCTCGCGGCTCATCAGTCCGCGCGAGCAGGCGCCGACGGCCTCGAACGCGTCGATGATGGTCACTTCCTTCTCGGTGCCGTCGGACAGCTTCGCGATGCCCGGCAGGATCGAGCCCGCGTAGAGGAACACGTTGGCGAGGTTCAGTCGCGCGGCCGCCATCAGCATTCCGGGCAGCGACTTGTCGCAGCCGGCGAGCAGCACCGAGCCGTCGAGTCGCTCGGCCTGCATCACGGTCTCGACGCTGTCGGCGATCACCTCACGGGAGACGAGTGAGAAGTGCATGCCCTCGTGGCCCATCGAGATGCCGTCCGAGACCGAGATGGTGCCGAACTCGAGCGGGTAGCCGCCGGCCGCGAACACCCCGTCCTTGCACGCGTCGGCCAGGCGGTCCAGCGACAGGTTGCACGGCGTGATCTCGTTCCACGACGAACCGATCCCGATCTGCGGCTTGTCCCAGTCGTCGTCGCCCATGCCCACCGCCCGCAGCATGCCGCGCGCGGCGGTCTTCTCGAGTCCGTCCGTGACATCCCGGCTGCGCGGCTTGATGTCCGGTCCGGCGGAGTCCTTCGAAGTGGTCACGGCGCTTCTCCCAACGATCGATCGTCACGGATGGCGGTGCTTTCGTCCATGTAACCACGCTGCATCCATCCGAGTTCGGTGGTTGTGGAGAACCCTCGGTAGCCGTCCGCCGCGATCTGCGCGCACAGGTTGCGGTAGTTGCCGACGCCACCCAGGTAGGGCATGAAGATGCGGGGTTTGCCCGGAACGTTCGCACCCAGGTACCAGGAGTCGGCCTGCATGTAGAGGCTGGTCGCGGCCACGCCGGTGACATGCTCGACCCACCGGTCCTGCGCGTCGGGAGTGGCCTCCGCGAATCGCGCGCCGGTGGCCCGCATGTGGTCGAGGTACGCCACCACCCACTCGACGTGCTGCTCGATCGAGACCACGACGTTGGAGAGCACCGACGGGCTGCCGGGACCGGCGAGGACGAACAGATTGGGGAACCCGGCCACGGCGACGCCGAGGTACGAGCGCGGGCCGGCCGCCCAGGCGTCACGGAGCGCGACGCCGTCGCGGCCACGGATGTCGATGCCGTTCAGTGCCCCGGTCATGGCATCGAATCCGGTCGCGTAGACGATCATGTCGAGTTCGTGGCGGCCGGCATCGGTGTCGATCCCGTCGGGACCGATGCGCCGGATCGGTGTCGCCCGCAGGTCCACCAGCCGGACATAGTCACGGTTGAACGTCTCGTAGTAGTCGGTGCCGATGCACAGGCGCTTCGATCCCAGCGGATACCCCTTGGGGCACAGCATTTCCGCGGTCTCCTGATCTGCGACCGTCTCCCGGATGCGCGCACGGACGAACTCCGCGGCTGTCTCGTTCGCCGCGACGTCGAGCATGATGTCGCCGAACGTGTTCTGGAACGCGATGCCGCCCGCGGCCCAGCGGCTCGCGTACTCCTTGTCGCGGACCTCCGGCGCGGTTTCGAGTGCCAGCCCGACCGGCGGCGGCAGCAACCAGCCGCCGTGCGACTCGCGCAGCCGTTGCCGTCGCGCCGGGTAGTCGGCCTTGATCTCCGCCAGTTCGCCGGGCGCGAGTGGCCGGTTACGGGCAGGGATGACGAATCCGGGGGTGCGCTGGAACACCGTCAGATGGGCGGCGTGCTCCGCGATGACCGGGATCGCCTGCACCCCGGATGATCCGGTGCCGATCACACCGACCCGCTTGCCCGTGAAGTCCACGCCGTGCGTGGGCCAGTGCCCGGTGTGGTGGATCTCGCCGGCGAATGACTCCTGCCCCTCGAGGGCCGGCATCCGCGCCGACGACAAGGCGCCGGTCGCCATGATCGTCCAGCGCGCGGTCACCGCGTCGCCGCGGTCGGTGCCGATCGTCCACAGCCCGGTGCCCTCCTCGAAGCAGGCCGACGTCACCCGGGTGCCGAAGGTGATGTCCGCACGCAGGCCGAACCGGTCGGCGACGTGCTCGAGATAGCGCAGGATCTCCGGCTGGGCGGGGAAGCGCTCGGTCCACACCCACTCCTGCTGCAGGTCGTCGTCGAAGGAGTACGAGTAGTCGGCGCTGTCGACATCGCATCGGGCGCCCGGGTACCGGTTCCAGAACCACGTGCCACCCACGCCGTCACCGGCCTCGAACAGTCGCACGGTCAGGCCGCGACGGCGCAGGCTGTGCAGCGCGTACAGACCGGCGAATCCGGCGCCCACGACGACGACATCGTGGGTGGGCTCGGCGCATTCGTCGATTCCTCGCGGTTCGCGGAACGTGCTGTCGGGCATCGCGGTCGACCTCGTTTCGTGGTGGTTGGTGGGGGTCCCAGTAACATCGGTGCAGCTGTCCCGCCGATCAGGCGGGTGCGACGGGAGGCGTGCGAACGTGGATGCAGGGGTGCCGGACCGGCTGGGCAAGCCGTCGCTGCAGGACCCCGCGTCGCTGCCGAAGGGGCAGCGGGAGCGCCGTCAACGGATCGTCGACGCGGCCGGCGAACTTCTGGTGGACGACGACTTCGAGCGCATCCAGATCCGCGACGTCGCAGAACGGTCGGGTGTCGCCCTCGGGACCGTGTACCGGTACTTCACCTCCAAGGAACACCTGTACGCCGCCGTCCTGCGGGACTGGTCGGCGACCGATCCGATCACGCACGGTGGTGCGCCCGATCCGGAACTGCCTCCGGCCGAACGGATCCGGATCCGACTGCACCACTCGGTCCACCGGTTCGAGGAGTATCCGACGTATCTGCGCCTGCAGAACGTGTTGCGCCAGTCCACCGATCCGATCGTGTGCTCGTTGTTCGCGGAGTTCTCGGCGCAGGTGCTCGACTCGTACCGCGAGCAGCTGTTCGATCTGCCGGACGAGGATGCCGCGGACGTCACCGCGGTCGTGACCGCGGTGCTCGCGCACGAGCTGATCCTGTTCGGGCTCGGTCGCCAGGACGTCGCCGAGGTCCACCGACTGCTCGACCGCACCGTCGACATGATCTTTCCGCCCGCGCCGCCGCGCTGAGCCGATTCCGCCGCTGCGGTAGTTGCCGCCGGTTCCGGTGTGACCGTTGTCATGGCCACAGACTAGAGTTAGATTCTAGTTCATGACAAGAGTGGTGCAGGACAACCGAACTGAAATGGATCCCGCCCTCCAGGCCGTCGCGAATGCGGTCGCCGGTGCCGGGTTCACCCCGATGGTGGAGCTGGACCCGGACGGCGCACGTCTCCGGGTCCGCGGCGCGCTGCGGTCGTGTGCCCCCGGGCCCGAGGTCGCCTCGGTCACGACGCACACGGTGGACGAGCACGTCACGGTCCGTCTCTACCGCCCGGTGGAACCGCGGATCGCGGGGACGGTCGTCCACTTCCACGGCGGTGGTTGGGTCACCGGGGATCTCGACTACGCCGACGCCTTCTGCCGGCTGATGGCGGAGGCGACGGGTGCCGCGGTCGTCAGCGTGGACTATCGCCTCGCACCCGAGCACCCGTTCCCGGCCGCGATCGACGACGCGATGACCGCGCTGCGCTGGGTGGCCGGTGCCGCCGAGGGCCTCGACCCGCGGATCGTCGTCACCGGTGACAGCGCCGGCGGCAACCTGGCCGCGGTGTGCGCCAACCTCGTCGCCGTCGACGGTGGTATCGACCTCGTCGGACAGGTGCTCGTCTATCCGGTCGTGGATTCCGATCTCACGCGTGAGTCGTACCAGACCAGTTCGGGAGTGTTCCTCGGTGCCCGGGAGATGGAGTGGTTCCTCGACCACTACTGCCCGGATGCCGCCGAGCGGACGTCGGCGCTGCTCGCCCCGATCCGCGCCGCCGATCTCTCGGCCGTCGTCTCCACCGTGGTCGTCGTCGGAGGCCACGATCCGCTGCTCGGCGAGGGAGTCGAGTACGCCGAACGCCTCGCGGCCTCCGGTGTCACCGTGGATCTGCTGGACTACCCATCCCTCCCACACGGATTCCTCCAGTTCACCGCGGTCTCGGCCACTGCACGCGACGCGGCGGACAGGATCGCGGCCGTCGCCGCCCGGCTGCTCGAAACCGATGACACCGAGCAGGATTCGATCGGAGGTGAAGAGCATGCATGATCTGGTGATCCGGGGAGGTCTCGTGGTGGACGGGACGGGGACGCCGCCCCGTACAGCGGACGTGGCCGTCGACGCCGGCCGCATCACGCTGGTCGGTGCGGTCACCGAGCCGGGACGGCGCGAGATCGACGCGTCCGGCCGGCTCGTCACGCCCGGCTTCGTCGACATCCACACACACTACGACGGCCAGGTGACCTGGGATCCGCTGCTGACGCCGTCGTCGCTGCACGGTGTGACCACGGTGGTGATGGGCAACTGCGGTGTGGGATTCGCGCCCGTCGCCCCCGAACAACGAGACTGGCTGATCAGCCTGATGGAGGGCGTCGAGGATATTCCCGGAAGCGTTCTGGCGGAAGGGATGACGTGGAACTGGGAGACCTTTCCCGACTACCTCGACGCGATCGACACCCCGCACGCGATCGACTTCGCGGCGCAGCTGCCGCACGGCGCGCTGCGCACGTACGTGATGGGCCGTCGTGGCGGCGACCACCTCGCCCGGCCCACCGATGCCGAGATGGAGCGGATGCGCGACCTCGTGGCCGAGGCGGTCGAGGCCGGCGCGCTGGGCTGGTCGACGTCCCGGTCCGCGGTCCACAAGACGTCCAACGGTGAGCCGACACCCAGCCTGACCGCGTCGCGGGAGGAACTGACCGGTCTCGCACTCGGCCTCGCGAAGGCCGGCGGCGGCGTCATCGACTTCATCTCGGATTTCATGGACGAGCCGGAGGAGATGGAGCTGGTCGGGGCGATCGTCGAGGCCTCCCAGCGGCCGATGTCGGTGTCGGTCGTGCAGAGCGACCGGGTCCCGGACAAGTGGCGTTCGCTGCTCGACGGATTGGCAGAAGTGTCCGCGCAGCACAATGTTCCGATCACCGGACAGGTCGCTCCGCGGGCCGTGGGGGTGATGTTGGGCTGGGAACTGAGCTGGCATCCGTTCATGGCGCATCCCGGCTACACGCCACTCGCGGACCTGCCCCGTGCGGAGCGGGTGGCACAGTTGCGGCGTCCGGAGGTCCGCGCCGCGCTCCTCGCCGAGCGCCCGGTAACCGACAGTGAGTTCGTCGAGCGGCTCTCCACCCGGTTCGATCAGGTCTATCTGCTCGGTGATCCGCCGAACTACGAACCGGGGCCGGGTGACTCGGTGGCGGCGCTCGCGGAGCGGGCCGGCCTCGCGCCCGCCGAAGTGGCGTACGACGCGATGACGGCGCAAGGCGGCAGGGGGCTGCTCTACTTCCCGATGCTCAACTACGCGGCCGGCAATCTCGACGCGGTGCGGGAGATGATCGCCCGCCCGGACACCGTGCCCGCGCTCGGCGACGGCGGCGCACACTGCGGCGCGATCTGCGACGCGAGTTTTCCGACGACGCTGCTCACGCACTGGGGACGAGATCGTAAGCAGGGTGGTCTCTTTCCCGTCGAGTGGCTGGTCAAGAGGCATACCGCCGACACCGCCGCCGTCGTCGGCCTGCTCGACCGCGGACAGGTCCGGCCGGGCTACCGTGCCGACCTCAACGTCATCGACTTCGACCGGCTGCAGGCCGACCATCCGGAGGTGCTCTACGACCTGCCGACGGGTGGGCGTCGTCTGATGCAGACCGCCAGTGGTTACGTCGCGACGGTCGTCGCCGGCGAGGTGGTGGTCGAGAACGGCAAGCACACCGGTGCGCTGCCGGGACGGCTGGTGCGCGGTGGGCGACCGGCGCCGGTCGCGGCCGTCTGAACCGGCGCACACGGCGAAGGCCCCGCCGCTCGAGATCTCGAGCGGCGGGGCCTTCGCCGTGTCCGGTGCCAGGTCGTGGAACCGATCAGTTCTTCTTGAATGCCTTGTCGAACAGGATGATGCCGTCGACGGTCGGGTTCGCGCGGTACACGTTCTCCGACCACCCGACGAAGTTGGTTCCGGCGCCCCAGGAGAGGAACGGCTGGTCGGTGTTCACGAGGTTCTGGATGTCGTTCACCGCGGCCAGCTTGGTGGGCTGGTCGGGAGCCGAGAGCACCTTGCCGAGCAACTCGTCCATCTGCGGATTCTTGTAGCTCAGGATGTTGTTCGTCGATGTGCTGGACAGCGAGCTGAACAACCGGATCTCGGGTGCGACGTCAGAGATGCTGTAGGCGCCGAAGCTCATGTCGTAGTTGCGGTCGACGTAGAGTCGCTTGACCATGTCGGTGATGTTGCTGGTGGTCTCGAGTGCGACGTCGAAGCCGACGGCGTTCATCTGGGCCTGTACGGCCAGCGCGATCTGCTGCGCGTTGGGCTCGTTGACGCCCACGTAGGTGATCTTTCCGTCGAAGCCGTCGGCCTTGGCCTGCTCCACCAGTTCCTTGGCCTTGGCCGCATCGGTGGTGACGCCGTCGGTGTCGCCGTGCCACTCCGACCACGGCTGGAACATGTCCGTACCCGGCATGCCCTCGCCGCTGCGCGCACGCTGATCCAGGACCTCGGGATCGACGGCGTAGGCGATCGCCTGGCGAACCCGAGGATCGGCCGCGGGACGGCCCTCGGCGCCGTTGAGCTGGCCGACCATCGACATGCTCACCGTCTCGATGTACCCCGGGAACTGGTCCTTGGCCGCGTTCACGGTCTCGGCGTTGCGGAGATAGATCATGTCGACACCGTTGGTCTTCAGGGCATCGACCTTGGGTTGCTCCGCCGCGATGGCGACGAACTTCAGGCCGTCGAGATTCGGCGCGCCACCCCAGTAGTCCGGGCGGGCCTTCAACTGGAGTTCCTGCTGCGGCTGCAGGCTCTCGACAGTGAAGGGGCCGGCGCCGATCGGCGTGAACTTGTCACCCTGCTGCGAGGACGGCGCGACGATCATGCCGTGCCCGTACGCGAGCATGGCCGGGAACGTCCGCCACGGCTGGTTGAGCGTGAAGACGACGGTCGACGGATCCTTGGCCTCCGTGTTGGTGACCATCTGGGTGTACACCTGCGAGTTGGCACCGCGGCGCTGGTTGTAGCGGTTGATGCTCGTTACGACCGCGTTCGCGTCCAACGGTGTGCCGTCACTGAACGTCACGTTGTCGCGGAGCTTCAGCGTCCACGTCAGGTGATCGGCACTCTCCTCGAACGACTTCGCGAGCTGCGGCTCGAAGGTCTGTGTCCCGGTGTCGTAGCGCATCAGCACGTCGTACACCGCGGCCATCTCGGTACCGCCCGTCGCGCCGGCGGGCTGCGTCGCCGTCGGATCGAGACTCGACACCGGTGCGTAGACGGCGTAACTGAGGGTGCCGCCCGCCACGGGGGTGCCGCCGTCGCCCTGGTCGCCCAGGATGCCGAAAGCGGTGGTCGTCGTGCCGGAAGACCCGGCGTCGTCGGATCCCTCGGCGCTCGCGCAGCCGGCCAGTGCGACCGCGCTGACGACGGCTACTGCCAGCGTGCGGCCGAGCCTTCTCGAATACTTACTCATGAACCAACCTCCACGCTTTCGGGGTCGACGCTTGCCCGTCGGTACGAGCCAGGGACGCGTCCGCATGATCGAGTTGAATCTCGGGACTCGACAGGGCTGCGTGCCCGGCCGCCGAGTGCCGGTCGCATCAGAATTCGATGCAACCGGGGTCGTTGCAGAATCGGACTCTAGCCTCCCGAACGGACGGCCACAAGGAATCGAACGAACTGATGATTCCGCAGCGTTGCAGCGGTATTCGGCGGGTCCGAGCAGTCGATGGGTGGACGCATGCGCACGGAACCTGGGGCAGCGAACGAGCAAACCGAAATGAATTCCAGCGAAAACCTTGTGGAATTCAGAAGCGTGTCCTAGATTGGCCAGGCGCAGGTTTGTATAGACAAAGTTCTCGTACCTTTCACGAGGGTGTCCGGCGGGTTGTGGCCGGGTCCCCGCGTGACCGATGGCGGCTGGCGTCAGACGGGAGGTTTCTTCCGATGTACCAGGTAGTGAGTGCGTTACCCGCGGCCCGCGGCGGTCGGAGAGCCTCCGTTCCGTGACGGACCCGCAGCACGTCCTGCTCGCGCAGGAACTGATCTCGCGGATCCAGTCCGGAGAGTTCGGGATCGGTGACAAACTACCGACCGAGCTCGAGTTGTGCGAGAGCAGGTCGCTCGCGCGAGGGACCGTGCGGCAGGCGCTCAGGCATCTCGAGGACGCGGGGATGATCAGTCGCCGCCGGGGTGCCGGCACGACCGTCGAGTCACCTGCCCCCGTGACCGGGCACCAGGCGTTCGTCACCAGTGCGGTCGGTCTGCTCGCCTTCGTCCAGCGCACGAAGATCGTGGATCCGGTTGCCAATGAAGTTGTGGCAGACGGAGAATTGGTGGACCGATTGGGCGTCCCGCTGGGATCGCAGTGGTACCGCGTGGTCGGCGCCCGCGTCGTGCGCGGGTCCTTGTTGCCGCCGGTTTGTTGGAGCGAACTCTATCTCCGAGCGGACCTTCCTCACCGCCGGATGATTCTCACCGGCCGGTTCGACATCGGCAATCTCGTGCGGCAGCGCATCGAGCAGCTGGTGACCGCGTCGGTTTTGGCGCCGCCTATCGCTCGTGCGCTGGGCGCGGAGAACGGTAGTGCGGCTTTGGTTGTCACGCACCGGCACGTCGATTCGAGTGGCACGCTCGAGGCCGTCGGGCAGCATACGCATCCCGCGGACCGGTACCGCATCACGACCTACGTGGGTGCGCACCTGTCGACCGATTGACAGGTGCGGACCCACTCGCACGGCCTTCGCGAAAGCTACTCGGGAGTATGTCGGCCCCGGATGATGACATGAATTCTATTGTGCGCTAGCCTCTTCGAAACGCATGTGACGCACATCTCACCAGGGGGTCCAGTGTTCGACCGTAGATCGACGACCACGGCCCACACAGGCGTCGACCGCATCTACACCGCTGGGGTCGTACGGCCGATGACCGGCTCGGGTTCTGTCACGGCCTTCGCGGTCACGGATGGGCGGTTCGTGGCGGTCGGCTCGGACACCGAGATTCTCGCGCTGGCCGGATCCGATACCGAAAGGGTGGATCTGCAGGGCCGCACGGTGGTTCCGGGGTTCATCGAAACCCATGTGCACCCGCATATGTCGGGCATGAACAGCGCCACCGTCGATGCCGGCTCGGATGCCTGCCCGGACATCGACTCCCTCCTCGGGGCACTGTCGGCGCGTGCGGCGGAGACGGCGCCGGGTCGACCGGTCGTGGCGTCGGGCTTCGACGACAGCCTGGTCGCGGAGGACCGTGGATTGACCGTCGCGGACCTCGACCGCGCGAGCGACGACCATCCGATCGTGGTGCGGCACCTGTCCGGACACGGCGTGTACGTCAACTCCTTCGTGCTCCGGGACAGAGGAATCGGCCGCGCCACGCCCGACCCCGAGGGCGGTGTCGTCGTGCGTGACGCCGCGGGCGATCCGACCGGAGAGTTCCGGGAGATCCCTGCGATGCGACTGGTCGTCGCACCGGAGGAGACGATGCCGACCGGGGAGGAACTCGACCGCGGACTGCGGCTCGCGCTGGATCGGATGGCGGCCGTCGGTGTCACGAGCTTCCACGACATGTTCGTCACGCCCGTCATGAGTGACTCGTATCGGCGACTGCTCGCCTCGGGTGAGCTCACGCTCCGCGGCCGGTTGTATGCGGGATTCGGCATGCTCGACGGTTTCACGGTCGAGGACGACGCGGACGTCGCCGACGACGACCGACTCGCCGTCGGGGGCGTGAAGCTGATCTCGGACGGCTCGATCCAGCTGCACACGGGCGCACTGTCGGAGCCCTATCACGATCTCGGCGGGTGTCACTGCGGTGAGATGGCGATTCCGCCGGTCGATCTCGACGACATGGTGACCCGCTGCCACACGGCGGGGCGTCAGGTCGCGATCCACACCAACGGTGATCGCGCCATCGACCTTGCCCTCGATGCGATCGAGAAGGCGGTGGCCGCTTCGGGAGGCGCGTCGCTGCCGGGCGGTCTGCAACATCGACTCGAGCACGTTCAGACGCTTCGCAAGGACCAGATCCTGCGGATGCGTGAGCTCGGCGTCTCGGCGTCGGTGTTCGTCAATCACGTGTACTACTGGGGCGATCGGCACAGGGACCGCTTCCTCGGTCCGGAGCGGGGCAGCAGGATCAGCCCGCTCGCGTCCATTTGCGCGGCCGACGTGCCGTTCGCACTGCACTGCGACAGCCCGGTCACCCCGGTCGATCCGTTGTTCACGATCGACACGGCCGTCAACCGGACCACGCGCGGTGGAGTTGTCCTCGGTCCCGAGGAACGTATCGACGCGACGACCGCGCTGGCGGGGTACACCTCGTCGGCTGCCCGGCTCGGAGGCGAATCCGCCGTGAAGGGTGCGATCGCGCCCGGCCTCGTCGCGGACTTCGTGGTTCTCGACGACGATCCGACGACCTGCGACCCGGCACGGATCAAGGACATCACGGTGCTGGCGACGGTCGTCGCCGACCGGATCGTGTACTCGTGCGACCCGGACTTTTCCCAGTCGCACAGCGACTTCGACGGAAGCAGGCAGGCATGACGCGTTCTTCGCTCACTCGGGCCGGACGGCTGGTCACCGCGCTCGCCGCCGCGACCGCCCTGCTGGCCGGTTGCGCCGGCGGCGGGTCGGGTTCGGCGACCGACGCCTCCGAGGTGCGCTCCGGGATCGTGGGGGAGCAACCGGACGGTGGCGATCCGCAGTCCGGGGGCACCGTCTCGTACGCCACCTACAACGGGGTGAGCAGTCTCGACCCGGCGGACCGTCAGGACGGCGGTGCCACCGGCGGTAGCGAGATGGCGGCGATCTACGACCTGTTGGTGCGCTACGACGCCGAAACGAAGGAGTACCAGCCGCAACTCGCGCAGTCGCTGACCGCGAACGCCGACAACACGGTGTGGACGTTGACGCTGCGGCCGGGCGCGAAGTTCAGCGACGGCACACCGGTGGACGCCGCCGCGGTGCAGTGGAGCATCAACCACTACCTGGAGAAGAAGGGCACCCACAGCCAGGTGTGGAAGGCGAGCGTCGCCGACGTCCGGTCGCCGGATCCGGCCACGGTGGTGTTCACACTGAAGCAGGCGTGGAACGAGTTCCCGATCATGTTCACCACCGGGCCCGGCATGATCGTGGCGCCGTCGTCGATGGCGACCGGTACCTTCTCCCCGGTCGGCGCCGGCCCGTTCCGGGTCGAGAAGTTCGCCTCCCAGGACGAACTGGTGCTGGCGGCGAGCCCGTCGTACTGGAACGGCAAGCCGCACCTGGACAAGCTGCGCTTCCCGGCGATCGTCAGTGAGCAGGGCAAGCTCGACGCCCTGCACACGGGCGGCGTCCAGGTCGCATATCTCCGTGGTGCAGAAGCGGTTCACAGCGCCCTCGACGCGGGCGATACCGGTTTCGTCTACACCTTCAACATGGGCGGCGTCGGACTCATCAATCAGCGTGAGGGCCGCGCAGGCTCGGACGAGCGGGTGCGCAAGGCGATCGTGGCCGGGGTCAACCCCGAGACCTTCAACCAGCGGGTCGAGGCCGGACAGGGACTGCCCGGTAGCGACATGTTCCAGACGGGGTCGCGGTGGCACGGCGATGTCGCCGGCACCGGTTACGACCCGGAGGCGGCGAAGAAGTACCTCGCCGAGGCCAAGGCCGACGGGTACGACGGCAGACTCACCTACGTCGGGCTCAACGATCCGCAGACGCAGCGCAGCGCCCTCGCGTTCCAGTCGATGCTCCAGGCGGTCGGATTCACCGTCGACATCGTGTACGCGACCAGCATCAACGATCTCGTGAAGAGGACGTACGCGCAGTTCGACTACGACATCGCCTATTCGGCGTTCAACGTCCTCGACGAGTCACCGTTCGTGCGCCTGTACGGCAACCTCTTCAGCGAATCGCCCTCCAACGCCCTCGGCTACAAGAACCCGGAGATGGACGCGCTGCTCGGCAAGCTGCAGACCGCCCCGACGGACGAGGCCCGCCTCGGGGTCGTCGAGGAAATGCAGACCCTGGTGAACGAGACCTCCCCGATGGTCACGGTCAGCACCGGGAAGTTCTTCATCCCGTGGAGCAAGAACGTCCACGGCATCACGCCCAGCGCCGACGGCATCATGCTCTTCGGAAGTGCTTGGCTCACGGCAGATTCGGCTTCCTAGCCGTCGATCTGCCCATACCGACAGCAAGGATGCTCATGTACTTCAGGAAGGAGGCGGTGCGAAGATGGCGAGAACAGTGATCAATAAGATCGTCGAGTTGATCGTCGTGCTCTTCATCGTCAGTCTCGGAACGTTCGCGCTCGTGTCACTCATTCCGGGTGACCCCTCCGTTGCGATGTTGGGCGAGGGGCGCACACCCGAGGAGTACGCGCAGGCGCGGCAGGACATGGGGCTGAACGACCCCTTCCTGACTCGATACTGGGACTGGCTGTCCGGCGCACTGCAGGGCGACCTCGGGAACTCGATGGTGCCACCGCAGGGACCGGTGACCGAGAGCATCGGTGCCGCTTTGCCGGTCAGTATCCAGCTCGCCGTGATGGGACTGTTCATCGCGATCGTCGTGGCGGTGCCGCTGGCGATGTACTCGGCCCGCCATCAGGGCGGGTGGATCGACCGCGCGATCAGCGCATGCACGTTCGGTGTGCTGTCGATCCCGAGCTTCCTGTCGGGTCTGCTGCTGATCATGGTGATGGTCAACTACCTCGGCTGGTTCCCGCGTTCGCAGTGGGTGCGGGTGTCCGAGGGGCTCGGCGAGAACCTCTACCATGCGATCCTGCCGGCGATCACGATCAGTCTGCTCGAGATGGCGATGTTCATCCGAATCCTGCGCAGCGACCTGGTGATGACGTTGAAGGAGAACTTCATCCTCGTCGCGAAGGCGAAGGGCATGTCGAATGCGCGGCTGCTGTTCAGCGACGCCCTGCGGCCGTCGTCGTTCTCCCTCATCACGATGCTCGGCATCGTGCTCGGGTCGATGATCGGTAGCACCGTGATCGTCGAGACGCTGTTCTCGTTGCCGGGCATGGGTTCGCTGATCGTGCGCGCGGCCCAACAGGGTGACATGCCGATGGTGCAGGGTGCGGTTCTGGTGATCGCCGTGATCTACGTGGTGGCCAACGGCGTCATCGACATCGCCTACGGATACCTCGACCCAAGGAGCCGACGAGTCCATGTCTGAGATCAAGACCGACGACATCGAAATGCCGGCCGTCACCGGCCGGGTGCTCGACGATGCGAACGCGGAAGAGCTGGCGAACGCGTCGGATCTCGCCGAGCGCCGCAACCTCTACCGGATCGGGACGATCCTCACCGTCGTGGGCGTGATCGCGGCGGGTGTGGGTCTGGCGCCGATGCTGATGATGGGCGCGCGGGTCGCGATCTTCGTGATCGGGCTCATCGCGCTGTACATGGGCGTGCGTCGGCTCGGGCTCGCGCGGTTCGGATCCGACTTCGACCTCACCTTCGTCCTGTCGTGTGCCTGGTTGACAGTGCTGATCGTGGCCGCGATCGCGGCTCCGCTGCTGCCGCTGGCCGAGCACGAGGACACCACCAAGACGCTCAGCGCGAAGAGCTACGCCGAGCCGAGCCTGTTCTCGGCCCACCCGCTGGGCACCAACAACTTCGGGCTCGACATGCTCGCCCGTTCGATCTACGGCGCCCGGTCGTCTCTGATCGTCGCGGTCGCCGCGGTCGCGATCGGCATCCTGGTCGGCGGCGCGATCGGCATCCTGGCCGGCTACTTCGGTGGCAAGGTCGACCGGATGATCGGGGTGTTCACGAACTCGCTCCTCGCGGTGCCGGCGCTGATCCTGCTGATCGCCCTCGCTTCGGTCCTCGAGCCGAACCTGCGGAACGTCTCGTTCGCCCTCGCGGTGCTCGCGATTCCGAGCATGGTCCGAATAGCGAGAGCCAACACCCTGGTGTTCTCGCAACGCGAATTCGTCTTGGCGGCACGAGCGATGGGCGCCACCAGATGGCGGGTCATGGTCCGGGAGATCGCACCGAACGTCGCGCTACCCCTGCTGTCGCTCGGCATGGTCATGATCTCGGTCATGATCGTCGCGGAAGCATCGCTGAGCTTCCTCGGACTCGGCATCCAGCCCCCCTCTCCGACGTGGGGCAACATGATCTCCGAGGGGCAGGGCAACGTCTTCGAACAGCATCCGTACATCGTGCTGGTGCCCGGTCTGTTCCTGTTTCTGACGGTGTTCGCTTTCAACATGGTCGGCGAGAAGGCCCAGAAGAAGACCGGCGGCGCCCGGGAGGTGAAACTGTGAGCAGCAACGAACCGATCCTGACGGTCGACGACGTGTCCACCAGGTTCCGCACCAAGCGAGGACAGCTCCGTGCCGTGGAAGGAGTGTCTCTCGAGCTCGACGCCGGGGAGACACTCGGCCTGGTCGGCGAATCCGGTTCCGGTAAATCCGTTCTGGGGCAGACCATCATGGGTCTGGTCTCCAGCGGAGGCGGCACCACTGTCACCGGCAAGGTGCAGTTCATGGGCCGGGACATGCAGGCGCTGACTCGTAAGGAACAGCAGCAGATGTGGGGCAAGGACATCGCCATGGTGTTCCAGGACCCGATGTCGGCGCTGAACCCGTTCAAGCGGATCGGCACGCACATCACCGAGTCGCTGCGGGCGCATCTCGGGCTGGACAAGGCCCAGGCCCGCGAACGGGCGATCGAACTGCTGCGCAAGGTCCGGATCCCCGAGCCGACCCGTCGGATCGACCAGTACCCGCACGAGTTGTCCGGCGGTATGCGTCAGCGCGTGGTCATCGCGATGGCGCTGGCGTGCGATCCGAAACTGACGATCGCGGACGAACCCACCACTGCACTGGACGTCACGGTCCAGAAGCAGATCCTCGAGCTCCTCGACTCCCTGCGCACCGAGATGGGCATGGCGGGCATCCTCGTCAGCCACGATCTCGGAGTCGTTGCCGGACAGACGGATCGGGTCGCCGTCATGTACGCGGGCCGGATCGTCGAGACCGCACCGACCCGGCAACTGTTCGCCGGCCCGCGCCACCCGTACACCGAGGCGCTGCTCGCCGCGGTGCCCCGGCTCGAGCAGGAACCCCACACCCGACTCGAATCCATCGACGGTGGCCTGCCGGACATGACGAAGCCACCGACGGGTTGCTCGTTCGCGTCCCGCTGCAAGTACACGCAGCCCAAGTGCCGGGAGGTCGTGCCGACCCTCACCGCCGCCCCGGACACCGTCGGAGCACGCCATCCACACGAAGTGGCCTGCCATTTCCCGCTGGACGGCGTCGCGGACCTCGGAGTGCCCCGAGTCGTGAGCACAGCAGATCGTGAGCTTGAAGTGGAGACCATCTGATGGCCGGTAGTGGAGTTGCGCACCTGCGCAAGGACGACAAGCCCGTGCTCGCGGTGGAGAACCTCGTCGTGGAGTTCCCCGCCGGACGCGGCCAGACGGTGCACGCCGTCTCGAACATCAGCTTCGACCTGCTCCCGGGCGAAACCCTCGGCATCGTTGGCGAATCCGGCTGCGGCAAGTCCACTGCCGGCCGCGCCGTCCTGCAACTGCCTGCGCCCAAGTCGGGCAGCGTGGAGATCGACGGCATCGAGCTCACGACGCTCGGTCCGTCCGCGCTGCGCAAGATCCGGGCACAGATGCAGATGATCATGCAGGACCCGATCTCGTCGCTGAACCCGCGCCGCAAGGTCAAGCATCTCGTCACCGAGGGGCCGCGCATGTGGGGTCAGCGGAACAAGGAACGCCTCGACAATATGGGGCGTGAACTCCTCCAGGCCGTCGGGTTGGACCCGGACATGGTCTGGGAACGGCTCCCGGGTGAGCTGTCGGGCGGCCAGTGCCAGCGTGTGTGCATCGCCCGCGCGATGATGCTCGAGCCGAAGGTCCTCATCTGCGACGAGCCCGTCTCCAGTCTCGACGTCTCCGTCCAGGCGCAGATCCTCAACCTGCTCGAGAAGACGAAGACCGAGTTCGAGCTCACGATGATCTTCATCGCCCACAACATGGCGGTGGTCAAGAACATCAGCGACCGCGTGATGGTGATGTACCTGGGCAAGGTGTGCGAGATCACCCCGAGCCGCGACATGGAACGGCAGGCACTGCACCCGTACTCGAAGCTGTTGCTGGCATCGATCCCGGACCCGGACGTGCACCGCGGCGACGCCGACACCACCCCACAGATCGAGGGCGACCTACCCTCGCCCCTCGATCCGCCGTCCGGCTGCCGATTCCGCACCCGCTGCCCGCTGGCCACCGACCGCTGCGCGGCAGAGGAACCACTGCTACGCGAGGTGAACGACGGCCACTACGTGGCCTGCCACAACGTCTGACACATACATCATCCGCGGATTGCGCACTTGTCGCCGGAAAACCGGCACCCGGACGGCGACAAGTGCGCACAACGCGCCGTCGTGAGAGCAGAGATGTCGATGGAGAGCTTGTTCGACGATCAGGACATGACCGGACTCGCGGCCTCGATCCGGCGCGGTGACGCGTCGGCCCGGGAGGTTGTCCAGTTCGCGCTGCGCCGCCTCGAGGAACGCAATCCCGCGATCAACGCGGTGATCGCCCACCGTGTCGAGGAGGCGCTCGCCGAGGCGGAGGCGGTCCCGGCCGACGCTCCGCTGCGCGGAATCCCGTTCCTGATCAAGGATCTTCACGCCGATGTCGCCGGCATGCCCACCAGTAACGGATCCCGCCTGTTCGCCGGTCGGGTGGCACACCGGGACACCGAACTGGTCTCCCGGTACCGGCGGGCGGGCCTGGTGGTCATCGGCAAGACCAACACACCCGAGTTCGGTCAGAACGCGAGCACGGAGCCCGTGCTGTTCGGTCCGACGCGTAACCCGCGCCGGCTCACCCACGGCGTGGGTGGCTCGTCGGGTGGCGCGGCAGCGGCGGTCGCGGCGGGAATCGTGCCCGGCGCGCACGCCAGCGACGGCGGCGGGTCGATCCGAATTCCGGCGTCCGCCAACGGACTCGTCGGGCTCAAGCCGTCCCGGGGCCGGATGCCGTCGAGTGCTCCGCTGTCCGGGCCGCTGTCGGTGGAACACGCTGTCACCAAGAGTGTTCGGGACACCGCACTGCTGCTCGACCTCACGTCGGGCCCCGCGGTGGGCGCGCCGTTCGGCATCGCGCCGCCGGTGCGGCCGTACGTCGAGGAAGTGGGCGTCGATCCCGGCACGCTCCGCATCGGCATCACCACCACCATGCCGGGCGGCGAGCCTGCTCACTCGGATTGCGTTTCTGTCGCAACGGAGGTCGGCGTTCTCCTCGAGAAGCTTGGCCATCACGTCGAGACCGCGGCTCCCGTGTTCCATCCGGAGGCGCTGGGGGCGGCGATGCAGTATCTGATGGCCGCTCCGATGGCGGTGGAGATCGACCGGCGTCTGGCCGAACTCGGCCGGGAACTGCACGACGACGATCTCGAGACGATGGCCCGCGTGCAGTACGAGCGGTGCAAGTCGGCATCGGTCACCGACCTGGCCGCCGCCTACACGGCCCTCGAGTCGACGGCCCGCGAGATCGGCCGGTACTTCACCGAGTACGACTTGTTGCTGACCCCGACACTCGGCGCTCCCACGCCGGAGTTGGGACTCCTCGACGCGATGAATCTCGAGGCCATGTGGCAGCACGCCGGCAAGTACGGTGCCTTGACGTCGCCGTTCAACAGTGGTGGACAGCCGGCGATTTCGCTTCCGCTGGGCAAGGATTCGACGGGGTTGCCGCTCGGCGCACAGTTGGTGGCCGCCCACGGGCGCGAGGACCTGCTGATCCGGGTGGCCTCGCAGCTCGAGGCCGCGTATCCGTGGAGCACCGCTGCGGTGTGGCCGGCCGTCGAGGGCTGATCGGAGGTCAATCGGACGGCGGCTGGACGGCGGGCGCGGTGACGTCGCAGTGCGGTTGGCACGCGACGGACTCGCCCGTCTCCGTCTCCGCCGCCGCCGGTTCCTCGGCCGCGGTGCGGCGGGGGATCATCGCCGCCGAGATCGCGGCACCGATCAGCAGGAGGGCCGCGCAGATCAGCATCGCTGTTCGGAAGCCCGACCCGAATGCGTCGGGATCGGTGAGGGCCGCGGTGCCGATACCGGCGAGGCCGGGCAGGGCAGCGACCGCGAGCAGCTGACTGGTGCGGGCCACGGCGTTGTTCACGCCGGACGCGATACCGGCCTGATCCGACGACACCGAGCCGAGCACGGCCGCGGTGAGCGGCGCGACGAGTGCGGACAGGCCCAGGCCGAACACCAGGACTGCGGGCAGCACCTGCGTCGGATAGGACGCGCCCGGGCCTATCCGCAACATCAGCAGCAACCCGGCGGCGCCCAGTAGCGGACCCACGGTCATGGGGATCCGCGGCCCGTGGACCTGCGCCCACCGACCGGCCCGCGACGACAGGAGCAGCATCAGGATCGTGATCGGAAGCGACGCGACACCCGCCGCGAGGGGCGAATACCCGGACACGATCTGCAGCTGCAGCAACAGCAGGAAGAACACGCCCCCGAGCGCGGCGTACACCGCGAAGGTCACCAGGTTGGCGGCCACGAACACCCGTGACGCGAACAGCGAACCCGGCACGAGGGGATACCGGGCACGGCGCTCGACCAGTACGAACGCCACGAACAGCGCGATGCCGGCGACGCTCATCCAGATCGTTTTCTCGATCAGGCCGTACGTGAGGGCACCGAGCGCGAGCGCCGCCAGAATCGATCCGGCAAAGTCGAGTCGCTCGGGCGGGTGGGGGTCCCGGGTCTCCGGAACGTGCCGCGCCGAGACCCACACGACCGCGACCGCGAGCGGCAGGTTGATGAGGAACACCGACCGCCAGCCCGCGACCTCGACCAGCCAGCCGCCCAGCAGCGGTCCGACGGCCGCCGCGACTCCGCCGAGCCCGGACCACAGTCCGATCGCGGCGCCCTGGTCGTCGTCCTCGAACGACGCCGAGATGATCGCGAGACTGCCCGGCGTCAGCAGCGCCGCCCCGACCCCCTGCAGAAGTCGGGCCGCGACGAGCGTCGTGACGTCCGGAGCCAGCGCGCACAACCCGGATGCGACGGCGAACCACACCGTTCCCCAGACGAATACGCGACGGCGCCCCCATCGGTCGCCGAGCGCACCGCCGAGCAGGATCAGCGACGCGAGCGTGAGGGTGTAGCCGCTGAGTGTCCACTGCACGCCCGCGACCTCGGCCCCGAGGTCCTCGGCGATGCGGGGAAGGGCGACGTTGACGACGGTGCCGTCGAGCATCGCGAGCGAGGATCCGAGGACGGTGGCCGTCACGACCCACCGGCCCCGCGCCGACTTCAGGTGAAGCGCCGGAGCGGTCATGTCTTCGATGGTGCGCCGCGAAGCGGGGCGGTGGGAACCCCGGACCGGTGACTGTGGTTCGTGCGCGGTTCGTGAGGGGATTGTGAGAGTTCGCCGGCCGCCCGCCCGGATTGCCGTATCCGGCGCTTCTGCCGGGATACCGTGCGCCGATCGGATGTACGGACGAACGAGGGGGAACGGCATGAACTCGACGCGGCGCGAAGCGAAGAGGGTCGGGCGGGCGGCGGTAGTCGGAACGATGTGTACCGCGGCCCTCCTGCTCTCGTCGTGCTCAGATGAGGCGGACCCGGAGCCGCCCGTCCCGATCACGACGACCCCGGAAACGTCGGTACAGTCGCCGCTCGCGGCGCCCACGCCGGCGGAACTGAACGCCAACCTTGCCCGGGCGTTCGAGGCCGGCATCCCGGCGGCCGAGAAGAACGCGCTCGTCCAGGGTGCTCAGGCCGATCCGCAACTGATCGACGAGGTGGTCGCGGCCGCGAAGGTCAACAAGGTCGGTGTCGAGGTCGTCGACGTGACAGATCTCGGGGGCGGCCTGGTGGCCGCAACGGTGGCCATGAGCTTCGACGGTCAGCCCGGCCCGGACAGCATGATGAACTTCGTTGCGGAAGATGGAGTCTGGAAGCTGTCGCAGGAGAATGCGTGCGGCATCGTCCGCATGGCGGGGTTGACGTCTCTCGCCTGCGGGTGAGCGGTGAGAGCACCTCGGATTCGTCGAATCAGGTGATCTGACAAGCACTCGATCAGGTCCGCCACCGGCGTACCGTGAAGAAGTCGGGGCAGCTGACGGAAGTGACGGTTCGCTGACGCTCGCCGTACCGGGCACGGTCGGGAACCTGCCCGTGGCGTTGACCAGTTTCGTCGGACGTCGTCGGGAGTTGACCGAGGCGCGGCGACTGCTCTCGACTGCGCGTCTGGTGACGCTGACCGGGATCGGCGGTGTCGGCAAGACCCGGCTCGCACTACGCGTAGCGGAGGATTCTCGAAGGGCCTTCGGCGACGGGGTCCAACTGGTCGAGCTCGCCGACGTCCACGACCCGGAGTCGTTGAAGGACGCGGTGGCGATTGCCGTCGGGTTGCGGGTCCGTGCCGCACGTCCACCGTTGGACATGCTGGTGGAGTATCTCGCCTCGCGTCGGCTGCTGTTGGTGATGGACAACTGCGAGCACCTCGTGGAGGCGGTCGCGGCGCTGTGCGATGTGCTGTTGCGGAGTTGTTTCCAGCTTCGGATTCTGGCGACGAGTCGGGAGCCCCTGAACATCGGCGGGGAGGCGATCCTGCGGGTTCCGCCGTTGACGGTCCCGGATCCGCAGCACACACCATCGTTGGACGGGCTTCCCCAGTACGAGGCGGTCACGTTGTTCGTCGAGCGCGCCTCGGCCGCCGTTCCGGAGTTCGAACTGACTGCGGATAACCAGCGCGACGTTGTCGGGATCTGCCGCCAACTGGACGGTCTGCCGTTGCCGATCGAACTCGCGGCGGCGCGGATGCGGGCGATGTCCGCAGCTCAGATCCTGGACCGGCTGACCGACCGCTCTCGGTTGTTGAACCGGGGCAGCCGTTCGGCGCCGACTCGGCAGCAGTCGCTGCGTGCGTGCGTCGACTGGAGTCACGACCTGTGCTCCGAGCGGGACCAGAAGCTGTGGCGCCGATTGACGGTGTTCGCAGGCAGCTTCGAGATGGATGCAGCCGAGGGCATCTGCTCCGAGGGCTCCGTCGAGGAGGATCTGTTGGACGGCGTGGCCTCCCTGGTCGACAAGTCGATTCTGATCCGAGACGAACCGGGGACTGCCGTGAGGTACCGGCTGTTGGAGACCATCCGCGACTACGGACAGGAGAAACTACGTGAGTCCGGCGAGTATCTGGCGTTCGTGCGGAGGCACCGGGACTTGTACGAGCGGCTCGTGTCGAGGGCTGCGGACGAGTGGATCAGCCCCCCACCAGGTGGAATGGATCGCCCGCCTGGAACGCGAACAGCCGAACCTGCGCGACGCACTGACGTTCAGCATCGCCGGGCACGAGGAGGATGCCGCCGCCGGCCTGCGGATGGCCACCGCGTTGTATCCGTTCTGGCTTTCTCGCGGTCGACTCAGCGAGGGACGGCGCTGGATCGAGCGCGCGCTGGCGCGCCCGAGCGCGGCAGAGACAGCGGAGCGTGCCAAGGCGCTGTATGCGTGTCCGACGCCTTCATCACGCATGTCGAGGGACTGCTGGCCCTCGCTGCTGGTGACTTCGATCGGGGGTCGAATGTTTGTCGTCCAGCCTCGAGATCTTCCGTGCGAAGGGCATGAGACTGCAGGTCGTCGAGGACTTGGCGGGTCTCGGGTTGGCCACTGCACTACTCGGTGAGGCGGAACGGGCGGCAGCGTGGCACGGCGAGGTGGTGTCGAGCCGACGGATCATCGATCGAATGACCGTTCAACGGGAGGATCTCTGGAACAGCGGCTTTCGCGGCGCGAGATTGGAGGGTCGAGCGGGGTGCACGCACAGCCCGTATGCGTGCCCCGCGCAACGAAAGGACTGACCATGACCCCAGTGCCCTCAGCGGCTGCCGGCATCACCGACGAGATCCGCATCATCGAGACCGGCGCGCCCCCGGCGCGCTTCGCGCGCGGCTGGCATTGCCTCGGTCTCGTTGCCGACTTCAAGGACGGCAAGCCGCATTCCGTCGAGGCCTTCGGCACCAAGCTCGTCGTGTTCGCCGACAGCAAGGGTGATCTGAAGATCCTCGACGCGTACTGCCGTCACATGGGTGGCGACCTGAGCCAGGGCGAGATCAAAGGCGACACCGTGGCGTGCCCGTTCCACGACTGGCGCTGGGCCGGCAACGGCAAGTGCACCGACATCCCCTACGCCCGCCGGGTCCCGCCGGTCGCGAAGACCCGCGCATGGACCACGATGGAACAGGACGATCTGCTGTTCGTGTGGAACGACCCCGAGGGCAATCCGCCGCCGCCGGAGGTCGCGATCCCCGCGATCCGGGCGGTGGACGCCGAATGGACCGACTGGCAGTGGAAGGCGATCGTCATCGACACCAACTGCCGCGAGATCATCGACAACGTCGTGGACATGGCGCACTTCTTCTACGTGCACTACTCGTTCCCCACCTACTTCAAGAACATCTTCGAGGGCCACGTCGCGATCCAGGAACAGAAGGGTGTCGGCCGCGACGACGTCACCGAGTGGACCGATCCGGATGTCCCGAAGTTGGTGGGCAACACCTCCGTTGCCGCGTACCACGGGCCCTCGTTCATGATCGACGACCTGATCTACCACTACGACAAGTACGACGTCGAGTCCGTGCTGATCAACTGCCACTACCCGATCTCCCCGAACCAGTTCGTGCTCATGTACGGCATCTCGGTGAAGAAGACCGAGCAGGTGCCCGCCGAGATCGCCGACCAGCTGGTCGACGCGATGATCGGCTACATCGGTATCGGGTTCGAGCAGGACATCGAGATCTGGAAGAACAAGACCCGCATCGACAACCCGCTGCTGACCAACGAGGACGGCCCGGTCTACCAGCTGCGCCGCTGGTACGAGCAGTTCTACGTCGACGTCGCCGACGTCACCCCGGACATGGTGGACCGCTTCGAGTTCGAACTCGACACCACCAAACCCGTCGAGGCATGGAAGCGGGAAGTCGCCGACAACCTCACCCGTCGCGCCGCCGCGGAAACGGTGTAGCCGTGCAGCCCGTCGATTGCGACCGGTGCGGCGGCCACGTGCTCGTGACGAAGAACAGCTGGCAGCACACTGCGGTCCAGTGGACCGCCGAGGCGCGGGCGGCGTGCCGGGAACTGGGTGGGGGTGCCACCGATCCTGCATCGCTGGCGCGCAGTTGCCCGGCGATGCAGGACTCCATCGCCCGCGCCGCCGTCGAGGGGCGGATCTCGGTCGTCGACGAGTGATCTGGTGTGCCCGGGCCGGATCACCGGCCCGGGCACACACAGGTCGCCGTCACCGCTTCGTCAGCTGCGCGACGATCTCCGCCGTCGTCGGGTCGACGTACCGGCCGTCGCGCTCGTACCGATTGAACAGCGTGGGGCGGTACGCCGGGTAGTTGTGGGCGAGCAACTCCCGGTACCAGTCCGTGAGGTAGATGCCGAACGTGCCCGCGAAGTCGTCGGATATCTCCAGGGAGGCCACCCGGGCTCGTGCCAGGAGTTCGGTGAGTTCGGCGGCGTCGATGTCGGAGATGCGGCTCGGCGCGGGCAGACAGGTCCGGAAGGCGAGAACCTCCGGTCCCTCCACCTCGAATGCGAACTCGATGGCGTGGGCCGTGATCGCGTTGCCGGTGATCGCCGTGATCTCGTCGACGACGGCGCGGCCGGCTGCGCCGTCCGGGTCACCGTCCGCGTCCAACAGTCCGAGGTGGCCCCGGATCAGGTCGAGTACCTGCGGATAGAGCCTTTCGGCCGTCGTCATATCCGGCTCGAGTTCTGCTCTCATGCCCGAATGCTATCTGCGCACTCGATCGCCCCGAACCGACCACCACTGTTTTCCTGCCGGACACCCTGCCGTTCTCGGGCCGTTGCCGGGTCACGTGAATATTACTCACGGAGATTCGAGCTGGTCGGAAGCGAAATCGGCTGTCTCACAGAATCTCTGCCCGGCTGCGTTGCGTACTGTCGTGAGCGCCGTGCAGCACATCGGACGCGCAAAGGGCGCGTACATACACATTCACTGTGAGGAGTTTTGTCATGGGTTCTTCCGACGCTGATCTCGCCCTGATCAAGCAGATCCAGCCGGTCATCAGCGGCATCGGTGGCGTCCTGTCCGGCGCCGCGGCCATCCTCGGCCTGGTCGGCGCGCTGAACGCCTTCAGCTGATCGACTGCCGAACCACACCTCCGCTCCACATCCCGGCCGGGTCGCCGGGAGTGGATCGGAGGTCGTTCGCGTTGGTCCGGACGGCCCAGCTGTCGACTGGGCTGCGTAAACAGAAAGCGCCCCAACGCCTTCGGGAGGCGATGGGGCGCTTATCCGGCTGAGGACTACTTGTAGCTGTAGAAGCCCTGGCCGACCTTCTTGCCGAGGTGTCCGGCGTCGACCTTGCGGCGCAGCAGGGCCGGCGGGGCGTAGTTGGGCTGGCCGAACTCGGCGTACAGCGACTCGGCCGCGGCCAGTGCCACGTCGAGGCCGACGGTGTCGAGCAGCGTGAGCGGGCCCATCGGGTAGCCGCAGCCGCCCTTCATCGCGTCGTCGATGTCCTCGGCGGTCGCGTAGCCCGACTCGAGCATGCGGACGGCATCGCACAGGTACGGGATGAGCAGCGCGTTGACGATGAAGCCGGCGCGGTCACCGGCCCGGACGGCCTTCTTGCCCAGGGTGTCGCGGGCGAACTCCGTCACGGCCGCAACGGTTTCCTCCGACGTGACCAGGCTGACCACGATCTCCACCAGCGGCATGACCGGCACCGGGTTGAAGAAGTGCACACCGACGACCTGCGACGGACGCTGCGTGGCGTTCGCGATCTTGATGACCGGGATCGAGGAGGTGTTGGTCGCGAGGATGCCCGACGGCTTCACGATCTTGTCGAGCTTGCCGAAGATCTCGGCCTTGAGCGCCTCGATCTCCGGGGCGGCCTCGATCACCAGATCACGGTCCGCGAAATCCTCGATGTCGAGGGTCACCCGGACGCGGGCGACAGCAGCGTCCGCCTCCTCCTGGGTGATCTTGCCCCGGGCGACGCCGCGGCCGATCGAGTTCGCGATACGCGCCTGCGCCGCGTCGGCGTACTCCTGCTTGGTCTCGAGGACCAGGACCGAGCTTCCGGCCTTGGCACAAACCTCGGCAATGCCGGCACCCATCGTGCCGCCGCCGATCACACCCACTAGCTCCACAGTCGAATCTCCACTGTCGTCTCTTCACGTCGCCCGTCGGTCGACGTGCTCTGTCCGGGGTCATTCTGCTATCCACGGGCCCGTAGCCCTCACCCCGCATCCGTCACCCCGGCGCCGGAAGCTCCGATGCCGGGGTGACGGATGTGGGTGGAGTCGAACCGTCAACTGCCGAGGCTGCCACCTCCGAGGCCGCCACCGCCGAGACCACCACCCCCGAGGCCGCCCAAGCCTCCGGTCCCGCCGTTTCCTTGACCGCCCATGAGGGCCATCAACTGGGCCAACACGTCCACCAGTTCCCCGAGAATGCTGATCGATCCCATGTGAACCAACTCCTCTGCGTCGGTCACGGCACCGGCCCCCGAACGGCGTGCGTGCAGCAGCTCCCGGTTCGAACCGTGCTGTCACCTACTGCGGCACCGAAGGTGCTGCACCCCCATTGAACGCCGGGGATCTCGGGCTGGAAACCGTCGCAGCGGAACTGTTCGTCACTTGAGCAGTGCGCGTGACATCACCACTCGCTGGATCTGGTTGGTGCCCTCGTAGATCTGGGTGATCTTGGCATCGCGCATCATGCGCTCGACCGGGAAGTCGGTGGTGTAGCCGGCGCCGCCGAACAGCTGGACGGCGTTGGTGGTGACCTCCATTGCGACGTCCGAGGCCAGGCACTTCGCGGCGGCGGAGATGAAACCGAGGTTCTTCTCGCCGCGCTCGGCACGGGCCGCCGCGGTGTAGACCATGAGACGGGCCGACTCGATCTTCATCGCCATGTCGGCGAGCATGAACTGGGTGTTCTGGAACGACGCGATGGACGTGCCGAACTGCTTGCGGTCCTTGGTGTAGGCCAGTGCCGCGTCGAATGCGCCCTGCGCGAGACCGAGTGCCTGTGCACCGATCGTCGGCCGGGTGTGGTCGAGGGTCTCGAGCGCGGTCTTGAAGCCGGTGCCCGGCTCGCCGATGATCCGGTCGCCCGGAATGCGGCAGTTCTCGAAGTACAGCTCGGCGGTGGGGGAGCCCTTGATGCCCAGCTTGTGCTCGAGCGGTCCCACGACGAAGCCCTCGTCGTCCTTGTGGACCATGAACGCGGAGATGCCGTTGGCGCCCTTGTCGGGATCGGTCACGGCCATGACGGTGTACCACGTGGACTGGCCGCCGTTGGTGATCCAGCACTTGGAGCCGTTGAGGACCCAGCTGTCGCCGTCCGCCTTCGCACGGGTGCGCATCGCGGCGGCGTCGGAGCCGGCCTCACGCTCGGACAGTGCGTACGACGCCATCTTGCCGCCGGCGATGTCCGGGAGCACCTGGGCCTTGAGCTCCTCGGAGCCCTTGAGGATCAGGCCCATCGTGCCGAGCTTGTTGACGGCGGGGATCAGCGAGGACGAACCACAGACGCGGGCGACCTCCTCGATGACGATGCATGCGGCGACCGAGTCGGCGCCCTGGCCGTCGTAGGCCTCGGGGACGTGGATGGCATTGAATCCCGAGTTGACGAGGGCGTCGAGTGCTTCCTGGGGGAAGCGGGCCTTCTCGTCGACTTCCTTCGCGTAGGGAGCGATCTCCTTCTCGGAGAGTGCGCGGATCGCTGCCCGCAGCTCGTCGTGCTCCTCGTTCAGCTGGAAGAGGGGGAAATCGGGATTGCCGGCCATGGGGACGCTCCTCGGGTGTGCGGGACGGTCGGTTCCGACGGTCAGCTGGCACCGAGTGACTGGGGCACTCAGTGCCAGGTTCGCGTCGTCGTGCTGTGGCGTACCTCTCGGCGTATTTCGGCCGATCGCGCACGTCTGTCCACGAATGACCCCAGTCAAGCATGGCACTAAGTGCCAGTCAAGGGGTGGTGGAGGGAGGCCGGTTCTCGGTGGTCTCGAGCTGCATGCGCACCCGGCGGGCCACCTCGGCGGGCGGCGTCCCCGGCGGATAGGTCACCACGGTCACGGCCTCCGCCGGGCGGGCGTCCGCCGACTCCGGGGAGAGCGCGGCCTGGACGGTGTCGTCGCGGGGGGCGGCGCCGAACTTGCGGCGGATCTCGACCAGCGCGCGCTGGAGTTCCTTCGAGGTCGCTTTCTCGTCGCCGCGGATCATCGCGCGCAGCAGATAGTTGTGGCACGCCGTCACGCTGGCCGCGAACCCGACGACGTCGAGCGGCTCCGCGGACGGGACGGCACCGCGTAGGTAGTCGGTGAACAAGCGCTCGTAGCGGTGCCCGGTGACGAGTTCCCGGTCGCGAAGCGCGGGCACCCGCTGGACCACCTGGTAGCGGCGCACCGACAGCTCACGGTTCTCCCGGAACCGATCGAAGACCAGTCGCGCGGCCTCGCACACCGCCACCCACGGATCCTCGGTGGTGCGCGAGAGATGGTCGGCTGCCTGGTCGAGCAGCGATTCGTGATCGGCGAAGATCACGTCCTCCTTGGACCGGAACTGCCGGAAGAAGGTGCGCCGCGAGACGCCCGCGGCCGCGGCGATCTGGTCGACCGTCGTGGCCTCGTAGCCGTGCTCGGCGAAGAGCCGGATGGCCTGGGTCGCGACGTGGACGCGGAAGTCCGCGGCATCGCCGTTGCTGTCGGGTCCGGTGCCCTCGACGCGCTCACTCATGCGTGCCAGTATCCATGCCCGATTCGCGCCGGCCGATCGTCCACCTGCGTGCGAGGCGGGTCCGCCACCTCGCCTGACCTGCCGATCTGGACCGCACCACGAGGCGGGCGGATACTGCACATAGGCGCTGCCCGTTGTCGGACGGCTTCCGCCCGAGGGAGTGTTTGTTCGACGACGGTGGCGCGAGCCGCCGCGGCGAACCAACCTCTCTTGGGGGCGATACGTGGATTCTGCTGAACCTCATCCCGAACCCCGCACTGAGTCGAGCGCTACCTCGCGATCGGTCCCGGCGCGGACCCCCGACCGGTTCCCCGACCGGTTTCCACTGTCGGAGGCGCAGCGTGCTCTGTGGTTCGCGCAGCAGCTCGCGCCCGACGTCCCGCTCTTCATCGCGCAGTACGTGGAGATCGACGGCCCCCTCGACATCGACGTGCTGCGTGCAGCGAACGTTCGAGCAGCCCGTGAGTTCCAGTCGCCCTTCCTGCGCGTCGTCACCGTCGACGGCGAGCCCATGCAGTACGTCGACCCGGAGCGGGACACATCGATCGCGTTGCTGGACCTGCGCGCCGAGGCCGATCCGGTGGCGTCCGCGCACGCGTGGATGCAGCGCGAGGCGGCGACACCGCTCGACCTGTCCGTCGACCGCCTCGTCCAGACCGTGATCCTGCAGGTCGGAGATCGACATTTCCTGTGGTACAGCAGAAGTCATCACATCGCGCTCGACGGGTACGGTGCCGCGACCATGCTCTACCGCATCGCCCATCTCTACACAGCCGCGGTGGAGGGGTACGAGCCGGATCCGCCTGCTGCAGCAGATCTGCTTACCCTCCACGAGATCGACGAGCGCTACCGGGCGTCGGACCGTCACGACACCGACCGCGCGTACTGGGCGCATCGGCTCGACGGGGTTCGCGGCGTGGCGCTCGTCGATGCGAGCGCGCCCGCGGTGGCCGAAAGTCGGCTCGCGACTGCGGTGTTGTCCGATGCGACGATGCGGCGAATCGAACGATCGGCGGAGGTGCAGGGGACCGATGCCTCGGCTGCGGCTCGGATCATCGCCGCCTTCGCGTGGTTCCTGAGCCGGGCGACCGGCCACCGCGACGTGGTCGTCGACATCCCGGTCTCGGCCCGCACCACCGCCGTGCTGCGGCGGTCCGGCGGGATGACCGTCAACCTGGTGCCGCTTCGGGTCGAGATCCGCGACGACGACACGATCGGTGACCTCGTCGATCGAGTGCAGCTCGAAATGGTTGCGGCACTGCGGCATCAACGTTGCAGCCGCGCCGATATCCAGCGTGACCGCGGTGGCGACGTTCCGGCGCCGATCGTGAACGTGATGTTCTTCCACCCCGAGATCGTGATGGGTCCGCTCTCGACCGAGTTCCACATCATCACCTCCGGACCGGTGGACGACCTGCTGGTCAATGTCTATCAATCCGGAACTCCGGTGCGGACTTTCGTCGACTTCCGGGTGAACCCGCGCCGGTACTCGGAGGAGGCCGAGACATCCTTCCATCGACGTTTCCTGGAGTTCCTCGAACAGTTCGTCGTCGCCGATCCGCAGTCGCCGCTCGCGGACATGCACGTGGCCGCGCCGCCGTCTCCCGTGGCGGACGCATCCGCCGTAGCGGCCTCGGCGCCGCCACCGGGCGCGGAACCCGAGCCGCCCCTCGAGGGCTTCGAGGCCATCGAGCAGGTGATCGCGGAGGTGTTCACCGATGTCCTGGCGACGACCCGGCCGGTTCTTCCCGACGACAGCTTCTTCGATCTGGGGGGCGACTCGCTGGTGGCCACGAAGGTGGTGGCCCGGCTGAACGCGGCCCTGCGCGTGACGCTGACCGTGCGGGACCTGTTCGAGATGCCCACCGCGCGCCGCCTTGCGTGGCGCGTCGGCACGATGGTCCGTCCGGACGGCACGCCGGCCGGTCCGGCGCCGCCACCCGCCCGCGGTGACCGACCGGATCGTCTGCCACTCTCGCCGGCGCAGCAGCGGATGTGGTTCGTCAACCAGCTCGACACCGATTCGCCGGTCTACAACATCGCGTTCGCGGTGACGTTGACCGGACAGCTCGACACACCGGCCCTGTGTACCGCGATCGCCGACGTCGTCGAGCGTCACGAGGCGCTGCGCACGGTGTACCCGGCGGACCTCGGCGGGCCCCACCAGATGATCGTGCCCGCCGAGTCCGCCGTGCCGGACGTGACGCCGATCGTGGCGGGACGCGATGAGGTGTGGGATGCGATCCGGGCGGATGCACTCGTGGGATTCGATGTGCGCGAACAGCTTCCGCTGCGTGTCCGCCTGTTTCGGATCGGTCCGGACGAGCACGTACTGGCCGTGGTCGTGCACCACATCGCGGCGGACGGGCAGTCGGTGCTGCCGTTGGCCCGTGACGTGATGGTCGCGTACGGCGCGCGGCGAGCAGGGGGTCCGCCGGTCTGGACTCCACTGCCGGTCCAGTACGCCGACTACGCGCTGTGGCAACGCGAGATGCTCGGCGACGATCGCGATCGCGACTCGCTCGCCGCCCGACAGCTGCGGTTCTGGACGACCCGGTTGGCGGACCTGCCCCCCGCGATCGCACTGCCGCACGATCGTCCGCGCCCGTCGGCGGTGACGACACGCGGGGGGACGATCACGTTCGAGATCGCCCCGGACACGCACCGACGGTTGCTCGAACTGGGCCGCGAGCGCGACTGCACGCTGTTCATGGTGCTCCACGGCGCGTTCGCGGTGCTGCTGTCGCGCCTGGGGGCCGGTCGTGACGTCGCGATCGGCACCCCGGTGGCCGGCCGGGCGGCCGCCGAGCTCGAAGACCTCGTGGGTATGTTCGTCAACACTCTCGTGCTGCGCACCGACATCGATCCCGCGTCCACGTTCGTCGAGGTGCTGTCGGGTATCCGTGACACCGATCTGGGTGCGCTCGCCAACGTGGAGCTTCCGTTCGAGCGGCTCGTCGAGGAACTCGCAACCGACCGATCGCCGGCGCACGCGCCGCTCGTCCAGGTGATGCTCGAACTGCAGACCTCCGAGATCACCTCGGTGGCGCTGCCGGGTGTCGTCGCCGAGGTGCGGGAGATCGACACCGGGGTCGCGAAGTTCGAACTGCAGCTGAGCGTGCGAGAACACGTCGACGAGGGCGGTCGACCTCACGGACTCTCGGCGGCATTGCATTTCGCGTGCGATCTGTTCGATCACGCGACGATCGCGGGCTTCGCCGAGCGCCTGAAGCGCGTCCTCGCAACGATCGCCGCGGACGGGGACGTCGTCGTCGGTGACCTCGAGACGGCCGACGAGACCGAACGCGCTATGTCCGCGCTGCAGCCGGACGTGGTCGGCGTGGCCGCGACGCTGCCGGACCTGCTGGCTCGGGCGGTCGCGGCGGATCCGGCCGCGGTCGCCGTCGTCGCGGGTCCGACCCGGCTGGCGTATCGGGCGCTGTCCGAGCGCGCGAACCGGCTGTCCCGCTGGCTGATCGGGCGCGGCGTCGGGCCTGAGTCCAGGGTGGCCGTCGCGATGGCGCGGTCGGTGGACCTACCCGTCGTCCTCGCCGCGGTCGTCGGTGCGGGAGCGGCCTACGTGCCGGTGGACGTCGACTACCCAGACGAGCGGATCGCGTTCCTGCTCGCCGACGCGCGCCCGGCCTGCGTGCTCGTCGATTCCGTGGGTGCCCGCCGGTTGTCGTCGGTGCCGGCCGGCGTCCCGCTCGTGGATCTCGATGCCGCGCCGGTGCGGTCCGGGGTCGCCGAGATGTCGGCGGACCCGGTCACCGACGCCGCCCGCACGTCGCCGCTGCGACCCGACGCGACCGCGTACGTGATCTACACGTCCGGCTCGACCGGCCGGCCCAAGGGCGTCGCGGTCCCGCATCGCGCCGTGGTCACGCTGTTCGAGCGCACAAAGCCGCTCTTCGGGTTCGACGCGACCGACGTGTGGACGATGTTCCACTCGTACGCATTCGATTTCGCGGTGTGGGAGATGTGGGGCGCCTTGCTGCACGGCTCGACCGTTGTGGTGGTCGACCGTGACACGGCCCGGTCTCCCCGGGACTTCCTCGCGCTGTTGCGGGACGAGGGTGTGACGATCCTGAGCCAGACCCCGGGCGCGTTCGGTCAGCTGATCGACGCGGACCGGGCGTCGAGCGACGGGGAGCGGGCACTGCGGCTGCGGCACGTGATCTTCGGTGGTGAGGTGCTGGATCCGGGGCAGCTGTCGGCCTGGTTCGAGCGCCGCGGCGATGCACCAGCGCGGCTGTCGAACATGTACGGGATCACCGAGACGTGTGTGCACGTCACCCACAGCCCGGTGACCGCAGACCCGACCACGCACGGGATCCCGGGTGGGATCGGATACCCGCTGCCCGGGATGGTGGTTCGGGTGCTCGACGGGCGGCTGCACGCCGTACCGCCCGGGGTGGTCGGCGAACTGTACGTGGCCGGCGCCCAATTGGCGCGCGGCTACCTCGACCGGCCCGGGTTGACCGCGGGCCGCTTCGTGCCGGATCCGTTCGGCACCGGCACCCGGATGTATCGGACGGGAGATCTGGGCACCTGGACGGCCGACGGCACGCTTCGCTTCGCGGGACGCGCCGACTCCCAGGTGCAGGTACGTGGGTACCGCGTGGAACTGGGTGAGGTGGAATCGGTCCTGGCCGCGGATCCGGGGGTCGGCTCCGCCGTCGCGATCGCGGGCGAGGGTCCGGCCGGTGTCCGGATCCTCGGGTACGTGGTGCCGTCGGAGGGAGTGCCGATCGATCCGGACTCGGTGAGAGAGACTGCAGCGCGGTCGCTTCCGGGATACATGGTGCCGTCGGTGGTCACGGTCCTGGATCGGCTGCCGATGACGGCGCACGGCAAGCTCGACCGAGCCGCGTTGCCCGTTCCCGAGGATGCCGAGCGAGCGCTCGTGGCCCCCCGCGATCCCGTGGAGGAGGCCGTCGCGTCGGCGGTCGGCGCCCTCCTGGGACTCGAGCGGGTCGGCGTCGACGACGACTTCTTCGCGCTCGGCGGCAACTCGCTGGTGGCCGCGCAGTTGGCGGCCCGCGTCGGCGACGCGACGGGCGCCGACCTCGGCATCCGGGACGTGTTCGACGCACCCACCGTCGCGGGGCTGGCACGCCGGGTCCGCGGGACGGACACGGTGGGTCCGCGGGCACGCCCACCGCTCGTCACGCGACCTCGGCCGGCGCGGATTCCGCTCTCGCCCGCCCAACAGCGGATCTGGTTCATCAACCAGTTCGACACGGACTCGGCGGCGTACAACATCTCGCTCTCGCTGCGACTGTCCGGGGTGCTGGACCGGGACGCGCTCGTCGGGGCGCTCGGTGACGTGGTTGCGCGGCACGAGTCGCTGCGCACGATCTACCCGCTCGACGACGCCGGCCCCCGCCAGGTGGTGCTGTCCGTCGACCGGTCGGACCTCCTGGTCGCCGACGAGGACGTCGCCGACGAGGACGACCTCCGGCGCCGGATGCGGGCAGTGATGTCGAGGGGGTTCGACGTCACGGTGCGGGTGCCGCTGCGCGCCGGTCTGTTCCGGATCGATGACACCGAGCATGTGCTCACCGTGGTCCTGCATCACATCCTGGCCGACGGGTTCTCGCTCGGGGTGCTCGCGCGCGATCTCGTGACGGCCTACGCGGCCCGGGTCGTCTCGGGCGCACCGGCGTGGCCGCCCCTCGACGTGCAGTACGCGGACTACGCTCTGTGGCAGTCGGATTGGCTGGGCGACGTCGACGACTCGGAGTCGCCGCTCGCCCGCCAACTGGACTACTGGACCACGACGTTGGCGGGTCTGCCCGCCGTGCTGGACCTACCGTGCGACCGACCCCGACCCGACGTGCGATCCCAGCAGGGCGACCGCATCGAGCTCGAGCTCCCGGCCGATCTGCACGCGCGCATCGTCGAACTTGCGCGCGAGCACGATTCGAGTGTGTTCATGGTGATGCACGCGGCGCTGGCGGCATTGCTGGCACGGCTCGGTGGGACCGACGACGTCGCCGTCGGCACGCCCATCGCGGGCCGGGGCTCGGCGGCACTGGACGACATGGTCGGCATGTTCGTCAACACCCTGGTCCTGCGCTGCGAGGTCGGCGGGAACCTGTCGTTCGCGGACCTGATGCACCGGGTCCGGGAGGCCGACCTGGGTGCGTTCATGCACGCCGACACCCCCTTCGAGCGGGTGGTCGAGGCGGTGGACCCACCCCGGTCCACCGCGCATTCCCCGCTGTTCCAGGTGCTGCTCGAGTTCCGGACGATCGCGCGCCCGGACGTCGAACTGCCCGGGGTCCGGGTCCGTGCGCTCGACCACGGCGACGAGGTCGCCAATTTCGATCTCCAGGTGAGCGTGGCGGAGGAGTTCGACGCCGACGGCGAAGCCGCGGGCATGTCGGCCGGGATCGTGTTCGCGGCCGATGTGTTCGACGCCGGGACGATCCGGGGGTTCGCCGACCGGTTGGTGCGGATCCTGCGGGCCGCGGCGACCTCCGCCGAGACGATTGTCGGGGACATCGACCTGCTGGATCCGGCCGAACATGCGGCACTGGTTCCGGTGCGGGGGGATCCGGGCATCGCGCCGCGGACGCTCGCGGATCTGCTTTCGGTGGCCGCGGCATCGGATCCGAGGCGGCCCGCGCTCCGGTTCGAGGGTGCCGACATCACCTACGGCGAACTCGATCGGGAATCCGACGAGCTGGCCCGTGCGTTGATCGACGAGGGGATCGGCCCTGGGTCGGTGGTGGCGTTGGGGATGCCCCGATGCCCCGCCTACCTCACCGGGGTGTGGGCGGTCGCGAAGTCCGGCGCCGCATTCCTCCCGGTGGACCCGGCGCATCCACCGGACCGGATCGAGTTGATGCTGCGGGACTCCGGCTCGGTACTCGGGCTCACCACCGGGGCACTGCGCGACTCGTTCGCCCGCACCATCCCCTGGTGGGTGATCGACGAGAGTCGTTCCATCGCGGCCTCTCCTCCGCGACCGATACGCGACGCCGACCGTGTCGCACCGCTCGACCCGGATGACGTCGCCTACCTCATCTACACGTCGGGGTCCACCGGTATCCCCAAGGGCGTCTCCGTCACCCACCGGGGACTCGCGGATTTCGCCGCAGACCTGCACGAGCGGTGTAGGACCACGCCCGAGTCCCGGATCCTCCAGCTCACCTCGCCCAGCTTCGACGTGTCGGTCCTCGAACTTCTACTCGCGGTCGGCGTCCGCGCGACGATGGTGATCGCCCCACCCACCGTGTACGGCGGCGAGGAGTTGCGTCACCTGCTGGCGTCCGAGCAGGTGACGCATTGCATCATGACTCCGACCGCGTTGGCGATGACGCCGACGGTGTCGGACGGCGACGAGTCGCTCGGTCTCGACCACCTGACGTGCGTGCTCGCAGCCGGCGAGCCGTTGCCGCCCGACGTCGTCGCCCGCTGGGCGCCCGGCCGGGAGATGTTCAATGCCTACGGGCCCACCGAGACCACCGTCATCGGGACGACCAGTGCCGCGCTCGTGCCGGGGGCCGCGGTGACGATCGGCGGCCCGATCCGGGGCTTCCACGCGCTGGTGCTCGACGACCGGCTTCGGCCCGTTCCGGTCGGCACACCCGGCGAGTTGTATCTCGCCGGGCCCGGGCTGGCCCGTGGCTACCATCGCCGACCGTCGCTGACTGCCGCCCGGTTCGTGGCCGATCCGAGCGGGACCCCCGGCGAGCGCATGTACCGCACCGGGGACCGGGTGCGGTGGACCGATATCGGCACGCTCGAGTACTTCGGACGTGGAGACCGGCAGGTCAAGCTCCACGGCTACCGGATCGAACTCGGTGAGATCGAGGCCGTGCTGACACAACACCCGGACGTCGGACACGCCGTCGCCGACGTCCGCCGGGTGGGTCGGCTCGGCGATCGGTTGGTCGCGTACGTAGTCCCGGCCGCGGGCGCCGACGTCGACACCGCGGGCCTGCACGAGGCCGCGGCCGCCCGGTTGCCGTCGTACATGGTGCCGCGCCACATCACGGTGCTGCCGCGGATTCCGATGACCGTGCACGGCAAGCTCGATCGTGCGGCGCTGCCGGAACCGGAGGTCGGTGCCGAGGTACCGACCACTCGGCTACCGGGCACGGCGGCCGAGCGGACGCTCGCGGGCGTGTTCGCGGATGTGCTGGGGCTGGAGACGGTCGGTGTCGAGGACTCGTTCTTCGATCTCGGTGGCGACAGCATCATGTCGATCCAACTGGTGGCGCGGGCGAAGGCGGCTGGGCTGTCCGTCACGCCCCGTGACGTGTTCGACCGGCGTACCGTCGCGGCGCTGGCGGCGGTTGCGCCCTCGAACGAGGAAGCGGCCGAGATTCTTCCGGAGATCGACGGCGGCGGGGTGGGGGACGTACCGCTGACGCCGATCCTCGCGTGGCTGGTGCGGCGTGCGGGCCGCCGGATCGACCGCTTCGCGCAATCGGTGCTGCTGAACCTCCCGACGGGAGTCCGGGAGCCGGACCTCGTGACCGCAGTGCAGGCGGTCCTGGACCGCCACGACATGCTGCGCGCTCGGCTCGGACACGGTGAGTCCGGTTGGCGGACGGATGTTCTCCCCGCCGGTGCCGTCGATGCCGGTGACCTCCTCACCCGGTGCACGGTGCGGGCCTTCGACGACGGGTTCGAACGTCGCGCGGCCGCGGAACTGGCGACGGCGGCCGACCGATTGGACCCCGCGGCGGGCCGGATGGTTCGGCTGGTGTGGTTCGACGGGCCGGGTGGAACCGGGCGTCTGCTCGTCGTGGTCCACCACACCGTGGTCGACGGGGTGTCGTGGCGGGTGATCGTGCCCGACCTCGCCGCAGCGTGGGCTCGGGCCGCCGAGGGGCGGAGTCCCGACCTGGATCCGGTCGGCACGTCGATGCGCCGGTGGGCCTACGCGCTCCGTGACGTCGCGCCGGGCCGGACCGGTGAACTGCCGCTGTGGGAGAGTGTCGTCGCCGGAACGGATCCGCCGATCGGCCGTCGTGCGCTCGACCCGGACCGGGACGTGCACGCGACGACCGAGACGACGAGCGTCGACGCCCCGGCCTCCGATACCACGGCGCTGCTCACGACCCTTCCCGCCGCGATCCGCGGCTCTGCCCAGGACGTCCTGCTCGCCGCGCTCGCCATGGCGGTCGCACGGTGGGATGCCGTTCGCAGCCGCGACGACGGCGCCGTGTTGCTCGGAATCGAAGGACACGGGCGCGAGGAGGCTGCCGTTCCCGGAGCCGATCTGAGCCGGACGGTGGGCTGGTTCACCACCATCCGTCCGGTGCGCCCGGATCTCTCGCGGATCGACCTCGACGATGCCTTCCGCGGCGGACCCGCCGCGGGGGCCGCGGTCAAGCTCGTCAAGGAACACCTGCGGGCGGCACCCGACCACGGCATCGGATACGGGTTGCTCACCGAACTCGACGGCGACGAGGGACGCCGGCTGCGGACGCCGCCACAGGTGATGCTGAACTACCTGGGCCGGCTGACCGTCACGGACGGCGCCGCTCCCGATCCCGGACCGTGGATGCCGGTGGCGGCCGGCGGCCTCGGTCTCACACAGGATCCCGACATGCCGGTGTCCGCGGCCCTCGACATCGCCGCGGGTGTGCGCGGTGGACCCGGTGGCGGGGCGCTGCAGGCGTCGTGGACGTATCCGACGGGGGTGCTCGACCGGGCCGACGTCCACCGGCTCGCGGATCTGTGGCTGGAGGCGTTGCACGGACTCGCCGCGTACGCCCGCACGCCCGGCGCCGGTGGACTGACGCCGTCGGACCTGGATCTCGTCCAGCTCGACCAGCGCGGGATCGACGCGCTGGCGGCGTCGCGGCGCCGCGTGATCGACGTGTGGCCGGTGACCCCGCTACAGGCGGGCCTGCTGTTCCACGCGCACCTGGCGGCGGGCGCGCCCGACGCGTACCTGATCCAACTCGTCATCGAGTTGCGGGGTGAACCGGCGCGAGACCGCCTGCGGGGCGCGGCCCGGACCCTGCTCGACCGGCATCCCAACCTGCGCGCCTGCTTCGTCGACGACATCGACGGCGAGACGTTCCAGGTGATCGAATCCGACGTCGCGGTGCCCTGGCACGAGGTCGATCTGTCGGGCGACGGACCGGACGACATCGAGCGCCGGTGGCGGGCGCTGCTGGCCGAGGACCGGGCCACACCGTTCGAGATGGACCGGGCGCCGCTGCTGCGATTCACGCTGGTACGCGTCGGACGCGGTTCGTATCGGCTGCTGCTGACGCATCACCACATCCTGCTCGACGGCTGGTCGACACCGCTTCTGCTGCAACGACTCCTGATGCAGTACGCCGCCGAGGGCGATGCGACCCCACTGCCTCCGGCCGGCGACTACCGGGACTACCTCGCATGGCTGGCGGCGCGCGACCGCGAGGCGTCGGTCGCGGAATGGTGCCGCGCCCTCGCCGGAGCAGAAGACCCGACGCTGCTCGCCGCGCCGGACGCGGTGGATCGCGCGGGCGAGTCACACGAGGTGGAAGTCGCACTGAGCGAGCCAGACACCGCTGAGCTCACTCGGGTCGCGCGCGACCACGCCGTCACACCCAACACCGTCTTCCAGGTCGCGTGGGCACTGGTGCTCGGAGTCCTCACCGGGCGAACGGACGTCGTCTTCGGTGCGACGGTGTCGGGCCGGCACGCGGACGTTCCCGGAATCGAGTCGATGATCGGCCTGTTCATCAATACCGTTCCGGTCCGGGTGCGGTTCGATCCACGTGAAACCGTGGGGGAGTTGCTTCGTCGTGTGCAGCGTGAGCAGGCGGCGCTGATGGAGCATCACGACGCCGGTCTCGCAGATGTGCAGCAGGCGGCGGGGGCCGGGGCCGTGTTCGACACCCTCACCGTGTTCGAGTCCTATCCGGTGGACCGCTCCGCGCTCGAACGCGGCGCCGACATCGCGGGCTTGAATGTGGTCGCGGTCCGCGGAATCGACGCCACGCACTACCCCCTGACCCTGCGGGCCGCGCTCACCGACCGGCTGCATGTGACACTGAAGTACCGGTCCGGCGCGTTCGAGCGGTCGGAGGCCGAGTTCCTGCGCCGGCGCGTGCAATCGGCGCTCGATCAGGTGATCCACCACCACGAACGGACCATCGCCCGCGTCGATCTGCTGACGAAGGACGAGCGGGAGACGGTGGTCGTGCGGGGCGGCCCCGCGTCGCCACCGGTGCTCCTCCCGCAGATTCTCGCGGCCGGTGCCGCCGCGAACCCGGCCGGGCTCGCGGTCGGCGCCGCCGAGGCGTCCTTGACGTACCGAGAACTCGACGAACGGTCGAATCGGCTCGCGCGGTTGCTGATCGGCGCGGGGGCCGGACCCGGCACGGTCGTGGCGTGCGCACTCCCGCGTTCGGTGGCGTCGGTACAGACGGTATGGGCCATCGTGAAGTCGGGCGCGGCATTCCTTCCGGTCGACCCCGCCTATCCGCGCGAGCGCATCGACCACATGCTCGTCGACGCCGCCGCGACAGTCGGGGTGACGTCGGCGGCGGACCGCTCCCGCCTCCCGGACACGGTCCGCTGGACGGTGCTCGACGATCCAGCAACGGCCGGTGCCCCCGAATCGCCGGCTCCCGTGACCGACCGGGATCGGACCCGGCCGGTACACGTCGACGACATCGCCTACCTGATCTACACGTCCGGCTCGACCGGACGACCCAAGGGTGTCGCCGTCACCCATCGCGGCCTGGCGAGCCTGGTCGACGAAATGCGTGGCCGCTACCCGATCCCGCGGTCGGCGCGGTGCCTGCACGTCTGTTCCCCGAGTTTCGACTTCGCGGTGCTCGAACTGCTGCAGGCGGGTGCGGCCGGCGCTGCGCTCGTGGTGGCTCCGCCCGACGTGTACGGCGGTACCGCGCTGGCCGAGTTGCTCGCCGCCGAGCGGATCACGCACGTCTGCATCACACCTGCGGCCCTCGCCACGGTCGAACCCGAGCGACTCGACGAGCTGGCCGTCGTGGTGGTCGGGGGCGACACGGTCGGGCCGGAACTCGTCGCCGACTGGGCGACCGGGCGAACGATGATCGACGGTTACGGGCCGGCGGAGTCGACCATCGTCACCACGTTCAGCGCACCGTTGGTTCCCGGAGCCGACATTCCGATCGGGACGCCGGTCCGCGGAACGGGTGTCGTGGTGCTCGATGCGTACTTGCGTCCGGTCCCGACGGGCGTGCCCGGCGAGCTCTACGTCGTCGGTGCCGGTATCGGCCGCGGCTATCACCGTCGACCAGGACTGACTGCCACCCGGTTCGTGGCCGGTGCTGCCGGGGCCGTCGGTGACCGCATGTACCGGACCGGTGACATCGTGCGCCGTCGGCCCGACGGCGCCTTCGACTATCTGGGGCGCAGCGACTTCCAGGTCAAGGTACGAGGCTTCCGGATCGAGCTCGGTGAGATCGAGGCCGTCCTGGTGGCGCACCCGGCCGTCGCCCACGTGGTCACGGTGGCGCGCCGGCGCGATGCGGGCGATCCGCTGCTCGCCTCGTACGTCGTGCCCGCGACCGACGGCGGCGTCGACGTCGCGGAACTGGCGGAGTTCGCGTCCCGGCGGTTGCCGCGCCACATGCTGCCGAACACGATCGTGGTCCTGGACGAACTCCCGATCACCCCGGTCGGCAAGCTCGACCGTGACGCACTGCCCGAGCCCGATTTCGTCCGGCCGACCGCGCCCTTCCGCGCCCCCCGCACTCCGGAGGAGGAGCAGGTGGTGGCCGTGTTCGCAGACATCACCGGCGCCGAACAGGTCGGATTGGACGACAACTTCTTCGGCCTGGGCGGCAATTCGCTCGGCGCGACGCGGGTGGTTGCCCGGATCAACCGATCGCTCGGCTCCGGGCTCGACGTGCGCGATGTGTTCGAGTGCGGGACCGCGGGGCGCCTCGCCGCGCGGGCGTCGGAGCGCGCTCGGGTCGATGCCCCGACCCGGTTGCGTGCCGCGGTGCGACCGGAGCGCCCACCATTGTCGTGGGCGCAGGAACGGATGTGGTTCATCGATCAGTTCGATCCCACGTCGGCCGCCTACAACGTGCCGATGGTGCTGCAGCTGGCCGGAACGCTCGACATGCCGGCGCTGCGAGCCGCACTCACCGACGTCGTGGAACGGCAGGAGTCGTTGCGGACGGTCTTCCCGTCCTTCCCGTCGGGTCCGTCGCAGGTAACCGTCGCGGCCGCGGACGTGGTGGGCGAACTCGAGCCCGAACCGGTGCGGCCCGCGGATCTCGACGCCCGCGTTCGAGAGCTGATCGGAGAAGGATTCGATGTGGCGCAGGATATTCCGGTGCGTGCCCGCATCCTTCGCCTGGAATCGAGCGTGCATGTGCTGGTCTTCGTGCTGCACCATATCGTCGCGGACGGCTTCTCGGTCGGCCCGCTGGCCCGTGATGTCGCGGCCGCCTATGCGGCGCGGGTCGCGGGCCGCCCACCCGACTGGGATCCGCTGCCCGTCCAGTACGCGGACTACGCGCTCTGGCAGCGGCGGGTTCTCGGCGATCCCGACGACCCGTCGTCGCGGCTCGCCCGCGAGGAAGCGTACTGGCTCGACCGACTCGCCGGTGCGCCGCCGGTCACGACGCTGCCGTTGGATCGCCCGCGGGACACGCGGCGATCGACACGCGGTGGGCGCGTTGCCCTGTCGGTGGGCAAGGACGTGCATCGTGGACTGTCCGAGCTTGCCGGGCAGCATGATTCGACGATCTTCATGGTGGTGCACGCGGCGTTGGCGGTGCTGCTCGAGCGGATAGGGCAGGACCGCGACGTGGTGGTCGGCACGCCCGTGGCCGGACGTGGTGAGGCCGAACTGGACGACGTCGTCGGCATGTTCGTGAACACGCTCGCGCTCCGCACGGAGGTCGATCCGGCGGCCTCGTTCGCGACGGTCCTCGCGCAGGTGCGTGACGTCGACGTCGAAGCGTTCGGGCACGCGGACCTGCCGTTCGAGCGCCTGGTCGTGAGGTCCGGCGCCGCGCGGAACACGTCGTATGCCCCACTGTTCCAGGTGTTGCTCGAATTCCGGAACGTAGAGTCGCCCCGTGTGCAGCTGCCGGGGCTGACGGTCGAATCCATCGACATCGACACGGGCGAGGCCAAGTTCGACCTGCAGTTCGGGATCGGCGAGCGTCGCGGCGAAGGCGGTGGACCGAGTGGGCTGTCCGGCGAGATCGTCTACGCGACCGACGTGTTCGACGAGTCCACGGTGACCGGGTTGGCCGACATGCTGTCCCGGCTGCTCGCGGCGGTCGCGGCCGACCCCGCCATCCCGGTCGGGGACATCGAGTTGGCCGAGACCCGTATGCCGGTTGCGCAGCCGGTGGCGGCGGCCGGCACCCTGGCGGACCTGTTCGCTACCGCGGCGACTGCGGTACCGGATGCGGAGGCCGTCGTCGGCGGCGACGCGCGGATCACCTACCGGGATCTCGATGCGCGTTCGAATCGTCTGGCACGATGGCTGATCGAGCAGGGGCTCGGACCGGAATCGGTGATCGCGGTCGCGATGGAACGATCGGTGGACCTCGTCACCACCCTGGTGGGCATCGTGCGGGCGGGTGCGGCATACCTTCCGGTGGATCCGGGCTATCCGCCCGAACGCATCGGATTCGTGGTCCGGGATGCGCGGGCGGTGTCGGTCCTCACCGACGCCGGGTCGGTCGCAGGACTCGGGGATTCCCTTCTACCGGAAGATATTCCGATCGTCTGTCTGGATGCCGCAGGCGTCCGGCAACGGATCGACAGCCAGCCGTCGGAGCCCGTGACCGACCACGATCGCACCCGTCCGCTGCACACCGACTCGCCGGCCTACGTGATCTACACCTCCGGGTCGACCGGGCAGCCCAAGGGCGTCGTCGTCACCCACCGCAACGTCGTGACGCTGCTGTCGGGCGCTCGCGACGTCCTCGACTTCGACCGGACCGACGTGTGGACGATGTTCCATTCGTACGCATTCGACTTCGCGGTGTGGGAACTGTGGGGTGCCATCGGGTTCGGCGGCCGCGTCGTCGTCGTGGACCGTCACACCGCCCGAGCGCCGGACGATCTGCTCGAGCTGCTGGCAGCAGAGTCGGTCACGCTGCTCAGCCAGACCCCGTCGGCCTTCCATCAACTGGCCCGCGCCGAAGCGGAGGTAGGCCGGGATCTCGCCCTGCGTCGGGTGGTGTTCGGAGGTGAGGCACTCGACGCGGCACGGCTGGCCGGCTGGGTGGAGCGCCACGGCGTCGACCGTCCCGAACTGGTCAACATGTTCGGGATCACCGAGACGTGCGTGCATGTCACGTGGCACCGCGTCGGCGCAGCCGAGGTCGCGGCAGCCCGGGCCGTGGGCTCGGTGATCGGTGTCGGACTACCCGGGATCGGTGTGCGAGTTCTCGACGACCGGTTGCATCCGGTGCCCGTCGGCGTCGTGGGCGAACTGTACGTCGCGGGCCCGCAGGTGGCGCGGGGCTACCGGCACCGGCCGGACCTCACCGCGTCGCGGTTCGTCGCGGACCCGTTCGCTCGGTCCCGGCGGATGTACCGCTCGGGCGACCGGGTCCGGTGGACCGCGGCCGGCGACCTCGAGTACCTGGGGCGCGCGGACTTCCAGGTGCAGGTGCGGGGCTTCCGGGTGGAGCCTGGCGAGGTGGAGTCCGTGCTGGTCTCGGTGCCGGGTGTCGCGTCGGCGGTTGTCCTGGCCCGCGACGAGTCCGCGGGCGCGTCCCGGCTGCTCGGATACGTGGTGCCGGAGTCGGGGGCGTCGGTCACGGCCGAGACGGTGACCGAGGCCGTCGCGCAGCGGCTGCCGTCGTACATGGTGCCGTCCGCGGTGACGGTGCTCGACGAGTTCCCGCTGACCCCGAACGGCAAGATCGACCGCGCGGCGCTGCCGGACCCGCGACCGGTCGGCAGCGAGGGCCGTCCGCCCGCGACCGACGTCGAGCGCATCCTCACCGACCTGTTCGCGGACGTCCTGGGGGCCGAGGCGGTGGGGGTCGACGACTCGTTCTTCGGACTCGGCGGCGACTCGATCATGTCCATTCAACTGGTGTCCCGTGCGAAGACCGCCGGGGTGACGATCACCCCGCGAGACGTGTTCGAATGCCGCACCGTCGCCCGGCTCGCCGATGTGGCCGCGCAGGTCGACCGGCCCGGCGTCGAGCTGCTGCCGGAACTGCCGGGTGGCGGTGTCGGCGACGTCGTCACCACGCCCGTCGTGCACTGGCTCGCGGAGCGCTCCGGCGACTTCGGTCGGTACGCGCAGACGTTGCTGCTGGACGTGCCGGTCGACCTCGATCCCGAGACACTGGCCGTGGGGCTGGACGCGCTGCTCGACTGCCACGACATGCTGCGCGCGCAGTTGCGGCGCGACGCCCACTCGCGCACGGGCTGGCGCGTCACGGTGCGTCCTCGGGGGACGGTCGACGGCCGCTCGGTGCTCCGGGTGGTCCCCGTCCCGACAGTCCGTGGCGCCGCGTTCACCCGTGCGGCGCGGGACGCGCTGGATGCGGCCGCGGACCGGCTGGATCCCTTCTCCGGACACATGATCCAGCTCGTGCGGTTCACCGCACCCGACGGCGCCCGGCTCCTCGTCGTCGCGCACCACCTCGCGATCGACGGGGTGTCGTGGCGGATCCTGATCCCGGACCTGGCGGCCGCGTGCACCCGTGCCGACGCAGGGGAGGACCCGGCGCTCGCTCCGGTCGGCACGTCGATGCGGACATGGGCGGACGGACTCGCGGCCACCGCACGGGACCGGGGCGGCGAACTCGAGCTGTGGCGGTCGATGACCGAACCGGTGGGGCCGTCTCTCGCGGCACGGGAACTGGATCCGAGGGTCGACGTCGGCGCCACCACCGACCGGCTCGAGGTCGAGTTGTCGGCGGAGGTCACCCGCGGGCTCACGACGACCGTGCCGCGCGTCTTCCACGGCACCGTCGACGATGGTCTGCTGAGCGCGCTGGCGCTCGCGGTGGCGCAGTGGCGACGGGAACGCGGTGTCGACGTCGAAGCGGTGGCGGTCACGCTCGAGGGGCACGGGCGCGAGGGTCAGGTGCTGCCCGGCGCCGACCTGTCCCGGACCGTCGGCTGGTTCACGTCGCTGTATCCCGTGCGGTTCGACCTGTCCGGCACAGACGTCGCCGCGGCGATGGCTGGCGGGACGGCGTCCGACACGGTCGTGAAGACCGTCAAGGAGCGGATGCGCTCGATCCCCGACCACGGCATCGGATTCGGTCTGCTCCGGTACCTGAACGACGACACACGGGCCGAACTGTCCGCACGGTCGGTGCCGGAGATCAGCTTCAACTACCTCGGCCGTTTCGATTCCGGCGCGGGCGGAACGTGGCTTCCCGTCGACGACTCCGAGTTGCGTGGAGTGTCCGCACCGAACCTGTCGGCGCCCGCAATGATCGACGTCAATGCCGCTGCGGTGTCGGGGCCGGAGGGCCCGCGGATCACCGCGACGTGGGACTTCCCGCGCGGGATTCTGAGCCCCGGCGAGGTGGAGCGATTGATGCAGTGGTGGGTGCGTGCGGCCGAGGCGATCGCCCGGCGCGCGAGCACACCGGGCGCCGGTGGGTTCACACCGTCCGATCTGGATCTGGTTGCGGTGGACCAGGGGGCGATCGAGCTGCTGGAGCACCGGTACCCCGGGCTGTCCGACGTGTGGCCGCTGTCGCCGATGCAGCGCGGCATGATGTTCCACTCGGAACTGTCCGCCGCCGCCGCGGACGCCTACCTGGTGCAGTTGGTCCTCAAGCTCGACGGCGCCGTGGAGGTCCCGCGGCTGCAGCGCGCCGCGCGGGCGTTGCTCGGGCGGCACTCGAATCTGCGCACGGCCTTCGTGCGCGGTCCGGGCGGTGACGCGGTGCAGGTGGTGCAGGATTCGGTGGACGTGCCGTGGGCGGAGGTCGATCTCCGCGGACACGGGGAGCCCGATGCCACTGCACGGATGAGCGAGCTGCTCGCGATCGACCGTGCGACGCCGTTCGATCTCGCTCACGCACCACTCGTGCGAATCACGCTGGTGCACATGCCTGGCGATGCCGAGCGCATCGTGATCACCAACCATCACATCCTGTTCGACGGCTGGTCGACACCGCTGCTTCTCGAGGAGTTGTTCACGCTGTACGAGGCGGACGGTGACCCCTCCGGGCTGCCGACGACAGGTTCGTACCGGCGCTTTCTGCAGTGGCTCACGGTCCGTGACGAGGCGGATGCCTTGCGGGCGTGGACCGATGCCGTCGCGAGTGCCGCCGAGCCCACACTGCTTGCGGACCGGTCGGCCGCCACCGACCGGTACACCGAGTCCCGCGATCTGCACTACCGACTCGACGCCGCGACGACCGACCGGCTGCGCGCCCGCGCCCGGGAGCGGGGAGTCACGTCGAGCACCGTCGTGCAGACCGCGTGGGGGATCGTGCTCGGGCTGCTGACCGGCCGGGACGACGTCGTGTTCGGCGCGACCGTGTCCGGCCGGCCGCCGGATCTCGCCGACGTCGAGACCACCGTCGGCCTGTTCATCAACACTGTTCCGGTGCGGATTCGTCTGGACCCGTACGAGACTCTCGGTGAACTGCTCGCGCGGGTCCAGGCCGAGCAGTCGACGATGCTCGACCACCACCACGCCGCGCTCGACGACATCCAGCGCGCTGCCGGTCCGGGCGCGGTGTTCGACACGCTGACCGTCTTCGAGTCGTATCCGCTCCGCGGCGACGGCGGGGTGGGCACGGAGATCGATGGTCTCCGGATCGTCGGCATCGAGGCCCGCGACTCTGCGCACTACCCGCTGAGCGTCGTAGCGGCCGTGTCCGATCGGCTGAACGTGACAATGAAGTTCCGGCCCGACGTGCTCGCGGAGTCGAGGGTCGCCGCCATCGCCGAGCGTCTGCTGCGGGTCCTGCGTTCCTTCGCCGACGAACCGGATCGCCGGATCGCCACCCTCGATCTGCTCACGGATGCGGAGCGTCGCGAACTCGAACCGGCGCGTACGGGTTCCGCCTCCACGCCCCGCACCCTCGCTGCCATCCTCGACACCGCCGCGGCCCGGGACCCCGAGGCCCTCGCGCTCGTCGGCGACGGGCGCGACGTGACGTACGGCGACCTCGACCGCCGCTCGAACCGGCTCGCCCGCCACCTGGCCGATCTCGGCATCGGGCCGGAATCGGTTGTGGTGCTGGGGATTCCGAGGTCGATCGAGTCGGTGCTCGGGGTGTGGGCGGTGGCACGGTCCGGGGCGGCATTCGCGCCGGTCGACCCGGACTATCCCCCCGAGCGGGTCGCGACCATGCTCGCCGATTCCGGTGCGACGATCGGTGTCACGACTCGGGCGCACCGGGCCCGGCTGCCGGACGTCGTGCACTGGTTGGTGCTCGACGACCCGGACTTCGTGCGTGCGTGCGAGAAGGGGCTGCCCGGTCCGATCACCGACCACGACCGCACCGCGCCGCTCCGGATCGACGGCGCCGCCTACCTGATCTACACCTCCGGCTCCACGGGGCGGCCGAAGGCCGTCACCGTCACGCACCGGGGTCTCGGCAACTACGCGGACGTACAGCGGGACCGTTGCGGCGTGACCGCGGAATCACGGACACTGCACTTCTCGTCGCCCAGCTTCGACGTCTCGGTGCTCGAGTACCTGCTGTGCTTCGCGGTCGGCGCGACGATGGTGATCGTTCCCCGTACGGTATACGGCGGCTCCGAGCTGACCGCGGTGCTGCGGAAGCAACGGGTGACGCACGCCTTCATCACTCCGGCCGCGCTCGCGTCGGTGGATCCGTCCGGCCTCGACGACCTCGAGTGCGTGCTGGTCGGTGGCGAGGCCTGGTCCCCGGAACTGGTGGACGCCTGGCTGCCACAGTGCCGGATCCTGAACGCATACGGTCCCACCGAGACCACGATCGTCGTCAACCTGGAGGAGAGCGTCGCGGAGCGTGCGGCGGAACACTCCCTGGGCCCGCCCGTCCCGGGGGTGGCCGAGACGGTGCTCGATTCCCGCCTGCAACCGGTCCCCGTCGGGGTCTCGGGTGACGTCTACATCGCCGGACCCGGACTGGCCCGCGGCTACCACCGACGCCCCGGACCGACCGCGGCCCGGTTCGTGGCCGACCCGTTCGGTGCGCCGGGCGAACGGATGTACCGCACCGGCGACATCGGCGCGTGGACGGCCGACGGCAAGCTGGAGTACCGGGGGCGCAGTGACTTCCAGGTCAAGGTACGCGGCTTCCGGATCGAACTGGGCGAGATCGATGCCGTCCTGACGGGGCATCCGGACGTGCGGTTCGCGGCCACCCTCGGACGGCGCGGACCGGCCGGCGACACCATGCTGGTGAGCTACGTCGTCGCGCGTGACGACCACCGCGTGGACGTCGACGATCTGCGGGTCCGGCTGGCAGGGCGGGTACCGGATTACATGGTGCCGACGGCGTTCGTCGTGCTCGACGACATCCCGCTGACCCCGGTCGGCAAGCTCGACCGTCGTGCGCTGCCCGAACCGGAGTTCGGCTTGACCACAACGGTGTTCCGGGCTCCCACCGACCCCGTCGAGGCGGCGGTCACGGAGGTGTTCGCCCAGGTGCTCGGAGTCGATCGGATCGGTACGGGCGACAGCTTCTTCGACTTCGGGGGCAACTCGTTGTCCGCGACCCGGGCCGTGGCTCGACTCGACGAGTCTCTCGGTATCGACCTCGGCGTGCGGGCATTGTTCGAGGCGCCCACGGCGGCAGCGCTCGCCGAGCGGATCGAACACGCCGACACCGGACCCTCCGGTCGCCCGGTGCTCGAGGTGGTGCCGCGCCCGGCGGAAATCCCACTGTCGGCGGCGCAGCAGCGAATGTGGTTCATCAACCAGTTCGATCCGTCGTCGCCCGCGTACAACGTGCCACTGGCGGTGCGCCTGACCGGCGCGCTCGACGTGCCCGCGTTGCGGGCGGCGATCGGGGACGTCCTGTTGCGGCACGAGTCGTTACGCACGCGCTTCCCGATCGGCTCCGCCGGGCCGTTCCAGGACGTCCGTCCGGTCGCCGAGGTCACGATCGATCTCGACCCGGTGGCGGTAGCGGGCGACGACGAGTTGCGGGGGCGGACCCGCGCGATCGTGTCCACGGGATTCGATGTGACCGAACGGGTTCCGGTTCAAGGTGCGCTGTTCGACTTGGGGCGGAACGTGCACGTTCTGGTCCTCGTCGCGCACCACATCGTGATCGACGGCCTCTCGTTGGGTCCGTTGTCACGCGATCTGATGCGCGCCTACGTCGCACGCACCGTCGGCCGCGGTCCGGACTGGGATCCGTTGCCCGTGCAGTACGCGGACTACACGCTGTGGCAGCGGGACCTCCTCGGTGACGAGGACGACCCCGGATCCGTCCAGTCCCGGCAGCTCGGCTACTGGACCGAGACACTGTCGGGAGCGCCCGACCTGCTGGGGCTGCCGACGGACCGGCCCCGACCGATCCAGCAGTCCTTCCGCGGTGACCGTGTCGACTTCGTGCTCGAGCCCGAATTGCACCGACGGCTCCTGACCTTCGCGCGTGACCACGGCACGAGCCTGTTCATGACGATCCACGCGGCCCTCGCGGTTCTGCTCGCCCGGTTGGGTGACACCGACGATATCGTGGTGGGCACCCCCATCGCCGGGCGCGGCGAACGCGCACTGGACGACCTGGTCGGAATGTTCGTCGGAACCCTCGCACTGCGCACCAGGATCTCTGCACGGCAGTCGTTCTCGGAGCTTGTCGAGTCGGTCCGGGACGTCGATCTCGGTGCCTTCGCGCACGCCGACGTGCCGTTCGAGCGCGTCGTCGAGGAACTCGACCCGGCTCGATCCACCGCGTACTCTCCGCTGTTCCAGGTCGCACTGGAGTTCCAGAACGACGAGAGCGCCCGGCTCGAGCTGTCCGGGCTACGACTCGAGGGCTTGTCGATCGGCGCCGGGATGGTCAAGGAGGATCTCGAGTTCGTGCTCGGGGAGCGGTTCGACGACGCCGGGGCGCCCGCAGGGATCGGCGGGGGTATCGCGTTCGCGACCGATCTGTTCGACCGCGACACCGTGCGAGGCTTCGCCGAACGGTTCGTGCGGATACTCGAGACCGCGCCGGCCGAACCGGACCGACCCGTCGGTGATCTCGAGATCCTGCACCCGGACGAACTGACCGGGCTGGCGCCCGCGCGCGGCGGTCCGGACGCGCCGACGGTCCTGCTCACCGATCTGCTGGCGTCCGCGGCACGAACTCCCGGCGCCGTCGCGGTCGCGTGCGACGGTCGTGAACTGACGTACCGGGAAATCGACGAAGGGTCGAATCGCCTGGCCCGGCGCCTGATCGAGAAGGGAGCGGGGCCGGAAACGTATGTCGCGCTCGGGCTGTCGCGCTCGGTGACGTCGGTGCTCGCGGTCTGGGCCGTGGCGAGGACCGGCGCGGCCTTCGTGCCGGTCGACCCGGGCTACCCGGCGGAACGCATCGCACGGATGCTCACCGATTCCGGTGCCGGAGTCGGTGTCACGGTGCGTTCGCACCGGGAAGGACTACCGGATTCGGTGGAGTGGTTGGTGCTCGACGATCCCGAGGTCGCGGCCGTCGTCGCGGCCGGGCCGGCCACTCCGATCTCCGACGCCGACCGGATCCGCCCACTGCGTGCCGATCACCCCGCGTACCTGATCTATACCTCCGGTTCGACGGGCATGCCGAAGGGCGTGGTGCTGACGCATAGGGGGCTGGCGAACCTGGCGGCCGAGGAACGGGAGCGTCTGGGGGTGACGCCGAGGGCGCGGACCCTGCACTTCGCGTCTCCGAGTTTCGACGCCTCGGTGTTCGAGTCCGTGATGGCTCTGAGCGCGGGCGCCACCATGGTCGTGGTGCCGCCCGACGTCTACGGCGGCACCGAGTTCGCCTCGCTGCTCGAAACCGAGAGGGTGACACACGGATTCGTCACACCGACCACGCTCGCATCGGTGGACCCCGGCGGGCTCGAGAACCTGCGGACGCTCGTGGTGGCAGGGGAGCCGTGCCCACCCGAGTTGGTGACGCGTTGGGCCCCGGCACGCACGATGCTCAATGCGTACGGCCCCACCGAGACCACGATCATGGCGAACATCAGCGCACCCATGCGGCCGGGCGAGCCGGTCACGTTCGGTGGTCCGATCCGCGGTGTCACCGAACTGGTTCTCGACCCGCGGCTGCATCCCGTCCCGCGCGGGGTCGTCGGAGAGCTCTACATTGCCGGCCCCGCCCTGGCCCGCGGCTACCACCGGCGCCCCGGACTCACGGCCGGCCGGTTCGTCGCGGACCCGTTCGGTCGGGCCGGCGAGCGGATCTACCGTACCGGTGACCTGGTCCGATGGCGCGGGGACGGCACCCTCGAGTACATCGGGCGCAGCGACTTCCAGGTCAAGGTCCGCGGCTTCCGAATCGAGCCGGGCGAAGTCGACGCGGTGCTCACCGCGCGGCCGGATGTCGGATTCGCCGTCACACTCGCCCGTCCCGGCCCCGCGGGCAACAGGCTCCTGTGCTCGTACGTGCGGCCGGTCGAGAACGCCCACATCGATGCCGACGAGCTGCGCCGCGACGTGGGGCGTCACCTGCCCGCACACATGGTGCCGGCATCGGTGGCCATCCTGGACCGGATCCCGCTGACGCCCAGCGGCAAGCTGGACCGAGATGCGTTGCCGCCGCCGCGGTTCATGTCGTCGTCGGCGGTGTTCCGCGAGCCGACCGGACCGATCGAGACCGCGGTGGTGGACGTGTACGCCGACGTCCTCGGGGTCGAGCGGATCGGGTTGGACGACAGCTTCTTCGACCTCGGCGGCACCTCACTGCTCGCGACGAAGGTGGTCACCGAGCTGAGGGAGCGCCTCGGTCCCACCTCGACGCTGCAGGCTCTGTTCCTCGATCCGACACCCGCCGGCCTCGCCGGGCGGATCGCCGACACCACGACCGGCGGGGTGGACGACGCACTGAGCCCCCTGATCCCGCTGCGGGGCACCGGTTCCGGTCGTCCACTTTTCTGCGTCCATCCCGGCATCGGGTTGTCATGGGGCTACGCGGGTTTGGTGCAATACCTGCCGACGGAGCGGCCGGTCTTCGGGCTGCAGCTGCCGGTGATCACGGGCGGACCGCAGTACCGGTCGCTCGACGAGCTGGCCGCACGGTACGTCGACGAGGTGACGGCCGTCGCGCCGGACGGGCCGTACGACCTGCTCGGCTGGTCGCTGGGCGGCGTGATCGCCCATGCGATGGCCGTCGAACTGCAGCGGCGGGGGAGGTCCGTCGCGACGCTGACGGTCATGGACGCCTATCCCGACGACGGTTCGGACCCCCTGCTCGATCGGCTCGATCTGGCAGACCTGCTGCGCGGGCTCGGGTTCGAACTACCCGCGACCGAGCAGGTGATGGACTACGCCGACGCCGCGCGAATGCTCGAGTCCCACTTCGGGACCGCCGATGCGGTCACCGCCGGACACCTCGAGCGGATCAACGACGGATACGCCCACTCGCGGCTGCTGGTACATCGGTTCGTGCCCGGCATCTTCGACGGCGACCTACTGGTGTTCCCCGCCGCCCGAGGGCAGGACGGCGGTACCGAACGGTCGACGCAGGAATGGCGCCCGCTCGTCACCGGCCGCATCGAGGAACACGCGGTCGACTGCGGGCACAACGACATGATCGAACCCGACTCGCTCGCGGTCGTCGGGCCGGTGCTGGCCGAGTACCTCGAGGATCCGCGTCGGTAGGGTCGGCGCCGTGACGGCGTCTCATAGGGAACACGACGGTGAATGGCTGCGCTGGGGTGTGCCGTCGACGAACGAATTGGTCGTGCCGGAGTGCGCGATGGAGGCGGAGCCCGAGGACCTCGCGGTATGGGGCGGTCCCGCGAGTACCAGGCAGGCGGTCACCTGGGAGATGCACCACCATCGGGCCGACGAGATCCTGGTTCCGCTGTCGGGAACCGTGGTGGTCCGATCGGGCGTGCACGTGTGGAACCTGCTTCCCGGGCGGGGCATCTGGATTCCGGCCCGCTGCCGCCACTCGGTCCGGGTCGCCGCGAACTCGAGATTCCTCACCACCTACGTGGCAGCGGGACTCGGCCCGACGTTCGGCGCCGGCCCCGTCACGGTGCACGGCACGACGCTGCTGACCGAGCTCATGGTGCACCTCAGTTCGCGCGAGATGCCGACCGAGGCGCGAAGCAGGGCGGAAGCGGTCCTGCTCGATCTGCTGGAGCCGGCGGACGAGCGCGGCCGGATCGCGGTCCCCGGCGCGGGCCCGGCTGCACGTATCGCACAGGCGTTGTTGAGGACGCCCGACGACCCGCGGACGTTCGCGGACTGGGCCCGCGAGATCGGAGTCAGCACGAGCACCCTCGGTCGTCAGTTCCGGGAGGACACCGGTGTCAGCTTCGGCCAGTGGCGGATCCTGCTGCGCATGAACGTCGCGATGTCCCTGCTCGGGCAGGGCTGCCCGGTCGCGGAGGTGGCCGACCGGGTCGGTTATGCCTCGGCGAGCAGTTTCGTGGCCGTCTTCCGGCAGACGACCGGCATCACGCCCATGGCGTTCCGTAAGAGTTCCGATCGCTGATCGGTTTGCGACATTCTCTGACGAAATTGCCTGATTGATTCGGAGACGGATTCGCCCTACGGTCTGGTGGGTAGGAGAGGCTTACTTAACTCTCGGCCCGGACGGGTTCCGGTGACCGCTCGACGACATGGGGTAGAAGTGATCGATAGATGTCCGCCGCGATCCCGACGTGGCCGCCGTACGGTGCTCGCGATCGTGGCGCTCTCGCTCTCGGCGATTCTGTCGGCCTGCGGACAGTCGTCCTCGGCCGCGTCCGGCGAGAGCGCGGAAGGCTGGCGATACACCGATGCGCGCGGCACCGAGATCGTGCTCGACGAGGTTCCTGACCGGATCGTCGCGACTGCCGACACCGCGCCGGTCCTGATGGAGTACGGCATCACCCCGGTCGGCATCATCGGGTTCTCGCGGATCGACGAATCCACCTTGAGAGCATTCGATTTCGAGGGGATCGCGCACGTCAGCGAGACCGACACCGACATCAATGCGGAGAAGCTCCTCGCCGTGGACCCGGATCTGGTCATCGACATCTGGAGCTCGTACAACGGAGGCAACTTCGGCAGCATCTGGGGCGAGGACATCGATCGCGTCGAGAAGGTCGCGCCGATCGCCGGGGTGAAGATCACCGACGGTGCTCAGGCGGCCCTGGACGACTTCCGGGCGCTGATCGTGGGGATCGGCGGCACCGAGTCGACCGACGTCTACTCGGCCAGGAGTGAAGATCTCGGTCGGCTGAGCGAACGGGTGCGGGAGCTGGCCGCGCAGCGGGCGGACATCGATGTCGCATACGTGATCCCGCTCCAGTCGGGTCTCGACTACGCCGTGCCCGGATGGACACCGCTGGGCAGTCTGCTCGACGATCTGGGTGTGAAGTTCGCACAGCTCGACAGTGCGGACGGTTTCTGGGCGTCGGCGACCTGGGAGGAGCCGGGGGTCTACCCGGCCGATCTGTTGCTGGTTCCGCCGACGTTTTCCGACGCGCCGGAACTGACGTCGCCCACCTTCGTCCGGCTCCCCGCAGTGGCCGCCGATCAGGTTGCGGCCGTGGAACTCCGGTCCGGATACAGCCTGACCGGGATCACCGATCAGATGCAGCGGTTCGTCGATGCGTACGCCGCCGCCAGGAGCGTCGCCTGAGGTAGGCGCCGACTACAGTTCGGAGATGGGCGTGGCCAGTTCGACGGTCACGCCCATCTCTCGTAGGTTGCCCTCGAGTACGCTCCAGATCGACGTCACGAGAAAGCGTGCGAGTTCGTCGCTCGAGACCGTGCGCTCGGTCTGGCTCAGCCAGCGGTTGACCGTCGCGTCGACAAGCCCGACGAGTGCGAAGGCCAGCGACTCTGCGAGGTTCGACGCCTGCCCCCGCCGGTCGAGGATGCCGGTCAGCAGCGCACCGAGCTGCACGCCGATCGCGGTCTTGGTGCCGGTCACCACCCGTGAGCCGACGGTCCGCCGGCTGGGCGAACCCTTGCTGAGGAAAGCGTGCAGGCGGGGGTGTTCGACGATCCACTTCACGTACGTGTCGACCGCGAGTTCGATCGTCTCCCGGACGGTGCCGTGTGGGGTGAGTGCCGGGGTCAGGTCGGCCATCATGACGTCGATGATCCGGATCCGGATCTGTTCGTCGAGGTCGCCGCGGTCGGCGAAGATCCGGTAGACCACCGAGCGGGGGACCTGCGCGCGCTCGCAGATCTGCTGAACCCCGATGTCCGGTCCGCCGGCCTCGATCGCGGTCAGGGCCGCCTCGAGGATCCGGTCCCGGCGCTGCACCTTGTGGTCGTCCCACCGGGTCGCGCGTCCGTCCGTCATTCGGTGAACAGTAATCGAGTCGGCATTGACTGGACAGCGTGTCTCACTTACTTTTGGCTGGACAGCTTGTCACACACACTTGATCCGAATCGGGAGTCGGCATGAGCAACAGGGTTTTCGTCGTCGGTGTGGGGATGACGAAGTTCGAGAAGCCGGGCTCGCGCGAGTGGGACTACCCCGACATGGCGCGGGAGGCCGGGACCAAGGCGCTCGAGGATGCGGGCATCGACTACCGCGAGGTCCAGCAGGCGTACGTCGGGTACGTGTACGGCGAGTCGACGTCGGGTCAGCGTGCGGTGTACGAGTTGGGCCTCACGGGCATCCCGATCGTCAACGTCAACAACAACTGTTCGACGGGCTCGACTGCGCTCTACCTCGCGACGCAGGCGGTCCGCAGTGGTCAGGCGGACTGCGCGCTGGCGCTGGGGTTCGAGAAGATGCAGACCGGATCGCTCGGCACCACGTACGACGACCGTGAGCAGCCGATGATGCGGCACCTGCTCGCACTCGCCGAACTGCAGGAGTTCGCGATGCCGCCGGCGCCGTACATGTTCGGGGCGGCCGGCAACGAGCACATGGAGCGCTACGGCACCACCGTCGAGCAGTTCGCCAAGATCGGCGTCAAGAATCATCGGCATTCGATGAACAACCCGTACGCGCAGTTCCAGGACGAGTACACGCTCGAGGAGGTCTTGGCGGCCAAGCCGATCTACGGCCCGCTCACCAAGCTGCAGTGTTCGCCCACGTCGGACGGCTCGGGCGCGGTGATAGTCGCGAGCGAGGACTTCGTGGACCGGCACGGACTCGCGGCGCAGGCCGTCGAGATCGTCGGCCAGGCCATGGTCACCGACCTGCCCAGCACCTTCGAGGACCGTAGCGCGATCAGCCTGGTCGGAGCCGACATGACCCGTACCGCTGCGCGCCGCGTCTACGAGCAGGCGGGCATCGGTCCGGCCGACATCGACGTCATCGAACTGCACGACTGCTTCTCCACCAACGAACTGCTCACGTACGAGGCGCTCGGGCTGTGCGCCGAGGGGGAGGGTGGCAAGCTCGTCGACGCCGACGACACCACGTACGGCGGACGCTGGGTGGTCAACCCGTCCGGCGGCCTCATCTCGAAGGGCCATCCGCTCGGTGCCACCGGTCTCGCGCAGTGCAGCGAACTGACATGGCAGCTGCGCGGCGCCGCCGACAAGCGGCAGGTCGACGACGCCCGGGTGGCCCTGCAACACAACATCGGCCTCGGCGGCGCGGTCGTCGTCACCGCGTACCGGCCCGCAGAACGCTGAATCATTCTGTCCCACAACATCCCAGGAGTAGTCATGGCTTCCGTTTCCGTCTCCGCCGCTCTGCCTGCCGCGCCCGACAAGGCGTGGGCTGCGCTCTCCGACCTCTCCCGCTGGGAGGAGTGGCTCACCATCCACGAGGGCTGGAAGAGCGAACTGCCCACCGAGGTTCGTCTGGGCGCCACCTTCACCGAGGTGGTCTCGGTGATGGGCATGGCCAACAAGATCGAGTGGACCGTCACCGAGGTCGAGGTCCCGAAGCTGGTCAGGATCGCGGGCACCGGAATGGCCGGCGTCACCGTGGAGTTCACCCTCCAGGTCCAGCCCAACGGCTCGGGGAGTAAGGCCGTCATCGACGCGAGCTTCAAGGGCACCATGATCGTCGGGCCGATCGGCAAGGCCGTCGCCAAGAACGCGGCCGCCGATCTCGAGGCGTCCCTCGCGAAGTTCGCCGAGCTGGTCGGCTAGGCGCGCCGTGACCACGCCCACGGTCGAATTCGACACCTCCGGTCTCGGAGTCTGGACCGACGCGGAACAGTTCGAGGTCACCGCCGAACGCATAGCCGAGTACGCGGCGGCCACGAACGACCCCATCGAGCGGCACCTGCGCGGCGAGGTCGCCCCGCCGGTGTTCGCGGTGGTCCCGGCGTTCACGTCGATGGCGCCCGCGGCGCTGTCGGTGGCGCCCGTCGAACTGCTGATGAAACTCGTGCACGGCGAGCAGGACTTCCACTTCCGCCGGCCGATCTACCCGGGCGACACCCTGGTGGCCCGGGCCAAGCCGATCGGGTTCGAGGGACGCGAGAACGGATCCACCGTGGTCGTCTACGTCGAGACCCGCACGGACACCGGGGAACTGGTGAACGAGCAGTGGATGACGGCGTTCTTCCGCAAGGTCGATGCCGGGCCGGGTCTCGGGGATCGGGCGCCCGCGCACCGGTTCGACGACGCGCTGCGCGTCGCGCCTCCCGTGGCGTCGGTGGCGCAGCGCATCGACAAGGACCAGACGTTCCGGTATTCGCCGGCGTCGGGGGATCCCATGCCGATCCATCTGGATGACGAGATCGCCCGCATGTCCGGGCTGCCGGGCATCATCAACCACGGCCTGTGCACCATGGCGTTCACGTCGTGGGCCGCGCTCACCGAGTTCGCCGACGGCGACGTCGAGCGAATGAAGCGGCTCGCGGTCCGATTCGCCAAACCGGTTCTGCCGGAACAGGACATCGAGACACGGTTCCGGACGTCGGGTTCCGAATCCGGAGCCACCACCTATGCGTACGAGACCACCGTCGGTGACGAGCTGGTCATCAAGGACGGCCTCGCCGTCATCGCCGACTGACTGTGTGCCAACTGACTGTGTGACGGAGGAGAACACTGATGGGAACCCTGGACGGACGTGTCGCGATCGTCACCGGCGCGGGACGCGGCATCGGCCGTGAGCATGCACTGCTCTTCGCGGCGGAGGGCGCCGCGGTCGTGGTCAACGATCTCGGCGGCGCCAACGACGGCACGGGCGCGGACACCGGTCCGGCGCAGCAGGTGGTGGACGAGATCGTCGACGCAGGCGGCAGAGCCGTCGCGAACACCGACAACGTCGCCGACTGGGCGGGCGCCGCGGCGCTCGTCGCGCAGGCCGTGCGTGAGTTCGGCCGCCTCGACATCCTGGTCAACAATGCGGGCATCCTGCGCGATGCCTTCATCGCGGGGATGGAGGAGAGCCAGTGGGACGCCGTGATCGCGGTGCACCTCAAGGGGCACGCCGCGACGCTGCACCACGCGGCCGCGTACTGGAAGGCGCAGTCCAAGTCCGGTGAGCCGGTGCGGGCGTCGGTGATCAACACCGCGTCCGCGTCGGGCACGTTCATGCCCAACGCCGGCCAAGGAAACTACGGCGCCGCGAAGGCCGGTATCGCCGCGCTCACTCTCGTCGCGGCCGACGAACTCGAGCGGTACGGCGTGCGAGTCAACGCGATCGCGCCCATCGCCCGCACGCGACTCACGCTCGCGACCCCCGGCATGGGTGCGCTGTTCGCCGCCGAGGTGCCGGAGGGCGAGTTCGACGCGTTCGCGCCGTCGAACATCTCGCCGCTCGTCGCCCGGCTCGCGACGGCCGACTGCAAGCTCACCGGCAAGGTGTACGCGGTGCAGGGCGGTGCCATCTCCGAACTGATCAACTGGCACGGCGGCGACACCATCGAGAGCGACGGTCCGTGGACCGTCGACGACCTTGCCGAGCGCCTGGGCTGAGGGGGCCGACGTGGCACGCAATACCTACGAACTCGGTCTGGGCCTGAGCGACGAGCATGCGGCGCTGGCCGATTCGGTTCGCGGATTCGCGGAGCGGACCGTCACCGCCGAGCAGGTGCGGGCCGCGGTAGAGGCCCGCACCGAGGAGAAGTTCCCACCCTTCTGGTCGGCGCTGGCCGGCCAGGATCTGCTGGGGCTCGCGGTGCCGGCGAACCGGGGCGGTCACGGCGCCGGCCTGCTCACACTCGCTGTGGCACTGGAGGCTCTGGGGCGCACCGTCGCGCCCGGGCCGTTCGTGCCCACGGCCGCGGCCGCGGCGATCCTCGGCGCCGCAGACTCGAAGATCGGGATCGAGGTGCTCCCCGGTCTGCTCGACGGATCGCGCACCGCGGCAATTGCTCTCGGGCCACCGCTGCAGGCGACCTCGGAGGGCGAGGGGTACCGGCTCTCCGGAACCCTCGATGCGGTCCTCGGTGGCGAGCACGCGGACGTGCTGCTGCTGCCGGCCGGCGTGGCAGATGCCGTGCGCTGGGTCGTCGTGGACCACGCCGACCTGACGGTCACACCGCAGGACGGCGTCGACGTCCTCCGCGGGTCGGCGCGGGTCGAGGCCGCCGGGGTGAGCGTCGGGGCCGACCGGGTACTGGACGGGCTGACCGAGCGACGTGTCAGGTCGATCGTGTCGGTGGTGCTCGCCGCCGAGGCGGCGGGCGTGATGTCGTGGTGCGTGTCCACGGCGGCCGAGTACGCCACGACCCGCGTCCAGTTCGGGCGTCCGATCGGGCAGTTCCAGGGCGTCAAACACAAGTGTGCGCACATGGGCATCGCGTTGGAGAAGGCGCGGGCCGGGATCTGGGATGCGGCGTCGGCGCTCGACATCGACGACGATACGGCCGACTTCGCGGCCGAGGTGGCGGCGGTGATCGTGCCCGACGCCGCCGTCGAGGTGGCGCAGGACTGCATCCAGGTACACGGCGGAATCGGGTTCACGTGGGAGCACGACGCGCACCTGTACTACCGCCGCGCTCTGGCGATCCGCGGCGTGCTCGGAACCCGCGAGGAACGGGTGGAGCGCGTCGCGGAGCAGGCGCTCGCGGGCGTGGTGCGGCAGTCGGAGTTGGAGCTGCCGCCGGAGGCCGAGAACATCCGTGTGGCCGTGCGTGCCGAACTCGCGCCGATCGCGGCCGTCGACGACGAGGACGACCAGTTGATCGCACTCGGCGACGGAGGCTGGGTGCAGCCGCATCTGCCGAAGCCGTACGGGCGCGGCGCCGGGCCGCTCGAACAGATCGTCATCGCGCAGGAGATCAAGGCCGCGGGAATTGCGCTTCCCCAGTTGCTGATGGGCGGCTGGGCCGTGCAGGCGGTGGTGGCGCACGGTTCCGAGACGCAGAAGCGGGAACTGGCCGTGCCCACTCTGCGGGGTGACCTGGTGTGGTGTCACCTGTTCTCCGAGCCCGGCGCCGGTTCCGACCTCGCGTCGCTGACCACCAGGGGCGAGAAGGTCGACGGTGGCTGGAAGATCACCGGCCAGAAGATCTGGACCACCGTCGCGCAGTTCGCGGACTGGGCGATGCTCATCGCCCGCACCGACCCGTCCCGGCCGAAGCACGAGGGCATCACTTACTTCGTGCTGGACATGTCCACTCCGGGTGTGACGGTGCGGCCGCTGCGGGAGATGACCGGTTCGGCCCTGTTCAACGAGGTGTTCCTCGACGACGTGTTCGTTCCGGACGCGAACGTGGTCGGTGCGGTGAACGACGGCTGGCACGTCGCTCGGACCACACTGGCGGGGGAGCGGGTGGCGCTGAGTCAGAAGATGGAGGCGTACGCGAGCGACAAGGATCTGCTCGCGTTCGTGCACGGCCGGGAACAGGGTCCGGTGGGCCGCTACCGCTTCGGCGAGTTGATCGCCGAGAGCCAGGTGATCGATCTGATCGGCGCGCGGGTGGTCCTGAAGCAACTCTCCGGTGCGGACGTGAGTACGACGTCTTCGGTCGGAAAACTCCTGGGCATGGCTCTGGGACAAGCGATCTCGGAGTTCGTGGTAGCCGAGCTGGGTCCGGCGGGGGTCGTGGCCGTGCCCGGGCAGCCGAGCGACAAGGCGATGGAACAGCTCATCGCCGGCCGGGCCACGACGATCTACGGCGGTACCACCGAGGTGCAGCTCAACGTGATCGCCGAGCGGATGTTGGGTCTGCCCCGGGACTGACGCGGTCGGGCCGGGCCTGACGGACAGAACTTCGTGTCCGCCGTTTAGTACGAAACCTCGCATTCCGTACAGAGTTTCTCCGCGGCGGAGTGTGGTTCTCGGTCGAGGGGGGGGGGGGGGGGGGGGGGGGGGGGGGGGGGGGGGGGGGGGGGGGGGGGGGGGGGGGGGGGGGGGGGGGGGG
>NZ_JBXAJP010000017.1:0-34414 GCF_058797375.1 Prescottella sp. GW823-FHT02E09
GAACCCGGAAGCTAAGCCCTCCAGCGCCGATGGTACTGCACCCGACAGGGTGTGGGAGAGTAGGACACCGCCGAACATCCGTTACCGAAAGGGGACCCAACACACTGGGTCCCCTTTCGTGTTTTGCATGAAAGGAATGGCTGTGTCGGAAAGCAGTGGTGATCGTCGGAACTTCCGCGGAGACGGCACTCACCGTTCCGAAGGACACCAAGGACAGCAGGGAAGCCGCGGCGGACGCCCGTCGGATCGTCAGGGTTCACGTGACGACCGGCGCCAGGCGCCGAGCGGTGGACAGGACCGTGCCGGCCGCCCCAACCGTGGCGGAGGCCAATGGCGCGATCGCGACGACCGTCGCACCGAGAATCGCGGTGACGACCGTCGCGGCGACAACCGGGGTGGCGATGCCCGCGGTGACCGGCGTGGCGACGACCGTCGTCAGTTCGACGGTCGTGGCGACGACCGTCGTGGAACCGGCGGAGGACCGCGTCGTCGCGGTGGAGAAGGCGGCTTCGGTCCGGCACGTGGCCGTGAATCCATGGGTCCGAACCGCCGTGACGCTCGCCCCGACGAGCCGGATCTGCCGGACGACGTCGAGGCCGGCGAACTCGATCCGGCAGTACGCCGGGACCTGCTGAGCCTGGACAAGAACAATGCGAATGCTGTTGCGCGGCACCTGGTGATGGCCGGTCGGCTGATCGAGGACGATCCCCGCCTGGCACTCGCGCACGCCCGTGCTGCCCGCCAGCGCGCCGGACGCATCGCCGTGGTTCGCGAGACCGCCGGCATCACGGCCTACCACGCAGGTGAGTGGGCCGAGGCGTTGTCCGAGTTGCGCGCAGCCCGCCGGATGTCGGGTGGGCCGGGATTCCTCGCGGTGATGGCCGACTGCGAGCGGGGACTGGGCCGTCCGGAGCGTGCCATCGAACTGGGTCGAAGCGACGAGGCGCGGGCGCTGACCGGTGAGGACGCCAGCGAACTGCGCATGGTCGTCGCCGGTGCGCGCATGGACCTGGGCCAGTTCGATCAGGCCGTGGTGACTCTCCAGACCCCGGATCTGGACGCATCGCGTTCCGGTCCGGCCGCGGCCCGTCTGTTCTACGCCTACGCCGACGCGCTCGTCGCGGCCGGCCGGATCGAGGACGGTCTCAAGTGGTTCCTCAACTCCGCTGCGGCCGATCTCGACGGTGACACCGACGCGGAGGAGCGTGTGGCCGAGCTGACCGGAGAAGGTCAGTGACGGAGCCGGTCCCCGTCCCGCTCCGTGCGGGATACGACGTGCTGCTGCTCGACCTCGACGGCACCGTCTATCAGGGACCGGACGCGATCCCGGGTGCGCGGGAGGCCCTCGATGCGGGCGACGAGCGGCAGCTGTACGTGACGAACAACGCGAGCCGCAGCCCCGCGGAAGTCGCCGCTCACCTGCGTGAGCTCGGCTTCCAGGCGGCGGACTCGGATGTCGTGACGAGTTCACAGTCGGCGGCGCGCCTGCTGTCGGAGCGTCTGACTCCTGGGTCGTGCGTCCTCGTGGTCGGGACGGATGCGCTCGCTGCCGAGGTCGAGAACGTCGGCCTGCGCGCAGTACGCCGCTTCGAGGACGAACCGGTGGCGGTCGTGCAGGGGCATTCCCCGGCAACCGACTGGGTGATCCTCGCCGAGGCGACATTGGCGATCAGGGCGGGTGCGTTGTGGATCGCTGCGAACGTCGACACGACGCTCCCTACCGAGCGTGGACTGGTTCTGGGCAACGGATCGATGGTTGCAGCGGTACGGACCGCCACCGGGAGGGAGCCGATCGTCGCAGGTAAACCCGCATCTCCCCTGATGGAGGATGCGCTGCGCCGCGCCGGCACCGGACGTCCGCTGGTCGTCGGTGATCGACTCGACACCGATATCGCCGGAGCGAACGCAGTGCGCGCCGAGTCGCTGTTGGTTCTGACCGGGGTCAGTACGACCGCCGATCTGCTCCGAGCCGACGAGTCGCACCGTCCGACCTACGTCGCGGAATCACTGGACGCCCTCAACCATGCGGCCGCATCATCCGCGGTCGGAACCCAGCCCGGGTGGTCGGTGGAGTTCGCCGGCGGCGACCTCGTCGTCCACACGGATCCGGCTGAGCCGGAGGGAACGCGCACCGGCGCATTCCTGTCGGTTCTGGCAGCCGCGTGGCAGCATCCTGAATTCGTGCGCATCCGCGCCGGTGACGACACGGCGCGCGCCGCCGTATCGTTCCTTCTGGGCGAGATGTGACGCTGCGACCGGTCGGCTCACCGACCGGTCGCAGGTGGTCTGTTGTCGGGCGAATGGGCTAGGTTTGCAGCGATGAGCACGTCAGTACCACTTCCAGGTCAACACCTCCCGGACACCGGCGGCGGAGCCGATCCGGCGGGCGTCCACCGCCGCGTAGATGAACTGCTGTCGCAGTTGGGTGATGCATCCGGTGGCTCGACCCAGCCCGGCGATGCTGAGGACGTCGCACGTCAGGCACAGATTCTCGAACGGGCTCACGATGTTCTCGTCGAGTCCCTGGCAGCAGTGGACAAGGTCTGAGGTGGCACGTCGAGCAAGAGTCGATGCGGAACTCGTGCGGCGGGGGCTCGCTCGCTCACGGGAGCATGCGGTCGAATTGATCTCCGCCGGGCGCGTCCTCATCTCCGGGAATGTCGCGACCAAGCCCGCTACTGCGATCGAGGCGGGGACACCGCTGCTCGTCACCGAGGTCGACGAAGAGGTCTCCTGGGCGTCGCGCGGCGCACACAAGCTGATCGGCGCGCTCGACGCCTTCATGCCGGACGGGCTGACGGTCGAGGGACGACGGTGTCTGGATGCGGGCGCCTCTACCGGCGGTTTCACCGATGTCCTCCTGCACAACGGTGCCCGGGAAGTCGTCGCCGTCGACGTCGGCTACGGACAGCTGGTGTGGCGGCTCCAGTCCGACGATCGGGTTCATGTGATCGACCGGACCAACGTCCGGTCCATCGACGCGGACACCATCGGAGGTCCGGTCGATCTGGTGGTGAGCGACCTGTCGTTCATCTCCCTCAAGCTGGTCCTGCCGGCCCTGGTTGCCTGCACATCGGAGGGCGCCGATCTGGTGCCGATGGTCAAACCGCAGTTCGAGGTCGGTAAGGAACGAGTCGGCACCGGCGGGGTGGTCCGGGATCCCGAGCTGCGTACCAGCGCCGTGCTGGAGGTTGCGCAGGCCGCGGCCGTCCTCGGCTTGCGGACGGTCGGGGCCGTGGCAAGCCCACTGCCGGGGCCGTCCGGCAACGTCGAGTACTTCCTCTGGCTGCGCAAGGACGGCGCTACCGACGCCGTGCCGGCGGAGGCAGGGGAAGCCGGGGCTCCCGAATCATCGGTCGAGGACCTCATCCGTCGTGCTGTTCAGGAAGGTCCGCAGTGACCGATACGCTCGCGACCGGCAACCCTCGGGTCGCCGCGCCGCGCCAGATTCTGCTGGTCGCCCACTCGGGCCGTGCCGAGATCACCGAGACGGCCCGTCGTGTCGCGGCGATCTGCGCCCGCGCGGGCATTGCGCTGCGACTTCTCGAGAACGAGGTCGACCTGGAACGGGTCGAATCGCTCGGAACCGGGGGCGACCGGCCTGACGTATCCGTGGTGCCGGAAGGGCCGGGCGCCGCGTCCGACTGCGAGATGGTGATCGTGCTCGGCGGCGACGGCAGCTTCCTGCGGGCAGCCGAGTTGGCGCAGTCCGCGAATGTCCCCGTCCTGGGTATCAACCTCGGACGGATCGGGTTCCTCGCCGAGGCGGAGGCCGAGCACCTCGAAGCGGCGATGGATCAGGTGGTGCGGCGCGAGTACCGCATCGAACACCGGATGACGTTGGACGTGGTCGTCCGCATCGAGGACCGGATCGTCCAGCGCGGGTGGGCGCTCAACGAGGCGAGCATCGAGAACCGGTCCCGGCTCGGCGTGCTCGAAGTGGTCCTCGAGGTCGACGGCCGGCCGGTCTCCGCGTTCGGCTGCGACGGAGTTCTCGTCGCGACACCGACCGGATCGACGGCGTACGCTTTCTCTGCCGGTGGGCCGGTCGTGTGGCCGGAACTCGAAGCGCTGCTGGTCATTCCGAGCAATGCACACGCGCTGTTCGCCCGTCCGCTGGTGACCAGCCCGGAGTCGATCGTCGCGGTCGAGACCGTGGCGGACAGTCACGACGGTCTCGTGTTCTGCGACGGACGGCGCACGCTGGAGTTGCCGGCGGGTGCCCGTGTCGAGGTGATCCGCGGCAAGGATCCGATCCGCTGGGTGCGTCTGGATTCGGCGCCGTTCGCGGACCGGATGGTGCGCAAGTTCGATCTTCCGGTGACGGGGTGGCGAGGGAGGAAGCGGTAACTGTGCTGGCGGAGATTCGGATCGACAACCTCGGAGCCATCTCGTCGGCCTCCGCTCAGTTCCACGCAGGCCTGACGGTTCTGACGGGTGAGACCGGCGCCGGCAAGACGATGGTCGTCACCAGCCTGCACCTGCTCAGCGGTGCGCGGGCCGACGCGGGACGCGTACGGGTGGGGGCCGCCCGTGCGGTGGTCGAGGGCCGATTCAGCGTCGACGACTCCGCCCCACAAGTCGACCGTGAGGTTGCACGGCTACTCGAGTCGTGTGGTGCCGAGCGGGACGAGGACGGCAGCATCATCGCGGTACGCACCGTCGGCGGCGACGGACGGTCCCGGGCTCACCTGGGCGGGCGCAGTGTCCCGGCCGGGGTGCTCTCCGAGTTCACCGCCCCGCTCCTCACCGTGCACGGACAGAACGATCAGCTGCGCCTCCAGCGGCCGGATCAGCAGCGTGCCGCGCTCGACCGATTCGCGGACAAGGCCATCGGCCCGCTCCTGACGCGCTACCGCAAGCACCGTACCGAGTGGGTGGAGGCGCGCACGGAGCTGATCGAGCGGACCAGTCGCACTCGGGAACTCGCGCAGGAAGCGGACCAGCTGACGTTCGCGCTCGAGGAGATCGACCGCGCCGCACCGAACCCGGGCGAGGACACCGACATCGTCACCGAGGTGCGCAGGCTCGGCGATCTCGACTCGCTGCGTTCGGCCGCCGAAGGAGCACAGGCCGCGCTCGCCGGTGTCGACGACGACGCGCTGGGTGGAGCGTCGGCGGCCCTCGACCTGCTCGGTGAGGCCCGCTCACGGATCGAGGGGTCGGACGATCCGGCGCTCACCGCCCTGGGGCCCCGGCTGGGCGAGGCGATCGCAGTCGTCGCCGACGTCTCGGGCGAGCTGTCCGGGTACCTGTCCGGACTGCCGAGTGATCCCGGCGCGCTGGACATGCTGTTGACCCGGCAGGCCGAGTTGAAGGCCCTGACGCGGAAGTACGCGGCGGACATCGACGGTGTGCTCGCGTGGGCGGAGACGGCTCGCGAGCGGCTCGCCCGCATCGACACGTCGTCGGGCGCGCTGGCGGATCTGTCGGCGCGCGTCGCGGAGACCGCGAAGCTCACCGCGGAGGCCGCGGCGAAGCTGACGTCGGCCCGCACCAAGGCGGCCACGAAGCTCGCGAAGGCGGTCAGCGACGAGTTGGCCGGGCTCGCGATGGGACGGGCCGCGCTCGACGTGTCGGTGCGTCCCCGAGAGGCGGGGCCGAACGACTCGGCACCGCTGACGGTCGACGGCCGTGAACTGCATGCCGGCGCGTCCGGTGTCGACGAGGTGGAGTTCCGGCTCGCCGCGCACAGCGGGGCCCAGGCACTGCCCATCAGCAAGAGCGCATCGGGCGGTGAGTTGTCCCGCGTGATGCTGGCCCTCGAGGTGGTCCTGGCGGGCTCGGATCGGGGCGCGACGATGGTCTTCGACGAGGTGGACGCCGGTGTGGGCGGGCGGGCGGCGGTGGAGATCGGCCGTCGACTCGCCCGTCTCGCGCGGACCCATCAGGTCATCGTCGTCACCCACCTGCCGCAGGTGGCGGCATTCGCCGACACGCACCTCGTGGTGGACAAGACCGACGACGTGCGCCGCGGTGTCGCCAGTGGCGTGCGCACCTTGACCGAGGAGGAGCGGGTGGTCGAACTCGCTCGCATGCTCGCCGGTCTCGATGACACGGAGACCGGCCGCGCCCACGCCGAAGAACTGTTGTCGATCGCGGGGCAGGAACGCAGCACCGCCCACGCATAGCACGGAAACCGACTTTTCTGTTGGTATAGCTGTTACGGGTGTGGTAGTTGGTACGGCGCGCCTCCACGATCATCCACGTGTGACGGGCGATCATCGAGGTCATGAAGATGCCGGCGCTGCTCTCCCGAAAGACCGAATCCCTCCCCGGAATCAGTGGCATCGCCCGAGTCGACCGCGACACCGCCAAGCTGCTGCGCCGCGTCGGACACGGCGACATCGTCGTACTCGACGAGATCGATCTCGACCGCGTCACCGCTGACGCACTGGTGGCCGCCGGCGTGCTCGCGGTCGTCAACGCGTCCCCGTCCATTTCGGGTCGCTACCCGAACCTCGGACCCGAGGTACTGCTCGCCAACGGCATCGTGCTGGTCGACTCGGCCGGGACGGACATCTTCAAGGCGATCAAGGACGGATCGAAGATCCGCCTGCACGAGGGAAGCGTCTTCGCCGGCGACCGCCCCCTGGCGAAGGGCGAGGAGCAGACCGAGGCCGAGATCTCCGATCGCATGATCGAGGCCAAGACCGGGCTGGTGGATCATCTCGAGGCCTTCTCGGGCAACACGATCGAGTTCATCCGGTCCGAGAGCCCCCTGCTGATCGACGGTGTGGGCGTGCCGGACATCGACGTCGATCTCGAGGACCGGCATGTCGTGGTCGTGGCCGACGGACCGGACCACCAGGCCGATCTGAAGGCACTCAAGCCGTTCATCAAGGAGTACTCGCCGATTCTCGTCGGTGTCGGCGCGGGAGCCGACACCCTGACGAAGGCGGGATACCGCCCCGACCTGATCGTGGGCGATCCCGAGGACATCACCGCCGAAACCCTCAAGTGTGGTGCCGAGGTCGTGCTGCCGGCCGATCCGGACGGCCATGCACAGGGCCTGTCCCGGATCCAGGACCTCGGTATCGGTGCGATGACGTTCCCGGCGTCGGCGTCGCCGTCGGATCTGGCGTTGCTGCTGGCCGACCACCACGGCGCATCGCTCATCGTGACCGTGGGCAGCACAGTCTCGCTCGACGAGTTCTTCGACCGCGGCCGACGTGACACCAACCCGGCGGCGTTCATGACGAGGCTCAAGGTCGGGCCCAAACTGGTGGACGCCAAGGCCGTCGCGACGTTGTACCGCAGCCGGGTATCCGGCGCGGCCATCGCGCTGCTGGTGCTCGCGGCGCTTACTGCGGTGATCGTGGCACTCGTCGTCTCGAACGTCGGCGGTGACGCGTTGGACTGGGCAATCGATACGTGGAACAGCTTCGCGCTGTGGGTTCAGGGGCTCTTCAAGTGATTTCGATGCGTCAACATGCAATCTCCATAGCGGCGATCTTCCTGGCACTCGCGATCGGCGTCGTGCTGGGTTCGGGGCTGCTGTCGAACGGGATGCTCTCCGGGCTGCGGGACGACAAGGCGGACCTGCAGAACGAGATCGAGGATCTCAACCAGGAGAACAACCGGCTCGGCGAACAACTCGTATCGGCGGACGGTTTCGATTCCGCCGTCGCGGACCGCATCGTCCGCGATACCCTCGCGCAGCGGTCGGTGATTCTCGTCACGACGCCCGACGCCGATCCCGCGGACATAGACGGGATCAACCGTGTCGTGGCGCAGGCGGGCGGATCGGTGACCGGCCGGGTGTCGCTGACCAAATCGTTCGTCGACTCGGTCAACGGCGATCAGCTGCGCACGACGGTGACGAACATCATTCCTGCGGGCATCCAGCTGCGAACCGGGGCGGTGGACCAGGGCAGTCTGGCGGGCGACCTGCTGGGCTCGGTGCTGCTCCTCAACCCGCAGACGGCCCAGCCGCAGACCACTCCGGAGGAGCGCACCCTGGCGCTCGAGACGCTCCGCGGTGGCGGCTTCGTCGACTACGACGGGAACGTTCAACCTGCACAGTTCGCCGTCGTCCTCACCGGTGAGGGGGACCCCGAGAACACGGGCGGCAACCGCGGCGCAGTGATCGCCCGCTTCGCCGGAGCGCTCGACGGGCGCGGTGCAGGCACCGTGCTGGCGGGCCCGCCGGCCGCTGCGGAGGGAAGCGCACCGATCGCGGTGGCACGCGCGGACGCGGCCGTCTCGGCTGTGCTCACCACCGTCGACAACATCGATCGGGAATCGGGTCGAATCACGACGGTGCTGGCACTCCAGGAGCAGCTCGGAGGCGGTTCCGGACGGTACGGTACGGGGCCCGGCGCCACTGCCGTGACGGTCGGCGCGCCGACTCCGTAGGGCGGGTGTGACGCCCGTCGCTCGCGTACCGGGAGCGTCGCGCACGGCCGACGGACGAGAAGGTGTTACCGTGAAGTCCCGTGGGTCGGCAGGCCCCAGCACGCTCAACTCAGACCAAGTCCTGCACAGTCGTCACGGGAGCCCCTTTGCCACAGTCACGCATCCATTCGCGTAGCGCCACCAAGCACATCTTCGTGAGCGGGGGTGTCGCCTCCTCTCTCGGTAAGGGATTGACCGCTTCCAGCCTCGGTGAGCTGCTCACCGCGCGCGGACTGCGCGTGACGATGCAGAAGCTCGATCCTTACCTCAATGTCGATCCCGGAACGATGAACCCGTTCCAGCACGGTGAGGTCTTCGTCACCGAGGACGGCGCCGAGACCGACCTCGACGTCGGCCACTACGAGCGGTTCCTCGATCGTGACCTCAACGCGTTCGCCAACGTGACGACCGGCCAGGTCTACTCGGCGGTCATCGCGAAGGAGCGCCGCGGCGAGTACCTGGGCGACACGGTCCAGGTCATCCCGCACATCACCGACGAGATCAAGAGCCGTGTCCTCGCGATGGCCGGCCCCGACGCCCAGGGCCAGGTGCCGGACGTCGTGATCACCGAGATCGGTGGCACCGTCGGCGACATCGAGTCCCAGCCGTTCCTCGAAGCGGCCCGTCAGGTGCGCCACGACGTCGGCCGCGAGAACGTCTTCTTCCTGCACGTGTCGCTGGTGCCGTACCTCGGCCCGTCCGGTGAGCTCAAGACCAAGCCGACTCAGCACTCGGTGGCGGCGCTGCGCAACATCGGCATCCAGCCGGACGCGCTGATCCTGCGCTGCGACCGCGACGTGCCGCAGGCGCTCAAGGCCAAGATCGCGCTGATGTGCGACGTCGACGTCGACGCCTGCATCTCGACGCCCGACGCGCCGTCGATCTACGACATCCCGAAGGTACTGCACAGCGAGGGGCTCGACGCCTACGTCGTGCGCCAGCTGGGGCTGCCGTTCCGCGACGTGGACTGGACGGTGTGGGGCGACCTGCTCGACCGCGTCCACAATCCGCGCGAGACGGTCCGCGTCGCGCTGGTCGGCAAGTATGTCGACCTGCCGGACGCCTACCTGTCCGTGACCGAGGCGTTGCGCGCCGGTGGTTTCGCGCACCGCTCCAAGGTCGAGATCTCCTGGGTTCCGTCCGACGAGTGCGAGACCGAGGAAGGTGCGCAGGCCGCGCTCGGTGACGCCGACGCCGTCCTGATCCCCGGCGGTTTCGGTATCCGCGGCATCGAGGGCAAGCTCGGCGCCATCCGCTTCGCCCGTACCCGCCAGATCCCGCTGCTGGGCCTGTGCCTGGGCCTGCAGGCCGTCGTCATCGAGGCGGCGCGCTCGGTGGGTCTCAAGGACGCGAACTCGGAGGAGTTCGACCCGGACACCAAGCACCCCGTCATCTCGACGATGGCCGACCAGGAGCAGATCGTCGCCGGCGAGGCCGACCTCGGCGGCACGATGCGCCTGGGTGCCTACCCGGCCGTGCTCGCCAAGGGGTCGGTCGTCGCAAAGGCGTACGACAGCGAGAACGTCTCCGAGCGGCACCGTCACCGCTACGAGGTCAACAACGCCTACCGCGATCGCATCGCCAAGAGCGGCCTGCAGTTCTCCGGCACCTCGCCGGACGGCCATCTCGTCGAGTTCGTCGAACTGCCCGCGGACAAGCACCCGTTCTTCGTTGCGACGCAGGCGCATCCGGAGCTCAAGAGCCGTCCGACCCGTCCGCATCCGCTGTTCTCGGCCTTCGTCGGTGCTGCCCTCGACCGCAAGGCCGGACTGCAGACGCCGGTCGACGCAGCTGCGGACGCACCGGCCGATCCGGCCACCGCGGACAGCGTCGGATAGCGCACCCGGATGAGCCTGCCGGGGGAGCACGAGTTCGACACGGTCGACTCACGCGACGTGTACAGCGGGGCGATCGTGGCCCTGCGCGTGGACCGGGTCGCGATGCCCGGCGGGCGAGAAGCCGATCGGGAGGTCGTCGAGCACCACGGGGCAGTTGCCGTGGCGGTGCTCGACGACGCCGACCGGCTGGTTCTGATCAAGCAGTATCGGCACCCGCTGGGTCGCCGACTGTGGGAGTTGCCGGCCGGTCTGCTCGACGAGCCCGATGAGGTGCCGTTGGATGCGGCGCGTCGGGAACTCGTCGAGGAGACCGGACTGGCCGCCGACCGATGGTCGGTGCTGGTCGATGTCGCGTTGTCTCCGGGGTTCACGGACGAGTCGGTGCGGGTGTTCCTGGCGGAGGGCCTGCACGACGTCGGACGTCCGGACGCGCACGACGAGGAGGCCGACCTCGAGATCGTCCGCGTCCCGCTCGACGACGCGGTGACGATGGCGCTGCGCGGCGAGATCGTGAACGCGACCGCGGTGTCGGGCATCCTCGCGCTCGCGGCGGCCCGTGCACGGGGCGACGTCCTGCGTCCGGCGGACGCGGACTGGGTCGACCGACCCGGGACGTTCGCGCGCCGGAAGCACGGCGGGGCGGACCGCGGATCGGTATGACGGCGCTCGGGGGCCAGATCGGCACGTACCTGGACCACCTGGCCGTCGAGCGCGGTGCGGCGCGCAACACCCTCAGTTCCTACCGGCGGGACCTGGACCGGTATGCCCGGTTCCTGGCGTCCCGCGGTATCGAGGATCTGCGTTCGGTCGGTGAGGTCGACGTCAGCGAGTTCGTGGTGTCCCTGCGTAAGGGCGACCCCGAGACCGGCACGGTCGCGCTCGCCGCGAGTTCGGCAGCGCGGGCATTGATCGCGGTGCGCGGTCTGCACCGGTTCGCGGCCGCGGAGGGCGTGACGTCGGTCGATGTCGCCCGGGCGGTGAAGCCACCCACGCCGGGACGTCGTCTGCCCAAATCCTTGCCGCTCGACGACGTGCTGGCGGTCCTGGACGCAGCCGGCGGGGACGGCGCCTCCGACAACCCGCGCACCCTGCGCGACCGTGCGCTGCTCGAGTTGCTCTATTCGACCGGCGCGCGCATCTCGGAGGCGGTGGGGTTGGACGTCGACGACCTCGACACCGATTCGCGTTCGGTGCTGCTGCGCGGCAAGGGCGGGAAGGAGCGGGTCGTCCCGGTCGGACGGCCCGCGATCGCCGCGATCGACACCTACCTGGTGCGGGGGCGTCCCGCACTGTCGGTTCGGGGTACGCCGGCCCTGTTCCTCAACGTCCGCGGCGGGCGGTTGTCCCGGCAGAGCGCCTGGCAGGTCCTGCACACCGCGGCGGAGAAGGCCGGGATCACGGTCGCGGTGTCGCCGCACACGCTGCGGCACTCGTTCGCGACGCACCTGCTCGACGGCGGCGCGGATGTCCGCGTCGTCCAGGAACTCCTGGGACACGCCTCGGTGACCACGACGCAGATATACACCATGGTCACGGTGGGTGCCCTTCGCGAAGTGTGGGCGCAGGCCCATCCCCGCGCGCGTTGACGCGGTTGCGTGTTGGCAGTCGTTTGAGATCACGAAGCGGTAGCGTTACGGCATCAGCTATCGACAGGACGGGATCAACAGGACGGGGAGCATCGGACCGTGGTGATACCGCAGCCGCCGGAGGCGGACCCAGCGCACCCGTATTCCAGGGGCGCGCTGTCATATGCAGAGAAGGTCGACATCGAGCAGGCCGTAAAGACCGAGCCGGAGGCGCCGTTGGGGCCCACCGGACGCCCGCTGCGCGAGGTCCCCGAACCGGCCTCCGTCAGCGGTCACGGACCCGCCCGGATCATCGCGATGTGCAACCAGAAGGGTGGCGTCGGGAAGACGACGTCGACGATCAATCTGGGCGCGTCGCTCGCCCAGTACGGACGCCGTGTCCTGCTGGTGGATCTCGACCCGCAGGGTGCGCTGTCCGCGGGTCTCGGTGTGGCACACCATGATCTGGATCTGACAGTCCACAACCTGCTGGTGGAGCGCACCTCCGTCGACGACGTCCTGATGCGCACCCGGATCGACGGACTCGACCTGCTGCCCAGCAACATCGACCTGTCGGCCGCCGAGATCCAGCTCGTCACCGAAGTCGGTCGCGAGCAGACGCTCGGACGCGTGCTGCATCCGGTGCTCGACCGCTACGACTACGTGCTGATCGACTGCCAGCCGTCGCTGGGTCTGCTCACCGTGAACGCGCTCGCGTGCGCCGACAGCGTGATCATCCCGATGGAGTGTGAGTTCTTCTCGCTGCGCGGTCTCGCGCTGCTCAACGACACCGTCGACAAGGTCCGGGACCGCCTCAATCCCCGGCTGACGCTCGAGGGCATCGTCGTGACCATGTTCGACAGCCGCACGCTGCACGCTCGCGAGGTGATGTCGCGGGTCGTGGAGGTGTTCGGAGACCTGGTGTACGACACGGTCATCAACCGGACGGTGCGGTTCCCGGAGACCAGTGTGGCGGGGGAGCCGATCATCACATGGGCGCCCAAGTCGGGCGGTGCCGAGGCCTACCGGGCGCTGGCCCGCGAGGTGATCCACCGTTCCGGCCGGTAGCGATGTGAGTACGGATGTCGTAGCGGCGGCCCCTGCGGACCTGCCGGTCGGAGACCAGCCCGGATTCCGGCTGCGCCTGCGCAATTTCGAGGGACCGTTCGATCTGCTGCTGACGCTCATCAGTCAGCACCAGCTCGACGTGACGGAGGTGGCTCTGGCGGAGGTGACCGACGAGTTCATCACGTACACCCGCAGCCTCGGCAGCGAGATGGGCCTGGATCAGACCACCGAGTTCCTGGTGGTGGCGGCCACGCTGCTGGATCTGAAGGCGGCGCGACTGCTGCCCGCCGGCGAGGTGGACGACGACGAGGACCTGGCATTGCTCGAGGCGCGTGACCTGCTGTTCGCCCGCCTGCTGCAGTACCGCGCCTACAAGCAGGTGGCGCAGTTGTTCGGAGAGCTCGAGACCGCCGCACTCCGCCGCTACCCGCGGTCGGTGTCGGTCGAGGACCGATTCGTCGGACTGCTTCCGGAGGTGCTGCTGGGTGTCGATCCGCGGCAGTTCGCGGAGATCGCCGCGACCGCGTTCCGGCCCCGCCCGGTTCCGACCGTCGGGCTCGATCACCTGCACGTCCCGACGGTGTCGGTGCCGGAACAAGCGGTGCGCATCCTCGAACTGCTCAGGGAGCGCGGCGTCGGCGTCTGGGCCCCGTTCGGGGACCTGATCGTCGACTGCGAGAGCCAGGTGAAGATCGTGGCGCGGTTCCTGGCGCTGCTCGAGCTCTACCGGGAGCGGTCGGTGCTGTTCGAGCAGCCCGAGCCGCTGGGTGATCTGCTGGTGAGCTGGACCGGCGAGGACCGGTCGGCCCCTGCGAGTGAGGAGGACTACGAATGACGTCAGTCGACACCGACGATCTGAGTCCGTTCGAGGACGAGTTCACCGGGTTGTCCGACGACCGGCTCGCGGCAGCGCTCGAGTCGATGCTGCTGGTCTTGGACACACCGGCAGCGCCGGCTCTGCTCGCCGACGCCCTCGGCGTCCCGACGGCCCGGGTCGCCACGGCGTTGCGGACGATGTCCGCCGACCTCACCGCCCGCGGCAGCGGTATCGACCTGCGCTACGCCGGGGACGGGTGGCGGTTCTACACCCGCAACGAGTTCGCGCCCTACGTCGAACGGCTGCTGCTCGACGGCGCCCGGTCCAAGCTCACCCGCGCCGCGCTCGAGACGCTCGCGGTGATCGCCTACCGGCAGCCGTTGACGCGGGCCCGGATCAGTGCCGTCCGTGGTGTCAACGTCGACGGTGTGATCCGTACCCTGCTGGCCCGCGGTCTGATCACCGAGGCGGGCCTCGATCCGGACACGAGCGCGACCACGTACGCGACCACCGAACTGTTCCTCGAACGTCTCGGACTGGCGTCGTTGACCGATTTGCCGCCCCTCGCGCCCCTGCTTCCGGACGTCGATGTGATCGATGACATTACCGAGAGCCTCGAAGCGGACCCACGATTTGCGAGAATGGACAAGGCAACACCCCGAACGGGGTCGGCGAACGCGCCGGACCCCGAGATCGACCCAGATGACTGACAGGGATCAAAAGTGAACAAGCCCGCTCGCCGTGATGGCACACCGGACCGCAAGAAGAAGCCGACGACAGGCCGCCCCCAGGCAGCTTCCAAGAAGCCGCTGAACAAGCGGGGGAAGCCGAAGTCGGCGAAGCCGCAGCGCGCGCAGACGTCCGCGCAGGCACCGAAGATCAGCAACGCCAAGCCTGCCCGCCACCAGTACGCGGAGATCGATCGCGATCTCGCACCCATGAAGGGTGACGGGGTGCGGCTGCAGAAGGTACTCGCGCAGGCCGGCGTCGCCTCCCGCCGCGCAGCCGAAGAACTCATCGACCAGGGCCGCGTCGAGGTCGACGGCCGCATCGTCCTCGAACAGGGCCTGCGGGTCGATCCCGAGAACGCGGTCGTCCGCGTCGACGGTATCCGCGTGGTCGTGAAGAAGGACCTCGTCCACATCGCCCTGAACAAGCCGCGGGGCTGGCAGTCCACGATGTCCGACGACCTGGGCCGACCGTGCATCGGCGACATCGTGTCCGAGCGTGTCTCCGCCGGTCAGCGCCTCTTCCACGTCGGACGGCTCGACGCCGACACTGAAGGGCTGATCCTGCTCACCAACGACGGCGACCTCGCACACCGACTGATGCACCCGTCGTTCGAGGTACCGAAGACGTACCTGGCGACGGTCAACGGCGTCGTCGACCGCAATCTCGGCAAGAAGCTCAAGGCCGGTGTCGAGCTCGACGACGGCCCCGCGAAGGTCGACGCGTTCACGCTCCTCGACGTCAACGGCGGCAAGTCGCTGGTGAAGATCGTCCTGCACGAAGGTCGCAAGCACATCGTGCGCCGCCTCCTCGATGCGGTCGGGCACCCGGTGGTGCGTCTGGTCCGCACCGACATCGGCAACGTCGCACTCGGTGACGGCCGTCCCGGCACCCTGCGTGTCCTTGGCCGCGGCGAGGTCGGCGGCCTCTACGGGGCGGTGGGTCTGTGACCGCACCGACCCCACTGGTCGTCGCGATCGACGGCCCGTCGGGCACCGGTAAGTCGAGCGTGTCGCGCCGCGTCGCGACCAGCCTCGGCGCGCGCTACCTCGACACCGGTGCGATGTACCGGATCGCGACGCTGCACGTGCTGCGCCGCGGTGTCGACGTGACGGATCCCGCCGCGATCGCGGCGGCGACGGCGACGCTGCCGCTGACGATCGGGACCGATCCGCAGGCCGACGGCGTGCAACTCGACGGCGAGGACGTCACCGACGAGATCCGCGGCGCGGCCGTCACCCAGGCGGTGTCCGCGGTGTCCGCGGTGCCCGAGGTGCGGACGTTCCTGGTGGACCTGCAGCGCCGAATCGTCCGGCAGGCCGGTCGGATCGTCGTCGAGGGCCGCGACATCGGCACCGTGGTGCTCCCGGACGCGGACGTGAAGATCTTCCTGACCGCCTCCGCGGAGGCGCGGGCCACGCGACGCAACGCCCAGAACATCGCCGAGGGGCGCGGTGACGACTTCGCCGCCGTCCTCGCCGACGTGCAGCGTCGCGACCACCTCGATTCCACGCGCGCGGTATCTCCGTTGCGTCCCGCGGAGGATTCGGTGACGGTGGACACCAGCGAACTGGGTATCGAAGACGTGATCGGCAGGTTGCTGCTGGTAGTAGGCGACAGAACTGGAGCAGTGCAGTGACCGACGGTTTTTCTGGAGATTCGACGGCGATCGAGTACGCCGGCGACGGAATCTGGAGCGAGGAGTCCGACTGGGATCTCGCCGACTTGGTCGACGGTGAGGACAGCGAAGACCACATCGCGGTACCGACCCTCGCGGTGGTCGGGCGGCCGAACGTCGGGAAGTCGACGCTCGTCAACCGCATCATCGGCCGACGTGAGGCCGTCGTCGAGGACATCCCGGGCGTGACCCGTGACCGCGTCTCGTACGACGCCAACTGGGCCGGACGCCGGTTCATGGTGCAGGACACCGGCGGCTGGGAGCCCGACGCCAAGGGACTGCAGCAGTCGGTGGCCCGGCAGGCCGAGCTGGCGATGCAGACCGCGGACGCGATCCTGCTCGTCGTCGATGCCGTCGTCGGTGCGACCGCGACGGACGAGGCGGTGGCCCGGGTGCTGCGCCGCTCGAAGACGCCGGTGATCCTGGTGGCCAACAAGGTCGACGACAGCCGCACCGAGTCCGAGGTGGCCTCGCTGTGGTCGCTCGGACTCGGCGAGCCGCGCCCCGTCAGCTCCATCCACGGCCGCGGTACCGGCGACCTGCTCGACGACGTCCTGGCGGTTCTGCCGGAGACCCCGCGCGAGGGCACCGGCGGTCAGGGCCCGCGACGGGTGGCGCTGGTCGGCAAGCCGAACGTCGGCAAGTCCAGCCTGATCAACAAGCTGTCGGGCGACGAGCGCTCGGTGGTCCACGATGTCGCCGGTACCACCGTCGACCCCGTCGACTCGCTGGTCGAACTCGGCGGCAAGGTGTGGAAGTTCATCGACACCGCGGGCCTGCGCAAGAAAGTCAACCACGCCAGCGGGCACGAGTTCTACGCGTCGCTGCGGACCAAGGGCGCGATCGAGGCCGCCGAGGTCGCGATCCTGCTGATCGACGCGTCGAAGCCGATCACCGAGCAGGACCTGCGCGTCCTGAGCATGGTCGCCGAGACGGGTCGTGCGCTGGTGCTCGCCTTCAACAAGTGGGACCTGGTCGACGAGGACCGGCGCCTGATGCTGGAGAAGGAGATCGACCGCGAACTGGTCCGTGTGCCGTGGGCGCAGCGGGTCAACATCTCCGCGCACACCGGTCGCGCCGTCCAGAAGCTCGTTCCCGCGCTCGACACAGCGCTGGAGTCGTGGGACAAGCGCATCCCCACCGGACGCCTCAACACATGGCTCAAGGAGGTCGTGGCGGCCACGCCGCCGCCGATGCGTGGCGGTCGTCTGCCCCGCATCATGTTCGCGACCCAGGCCGGTACCCGACCGCCGACGTTCGTGCTCTTCACCACGGGCTTCCTCGAGGCCGGCTACCGCCGGTTCCTGGAGCGTCGCCTGCGTGAGGAGTTCGGTTTCGACGGCAGCCCCGTCCGCATCTCGGTGCGGGTGCGGGAGAAGCGGGACCGCAACAAGCGTTGATCGCCATGATCGCACGGGTTCTGCCGGAGTCGCACAGCAATTCGTCATGGATTCGCTGCGCGGCGATGGCAGAACCCGCGCGGTTTGGTCGTCGAGAACCCGAAAGTGGCCGTTTACCTGCCGATTCGCTTTCCGGAGCGACACTGTTGTAATCTTCTGTGGCGCCCGAACGAGGGCGTGGACGGGCTGTGGCGCAGCTTGGTAGCGCACTTGACTGGGGGTCAAGTGGTCGCAGGTTCAAATCCTGTCAGCCCGACCGAGAAATGCCTCAGGCGAGATAATGTCTCGCCTGGGGCATTTTCTGTTTCTCTGCTTGCGGATGGAGTCGGCTCAGCCGAGACCCAAGCGGCGGGCCATGTCGACGGCCTCCCTGCGCGAGTGCACGCCGAGTTTCCGATACAGCGAGCGTGTCTGTGACTTGATCGTGTTGACACTGACGAACCGCGCCTTCGCGATCGCGGTGGTCGTCTTGCCTGCGATCAGTGCGGAGAGGACGATCTGCTCCTGCCGGGTCAACCGGACGTAGGACAAAGCCGTCCGGAAGGCACTGAACTCGGCCGTCGTGGCACGGACGTCCACCGGCAGATCGATACCGAGTGCGCTGATGTCCTGGAGCATCGACGGCGCGATCATGGTGAACGGCCGTAGCAGTCCGGTCTGCCGGGACAGCGTGATCGCGTGGTTCAGGTGTCGCCGGGCTGCGGTGGGATTTCCGCAGGCGTACGCGGCGGCGGCGCCGATGACGGCGAGTTCCATCGAATCGCGTGCGGTGCAACGGGTATCGCTTCGGTACTCGAGGACGATCGCCTCGGCGGTCGCGGGATCCGCGGTAAGGAGATGGATCCGTGCACGAGCGGCAGCGGTGAGCGGGTGGACGGACTGTCCCACCAGTTTCCTGGCCTGCTCGACCTCATCGAGCGCCAGATGCAGGTCGGCGCGGACCGCATCGAGCAGTGGGCCGGCCACCGCGGAGTCGCCGTGCAGGGTGGGATAGCGGCGGCGGTGATCGTCGATCTGTCGCAGGCCGTCGGCGGGCATCCCGGTCAGCAGTGCGTGCTGGCCGTGCACGTACAGCACGAAGCCCCAGTACTCTTCGTTGTCGGCGGGGGAGCCGAGATCGGTGAGCACCTCCAGTGCCGTGCTCGGTTCGAGTCGGTCCAGCGCGGTGAGGGCGCCCGCGACCATACCCGCTGTCCGCACGAGTCGTTCACTCTCCGCGGGCAGCCGGGGATGCTGCTGTTCCTCGTCGATCCATCGCTGGGCATCGGTGCAGGCGCCACGGATGGCATAGGCCAGCGCGAGCTTGCCGGCCGCATCCCGCTCGACGAACATGCCGGCCCCGGCGCTGTATGCGCGCCGGAACATCGAGGCCGCCTCGTCGATGCGGTCGACGAGCTGGTAGGTGATTCCGATATGCAGGTAGAGGAACGCATACGCGTGCCGCACCCGATCCTCGAGTGCGTCGAACACCGGTACCGGCGCGGTGGCGAGGGGATTACAGAGCGCTGCTGCCTCCGCGAAGCGACCCTCGATCCGCAGTGCCATCACACGCAACATCGCCTCGGCGGTGGCCGTCGCGGTGTCGGATGAGACAACGGACACGTTCCCGGGTCCGGTGGCGGCCACCGGGATGTCCCGCGGCGCGGCGAAATGCCGGTGGAGGCGGCGAATGGCCACGATCGTCGGATGATCTCGGGCGATCTCGTCGGGGATACGCGCGATCAACGCGGCGCCGAGGGTGTCGAGGAATCCTCCGGTGTACAGCGAGGTCCAGTGTTCGCCGACGATGTCAAGGACGTGCGTCCAGTCCTCGGCGTCGATCGCGTGTGCCAGCGCTGTGTGCGGCTCCGCCCGGTCGAGCCAGAACCGGACCAGGGCGGCCCTGGTACGGCGCAGCTCTCCGGGATGGTTCCGGACGGCCGTCCGGAGCAGTGATTCCCTGATCGCCTCCGGGTACAGCCAGACCTGCCGTTCCGTGGGCGGTGCTTGTTCGACGATGCCGGCAGCCTCCCAGGCGTCGAGGTGCATCGCATCGTCGGTATCGGCAATCGCGGCGAGTGACGCGGGAGTCAAGGGGTGCGCGGCCGCCGACAGCGTGACGAGGAGAGATACCGGTGCCAGGGCGGGATCGTCGGACAGCGCGCGGGCGACCGACTCGTCGACTGCGCCGTCGATGAGGCCGTCGATCAAGTCCTCGTGCACTCCGGTGCTCGGATCGGTATCCGCGTCGACCGCGGACGTGGCGGCGCGGACGGCGTCGATCAATGCCGGCAACCCGCCGGTGCGACGTGTGATCCACTGCGCCGAGCGCAGATCGTGGGGTGCCGCGTGCATCGCGAAGAACGCCGCCGTCTCACTGGCGGTGAAGGCCAGGTCGGCGGGCGTCACCACCGCCGCGCGATCTCGGTGTTCGTCGACCAGTTCGTACCAGCTGCCCCTCACCCGCGTGGTGACGATGATTCGCAACCGGCGACCGCGGTCGAGGAGTTCTCGGACGTGCTCCTCGGCCGCGTCGAGAACATGGACCCCGTCGAGGACGAGGGTCATGGGGCTGTCGAGTTCCTCGAACAGGATGCACAGGGCTTCGAAGGGCGACGAACCGTTTCTCTCGCGGCGGGCGGTGCGGGCCGCCGCCTCGGCGAGGACCTGGGACCAGTAGTCCAGCGGGTCGACCTCGCCGCCGGGCGCGGCAATGGACAGCATCTCGGAGTCGGGAACCGGGTTCGTCCCCAACCATGTCGTCACGAGGGTGGTCTTCCCGGAGAACCTGGAGCCGTGAACGACCACCAATGCCGGCCCTTCGGACAGGGCCGGAAAAATCCTGTTGCGGCACAACACGGGTGCCTGTGGCTGAGGCACGACGCCCGTCTCCTCTTCGCAGGTTCGATCCTTGCCGCACACACGCTTCCGGCCGCGCGTCCAACGCTTCCGGCATGGCGCGATACGGCAACACTAACAACGAAGTTGATCTTGAAGTGTAGCGTCGGACCAGGGCATGTCGAGCCCGTCGGGATTCCCCTGGGTTCTGTGGCGCCCCTGCACGCGGAGCGGTGGCGTGGCGGGCTCCGACAAGGGTGATTTCGGGGGTGAATGCGCAGGGGTGCGGCTCCTTGCGGCCGCGAGTTGGACTAGCGTCCAACTTACTGCTCGCCTCCTGACTCGAGTGGTAGCGACGTCCCCTTCCTGAACGCAACCCAGGGATGTCGCAGGCGGTGGCTCCCGCACGCAATTCGAACGCACATCGAAAGGGAGCCACCGTCCACACGAGGCGGTCGGGCGCGCCTATCGGTGCCGTGTCTCCCTACCGTTGCGGGTGACCGCGCAGATCGCATCCGTCCACGCCGGAAACGCCTCGACCAAGCGGTACTGCGGAGCGCTCTGCCCGCGTTGCCAGACGCCCCACTGTTCGGCGCCGTCTCCACCGCGGATCCTGCGCACGGCCCACGGGGCGGGTGTTCGTGCAGGCGCTTCGGGGAGGCCGAGGAGTCGGCGCATCGCGTCGTACGGGATCTGTTCGCTCATCGAATCGTGCTCAGACGAAATCGGGGCAGTACGCGACCGTCGCGGCGCTGAGTACGTTGGCGACCTCCGCCGTGGTGTATCGGCCGTCGCCGAGGTACTCGGTGGTCAGCTCGGGCTTGCTCTGCCCGCGGTACAGCGAGTTGCACATGGACAGGCCCAGACGGATCTGGTCGCTCTCGGACTTCTCCATCAGTGTGAACTCGGTGATGTACGACAGGAACAGGATGTCCTCGCCGCTGAGAGTGCTGCTCGGTTCGGTGTCCAGCGCGGGCGGCGCGACGACGGCGGGGGAGTCGCCTGCGGTCGATGTCGTGGGCCCCGAGGTCGAACTGCGCGGTGTCGCACGGATGGTCGCGGTGGCTTCCGTCCGGGCGGCCGAGGTGGTCGCGTCCGGAGTGGTGTGAGCGATGACGACGGGCTCCCCGTCGGTGGGAGTGCTGCTGCAACCCGTGAGGATCAGAGCGGAGGCGGAGAGCGCGGAGAAGAAGCCGAAACGGGCCGAGCGAATCACGATGCCGAATCTTGCCCTACCAGGGCGACAAGATCTTTTCCGGGGCGTGGTCAGTTCGTGCTCGGGTCGGGCCGCACGATCGGCATGAGGATCTCGGTGCGGGGTCGGGGGACGTCGGGGTCGTCGAGATAGCACTCCCACGGCTCACCGGTTGTGGCGTAGTCGTGCTCGGCGATCCACTCGGTCAGCGCGATGTAGGCGGACTCGACCGTGTCGTAGCTGCCGATGTGCAGTGTGCTCGCACAAGGGCCCGCCGGCAGCGACGCCGGCTCGACCCGCCCGGTCGGTGTGATCGGGTGCTCGAGCGGGAAGCCCGCCTCGACGTTCCAGATGCCGTCGGGCCGGGGCCGGAACCGTCCGAAGGGCGGTCCGGTGATCGTGATGTCCTGATCTGCCGCGGCGCGCGCCACCTCCGCGAAGGCCGGGCCCAGGAACGCGGCGATGGAGTCGACGTCGACATTGCCGTCGACGACGCCGGTCGGTTGTGCGTCGATGTCGCGAATCCGGATGTCGTAGTTCACGACTGCGGGCCTCCGATGCAGGCGTCGTAGCCTCGCTCGACGAACGTCGATGCCGAGCAGTAGGCGACGGTGGGGTAGTAGGCGCCCATCGAGACGGCGGGATCGGTGCCGGTGGACTGTGACACCTGGATCGACGTGGGGTAGAAGTCCGGCGACGGCAACATGTTCCGCAGGATCAAGGCCTTCTTCGGGACGTCGGTCGAACCCCACGGCAGCACCGTCACCGTCGAGTCCACGACCGCCGGCAGGTCCTCCGGGGCGCCGACGACGAACGTGTACCAGCCGTCGTCGTCGAGCCGGGTCTGGAAGTCGGCCGCGCACGCGACCACCGGGTACGGCGAGACCAGGTCGTTCTGGCACATCGACCAGTAGCGCACCTGGCGATCCGGAGCGATCGCGGACACGCCCGCCCGGGTGTCGGGGAAGGACGGCGACTTGCCGCGCACCACGGCGACCCGCCCGGGCTGGTGCGTGAGCTCCGCGGCGATGTACTTGTTGTCCCCGTTCGGGAACAGGCCCGACGTGCTTGCCGGGTTCACGAACACCGCCTCGGGGGTGTCGCTGCGGAAGGCGCCCGACGCGGCCACCTCGATCGCCCGGTCCACTCCGCGTCGAGCGACATCGGCGACCGGGCCCGAGAACGAGTCCGGATCGAACGGCTGCGCGCACGGCTGCACGGGCACGCTTGCCCCACCGCGTCGGTAGGTGACGTTCGGCAACGGCACGCCGCCGCTGAGCGATCCCGGATCGTCGGGAACGTAGACCCGGATGATCAGGAACCCGATCGGCGCGGCGTCGGCGCGCAGAGCCCGAATCTCGTTGCGCGCCGGATCGGCCGGACCGGGCACGAGCGTCGCGTGCCAGCGGCGCTGATCGGGTGGCAGCGCGCGGTCAGCGGCGTCGGCGAAGGGATTCCCGCTCCCGGGATCGGGAAGGATCTGGTCGTCCCGCAACGTGTCGATCGTGTCGAGGTCCGTGCCGTAGGTGTTGAGGGAGAAGTAGCGGGCCGACGGGTAGGCGCCGGACAGCTCGACGGAATCCTGGGGGCCCAGCACGTAGGGCAGGACCCAGTACGTGGCGTCGGTGTCGGGGAAAGCGACGTTCAGCGACTGGCCGTCGGACATGAACCGCCACGCACAGGGCATCGGATCGGCAGGCGCCGGATTCGCCGGAGTGGGTGCCGCGAGGAGTGTGGCCGCGGCACACGCTGCGGCCGAGCCACCCACTGTGCGGCGGATGATCGATCGCGGTGACATGGGCATTGCAGGACCCCCATCGCAGGGCTTCACGATAGCGAGGTCGGCAGGCGGTTGGGGCATGATCGGGCGAACAACGGTTCGACGCGCAGGAGGCGGTCATGGCGGATTCGACGAGCGACACCCGGGAGCGGATCGAACTCGCGTTGCGGGCCTTCGAACCCGAATCGGCGGCCCGCGCCGGCCGTCGTGAGGCAGCCGTCGCGATCGCGGTCATGCGTGGCGAGGACGGTGCTCCGGTGTTCCCCTTGACGCTGCGGCCCTCGAAGATGCGCGCCCACGCGGGCCAGTTCGCGCTGCCCGGCGGCCGGCTCGATCCGGGGGAGACGGCACAGGACGCGGCCCTGCGCGAGCTCGGTGAGGAACTCGGGGTGCACGTCGGCCCCGAGGACGTGCTCGGGCGGCTCGACGACTTCGTCACCCACTCCGGCTACATCATGACCCCGTACGTGGTGTGGTCGGGGCAGTCGATCGCGTCCGTGGTGCCGAGCCCGGACGAGGTGGCCCACGTGTTCTCGGTCGCGCTGGACGAACTCGACGTCCCGGCGCAGTACACGACGATCCCCGGATCCACCGAGCGCGTCGCGTGCTGGCCCTTCCGCGGCGAGCACATCCACGCCCCCACCGGTGCGGTGATCCATCAGTTCTGCGAGGTGGTGCTCCACGGGCGGCACACCCGGGTCGCGTCGTTCGCACAACCGGCCTTCGCATGGCGCTGAAACCCGCGTGAGCGCTCGCGCGCCGGACTAGCGTCGGGCTCGTGAGCATTCTGCGGACGGTCCTGCGTGCCCTCGACCGCACCGGCATCGAACCGGTCGCGTGGCAGCCGCCGCCCGCGCCCGCCGAGACCGGACCGTTCGCACCCGGACACCAGCTCGACGGCTCCGAGCAGTGGCGGCTGCCCACCGGCCGCGGACCCGAGGACGTGGCCGTCGACGGCGACGGCCGGGTGATCACGGGCGGCGACGATGGTCGGCTGTGGCGGTTCGACGCTGCCGGACGCGCCACCGAACTCGCGCACACCGGTGGCCGTCCGCTCGGCGTCGAGGTTCTCGACGACGGCCGCTACCTGGTGTGCGACTGCGAACGCGGGCTGCTGCGGGTGGACGAGACCGGGCGCGTCGAACTGCTCACGGACTCGGCGCTGGGCCGTCCACTGCTGGCGTGCAACAACTCCGCAGTCGGCCGGGACGGCGTCGTGTACTTCACCGATTCGTCGGCGCGGTTCACCGTCGCCGATCACCGGCTCGACCTGCTCGAACACAGCGGCACCGGCCGGCTGCTCCGGTTCGATCCGCGCACCGGCGAGATCGATCTGCTCGCCGACGGCCTGCAGTTCGCGAACGGGGTCGGCCTCGCCGCCGACGAGTCCTACGTGATCGTCGCCGAGACGGGCTCGTACCGGATCCAGCGCGTGGAGCTGACCGGCCCGCGGGCCGGGGCGGTCTCGGTCTGGGCGGACAACCTCCCCGGAATCCCCGACAACGTCACGTCGCAGACCGTCGAGGGCATCTTCTGGCTGGCTCTGTACAGCCCGCGGATGGCGCTGCTCGACAGGGTGGCGCCGTACCCGAGCCTGCGGGTCCTCACCGCGAATCTCCCGAGCGTCCTGCAACCCGACCCGGAACACCGGGCCTGGGTACTGGGACTCGACGGCACCGGACGCGTGGTGCACAGCCTGCAGGGCGGGAAGGGGAGCTACTCGCCCGTGACCGGTGTCCGTGTGACGCCGGACTGGCTCTACCTCGGCAGCCTCACCGCCGGAACGCTCGCGCGGGTCCCCCGCTGCGAGCTGGGTCTCTGAACCGGGCAGGCTCCGAACGGTCGGTCCCTGAAATGGCACCCCGGGTGTGGAAAGCTGGCCTGCGACAGGGACGGGAAGCCGAGAGGATCGTTGGTGGACGCGGTAGGACAGAACGTGGGCTCGGAGCCGGACGCCGATCGCATCCTCACCATCCCGAATCTTCTCAGCGTGATCCGCCTCGCCGGCGTCCCGCTGTTCCTGTACTTGATGCTCGGTCCGCAGGCCGACGGCTGGGCGTTGGCGGTGCTGATGCTCAGCGGCTTCACCGACTGGGCCGACGGCAAGCTCGCCCGCCTGCTGAACCAGATGTCGCGGCTGGGCGCGCTGCTCGATCCGCTGGTCGATCGGCTGTACGTGATCACGACGTTGATCGCCTTCGTCGCCCGCGACATCATCCCGTGGTGGGTGGCGGCCATCCTGATCGGCCGGGACCTGATCCTGGCCTTCACCCTGCCGGTCTACCGTCGCCGCGGGCTTCCGCCGCCGGACGTCATCTACCTCGGTAAGGCTGCGACGTTCGCGTTGATGTTCGCGCTCCCGCTCCTGCTGGCGGCACAACTCGACTGGGGATTCGCGACGATCGCGAACCCGTGGGGATACGCGTTGCTGATCTGGGGCACAGTGCTCTACGTCTGGACGGCCGGCCTGTACATCGCGAAGGCGGCCGCGGTGGCCCGCACGGTCCCGCGGGCCGTCACCCGGAGCGGCCCGTGACAGGTACGCCCAGGCCGGTGCGGCGGAACCCGGTTCCGTCGCTACTGAAGTCGCTCATGAACGACCACCTCGACCCCGGCTACGCCGGCGCGGCGGAGGACCGGGAACAGGGTCACTCGAAGCCCACCCGCATCGCCGCGGGGGCGTGGATCTCGCTCGGCGCAGTACTCGTCGGTCTGGTGTTCGGCATCTCCTACGCGCAGGCGACCTCGTCCGCATCCGATGTCGATCAGACCCGTACCGAGATGCTGACGAAGGTGCGCGACGCCGAGGACCGTGGGCGCGGTCTGGCCACCGGGCGGGACGAGCTGACCGTCCGCGTCGACGACCTCCGGGCATCCGTGCTCGCCGGCGACACCGAGGGCGCTCAGGTCCTCGACCAGTTGCGCACCCTCGAGGCCTCCGCGGCCGCCGAACCGGTGCACGGGCCCGGTCTGGTCGTCACGCTCACCGACCCCGCGGCGAGGCCCGACCTGTCCGACTCGTCGCAACGTGTCCCCGGCTCCCCACAGGCCGGGGTCCTCGACCGCGACCTGCAGTCGGTCGTCAACGCGCTGTGGGCGAGTGGCGCCGAGGCCGTCGCCGTGGGCGATGTGCGCGTCGGGCCGGCCGTCACGATCCGTCAGGCGGGCGGGGCGATGCTCGTCGACAACCAGCCGGTGCCGTCTCCCTACCGGGTGTCGGCGATCGGTCCACCGCGCAAGCTGCAGACCGGTTTCGTGGTGAGTGACGCCTATCTCAGGATGTCGACGGTTCAGCAGTTGTACGGCGTGGGATTCACCATCGCCGAGTCCGACGACCTGCAGCTCCCGGCAGCGGCCGGTCGTGAAGTGAGATTCGCACAGGAAACGGGGGCACCGTGAAAGGTGGATACGCGCTCTACGGAGTGCTCGCGCTCGTCGCCGGCATCGCGCTCGGGATCGTCTTCAGCCCGCAGGTGCCCGACGCCGTCCAGCCCTATCTGCCGATCGCCGTGGTCGCCGCGCTCGACGCCGTGTTCGGCGGGCTGCGCGCGTACCTCGACGGGATCTTCGACTCCAAGGTCTTCGTCGTCTCGTTCGTCTTCAACGTCCTGGTCGCGGCGCTGATCGTGTGGCTCGGCGACCAGCTGGGCGTCGGAACACAGCTGTCGACGGCGATCATCGTCGTCCTCGGTATCCGGATCTTCGGCAACGCGGCAGCGCTGCGGCGTCGACTGTTCGGGGCGTGATCGGCGTGCCACCCGAGGACGACATCACCGACAAGACCGACGACGCCACCGAGACCGCCGGACCCCGCAGCGAAGGCCGGCACGAGATGCCCGCGTCCACGCGTCCGAAGACACGATCCCGATTCGCGTTCGGGCTGCTCGCAGTGCTGCTGATGGCGGCGCTCGGTGTCGCGATCGCGACACAGGTCAACAGCACCGGCTCGGGCGACAACCTGGATTCGGCGCGGCCCGCGGACCTCCTCGCGGTCCTGGGGAACCTCAACCAGCGCGAGGCTGCGCTCCGGCAGGAGATTGCGGGCCTGGAGCAGACGCTGTCGAAGCTCGAGGCCGGCGGCGGCAGTTCCGGTGCGGCATTGGAAGAGGCGAAAGGCCGGTTGTCCGCGCTGTCGATCCAGGTGGGCACCGTGGCGGCGACCGGTCCGGGTGTCACCCTCACGGTCGAGGACCCCGGCTCGTCGGTGGGCTCGGAGGTACTGGTCGATCTCATCCAGGAGCTGCGCGCCGCTGGCGCGGAGGCGATCGAGATCAGCGGCTCCGGATCCGAACCGATCCGCATCGGCGTCGACTCGTGGGTCAGCGGCGGGGGTGGGAACGTCACCGTCGACGGCCGCCGGCTCTCCGCCCCGTTCCGGATCGTGGCGATCGGTGATCCGCCGACGCTCGCGGCGGCCCTGAACATCCCCGGTGGCGTGGTCGACACCGTCGCGCGTAGCGGCGGACAGTTGCGGATCGTGCAATCACCGCAGGTCACCGTCTCCGCCTTGCGGGAGATCAAACCGCGCCAATACGCTCAGCCCGGAAACTGATCTTCTCCGGCCCGCTCGTCGGGCCGGCCCCCGAAAGGAAGCCACCGTGAGTGAGCTCGCTACCCCCGCCGATCTGCGCTACACAGCAGAGCACGAATGGGTGCGGCGCACGGGTCCGACGACGGTGCGCGTGGGTATCACCGACTTCGCGCAGTCACAGCTCGGCGATGTCGTGTTCGTCCAGTTGCCGGCGGAGGGCGACGACGTGACCGTCGGCGATTCCTTCGGTGAGGTGGAGTCGACGAAGAGCGTTTCGGACATCTTTGCGCCGTTGACGGCGAAAGTCGTTGCCGTCAACGCCGATCTGGACGGCAGCCCCGAGCTGGTCAACTCCGACCCGTACGGAAACGGCTGGCTGGTGGACCTCGAGGTCGAAGACGAGGCCGGACTGGACGAGGTGCTCGCCGGAACCCTGGACGCCGAGGGATACCTCGCGGTTTCCGGCAGCTGATTCGCGGAGTACTCCGCCGGATTTCGCGGGTCGTCGCCCGGCCTGTCCGCCTACACGCACCGCCACTGTCAGGGTACGGTCGAGGTGAGCGAGATGCCGTGTCGGTGCGCAGATTCGCATCGCAATGTGATGGTGGCCGAGATTCGTCGAGGCCGAGTGGTACCGCGTGACCCCGGGAATACAGAAAACGTTCCCGGGTAAACGGATTGAGGAGGAGAAACGGTGAGCGAGAACGGCAACGATGCGGTTTACGGGGAGACGCCGGCCGAGACCACATCGGTTTTCCGTGCGGATTTTCTCAACGAGATGGACAGCTCGTCCTCGCAGACGGCTGAGGCTCCGGTCTCCGGAGTCGAGGGGCTGCCCGCCGGTTCCGCGCTGCTCGTCGTCAAGAGGGGCCCGAATGCAGGCTCGCGCTTCCTGCTCGACCAGCCGACGACGTCCGCGGGGCGCCACCCCGACAGCGACATTTTCCTCGACGATGTCACGGTGAGCCGTCGGCACGCCGAGTTCCGTCAGGACGACGACGAGTTCCAGGTTGTCGACGTGGGCAGCCTGAACGGTACGTACGTCAACCGCGAGCCGGTGGACTCTGCCGTCCTGGCGAACGGCGACGAGGTGCAGATCGGCAAGTTCCGCCTCGTGTTCCTGACCGGACCGCGCGGCAACGCCGGCGGCCCGCAGATCGGCGAATCCGCGGCTGGTGCGGGCAACCAATGACAGCCGTCCGGCAGGAGGCCGCCACAGGCATGTCGATCGGCACGGTGCTCGATCGACTGCGCCCGGATTTCCCGGACGTGACGATCTCCAAGATCCGATTCCTCGAGGCTGAGGGGCTGATCAGTCCGGAACGGACACCGTCGGGGTACCGGCGATTCTCGATCGCCGATTGTGAACGACTGAGGTTCGTGCTCACTGCGCAGCGGGATCAGTACCTGCCGCTCAAGGTGATCAAGGAACAGCTCGAGGCGATCGACAGCGGTGTCGCGACGGTCGGGGCAGTGGATTCGCTGCCCCGACGTCCGCGCACCCTCGCGGTGGCACCCGGGGAGGTGTCGCCGGAGGAGTTCCGTGCCGATCGCGAGGTGCGGATCAGCCGGGACGACCTGATCGCACGGTCGGGTATCGACGAACGCTTCCTCGGCGAACTGCTCCGCAGCGGGCTCGTCGTGCCCGGCGCCGCCGGCTTCTTCGACGAGGACGCCGTGACGCTGTCACGGACCGCGAAGGCGATGTCGGAGTTCGGTCTCGAGGTCCGGCACCTGCGGGCGTTCAAACTGGCCGCCGATCGTGAGGCCGGCCTGGTCGCGCAGATCGCCGGGCCCGTCGCAAAGGGTCGCGATGCGGGTGCGCGGGATCGCGCCGAGGAGATGGTGCGGGAGCTCGCGGCGCTGTCCCTGACCCTGCACACCTGCCTGGTGAAGGCGGCCGTGCGCGGGGCTCTCGATCGCTGACGGCCGCAGCGGGTTCGAATAGAATCGGGGCAGTACGTCAAACGGGGCTTGTTCGCCGTTCGAGGTGGACCCGGTCACCGGTACGAGGTGGAGGACGCGATGAGTGAGATGCGTGTGATCGGAATCCGTGTCGAACAGCCGCAGAACCAGCCGGTGTTGCTTCTGCGTGAAAGCAACGGCGACAGGTACCTGCCGATCTGGATCGGGCAGACCGAGGCCACGGCGATTGCGTTGGAGCAGCAGGGGGTGGAACCCGCACGCCCGCTCACGCACGACCTCATCAAGGATCTACTCGAGGCCTTCGGTCACACCCTGCGGGAAGTGCGGATCGTCGACCTTCAGGCCGGCACCTTCTACGCCGATCTGGTGTTCGAGGGCGATGTTCGCGTTTCGGCCCGTCCGTCGGATTCGGTGGCGATAGCGCTGCGGATCGGTGTCCCGATCTATGTGGACGAGGCCGTTCTCGCGGAGGCGGGTCTGGTGATGCCGGACGAGCGCGAGGACGAGGTGGAGAAGTTCAAGGAATTCCTCGAGTCCGTGTCGCCGGATGATTTCAAGGCGACTGACGGCTGACCTAACCCTCAACTTTAGGTTGAGGTCTTGGGCGCGTCGCGTTGACCTCCGTTCGTCGAGGCCATACCGTCACGTGCTGTGAACGACCGCCGCGCGGTGTGCGCGGGGCGTACCCTGAGTGGATCCACCGTTCGGGTTTACTCGATGTCACGAGTGAGCGATGTGCAGGTAGCGGGGAATCTTTGAGGCTCCGCGCCTGTCAGCGCTGCTGAACACGCGAGAGGGAGTAGTCCGTGGGAGATCGGCCGCAGGAGCACCAGTTGAACCTCTCTGACGAGGCGACCATCGGTGCGGTGAACGTCGACGAGGACGTGCAACCCGGGTTGTTCCCCGACGATTCCGTTCCCGACGACCTCGTCGGGTACCGCGTGCCGATCGCGTGTCAGATCGCCGGCATCACTTACCGCCAGCTCGACTACTGGGCCCGCACCAATCTGGTCGTCCCGTCGATTCGCGGCGCCGCCGGGTCGGGCAGCCAGCGCCTGTACTCGTTCAAGGACATCCTCGTCCTGAAGATCGTCAAGCGCCTCCTGGACACCGGGATCTCGCTGCAGAACATCCGTGTGGCGGTCGACCACCTGCGCCGGCGGGGCGTGCGGGATCTCGCCCGCATCACCCTGTTCTCCGACGGCACCACCGTCTACGAGTGCACGTCCGCCGAGGAGGTCGTCGATCTCCTGCAGGGCGGTCAGGGCGTCTTCGGGATCGCAGTCAGCGGTGCGATGCGCGAACTCACCGGAACGATCGCCGACTTCCCGGCCGAACGTGCCGACGGCGGCGAGGCCACGCAGGCACCCGAGGACGAACTCGCCTCGCGGCGCAAGACCCGAGGCGACCGCAAGACCGGCTAGCCTGTTCTGGGCTTTCGTCCAGGTTCCGGGTCGTGGCATAGACTGACGGTGCGTCGCCGTCGTGCGGGAGAGTTCCGGGCGCAGCTGTAGCTGCTGCTCGGGCGCCGAAGGAGCAACACCTCCCCGTCAATCTCTCAGGCACCCAGGACCGTACGGGCTCCGACGCCTCTGGAAAGCGGTGGGAGTACCCACCCGCCCACGGGGAAAGGCGCGCACATCCGGCGGATGCGGCGGCAGCTGAATCTCTCAGGCGCTCGGGTCTCCCGAGCAGGCGACAGAGGGGGAGGACCGTTCCATTCGTGGAGCGCATCCTGCACCCGTCGAACCGCCTGGGAGTTCACTTGATCGACGCTCGTAGCCATTCGTTCGCCGACCGTCACGTCGGCCCGGATTCGGCCGAACTGGCACGCATCCTCGAGGTCGTGGGTGTCGGGTCACTCGACGAACTCGCCACTCGCGCGGTTCCGGCAAGCATCCTCGACCCGACCTCCGGTGGTGTCGCGGCCGGTCTCGAGGCGCTCGACGCCCCGCTGACGGAGCACGAGGCGCTCGCTGCACTGTCCGCACTCGCGGCGAGCAACACCGTGGCGACCTCGATGATCGGGCTCGGTTACTACGACACCCTCACCCCGCCGGTGCTGGTGCGCAACATTCTCGAGAACCCCGCCTGGTACACCGCCTACACGCCGTATCAGCCCGAGATCAGCCAGGGCCGCCTCGAAGCCCTGCTCAACTTCCAGACCATGGTCGGCGACCTGACCGGCATGGAGATCGCGAACTCGTCGATGCTGGACGAGGGCACGGCCGCCGCCGAGGCCATGACGCTGCTGCGCCGTGCCTCGCGCAGCAAGTCGCCGCGTTTCGTCCTCGACACCGACCTGTTCCCGCAGACCCGCGCCGTGGTGATCACGCGCGCCGAACCGCTCGGCATCGAGATCGTCGAGGCGGACCTCACACGGGGGCTGCCCGACGGCGAGTTCTTCGGCGTGCTCGCCCAGCTGCCCGGCGCGTCGGGCCGGGTCGTCGATCACGCTGCGATGATCGCGGATGCCCACGAGCGTGGCGCTCTCGTCGCGGTGGGTGCGGATCTCCTGGCGCTGACGCTGCTCACCTCGCCCGGAGAGATGGGTGCGGACGCGTGTTTCGGCACGACGCAGCGGTTCGGCGTCCCGATGGGCTTCGGTGGCCCGCACGCCGGCTATCTCGCCGTGCACACCAAGCACGCCCGCCAGCTCCCCGGCCGACTCGTCGGCATCTCGGTCGACGCCGACGGCAACAAGGCCTACCGTCTCGCACTGCAGACACGTGAACAGCACATTCGCCGCGAGAAGGCGACGAGCAACATCTGCACCGCACAGGTGCTGCTCGCGATCGTCGCGGCAATGTACGCCAGCTACCACGGGGCCGAGGGGCTGAAGGCGATCGCGCAGCGCGTCCATCAACGTGCCGAGCTGCTGGCCGCGGGCCTGCGCGCCGCCGGCGTCGACGTGGCGCACGACGAGTTCTTCGACACCGTTCTGGCCCGGGTTCCCGGTCGCGCCGAGGAAGTGGTCGCAAACGCGAAGGCGTGGGGCGTGAACCTGCGACTCGTCGACGGTGACCACGTCGGCGTCGCGTGCGACGAGGCGACCACCGAGGCTCACGTGCAGTCCGTGCTGGCGGCCTTCGGACTGCCCGCCGGGACCGACATCGACTACACCCCCGCGCCGTTCGGCGACCGGAGCACCCCGTACCTGCAGCACGAGTCGTTCACGAAGTACCGCACCGAGACTGCCATGCTGCGCTACCTGCGGGCACTGTCCGACAAGGACATCGCCCTCGACCGCAGCATGATTCCGCTGGGCTCGTGCACCATGAAGCTCAATGCGACCGCCGAGATGGAGCCCATCACGTGGCCCGGCTTCTCGAAGCTGCATCCGTTCGCGGCCGAGGATGCGCCCGGCATGCTGAAGGTCATCGAGGATCTGCAGAACTGGCTGGTCGCCATCACCGGCTACGACGCGGTGAGCCTGCAGCCCAATGCCGGTAGCCAGGGCGAGTACGCCGGTCTGCTGGCGATCCGCAATTACCACCTCGGCCGCGGCGACGACCACCGCGACACCTGCCTGATCCCGTCCAGTGCGCACGGCACCAACGCGGCATCCGCGGTGATGGTCGGGATGCGCGTGGAGGTCGTCGCGTGCCGGGAGAACGGTGACGTCGATCTGGACGACCTGCGCGCCAAGATCGCCGATCACGCCGAGCGTCTCGCGGCGATCATGATCACCTACCCGTCGACGCACGGCGTGTACGAGCACGAGATCGGTGAGATCTGCGCGGCCGTCCACGATGCCGGCGGCCAGGTGTACGTCGACGGCGCGAACCTCAACGCGCTGGTCGGTCTCGCACGTCCGGGTCGCTTCGGCGGCGATGTCAGCCACCTGAACCTGCACAAGACGTTCTGCATTCCGCACGGCGGCGGTGGCCCGGGCGTCGGCCCGATCGGAGTCCGCTCGCACCTCGCGCCGTTCCTGCCCGGTCATCCGATGGCGCCGGAACTGGGTGGCTCGGGACCGGTCTCCGCAGCGCCGTACGGCAGTGCATCGATCCTGCCGATCACCTGGACCTACATCACGATGATGGGTGCCCAGGGTCTGCGCCGCGCGTCGCTCACCGCGATCGCATCCGCCAACTACATTGCGCGCCGTCTCGACGAGTACTTCCCGGTCCTCTACACCGGCGAGAACGGCATGGTCGCGCACGAATGCATCCTCGACCTGCGTCCGCTCACCAAGGAAACCGGCGTGACGGTCGACGACGTGGCGAAGCGCCTGGCAGACTACGGCTTCCACGCGCCGACCATGAGTTTCCCGGTCGCGGGCACGCTGATGGTGGAGCCCACCGAGAGTGAGAACCTCGACGAGATCGACCAGTTCTGTGAGGCGATGATCGCGATCCGTCGCGAGATCGACCGGGTCGGGGCAGGGGAGTGGCCCGTGGAGGACAACCCGCTGCGCGGAGCCCCGCACACCGCCGAATGCCTTGTTTCCGACTGGAATCACCCGTACTCGCGGGAGATCGCGGTCTACCCGCTGGGCACGGGCCGGCCCAAGGTGTGGCCGTCCGTTCGGCGCATCGACGGCGCCCACGGCGACCGGAACCTGGTGTGCTCGTGCCCGCCGATCGAGGCGTACAGCAGCTGAGCTGAATCGAACTGAACCAGGGCGAGGGGGGGGGGGGGGGGGGGGGGGGGGGGGGGGGGGGGGGGGG
>NZ_JBXAJP010000018.1:0-22208 GCF_058797375.1 Prescottella sp. GW823-FHT02E09
TCGGTGGCAAGATCTGCGCGTTCGAGGTGGACGTGCGGGATCAGCAAGCGCTTTCGGCTGCCGCCGATGCCGGTGTGCAGGCTCTCGGCCGGCTCGACGTCATCTGTGCGACCGCCGGCATCAGCTCGGCGGGACCCGCTGTCGAGATGGGTTCCGAACGTTGGCAGACGATGCTCGACGTCAACCTCACCGGTGTCTGGCGCACCTGTAAGGCCGGTATCCCGCACATCGTCGATGGTGGGCGTGGCGGATCGATCGTGCTGATCAGTTCCATCGCGGGTCTGCGCGGTCTGGTCAGCGTCGGGCACTACACCGCCGCGAAGCACGGCGTCGTCGGGCTCATGAAGTCGCTCGCGAACGAGCTTGCGCCGCACAGCGTGCGGGTCAACACGATCCACCCCGCGAATACGCGGACCCCGATGATCCAGAACCCGTCCACGATGCGGACGTTCTGTCCCGGTGTCGAGGAGCCGACACAGGAGCAGTTCGAGGCGGGGACGCAGTCGATGCATCTGCTGCCCGTGGCGATGATCGAACCGGAGGACATCGCCAATGCGAGCCTGTTCCTCGCGTCCGACGAGTCCCGCTACATCACCGGCGTCACGCTGCCGGTCGATGCCGGCCACTGCGTGAAGTAGGAGGAGACCCTTGAGGCTCGAGGATCTGCGAGGCCGCACTGCGGTCGTGACCGGTGCGGGCAGCGGTATCGGCGAGAGCGTCGCGCGCCACGCCGCGTCGCTGGGCATGAACGTCGTGCTCGCCGACATCTCCGCCGAGCGGTTGGATGCCGTCGCGGCCGATCTGCGGTCGGACGGTCACGCCGTGCTCGCGGTGCCCACCGACGTTCGGGACGCCGCCGCGGTGAATGCCCTCGCCGACGCCGCGTACGACGAGTTCGGTTCGGTGACACTGCTGCTGAACAACGCGGGTCTCGAATCTCTCGGTTTCACGTGGGAGGTTCCGGCCGACGAGTGGCGACGCGTCGTCGACGTGAACCTGAACGGAGTGTTCCACGGTATCCGGTCGTTCGTGCCGCGCATGGGCGCCGACCCGCAGCCGTCGCACATCGTCAACACATGTTCGGTGGGTGGCATCGCGATCACCCCGCGAATGACGGCGTACGCGGCGACCAAGCACGGGGTCCAGGCGCTCACCGAGTGTGTGTATCTCGAGTGTGCCGAGGCGTTCCCACAGATCGCGGTGTCGGTGTTCAGCCCGGGCCAGGTGGCCACCCGTATCTTCGAGGACGCCCCCGTCCACGACGGGACCGCCACCGACGCCGGGTTCTGGCGCGACCGGATCCGCGAGGGCATGACTCCGGACGAGGCCGCGAAACTGCTGTTCGACGGCATCGCCCGCGACGAGTTCTGGATCCTCACCCACCCCGAGGCGTTCGAGCGTCTCGCGTCCAAGCGGGCGCAGGTGCTGACCGGGAAACTGCGCCCCGACGCGCTGTTCGACGGTCGGAACTGACCGGCATCGTCTCGGCGCGGGCACCAAAGCGGTCAGGGCCGAGTCGCGGACCGTAGGCGTCCGGCGTGAGGACCTGATGCCCGTCTGCCGGACGCCTACCTGCCGGCCCACCGGTCAGAGCCGCTGCGCGTACTTCCACGCCTGTGCGGCGAGCCGCTGCGCCTGGGCGCCGAACGACTCGGCTGAGCGGTCGCTCTCGCCCATCGCGCCGCGCAGGGTGCGGGTGTAGACGCCTTCGACGATGCAGGCGATCTTCCACCAGTTGAAGGCGACGTAGTAGTCGATGTCCGGAACGGAATCCGGTTGCGTCACAGCGAGATATCGCTCGATCAACGCATCTCGGGTGGGGAAGCCCTCCACACGCGTGGGCGGATTCTCCAGCGCGCACACGTCGTCGTCCGGCTCCGCCCAGTAGGCGAGGAGCTGCCCGAGGTCGGCGAGCGGATCGCCCACGGTCGTCAACTCCCAGTCCAGGATTCCGCCGATCGAACCGTCGGCGGCGATGAGGCAGTTGTCGAGCCGGAAATCCCCGTGAACGATGCGGCCCGTGCCCTGGGCCGGGATTCGCTCGAGAAGTCGATCGTGTGCGCGCCCGATGTCGTCGAGGACCCGGACCCGATCGTGCTGCCAGTTCGACGACCATCGCCGGAGTTGCCGGGCGAGGTAGTCGTCCCGGTCGCTGAGTGAACCCCAACCGGTGTCGCGGGGGTCGACGGAGTGAAGATCGGCGAGTGCCTGCACCAGCGAGTCCGCGAGCGTGTGCCGCTTCTCCCGGGGTACCGCGGAACGCACCGAGTCCGGATCGCGAAGAACGACGCCGTCGATGTGCTCCATCACGAAAAAGGGCGCTCCAGTGACTGATTCACTGTCGCAGATACCCACCACGACCGGCGCGGGAACCGGTGTTCGGTGCAGCCGCTCGAGGACCCCGGCCTCGCGTACCACGTCGTGGGCGCGGGAATGTGCCATCCCGAGCGGAGGTCGGCGCAGCACCCACCTCCGGTCGGAGGCATCGGTCACCAGATAGGTCAGGTTCGAACGCCCGCCGGCGATTCGGTCGAACCGCAGCGGGGGCTGTGTCCCGGGAACGTGCCGGTCGAACCAGACGGCGATCGCCGACTCGTCGATGCCCGGATCGGTGATGCTGCTCATTGATTCTCCCTCTTCGGTCAGGGGCGGGGTCGGATGCCGTCGAGGTAGACGGAGACGACGGAATCGGCCAACTGGTCGATGCCGAACTCGGCGCTGGGGGTGAACCATCGCAACGACAGCCACACCGCGTCGCGAATGAGACCGTAGAGAACCTCGGCGGGGAGGTCCGAGCGGAACTCGCCCGTCTCGATGCCGGAGTGGATCACCGACATCCACGCGTCTTTCGTGGTCTTGGCCGCGTCACGGATCTTGCGATGAGCGTTCAGCTTACGCAGGTAGGCGCCGTTGTTCTGGTAGATCTCGGATGCGTGCGGATGCGCCTGGCTCACCCGGAACGATGCCTTGACCAGCTCGTCCAGTCGTTCGCGTGGGTGGTGCGGAGTGGCGAGGATCGCGGTGTATTCGCTGGTGAGGTCGTCGAGGTACTGCGTGACGATCAGTTCGGCGATGGCGTCCTTCGACGGGAAGTAGTGGTAGAGGCTGCCCGAGAGGATGCCGACCCCCTCCGCGATGTCGCGGACCTTGGTGCCGGCGATGCCCTTCTTGGCGAACAGGATGGCCGACTGCTCCATGATCAGGGTGTGGCGTTCGGACCACTCCATCTCTACCTCCGTGTGAACCTGTGACCCGCGCGGAATCGCCGGTCTGTAGTCAGACTATACGGCGCATCAAACATTTGCTACATTGCGGAGGCACGGCGATTTCAACACCGTTACCTGCTGCGAGTCAGGAGAGTTCGTGCATCGGAAAGAAGTGAACGGGGTGCCTGCGCAGAAGCGCCACCCTGGCGGATCCACAGTGAGTGTGTGCCTTGCCGCCACGGCACAGTGGCCCGTGGTGGAGTCGCTCGAGATGCTGGATCGGATCGGCTCACCACGGTTCGGTCTGCTCGCGGCGACGATGTCGGCGCAAGGCTGGGATCGGACCGTCGCTGCCGTCGCCGATCGCGGGCTGTCGGCCGACTACATTGCCGGCGGCATGCGGGCCATGGTCGACGACGACCGTGGCTGGGAAGACAACCTCGATCAGCTCCGCCGTGCAGTCGACGCCGCTGTCGAAATTGGTGCGCCGACTGTATGTTTCACCTCGGGAGGCTCGGGGAGTCTGTCGTGGGAGGCTGCTGCCGAACGGGCCGTGGAAGGGTTCGCACCGCTCGTCGCCCACGCCCGCGACGCGGGTGTGGGGTTGGCGCTCGAGAACACCATGTCCATTCGATCCGGGATCAGCTTCGCGCACAGTGTCGCGGATGCGGCCGAGTTGGCCCGGATGCTCGGTGTCGGACTGTGCGTCGATTTGTACTCGGCCTGGCAGGAACGCGGGCTGATGCAGACGATCTCGTCGAGTCTGGACGCCATCCGCCTCGTCCAGATCGGCGACCATCGAGTGGAGGCCACATCGGTGCCGAACCGGTGGGTGCCGGGCGACGGCCAGATTCCGCTGGCCGGACTGGTGGGCCGGGTGCGTGAACTCGGATACGACGGTCTGATCGACCTCGAGTTGCTGGGCCCGGCCATCGATCGTGAAGGGCCCGAGAGGTCGCTGGCGCGGGGGCTCGACTGGATGCGCGTACACGCGGTGTGATCGTCGCTGCGAAGCAAATATTTGATGCGACATCGAGATGTCGCAGATCGATTCGACCAAGGACGGAGAACTCGTGTCGGACAAGAGAATGTCTGGAACAGACGTAGTGGATCGGCTCAGATCGGGAATGACGATCGGAATCGGAGGCTGGGGTTCGCGGCGCAAGCCGATGTCCCTGATCCGGGAGATTCTGCGATCGGATCTGAAGGATCTGACCGTGGTGGCATACGGCGGCGCGGACGTGGGCCTGCTGTGCGCGGCGGGCAAGGTGAAGAAGGTGATCTTCGGATTCGTCTCGCTGGATTCGATCCCACTCGATCCGCACTTTCGGGCTGCACGACAGGACGGCCGGATCGAGGTGAACGAGTACGACGAGGGCATGCTCCAGTGGGGACTGTACGCCGCCGGAATCCGGCTACCGTACCTGCCGACGCGGGCGGGTCTGGGCTCGGACGTCATGCGGGTCAACCCGGATCTGCGCACGGTCACGGATCCGTACGGTGACGAGACCCTGGTCGCCATGCCGGCAATCAGCTTGGACGCGGCGCTGGTGCACATGAACCGTGCCGACATGCACGGAAACGCCCAGTACCTCGGTCCGGACCTCTACTTCGACGACCTGTTCTGCATGGCCGCCGACCAGGTGTTCGTCTCGTGTGAACGCATCGTGCCGACCGGCGAGTTGACGGCCGCCGCGCACCCGTCCACGGTGCGGATTCCGCGTCTGCTCGTCAGCGGTGTGGTGGAGGCCCCGCGCGGCGCGCATTTCACCTCCTGTGTGCCCGACTACGACCGGGACGAGGCCTTCCAGCGTGAATACGTTGCGGCGGCGAAGGATCCGCAGCGGTGGCAGCAGTTCATCGATCGGTACCTGTCGGGTTCCGAAGCCGATTATCAGCGGGCTGTCGCGGGTGAACGAGAGGCGGTGTCGGCATGAGCGACGTCACCAGGGCGGAGGTCTGCGTCGTCGCGTGCGCGGAAGCGTACCGGGACAACGGCGAGGTCATCGCCAGTGCGTTCGGCACGATCCCGGCCATCGGCGTGCGCCTGGCCCGGCACACGTTCTCGCCCGACCTCATGATCTCCGACGGCGAGGCCACCGCGGTCCGGGGCACCTGGGCGGTGGGTGGTGCCGCGACCGGTGATGTCGAGTCGTGGCTGCCGTTCAACCAGATCTTCAACCTGGTCTGGCACGGCAAACGCCACATCATGATGATCCCCACGCAGCTCGACGCGTACGGCAACTGCAACATCTCGGCGATCGGCGACCACGACCGTCCGAAGGTGCAGTTGCTGGGTGTCCGTGGTGCGCCGGGCAACACGGTGTACCACCCGACGAGCTACTGGGTGCCCAAACACAGCGCACGGGTGTTCGTTCCGAAGGTCGACATGGTCTCCGGTGTCGGCAACGACAACGCCCGCAAGGCGGGGTCGGCGGCAACCCGCTATCACGAGCTTCGCAAGGTCGTCACCGATCTCGCGGTGCTGGACTTCACCGCGGACGAGGGGCAGCTGCGCCTGGTGTCGGTCCATCCGGGTGTCACCGTCGACGACGTCGTCGCGGCCACCGGCTTCGACCTGGTGATCCCCGGTGACGTCCCGCAGACACGTATGCCGACCGCGGAGGAACTCGACCTCATCCGCACCGTGATCGATCCGCGCAACCTACGGGACAAGGAGGTTCAGGGATGACCACGGGAACGACCGATCGCGCGACACATCCGGCCCTGCAGACCAGGCTCTGCGACCTGTTCGGCGTGCGGTACCCGATCGTGCAGACCGGCATGGGGTACGTCTCCGATGCGCGGCTCACCGCGGCGACCGCCCAGGCGGGCGGCCTCGGCATCATCGCCGGCGGCATGCTCGGCTACGACGAACTCGAGCAGGCGATCAATTTCGTCAAGGACCGGACCGATGCTCCGTTCGGTGTGAACCTGCGGGCCAACCAGGAGGACATCGACCGGCGCCTCGACCTGCTGATCCGCTCCGGTGTGAAGGTGGCGTCCTTCGCGCTGGCACCCAAGCGGGATCTCATCGCCAAGCTCAAGGACGCGGGACTGGTGGTGGTGCCCTCGATCGGTGCGCGTCGGCACGCGGAGAAGGTCGCCGAGTGGGGCGTCGATGCTGTCGTGGTCCAGGGCGGCGAGGGCGGTGGCCACACCGGCGCCGTTCCGACGAGCCTGCTGCTGCCGCAGGTCGTCGACGCGGTCGACATCCCGGTCATCGCGGCCGGCGGATACTTCGACGGTCGCGGACTGGTCTCGGCGCTCGCGTACGGTGCCGACGGCATCGCGATGGGTACGCGGTTCATGCTGACCAGTGATTCCCCTGTGGCGCAGGCGGTCAAGGACGTCTACCTGTCGAAGTCGGTGAACGACACTGTCGTGACGTTGGAGATCGACGGGGTTCCGCAGCGTGTGCTCCGGGCCGGCACGATCGACCAGCTCGAATCCACCCGGGGGCCGCAGCGGATGCTGCGTGCCGTGCGCAATGCCGTTGCATTCCAGCGGCTCTCGCATACTCCGTGGAAGGACATGATCCGCGAGGGTCTCGAGATGAAGAAGAGCCACGAACTCGGGTGGCGTCAGGTGGTCATGGCCGCCAATGCGCCGATGTTGTACCGCTCGGCACTCGTCGACGGCAACGCCGAGGTCGGTGTCATGGCCACCGGGCAGGTGGTCGGCCTCATCGACGACATCCCCAGCTGCGCCGAGCTCATCGAACGCATCGTCACCGACGCGGAGGCGACGCTCGATCGCCTCATCCGCGTCGACAGCATGTAGCAAATATTTGATTGAAGGAGGAGGACGGCATGAACCAACTGAAGGATCGCGTCATCGTGGTGACCGGAGCGGGCCGCGGCATCGGCCGCGAACACGCCTTGCTGGCCGCGGCCGAGGGCGCGCGGGTGGTCGTCAACGACACCGGTGCCGGGCCCGACGGCAAGGGGTCGGATCCGTCGCTGGCCGTGCAGGTCGCCGACGAGATCACCACTGCAGGTGGCGCCGCGGTGGCGAACGCGGCAGACATCACGACGGTCGAGGGTGCACGGAGCCTGCTCGACACGGCACTCGGCAGCTTCGGCGAGGTGCACGGACTCGTCAACAATGCCGGAGTGCTACGGGATCGGATGTTCGTCAACATGAGTGAGGACGAGTGGGACGACGTCATCACCGGCCAGCTGCGCGCCACATTCGCGCCGTGTCGTGTGTTCGGCGCGCACTGGCGCGACCGCTCCAAGGCGGGTGACGACGTCAAGGCATCGATCGTCAACGTCTCGAGCACCTCGGGACTGCTCGGCGCGGTGGGGCAGAGCAACTACGGCGCGGCCAAGGCCGGTATCGCGTCGTTGACGGTGATCCTCGCGCAGGAGCTCCAGCGGTACGGCGTCCGCGCCAACGCCATCACTCCCGTCGCCCGTACCCGCATGACCGAGAACGTACCCGGCATCAAGGACATGGTCGCGAAGCCGGCCGACCCGAACAAGTTCGACGTCTACCACCCCGGCAACGTTTCCCCGGTCGTGGCGTATCTGCTCACCGAACAGTGCCCGGCCAACGGTTCGGTCTTCTACGCCAAGGGCGGCGAAATCCGTCAGTTCCTCGGCTGGCAGTACGGGAAGATCATCGACAAGGGCGCCCGCTGGACCGTCGACGAGCTGGTGCGGGAGATGAGCGGCCTTGTCTGAGCGGACCACTCCGACCCCCGGGCCTGGACACGGACTGGTCGACGGGCGCTCCGTGATCGTCACCGCCGCTGCCGGAACCGGAATCGGATTCGCGGCAGCGCAGCGGTTCGCCGCCGAGGGCGCCCGGCTCACCATCAGCGACCGGCACGAACGTCGACTCGCGGAGGCGGCGGATCGGATCGAAGCCGAGTTCGGAACGCGCCCGCTCGCCGTCGCGTGCGACGTGACCGACCAGCAGCAGATCGACACCCTGATGGACAGTGCGGTCGGCGAATTCGGGGCGATCGACGTGCTGGTCAACAACGCGGGTCTCGGCGGTACGGCGAGCGTGACGGACATGACCGACGCCGAGTGGCACTCGGTCCTGGACGTCACCCTCACCAGCACGTTCCGCGCCACGCGCTCGGTGCTGGGGCACATGGTTCCGCGTCGCAGCGGCGTGATCATCAACAACGCGTCGGTGATCGGCTGGCGGGCGCAGGCCGGGCAGGCTCACTACGCCGCCGCGAAGGCGGGGGTGATGGCCCTGACGCGGTGCTCGGCCCTGGACGTGGCCGAGCACGGCATCCGCGTCAACGCGGTGTCGCCCAGCATTGCGATGCACGCGCACCTGGCCAAGGTGACCAGCGACGAACTACTCGGACAGCTCAGCGCCCGTGAGGCGTTCGGTCGCGCGGCGGAGCCGTGGGAGATCGCCAACGTCATGGTGTTCCTGGCCAGCGAGTACTCGTCGTACATGACCGGCGAGGTCGTATCGGTCAGCAGTCAGCACGCCTGATCCGCGGTCGCGCAGTTCGTACACACACCTGGAGAGAACATGGCCAACACAGATGCTGTCGGCGTCGAGGGCGTGCCCTTCGACCTCGACGTGGAGCGGGGCAAGATCCGCGAGTTCGCGGTCGCGACCCGTTCGACCAATCCCGACTACCTCGAGCGTGAGGATGCGGTGTCCCCGCCGACCTTCCTCACGACGACGCTGCTCTGGCAGCCGGAAGACGGAAATCCTTGGAAAGCAGTGGAACTCGACGGCAAGCGTGGGTTGCACGCCGAGCAGCAGTACGAGTTCTTCGGCCCACCGCCGAAGGCCGGCACGCGACTGCGCTGCACGTCACGGATCGCCGACGTCTACACCAAACAGGGCCGCCGCGGCGGCGAGATGACGTTCGCGGTGATGGTGACCGATTTCGTCGACGAGTCGGGCACCGTGGTGGCCCGCGGCACGATGACCGGCGTCGAAACGGCACGTCCCGCAACGGAGGCATCATGACCGGCACGATGGTAGTCCCCGCACCCCGCACGATCGGTCCGGTGACCCGGACGGACTTCGTCCGCTACCAGGGTGCCTCGGGGGACATGAACCCGATCCACCACGACCAGACGTACGCGGAGGCCGCCGGCTACCCGACGCCGTTCTCGGTGGGCATGTTCCAGGCGGGGCTGCTCGCGACCTACGCCACCGACTGGCTGGGCGCCGAGAACGTGCGCTCGTTCCGGGTGCGTTTTCTCGAGCAGGTGTGGCCCGACGATGTGCTCACCTGCTCGGCGCAGATCCTGCGGGAGTACGAGGAGGACGGCGTCGGCAAGATCGACCTCGAACTCGACTGTGCCCGGCAGACCGGTGGCCTGGCCGTCAAGGCGTGGGCCACGTTCGTGACGAACGGGGCCGCGGTGTGAAGGCCCAGTTGTGTGACGCACTCGGGGAACCGGACGTCCTGCGCTACACCGACGTCGAGGATCCTGTACCCGGGCCCGGCGAGGTTCTGGTCGAGGTCCACGCCGCGGGTGTGAACTTCCCCGACGGGCTGATCGTCTCGGGCAACTACCAGACGAAGCCGGCGCTGCCCTTCGTTCCCGGGTCGGAGACGGCCGGCGTGGTCCGGGCCCTCGGTGCCGGCGTCGCCGGAATCGCGGTCGGTGCGCGGGTACTCGCGTTCTGCGGCATGGGTGGCTACGCGGAACAGGTGGCGGTGCCCGCGACGATGGTGTTCCCGATCCCGGACTCCATGTCGTACGTCGACGCCGCCGGCTTCGTCGTCACCTACGGAACGTCGTACCACGGCCTGGTCGACAAGGCGGACCTCGCGCCGGGGGAGACCCTGCTGGTCCTCGGCGCGTCGGGCGGTGTCGGACTCACCGCCGTCGAGATCGGAAAGGCGCTGGGCGCGAGAGTGATCGCGGCCGCATCGAGTCCGGACAAGCTCGAGGTGTGCCACGACCACGGCGCCGACGAGCTGATCGACTACGCCGCCGGCGATCTGAAGAGTCGGATCGCGGAGCTGGCACCGGGCGGAGTGGACGTCGTGTACGACCCGGTCGGTGGCGACCAGGCCCAGGCCGCCGTCCGGGCACTGGCTTGGGGCGGAAGATATCTCACGGTCGGATACGCGTCGGGCGACATCCCGAAGGTGGGCATGAACCGGCTGCTCGTCAGCGGTGGTGCGCTGCACGGAGTGCTGTGGGGTGCGTGGGCCAAACGCAACCCGGACCGCAACGCCGAGAACATGCGTCGACTGTTCGACTGGTACGACCGCGGCGAGCTTCGCCCGCACGTCAGTGAGACCTACCCGCTGGCCGAAGCGTCCGCGGCGCTGGACGTCGTGATGGGCCGGCGCGCCCGCGGCAAGGTCATCCTGACGAGCCGGTGACGGCCGAGCCCCAACAATCTCGAGGAGCACGAAATGGATCTTTCACCGAGCCCGGAAGCCCGGGACATCATCAAACGCCTCGAGGCGTTCATGGACAAGTACGTCTATCCGGCGGAGCCGGTGTACGCGGAGCAGTTGGAGGCGTCCGGTCCGCGCAGCCACGTCCTCCCGCCGATCGTCGAGGAACTCAAGGCCGAGGCCCGCCGCCAGGGTATGTGGAACCTCTTCCTGCCGGCACTGTCCGGGCTGACACACCTGGACTACGCGCACATCGCCGAGGTCACCGGTCGTTCGCCGTACATCGCACCCGAGGCCCTCAACTGCTCCGCGCCGTCGACCGGCAACATGGAGATCCTCCACATGTTCGGCACGGCGGAACAGAAGGAGCGGTGGCTCGCACCGTTGCTCGACGGACGGATCCGATCGGGCTTCGCGATGACCGAGCCCGACGTCGCGTCGTCCGATGCCCGGAACATCTCCACGTCGATCGTGCGGGACGGCGACGACTACGTGATCAACGGCCGGAAGTGGTGGACCACCGGTGCGGCCGATCCGCGCTGCGAGATCCTGGTGCTGATGGGCAAGACGGATCCCGACGCGGAGCCGCACCGTCAGCAGTCGATGATCCTCGTACCGGTCGCGACACCCGGCGTCGAGATCGTCCGATCGCTGCCGATCTTCGGCTATCACGATCAGCAGGGGCACGCCGAGATCCGGTTCACCGATGTGCGAGTCCCGGCCACCAACATGCTCTCCGGCGAGGGGGAGGGCTTTGCGATCGCGCAGGCGCGTCTCGGGCCGGGCCGTATCCACCACGCGATGCGGTGCATCGGGATGGCCGAGCGTGGACTCGAGCTCATGGCGCGGCGGACCATGGCGCGCAATGCCTTCGGCGGCCCCATCTCCGATCAGGGTGTGGTGCGTACCTGGATTGCCGAGTCGCGCATGGAGATCGAGCAGGCCCGCCTGCTCGTCCTCAAGACGGCATGGATGATCGACCGCGTCGGTGCCAAGGGCGCACAGATCGAGATCGCCGCGGTGAAGGTGATCGGTCCGCGGGTGGCCAGGTCGGTGCTGAACCGGGCGATCCAGTGCCACGGCGGCGGCGGTGTCACCGACGACTTCCCGATCGCGCGCATGTGGGCGAGCGCCCGCATCCTGGGCATCGCCGACGGACCGGACGAGGTGCACATCCGGAGCGTCGCCCGCTCCGAACTGCGGAAGTATCGGTAAGTCCGTTGAGCGGCGGGAACCGCGAACGAGGGCCGGCGCGGGACACGATCGTGCCGGGTAGCTTCGCGACGACACCGGAGAGCCACCGAGATCTCTCCGTCAGCGACGTCGTCCGTGCATGGGCGCAACGGATTCCCGACGGGACGGCGTTCGTCACGGCGACGCGATCGACAACCTGGCGGGACTACGACCGTTCGGCCGACGCCGTGAACCCAACCCTCCGCCGGATCCCTCACGCAGGAGAAGGGCCGCCCGTGGCCCTTCTCCTGCCGGACACGGCGAGTGTGCATGCCGCGCTGTGTGGTTGCTTCCGGGCGGGCCGCGTCGCGGCGGCCGTCGGGGTGCGCTCCGGGGTGCGGGAAGTGGCACACATCATGCGCCGCACGGGCGCGCAGGTACTGGTCACCGCGCCGTCGATCCGCGGACGCGCGTGGCGCGACCTCGTCGACGAACTGCGTGAACAGGACGTGTTCCCCGCGGATGTGGTGGTGATCGACGAGGCCGCCGACACCGTCGTCCGCCATCGGATCGGTGATGCGGACTCCACGGACCCGGTGATGCCCGGTCCACCGTTCACCACGGCGGACGTGACGATCCTGAACTCGACGTCGGGTACCACGGGCCTGCCGAAAGTGGTGGCCCACGACGAACGCAAGTGGATCGAGTTCGCGCGGGAAGCGATGCTGGGTGGCCGGATCGGACCGGACGACGTGGTCTGCTCGGTCGTTCCGGCACCGTTCGGATTCGGTTTGTGGTCGGCGCATTTCCTCCCGACCCTCCTCGGCGTTCCCGCGGTGGTGACGGACCGGTTCGACGTCGACGAGATGGCGATGCTGATCGAACGCGAGCGAGTCACCGTGCTGTGCTGTGTCAGCACGCAGTTCAAGATGCTGCTGCGCTCGGACGCGATGCGGGACCGCGACCTGTCGAGCCTGCGCGTCCTCTACACCGGAGGCGAACCCGTTCCGTATCGCGACGCCCTGGCATTCGAAGAACGCACGGGGGCATCGGTTCTGCAGTTCTACGGGTCGAACGAGGCGGGGCCCGTGAGTCGGACCACGCTCGACGACGACGTCGAGACCCGGCTGGGCACCTGCGGTCACGTCCTCGAGTCGATGAACATCCGAGTGCTGGACGACACCGGCGTGGCCAGCCCGCGGTGCGTGGCCCACTCGTCTCGGCCGGCTACTGGGGTGATGCGTCCGCGAACGCCGAGCTGTACACCGACGACGGCTGGATGCTGCTCGGTGACGTCGTGGAGATCGACGAGGCGGGCCGGGTGCGGGTGGTCGGACGTAAAGCCGACTTCATCATCCGGGGCGGCAAGAACATCTCGATCGTGGAGATCGAGACACTCGTTCGCGGCCACGAAGCGGTGTCCGACGTCGTCGTCGGGGTTCCCGACGATGTCTACGGTGAACGGGTCTGTGCTGTGGTCGTTCTGGGAGAGGGGCGGCATCTCGACACCGAACTGTTGGCCGGCTGGCTGCGGTCTCAGGGGGTGACGGCGGAGTACATGCCCGAGTACCTGGTCGCCGTCGATCGGCTGGCCATGGGGCCGGGTGGCAAGACGGATCGGCGGGCGGCGGCCGAAACCGCCGAGGCGCTCGTCTCGGGTGACGGCGGCGAACGGGGCGAACCGGCGGGTGTAACAGGTTCCAGTTCTGCTGAAATCCGGTTATCGTGTCGGTGACCCGGACCACACAGGCCGACCGTGGCGCGACCGGCGCTCGCAGCGCCGCGTCCGCGTCCGCGCGCGAAGAAGGAACACACATGACCGACGAGTTCACCGACGTTCTCCACCGCCCCCGCTACCTGGCGGACCTGCTCATCACCGCGCTGGATCGCAACGCGGACCGGCCGGCGCTCTACCTCGGAGACGTCGTGCTCACCGGCGGCCAGATGCGCGACCAGATCAGCTGTTTCGGGCAGGCGCTCGAATCGCTCGGCATCGGTAAGGGTTCCACCGTCGCGATGCTGTCGAAGAACCGTCCCGAGGTCCTCATCAGCGTCGGTTCGCAGATGATCCTCGGTTGCCGCAACACGGCGCTCGCGCCGATGGGCTCGGTCGACGACCACAGCTACATCCTGGGCGACGCCGAGATCGAGACATTGATCTTCGATCCGACCGCGTTCGAGGGCCGCGCCGCGGACCTGAAGGCCGCGGTGCCGTCGCTGAAGAACCTGTTTTCGCTCGGTCCGTCCGAGGTGGGCATCGACATCCTCGCGCTGGCCGCCACGTTCACCCCGCGGCCGCTGGTGGCAGCGGACGTCGACGGCGACGACCCGTCGAGCATGGTCTACACCGGCGGCACCACCGGCAAGCCGAAGGGCGTGGTCAACACGTTCCGCTCCGGTGTGACGCTGCCGCAGATCCAGATGGCGGAGTGGCAGTTCCCGGACGAGATGCGCTTCCTGGCCTGCACTCCGCTCTCGCACGCGGGCATGGCGTTCTTCGTGCCCACGCTGATGCGTGGTGGTTCGCTGGTCGTGCTGCCGGCATTCGAGCCGGGCGCCGTCCTCGAGGCGATCGAGAAGTACAAGATCACCTCGACGATGTTGGTGCCCACCATGATCTACATGCTGCTGGACCACCCGGATCTGCAGACCCGCGACGTCTCCAGCCTGCAGACGCTGTTCTACGGTGCCGCCGCGATGTCGCCGTCCCGCCTGCAGGAAGGCATCGCCGAACTCGGGCCGATCTTCTTCCAGTACTTCGGTCAGAGCGAGTGCGGCATGACGATCACCGTCATGCGCAAGGAGGAGCACGACCCGGAGAACGTCGAGCGGCTCGCGTCGTGCGGTCGCCCGGTCCCGTGGCTGGACGTGCGCCTGCTCGACGACGACCTGAACGAGGTGCCCCGCGGTGAGCTCGGCGAGATCTGCGTCCGCGGCCCGCTGGTGATGAAGGAGTACTGGAAGAAGCCGGACGAGACCGCCGAGGCTTTGCGCGGCGGCTGGCTCCACACCGGCGACATCGCCCGCGCCGACAAGGACGGCTTCCTCTACATCGTCGACCGCAAGAAGGACATGATCGTCACCGGCGGCTTCAACGTGTTCCCGCGCGAGATCGAGGACGTCATCTCCGGGCACCCCGCGGTCGCGAGCGTCGCGGTCGTCGGAGTGCCCGACGAGAAGTGGGGTGAGGCCGTCAAGGCGTGCGTCGTGCTGCGCGACGGTCAGACCGTCGAGGCCGCCGACCTCGTCGAACGCGTCCGGTCGGCAAAGGGTTCCGTGCACGCCCCGAAGTCGGTCGACTTCGTCGACACGCTGCCGCTCACCCCGCTCGGCAAGCTCGACAAGAAGGCGCTGCGCGCGCAGTTCTGGGAAGGCGCCGCGCGCTCGGTGTGACAAGCGCTCGGGATGACGAGAACGCCCGGCCGACGAGAATCCGTCGGCCGGGCGTTTCCGTGTCGGTGTTCGTCGGTCAGCTACCGACCACCGCGCCGAAGATCTTGCCGAAGTCGATGCCGTTGATCACGTCGCTGATCGACCCGGTCGGGTCGGTCAGGGACCCGAACATCGAGGTGCTGGCCGTGCTGACCGAGCCGAGGCCGGCCGAATCGAGGCTGCCGTTCGCCGACTCGACCGGGTTCTTGGCCCGCACCTTCACGCAGGCGCCGTTCGTCGGCCACTCCTGGCTGTTCCAGCCGACGGGCTTGGCCTGCACGCCGCTGACCAGTTCGGTACCGGCCTGGGCGTCGTCGGAGACGCGGTAGGTCATCTCGAGGATCGCGTAGTTGCCGCCGGTCATTTCCCAGTAGCCCTGGGTCTTTTCCCAGTACAGGTTCTTGGCGGGATCGTTGTTCAGTTCGGTCGGGCCCCACTTCTGGCCTCCGTTCACGTACCAGACGTTCAGCCGGGAGCCGTCCAGCGTCAGTGCCGGGTCGTGGAACTGCCCGATCTCCTTGAGCATCCAGATTCCGCTGCCCCGGCTCACCTTGGTCTGGTAGGTGACGGTGCCGCCGGGTGCGACCTCGGCCTTGTCGACGGTCTGCTGGACGACGATGCCGTCGGCGCTGAAGTTCTTGGTCTGCTGGCAGGTGGCTTCCTGGGCAGCGGCGGTTCCGGCGCCGAGGGAGACGGTCATGCCGGTGGCGATCATCGCGGCACTGGCGCCGGCGGCGGCAGCTCGTCGTAGCGTCGTACGGTTCACGGAAGAGCTCCATTCGATCGGGATTAGGTGTCGGCTGCTGCAGTCATCAGGACGCGTACCGCACCGCATCACCTGGAGCCGTACCCCCGAACGCGTCCTCGCTGACTATATGGACGCCCGTCCAGACCTGCAGGAGATTCGTTCATTTCTCGCCCGGCATTCCCGGCGCACCGCTAGTCGAGCGGGTCGAACCGGATGGCGTCGGCGGGGGTCCCGGTGGCGATCAGACGATCTCGCGTGGTCCGCACCATCGCGGGCGACCCGCACACGAGGACCTGGTGGTCGACGAACGCGCCGTGCTCGGCAACGACCTCGGCGAGCGTGCCCTCGAGCAGGTCGTCCTCGTGGAAGTTGACCGGGCCGACCTCGGCGACGATCCGGGCGTACCACTCGTCGTTCGTTCCGGGGTCGGTGACGTCCTCGACGACCGGAACCGTGGTGAGCCACGGCAGTTGCCGCGTCAGGATCCACAGCATGTCCGACGCGTACAGGTCGGCGGCAGTGCGGCCACCCACGAACAGGTACACCTGCGGCGGATTCTCGACCTGCGTGAGATCCAGGATGATCGAACGCAGCGGGGCGAGGCCCGTTCCTCCGGCCACCATCACGACGGTCGGCCCGTTCTCGTCGACCGTGAGTTCGCCGCGCGGCGTGGAGATCTGCCACTGGTCGCCGGGGCGCGTGTCCTCGACGATGCTGCGACTCACCCAGCCGCCGGGGACGGTGCGGACGTGGAACTCGAGCTTGCCGTCGAGCGACGGCGGCAGCGCGGGGGACAGGCGTCGGGGCAGGCGCGGATGCCCAGGCACGCTCACATCCACGTACTGTCCGGCTCGGAACGGCACGGACTCACCGATCAGGCGCACCACCGCGAGGTCGCGGCGCAGGCGGTGGTGTTCGACGACGGTTGCGGTCCAGGAGGGTTGCTGCATTCCGCCATTGTTCCCCGTTCGGGCAGCAGAATGTCAGCGCAGCGGATCGTAGGAGATCGCCGACGCCGGTGTGCCGGTCCGCTGCAATGCGTACGCGGTGGTCTTCACCATGGCCGGGGAACCGCAGATCTGCACCTGTCGGTCTGCCCAGGTTCCGAACTGGCCCACCACCCGGCCCAGCGGACCGAGGAGACGCTGGTGCAGTCCCGGTGGCGGTTCGGGGCTGGGATACGGGTGCCACCAGGGGTTCTCGGCTTCCTCGGTCACCGGCACGACCGTGAGCCACGGGTTGCTGAGCGACAGGTGCCACAGCGTCTCGATGTCGTACAGGTCGCACGGGTACGTGCCGCCGACGAACAGGTGCACCCGCGGGTTGACGCCGCGGTGAGCCATGTCCATGATCTGTGCGCGCAGCGGGGCGAGTCCGGTGCCGCCGGCGATCATCAGCACGTCCTTCCCGGACTCGCGGTCCACGTGGAGACCGCCGAGTGGGGAGCTGAGCTGCCAGCGGTCGCCGACCGCGGTCTCGTTGACCATCGCGGGGCTCACCCACCCGCCGGACACGCGTCGGACATGGAACTCGAGCTGCCCGAACGGGTTGGTCGGCATCGCCGGTGACAGGTACCGCCACATCTGCGGCCGCTGCGGGATCTGCACGCTCACGTACTGGCCGGCGGCGTACGGGATCGGCGAGTCGCACTCGAGCCGGATGACCGCGAGGTCCCGCAGCACCCGCTCGTGGCTGACGACGGTCGCCCCCCACAGCGCCGGGAAGTCGTCGGCGTCGGCCGCGTCGGACATCGTGGTGGTGATCAGCGCGATCAGCTCCCGCCACGCGGCGTCGCTCTCCGGGCTCCACGGCTCGTCGGAGTCGACGTCACGCACCGCGTCGAGCAGCGCGTTGCCCGCCGCGGCGTAGTGCTCGCGCTCCACGCCGTACTTGCGGTGGTCGCGGCCGAGTTGGGCGAGGAACGGCAGCAGCCGATCGGTGTCGTCGAGGCCGCGCACGATGAACTCGACCGCCGAGACGAGCTTGGCGCGCTGCGCGTCCATGCCGGCGGGGAACAGCGACCGGCATTGGGGCAACCGTCCGAAGAATTGGGTGTAGAAGGTGCGGGCGAAGCGGTCGCGGTGGTCCGGGGACGTGGTGACGGTAGTGAAAAGTGAGCGGATGAGCCCGATCTCGGCCGTGTCCACGTCGTCCTCCCTCGCGTGTTCCGTGGCCCGGGCGTGGGAAACCGACCGGCACCGCCTACCAGTGTGCACGGGATGTCCCGCCGCGCTGCTGACGGGTGGTGACCGTAGAAACTTGAAGTTGAGCGGAACAGACTCAAGGTTTCGTTCGTTGAGGAGAACGACAGCCGCGCGGAAATCCTCCGACACGGCACAATGATCTTGTTCGTTCGTCGCAAGGAAGGTGACCAGTGGACTCGTTCTCTCCCACCACCAAGACCCAGGCCGCGCTGACGGCTGCGCTGCAGTCGGCGTCGGCGGCGGGCAACCCCGACATCCGTCCCGCACACCTGCTGGTCGCGCTGCTCGACCAGACCGACGGCATCGCCGCGCCGCTGCTCAAGGCCGTCGGCGTCGATCCGACCATGGTGCGGCACGAGGCCCAGGTCCTGGTCGACCGGCTACCGCGGGCCACCGGTGCCACCACGCAGCCGCAGCTCGGACGCGAGGCGATCGCGGCGATCACCGCCGCGCAGCATCTGGCGACGGAGTTGGACGACGAGTACGTCTCCACCGAGCACGTCATGGTGGGTCTCGCTGGGGGACTGGGTCGCTCCGCAGGCTCCGCTCCTGCCGGAGACTCGGACGTCGCCAAGCTCCTCGTCGGCCACGGTGCCACCCCGGAGGCGCTGCGCGACGCGTTCACCGCCGTCCGCGGCAGTGCCCGCGTCACCAGCCCGGACCCGGAGGGCACCTATCAGGCGCTCGAGAAGTACTCGACCGACCTCACCGCGCAGGCCCGCGAGGGCAAGCTCGACCCGGTCATCGGCCGCGACACCGAGATCCGGCGCGTCGTGCAGGTGCTGAGCCGTCGCACCAAGAACAACCCGGTGCTCATCGGCGAACCCGGCGTCGGCAAGACCGCGATCGTCGAGGGCCTCGCGCAGCGCATCGTCGCCGGCGACGTCCCGGAGTCCCTGCGGGGCAAGACCGTCATCTCGCTCGACCTCGGGTCGATGGTGGCCGGTGCCAAGTACCGCGGTGAGTTCGAGGAACGGCTCAAGGCCGTGCTCGACGACATCAAGAACTCGGCCGGCCAGGTCATCACCTTCATCGACGAGCTCCACACCATCGTCGGCGCCGGCGCGACCGGCGAGTCGGCGATGGACGCCGGCAACATGATCAAGCCGATGCTCGCCCGCGGCGAGCTGCGGCTGGTCGGCGCCACCACGCTCGACGAGTACCGCCAGTACATCGAGAAGGACGCCGCGCTCGAGCGTCGCTTCCAGCAGGTCCTCGTGGGCGAGCCGTCGGTGGAGGACACCGTCGGCATCCTGCGCGGACTCAAGGAGCGGTACGAGGTGCACCACGGTGTGCGCATCACCGACTCCGCGCTCGTCGCCGCCGCGACCCTGTCGGACCGCTACATCACCTCGCGCTTCCTGCCGGACAAGGCCATCGACCTCGTCGACGAGGCCGCGTCGCGTCTGCGCATGGAGATCGACTCGCGTCCCGTCGAGATCGACGAGGTGGAGCGCGTGGTGCGTCGTCTCGAGATCGAGGAGATGGCGCTGACGAAGGAGACCGACGCGGCATCCAAGGAGCGGCTCGAGAAGCTGCGCGAGGAACTCGCCGACCATCGGGAGAAGCTCCGCCAGCTCACCGCCCGATGGCAGAACGAGAAGAACGCCATCGATTCGGTGCGCGAGGTCAAGGAACAGCTCGAGGCGCTGCGCGGCGAGGAGGAACGCGCCGAACGCGACGGCGACCTCGGCAAGGTCGCCGAGCTTCGCTACGGCCGGATCCCCGAGCTGCAGAAGCAACTCGATGCCGCGGCCGCCGCATCCGACGGCGCATCCGACGGTGCCGTCATGCTCAAGGAGGAGGTGGGTCCCGACGACGTCGCCGACGTCGTGTCCGCGTGGACCGGCATCCCCGCCGGCCGCATGATGGAGGGTGAGACCGCCAAGCTGCTGCGCATGGAGACCGAACTCGGCAAGCGCGTGGTCGGGCAGGCGGACGCGGTGCAGGCGGTGTCGGACGCGGTGCGCCGCGCCCGGGCCGGCGTCGCCGACCCCAACCGGCCCACCGGCTCGTTCCTGTTCCTCGGTCCCACCGGCGTCGGCAAGACCGAGCTCGCGAAGGCGTTGGCGGAGTTCCTGTTCGACGACGAACGCGCGATGGTGCGGATCGACATGTCCGAGTACAGCGAGAAGCACTCGGTGGCGCGGCTCGTCGGTGCGCCCCCCGGCTACGTCGGCTACGAGTCGGGCGGACAGCTCACCGAGGCGGTGCGCCGCCGGCCGTACACCGTCGTGCTGTTCGACGAGGTCGAGAAGGCGCACCCGGACGTGTTCGACATCCTGCTGCAGGTGCTCGACGACGGCCGCCTCACCGACGGTCAGGGCCGCACGGTCGACTTCCGGAACACGATCCTGATCCTCACCTCCAACCTGGGTGCCGGCGGCGATCGTGAACAAGTGATGGCGGCGGTGCGCGCGGCGTTCAAGCCGGAGTTCGTCAACCGGCTCGACGACGTCGTCGTCTTCGATCCGCTGTCGGAGGAGCAGCTCGAGTCGATCGTCGACATCCAGCTCGACCAGCTGGCCTCGCGCCTCGCGGCCCGGCGGCTCACGCTGGAGGTGTCGGACTCGGCGCGGTTCTGGCTCGCGGTGCGCGGCTACGACCCGCTGTACGGCGCGCGCCCGCTGCGTCGCCTCATCCAGCAGGCGATCGGCGACCAGCTGGCCAAGCTGCTGCTCGCGGGCACCGTCCGTGACGGCGACACCGTGCCGGTGACCGTCTCCGAGGACGGCGACCACCTGGTCCTCGGCTAGGCGCTTCGCGCCCGTGCGCCTTTTTGGTAGCTCGCCCTACCGAAAAGGCGCACGGGCCGCAGGCCTGGGTCAGCCGGTGAACGGCGGGACGAAGAAGCACGGGACCGGGCGCGGATGCTCCGGATCGAGTGCGTTGAGCACGTGGGTCGCCGCGATCGGATCCGCGGCGATGCCCGCGTGTTCGGCGTAGTCGAGCGAACAGCCGTCCTGTACGACGATGTTGGTGGCGTTCGGGGCCTCGACGAAGCCGGCCGTGTACGGCACGACGGCCTCGTCGTAGCGGGTCATGATGTTGGTGTACGTCACCTGCGGGACGTAGGGCCCGCCCTCGTTCATCTTGTTCATGAAGTCGGTGCCGGCCGCCATCTGGAAGCAGGCCCCGCACAGCTTCTCGACCGTATCCGCCTGTACCTGCTGAAGACCCGCCCGCTTGACCGCCGGCGCCAGCTGCGAGACGCCCAGTGCGTCGACGCCCTTCCACAGGGGCGCGAGCGAGACGTACTTGTCGACCTTGTCGGCGCCGCCGAGGAACTTCAGGTAGTAGCTCGGCATCAGCGTGCCCTGCGAATGCCCGATAATGTTCACCTTCTTCGCCCCGGTGGCAGCGAGCACCCGATCGACGAAGGCGCCGAACTGCTGCGCGCTCTGCTCCATCGGAAGCATCCCGCCGATCGCAGTCAACGGCCACGGCACGCCGGGCGCGGTGCCGTAGGTCAGCGCGAACACGCAGTACCCCTCGTTCGCGAGCAGCGGCGCGTACTTGCCCCAATTGGTCTGCTGTCCACCGCCGGTGCCGTGCACCAGGATCACCGGTTCGGGGTGCTCTGCCGTCGGCTTGCACGAGAAGTCGTTGGAACCGGGGAGCGATCCGGCGGGATTGAGGAGTTCCGGTGGGATGCCGGAGAAGAACCCGTCCGGTACCGGCAGCGGCGGTGAGGGGACAGCGGACGCTGCTCCGCCCGTGCCGATCAGGAGTGCTCCCGTAACCGCGATCACCAGTCCTGCGAACAACTTTCGCACGCCGTGCCCCTTCGTCCGATATGCCTCCCGACTGCTCGAGGAACCTAACACGAGCGGTACCGTCCGTAACGTGAAAATCGTGGACTGAAACACATACGCCCCGATGTCGGGTCGATTCCTCGCGATGCCGTCCCCGTTGCCGGCCGTGCGGTCGGGGTAACCGTTCCGAGCCCGGCTTCGGATACTCGTCGGCCCCGGCACCTGGGAGAGGGTGCCGGGGCCGACGAGTTGGGCGGACAGACTCACCCTTCGAGGATGGCGAATCCCTTGTATCCGGATTCGGCGACTTCGGCGATGATCCGGCTGTAGACGGCGAGG
>NZ_JBXAJP010000019.1:0-16735 GCF_058797375.1 Prescottella sp. GW823-FHT02E09
AGATTCGCCAGGCGCTCTCCGTACAACCTCGTTTTCCCAGTCCCTCAGGTCCGGGTCGGTGTCCGTGTCGCTCTGACTTGGAATAAGTTACGCGAACCTTTCACCGAATGCCAAATCGCCTGCTCAGGCCCCATGATTGGCGTACTTTGCGTGAACATCCGGTGCCACGGGGCCCCGTCAGGGCATCTCCACCGTCTCGGCGCGCGCGATCTCCCCGATCGCGGCCCGTACATAGCCGGTGGACGGCACATCGGCGGCCGCCAGGAGATCGGCGATCACCAGGACGGCGCTGCGGAGGTAGTCGGCCTGACCGATCCGTTGCGCGTCGTCGCTCATCTCGGTGAGTCCGAGGGAACCGGTGAGGACGGCGGCCAGTGCCGCGACGTCGAGTCCGGGCAGCCAGGCGAGCGCCGAGCCGGCGACCCGCGTCAGCGCGTCCTGGATGTCGTCCCCCGAGAACCCGTCGGGATGCAGATCCTCGAGCAGGGCACGCACGACACCGGCGTGCACGAGGGACACCTGCTCGAACGGCAGGGCGACCAGTTCCTCCACGGCCTCGCCGAGTCGGTCGGCGGAAGCGGCGCGGGCGGCGGTCAGGGCGTCGTCGGTGGCGATGGCGATCTGCCGTGCGGTCTTCGGCCATTCGCGGGGCCAGGAGTCGGGGCGTGACATCGGTATCACACCGCAGCGCTCAGTGCGACGGACAGCGGCACCGCCGTCAGGCACAGGATGGCAGTGACGAGCAGTCCGATCACGAGCCGCTTGTCCCACTTTCCCCGCGCGCCGCTCGCCGCGAGGACGAACAGGACGAAGCCGATACAGACAGAGACGATGGTGACGATGACAGGCGTGGAGACCATGACTGGATTGTGCCTCAGTCTCCGGCGACCAGGACTTCCGCCAGGTGCCTCCCGTGGCGGTCGGTCAGATCACCGATCTGGGTCCGGCACGAATACCCGTCGGCCAGGATCACCGCGTCCCGCCCGGCGCTCGTGACCGCCGGCAACAGTTGGTGGTCGGCAACGGCGACCGAGACGTCGTAGTGGCCCCGCTCCACCCCGAAGTTCCCCGCGAGTCCGCAGCAGCCGCCGAGCCGCTCGACCCGAGCCCCGGCCCAGCGGAGCAGTGCCGCGTCAGCTCCCCACCCCATCACCGCGTGATGGTGACAGTGCGGTTGCGCGACGACCGTGGTCCCGGACAGGTCCGGCGGCTCCCAGCCGTCCCTGTCGGTGAGCAGTTCGGCGAGGGTGACGGTGGAGTCGGCGACGCGGCGCGCCTCGTCGGTGCCGAGCAGGTCCATGCCGTCGGACCGTAGGACCGCCGTGCACGACGGCTCCATCCCCACGATCGGCGCCCCTTCGTCGGCCAGTGCCGTCACCGTGCGGCCGAGGATCCGGCGGGCGGCATCGAGCTGGCCGGTCGTGATCCATGTCAGTCCGCAGCACTGTCTCCTCGGCGTGAGCCGCGGCCGGAAGCCTGCATCTTCCAGGACGCGGACGGTCGCGACGCCGACCTCGGGCGTGAAGCGGTCGGTGAAGGTGTCGACGAACAGGACCACCGGGTCTCCGGTGGTACGGCGGTCGGCGGCGGTGTCGGCGAACCAGCGCCGGAAGGAGACCGGCGCGAACTGTGGGACGTGGCGTCGTCGATCCGCTCCCCCGAGCGCCAGCGCGGCAGCCGCGACACCCGGAAGCCTGGTGACGGCGTTGACGAGGCGCGGCGCCCGCCCCGCGACGGCAGCCCAGCGCGGCAGCCACCCCAGTGAGTAGTGCGAGACCGGACGCAGGCGCCCCCGATAGCTCTGGTGCAGGACCTCCGACTTGTAGGAGGCCATGTCGACGCCCGTCGGGCAGTCGGACGCGCAGCCCTTGCACGACAGGCACAGGTCGAGGGCGTCGTGCACCTCCGGCGACCGCCACCCCTTGTTCACGAGGCTGCCGTTCACCATCTCCTGGAGGACGCGGGCGCGTCCGCGCGTCGAGTCCTTCTCCTCCCGGGTCGCCAAATAGGAGGGGCACATGACGCCCCCGGTGCCGGTGGTGTCGGCGCGGCACTTCCCGACGCCGGTGCAGCGGTGCACGGCCTGGGCGAAGTCGCCGTCGTCGTCGCGGTACGCGAGCGCGAGGTTGCGACGCAGGGGCGACGTCTGCGGGACCCGGAGGTCGGCGTCGATCGGCCGCGGCTCGACGAGGACGCCGGGATTGAGGACGTTGTCGGGATCGAAGACGTGCTTGACCGCGCCGAACAGGCGCAGCGCGTCGGGCGAGTACATGAGCGGCAACAGTTCGCTGCGGGCGCGGCCGTCACCATGCTCCCCGGACAGCGACCCGCCGTATCGCGCCACGAGTTCCGCCGCGGCGATCAGGAAACGTCGGAAGACGTCGCTGCCGGACGGCCGATCCAGCGGCAGGTCCAGCCGGATGTGCAGGCAGCCGTCGGCGAAGTGACCGTACGGCAGACCGGTGAGGCCGAACTCGGTGAGCAGGGCGTCGAAGTCCCGCAGGTAGGGGCCCATCCGATCGGGCGGGACGGCGGCGTCCTCCCACCCCGCGTACGCGGGTTTGCCGGCGGGGCTGCGTCCGGCCAGACCCGCGCCGTCCTCCCGGATCCGCCACAGCGCCGCGGCCCGCGCCGGGTCGTCGACGACGAGGGCGTCGGCGGCGCGGCAGCCGTCGGCCAGCTTCCGGGCCCGGTCGAGCACTTCGTCACGTGACGGGCCCGCGATCTCCACGAACAGCCACGCCGCACCGCGCGGCAACGGCGGCACGGCCTGCGGTCCGCGCCGTTCGCGCACGACATCGACCAGGCGCGAGTCGATGCCCTCGCAGGCCGTCGGCCCGAACCCGAGGACGGCCTTGGCGTCGTCGCCGGCGGATGCGATGTCGTCGTAGCCGAGCGCGACCAGCACCCGATGCGCCGGATCCTCCACGAGCCGGACGGTGGCCCGCGTGACAATGCCGAGGGTGCCCTCGCTGCCGACGAGGAACTTCACGACGTCGAAGCCGTTCTCCGGCAGCAGGTGCTCGAGGCCGTACCCCGACGCCTGCCGCCCGAAGCGGCCGAATTCGGTTCGGATGGTGGCCAATCCGGCTCGGGTGACGTCGCGCAGCCGGCCCAGGACCGGGGCGCCGGTGGCGGCGGGCAGCGACAGCGCCTCCCCCGCCCCGGTGAGCAGATCCAGACCGGCGACGTTGTCGGACGTGCGGCCGTAGCCGAGAGTCCTTGCCCCGCAAGCATTGTTGCCGATCATGCCGCCGACGGTGCAGCGGTTGTGCGTCGACGGGTCGGGACCGAACCGCAGCCCGTGCTGCGCCGCCGCGCTCTGGAGCACCGCCTGCACGACACCGGGTTCGACGACGGCCGTGTGCGCGTCGGGATCGACCGCGAGCACCCGGCCCAGGTGCCGACTGAAATCGAGGACCACCCCCGGGCCGACCGCGTTGCCCGCGACGGACGTCCCCGCCCCACGCGCCGTGATCGCAACGCCCTCGGCGCGGCAGATGTCGAGCACCGTCGCGACCTCGTCCACCGCCCGCGGGAACACCACGGCGGTGGGCGGCACCCGGTACAGCGACGCGTCCGACGAATACATCGCCCGGGTGGTGCCGTCGTCGCGGACGTCCCGCACCCCCGCGCGGCGCAGCGCGTCGGAGATCGGGGTCCAGTCCGGCATACGAGCAGCCTAGTGCCGTGCCGTGAGCACCACCGGGCCGTCGTCGGTGATCGCGACGGTGTGCTCACTGTGCGCGGCGCGGGCGCCGGTCACGGTCCGCAGGGTCCAGCCGTCGGCGTCGTGCCGATAGTCGTCGGAGCCGTCGGCGATGAGCATCGGCTCGATCGCGAGGACCAGCCCGGCACGCAGTCGCATCCCTTTGCCGGCACGCGCCTCGTTGGGCACGTCCGGGCTCTCGTGCATCACACGGCCGATGCCGTGCCCGCCGTGGTCGGCGAGCAGCCCGTAGCCGAGACCGCGGGCGTGGGCCCCGATCGCGGCACCGATGTCCCCGAGCCGGTTCCCGACCCGGGCGGCGTCGATACCGCGGCGAAGGGCCTCGTCCGCGGCGGCCACGAGTGCCTCGTCGGCGGGATTCGAGGCGCCGACGACGAAACTGATCGCCGAGTCTCCGCACCACCCGTTCAGCCTCGCGCCGCCGTCGATGCTCACCAGGTCGCCGTCGCGCAGCCGATAGTCCGACGGAATGCCATGTACGACAGCGTCGTTCACGGATGTGCAGATCACTCCCGGGAACGGGGTCGGAGCCCAGTTCGGCCGGTAGTTCAGGAACAGCGGATCCGCACCGGCGTCGGCGACGACACGGGCGGCGACGGCGTCGAGTTCACGCAGGCTCACCCCCACCTGCGCGTGTTCACGCGCGGCCGCGAGGGCGTCGGCCACCACGCGTCCCGCAACCCGCATCCGGTCGATCTCCGTCGCGGTCTTCAGTTCGACCATGATTCGCCCTCTCGTTCGGTATCACGAATAACTATACCGGTATTACTATAGGGATCATGGTGCGCGTGCCGCTGACGGCGGAGGAACTGGAACGTGGACAGCGGCTCGGCGAGCTGCTGCGATCAGCACGGGGCGAGACGAGCATGGTTCAGGTCGCGCTCGACGCGGACATCTCGGTGGAGACGCTGCGCAAGATCGAGACCGGGCGCATCGCGACGCCGGCGTTCTTCACGATCAACGCCGTCGCACGCGTGCTCGGCCTCTCCCTCGACGAGATCGCGGCCGCCCTGGACGGATCCGAGGTCAGCCCGGATCGGGCGCCTCGGCGCGCATCTTGATCCGCGCGAGGCGACGGTCCCAGCCGGACGCGATCCGCTCGAGCTGAGCCGCAGCCTCACTCAACCGAGCACCGACCGCGACGAACCGCACCTCGCGGCCGTCACGCTCGGCAGTGACGAGGCCGACGTCCTGCAACACCGCGAGGTGCTTCGCGATCGCCTGCCGAGACACGGGCAACTCTCGGGCCAGCGCGGACGCCGATGCCGGGGACCGACCGAGTCGCAGCAGGATGTCCCACCGGGTGTCGTCCGCGAGCGCGGCGAACACCACGGGAGCTGCGACGGATTCATCCGACGGCATCCACGGCCCCCTCCAGATAGCTCTTGGCGAGCGCCATCTCGACGGCCCAGCCCTCCACGTTGCCGTCGTACTTCTCGCGGCGCTCCATCTCACTGCCCGGCAGCGACGCGAATCCCGTCTCGACGACGGTCAGCACCACGCTGTCCGTCGACGTCTCCGCGATCGTGAACTCCACGAGCGTCGACGGGCCGTCCGCGGACTCGGGATCCGCGAGCCACCGGAACGCGGCGTAGCGGGGCTCGTCGAGCTCCACGGTCACGAACGCGAATGCACCGTGGACGGGATCGTGGACGACGTCCACCTCACCGCGCCGCTCGATCCGGTGCGGGGTGATCTGCTCGTCGTTGATGTACCAGCCGGGTTCGCTGATCAGCTTCCAAACGCGCACCACGGGCGCGTCGATCTCGATCTTCCGCTCGATTCGGTCCAGCACGTCCATCGGTTTCCGTCCCTTCGATTCGACTTCTACCTGCAACTCCAGAATTGCAGATGCGGAGAATTGACGCAACCCCAAGGTTGCATATCCGGTTGCGTCCGGTCTGCCCGAACGCTTCGTCCCGTACGCCCGCAGCGTCCCCGGCTCCGACCACTTCTCACAGGTAGAACCCAGCTAGCTGCGGTAATGTCGCGTCCGGCCAACCGACGGCTGAGCGGCGCCCCGCCCCTTCCGTCCCGCAACGCGAAAGGGGCGATGTGAGCGAGACCCTGCAACTGTCAGACGGGAACATCTCGTCCGCACCGACTCCCACCACACAGACGACCGGCACTCCCACCCGCGTCAGACGAATCCGGATCGCACCCGCCGACATCGTCGCGACCACCTCGTTCCTCGCGCTCGCGGTGTTCGTCCTCGGACGGCAGTGGAAGCATCTCGGCGACGGGTACCTGGTCCGCAGCGGCCAGGACCAGACGATGTGGGAGTGGTTCTTCGCAGTCACCGCGCACTCGCTCGTCAACCTCGAGAATCCGCTGTCGAGCACGCTGCAGAACTACCCGCTCGGCGTGAACCTGATGGCCAACACCGCGATGTTCGGCGTCAGCATCCCGCTCGCCCCGATCACGCTGCTGTTCGGCCCCACCGTCACCTTCACGCTCGCGCTCACGCTGGGCCTGGCCGGCACCGCCACCGCCTGGTACTGGGTGCTGTCGCGGTACGTGGTGCAGTCCCGGTTCGCGGCCGCGGTGGGCGGCGTCTTCTGCGGCTTCGCGCCGGCGATGATCTCGCACTCCAACGGCCACCCCAACTTCGTCGCACTGTTCCTGCTGCCGTTCATCGCGCTACTGGTGATCCGCCTCGGCAGCGGCGAACGCCCGATCCGCAACGGCGTCACGCTCGGCCTCGCCGTCGCCTATCAGATCTTCCTGGGCGAAGAACCACTGCTGATCTACGCGATCGCCTTCGTGATCTTCGGAATCGCCTACGGCGCATCCCAACCCGGTAAGGCGGTCGCCGCACTCCGGCGCGGTTTCAAGGGACTGTGTGTCGCCGGCACCGTCGCCCTCGCGATCGTCGCAATCCCGCTGTGGTGGCAGTTCCTGGGACCCCAGAGCTACCACTCCATCGAGCACGGATCGGTCGGCAACGACCTCAACGCGTTCACCCGCTTTCCCACCCAGTCGCTCGCCGGCGATCCGGGATCCGCGGCGGGCCTGTCGATGAACGCCACCGAGGAGAACGCGTTCTTCGGCTGGCCGCTGCTGCTGCTCACCGCCATGACCGCGGTGTGGCTGTGGCGCCTGCCGATGGCCCGCGCCGCCGCCGCGACGGCTGCCGTGCTGGCGGTGTTGTCCATGGGCGTCGAACTCACCGTCGCCCACACCGAGACCGGCATCACGCTGCCGTGGTCGTGGTTCGCGAAACTGCCACTGCTCGAATCGGTCCTGGAATCGCGCTTCGCGATGGGCTGTATCCCGGCCATCGCGATCCTCCTGGCACTGGGCACCGACCGTGCGATCGCCGCCGGACGCACCGGACAGCGGTCGACGACCCTGCTGTGGCTGGGCTGGCTGGCCGTCGCCCTCCTCCCCCTCGCCCCCGCACCGCTCGACGTCGCCAAACGTGCCCCCGCGCCGGCGTTCTTCGCGGACGGCACGTGGCGCTCGTACGTCTCCGACGGATCGGTGGTCACCGTGCCGCTCCCGCGCCCCGAGGACGCCAAGGCCCTGCAATGGCAGGTCGGGCAGCGCTTCGGGTACCCCATCGCCGGAGGCTACTTCGTCGGACCGGCCGGACCGGAGGACAAGGGCAAGTACGGCCCCGACGACCGCCCGACCGCGCTGCTCCTCGGCAAGACCCAGAGCACCGGGCAGGCCCCGGTCATCGACGACACCACCCGCGCGACCGCGCTCGAGGACCTGAGGTTCTGGAACGCCGACGTCGTCGTGCTGCCGCCCGGCAAGAACCAGCAGGCCCTGCTCACCACCGTGAACCGACTGCTCGGCGTCGACGGACGATGGGTGGACGGCGTCTGGGTCTGGGACGTGCGGAATCTGACCTGACCGGGCGGCTCACCTAGAGTCGAATACCGTGCCCGACGACCTGACCGCCCCGACCTCGTCCGCCGATCGCTCCACCACGAGGGACGTGCGGACCGCCCGTATCGTCGCCATCGTCACCGGCCTGCTGGGCACCATCCTCGCGATCGCGACACCCTTCCTGCCGGTGAAGCAGGACGCGACATCGGTGAGCTGGCCGCAGAACGGCAGCCTCACCAGCGTCGAGGCGCCGCTGGTCTCGTACACCCCGCAGCAGCTGCACGTGACCATCCCGTGCAGCGCCGTCGCACAGCTGGGCGACACCGGCGGGGCACTCGTCTCGACAGCACCCCCGGCTGCGGGCCGCGCCGAGGCCGACGGCCTCGTCATCAAGGTGGATGCCGCGTCGAGCACCGAACCGGCACGACTGCGGGCCGTCCTGCGCGACACCGCACTGCTGTCGATCCCGGTCGACGACCTGCAGGGCTGCACCGAGATCGTGGTGACGTCCGACCCGCAGGGCACCACCGCCGCCGTCGCCGGCCTGCCCGACGAACAGGCGACCACCGTCGACGGTGACGTCCGGCCGCAGATGGTCGGCATCTTCTCCGACCTGCAGGGCACCCCGCCGCCGGGTCTGGACGTCCGCGCCGACATCGACTCCCGGTTCTCCTCGAGCCCCACCATGATCAAGCTCGTCGCGATGATCGGCGCCGTGCTCGCGACGCTGGTCTCGCTCGTGGCACTGCACCGACTCGACGGCGTCGACGGTCGCCGCGCCCGCCGCTTCCTGCCGGCGCGCTGGTGGAAGTTCACCGGCATCGACGGGGTCGTCATCGGCGGTCTGCTGCTGTGGCACGTCGTCGGCGCCAACACGTCCGACGACGGCTACCTCCTCAACATGGCCCGCGTCTCCGAGAACGCCGGCTACATGGCCAATTACTTCCGCTGGTTCGGCGTCCCCGAGGCGCCGTTCGGCTGGTACTACGACGTGCTGGTGCTGTTCACGAAGGTGAGCACCGCGAGCATGTGGATGCGTCTGCCCGCGCTGATCGCCGGGATCCTGTGCTGGCTGATCATCAGCCGCGAAGTGATCCCGCGCCTGGGTCGCGCGGTGCGCACCAACTCCACCGCCGTCTGGACCGCCGGCCTCGTCTTCCTCGCCTTCTGGCTGCCGTTCAACAACGGTCTGCGCCCCGAACCGATCATCGCGCTCGGTGCACTGCTCACGTGGTGCTCGATCGAACGCGCCATCGCCACCGGACGCCTGCTGCCCGCCGCCGTCGCGGTGCTGATCGCGGCGTTCTCGCTGGCCGCCGGCCCGTCCGGAATGATCGCGCTGGCCGCCCTCATCGCCGGATCCCGGCCGATCGTGCAAACCCTGCTCGCGCGCAGCCGGAAGGTGGGCGTCGCCGGGCAGCTCGCGCCGATCCTGGCGTCCGGCACCGTCGTGCTCGTCGCGGTGTTCGCCGACCAGACCCTCGCATCGGTCCTCGAAGCCACCCGCGTCCGCACCGCCGTCGGCCCCAACGTGCCGTGGTTCGACGAGCGCCTGCGCTGGGACGCGCTGCTCAACATCTCCCCCGACGGCTCGCTGGCCCGCCGCTTCGGCGTCTTCGTCATGCTGCTGTGCCTGATCGTGTGCGTGATGATGCTGCTGCGTCGCGGCGGCAAGATCCCCGGCACCGCGGCCGGGCCGTCCCGCCGCATCCTCGGCATCATCTTCGCGTCGCTGCTGCTGATGAGCTTCACGCCCACCAAGTGGACGCACCACTTCGGCGTGTACGCGGGCCTCGCCGGCTCCGTCGCCGCACTGGCCGCCGTCGCGGTCGCCGGCGCGAGCCTGCGCTCCAAACGCAACCGGACGCTCTTCGCCGCCGCCGTGCTGTTCATCCTGGCGCTGTCGTTCACCGGCCCCAACGGCTGGTGGTACGTGTCCAGCTACGGCGTCCCGTGGTGGGACAAGCCGCCGTCCATCGCCGGCAAGGGTTTCTCCACCGCGCTGCTCGGCCTGACGGTCCTCGCCCTGCTGCTGGCCGCCTGGTACCACATCCGCGGGACGTCCCCGCGGGACGAGACGGCCGGCAACGGCAACGGTGGCCGACTCGCCCGGATCCGCCGCTGGTCGCCCGCACCACTGACCCTGGCCGCCGCCGCAGTGGTGCTCTTCGAGGTGCTCTCGCTCCTCAAGGGCGCCGTCGCGCAGTACCCGTCGTACTCGATCGCCCACTCCAACCTGAAGTCCGTGACCGGCGACTCGTGCGCGCTCGCCGACTACGTCCTCGTGGAGGACGACACGAACGCCTCGATGCTGCAGCTGGTGTCCCCGCCCGGGGATCTCGCCGGTGCCGGCGCGTTCGGCGCCACCGAAGCGACCGGTTTCACGGCGAACGGTGTGGCCGGCGACCTCACCGCGGACAAGGAGAATGTCGCCGCCGGTGGCGCGAACAGCGTCGACAGCGGCACCGACTCCGACGCCGAGACCACGACCGGCACCGGCGCCGGCACGGGCGGCGGCACCGAGGCCACCGCGGGCGTCAACGGCAGCAGCGTGTCCCTCCCGTTCGGCCTCGACCCGGCCACCACACCCGTACTCGGCAGCTACCAGTCCGGGGCCCAGCAGAAGTCCGACCTCGTCACCGGCTGGTACGGGCTGCCCGAGCGCAGCGACGACGCCCCGATCCTCACGATCGCGGCCGCCGGACGCATCCACTCCGTCGACCCCGACGGCATCGTCACCGACGGCCAGCTACTCGACGTCGAATACGGCACCCGCACCGCCGACGGCGGTGTCGACGCCCTCGGCCGCATCGCCCCGATCGACATCGGACCGGCGCCGTCGTGGCGGAATCTGCGGGTGCCCCTCGACCAGCTGCCCGCCGAGGCGAACGCCGTCCGGCTCGTCGCCTCCGACACCGGGCTCGCACCCGACCAGTGGCTCGCGGTCACGCCGCCTCGGGTACCGCACATGCAGTCCCTGCAGTCCGTCGTCGGAAGCACCGCCCCGGTGCTGCTCGACTGGTCGGTCGGCCTGGCATTCCCGTGCCAGCGACCGTTCGACCACCACGACGGTGTCGCCGAGGTGCCCGAGTACCGGATCCTGCCGGACCGCGTCGGCGCCCAGGCGACCAATGCATGGCAGGACGCGATCGGCGGCGGCCCGCTCGGCTGGACGCATCTGTTGGTGAACGCCCAGACCATCCCGACGTACCTCGACCAGGACTGGCGACGCGACTGGGGTTCCCTGGAACGATTCACCCCGATCGTCCCGTCGGCGCAGCCCGCCGGGATCGATGTGGAGCAAACCACCCGCTCAGGCCTGTGGTCGCCCGGTCCGATCCGGAACACACCACCCGCGTGACCTGCCTGTGAAGTACCTGAGAGGGATCGGGCTCATTTAGGTAACGGAAACATCTCGCCTACCATCGACAAACGTGCCAGACGTTGTGACAGCCCCCGCGCCCGGTCCCGAAGCCAGCGCTCCGCCCCCGGCTTCCCGTACCCGAAACGCGGATGTCCGCAACGCTCGGCTGATCGCCGTCGTGACCGGCCTGCTCGGAGTCCTGCTCGCGCTCGCGACACCGTTCCTGCCGGTCACCCAGACCGCAGCGACCGTGTCGTGGCCCGACGGCCCCGTCGCGGCGAACGTCGAGGCGCCGCTGATGTCGCAGGCGCCGGTGTCGCTGTCGGCGACCATCCCGTGCCGCGCCGTCGCCGAACTGCCGGACGCGGGCGGCATCCTGCTGGCCACCGCACCCCCACAGGGCGAGAAGGCCGCAGTCAACGCGATGTTCGTGCGCGTCTCCTCCGAGACCGTCGACGTCCTCGACCGCAACGTCATCGTCGCGAGCGCACCGCGCGCCGACGTCGAGTCCGGACAGTGCACCGAGATCCGGATCGCCTCCGACGTCACCGGCACCACCGCGGAGTTCGTGGGCCTGACGAACGACGACGGCGAACCGGTCAAGGGCGAACTGCTCCACGACTACCGCCCACAGGTCGTCGGCATCTTCACCGACCTCGACGGCCAGTCGGTGCCGGGCCTGAACTTCACGATGGACGTCGACTCGCGTTTCTCGTCGAGCCCGACGCTGGTCAAGCTCGTCGCGATGCTCGGCGCCGTCCTCGCGACCGCCGTCTCGCTGGTCGCGCTGCACCGCCTCGACAGCGTCGACGGCCGCCGCTCCCGCCGCTTCCTGCCCGCCCGCTGGTGGAAGCTGACCGGCGTCGACGGCGTCGTCGTCGGTACCCTCGTCGGCTGGCACTTCTTCGGCGCCAACACCGCCGACGACGGCTACCTGCTCACCATGGCCCGCGCGTCCGAGCACTCGGGCTACATGGCCAACTACTTCCGCTGGTTCGGCGTCCCCGAGGCCCCGTTCGGCTGGTACTACGACGTCCTCGCCGCGATGGCGAAGATCTCCACCGCCAGCCCGTGGATGCGCCTGCCCGCGCTGCTCGCCGCCGTCCTGTGCTGGATGGTCATCAGCCGCGAGGTGATCCCGCGCCTCGGTCGCGCGGTGCGCACCAACTCCGTCGCGCTCTGGACCGGCGGCCTCGTGTTCCTCGCGTTCTGGCTGCCCTACAACAACGGCCTGCGCCCCGAACCGATCGTCGCCGTCGGCGCGCTGCTCACGTGGTGCTCGATCGAACGCGCCATCGCCACCGCGCGACTTCTTCCCGCCGCGATCGCCGCACTGATCGGCGCGTTCACCCTCGCCGCCGCCCCGACCGGCCTGATGTGTATCGCCGCGCTGCTCGCCGGCATCCGTCCCGTCACCCGGCTCATCGTCCGCCGACGGCACCGTATCGGCACACTGTCGCAGCTGCTGCCCCTCGCGGCAGCCGGTGTGCTCGTGCTGGTCGTGGTGTTCGCCGACCAGACCTGGGCGGCCGTCATGGAGGCCACGCGCGTCCGCACGATCATCGGCCCGAACCTCGAATGGTTCCAGGACTACCAGCGCTACTACTTCCTGTTCGTGCAGACCACCGACGGTTCGCTGGCCCGCCGCTTCGCGTTCCTGACGATGCTGCTGTGCCTCTTCACGGTGCTGTTCGTGTTCCTGCGCCGCAAGCGGATCCCCGGCGTCGCCGCCGGACCGTCGTGGCGCCTGATGGGCATCGTCTTCGGAACGATCTTCTTCATGATGTTCAACCCCACGAAGTGGACCCACCACTTCGGGGCGTACGCGGGCATCGCCGGATCCCTCGCCGCACTGACCGCCGTCGTCGTGTCGGCCAGTGCACTGCGATCGCGGCGCAACCGCACCATGTTCCTCGCCGGACTGCTGTTCGTGCTCGCACTGTCGTTCTCCGGCATCAACGGCTACTGGTACGTCTCGAGCTACGGCGTGCCGTGGTTCGACAAGACGGTGCAGTTCGACGGACGCGAATCGTCCACGCTGTTCCTGGTTCTGTTCGGCCTGGCCGTCGCACTGATCGCCTGGCAGTACCTGCGGGAGGGCTACGCTCCCCCGCCCGAGAAGCCCACCAGCGCCAAGGGCCGGCGGATCCGCAAGTTCGCGGCCGCCCCACTGACCGTCATCGCCGGACTGATGGTGCTGTTCGAGGTGCTCTCGCTGCTCAAGGGCGCGGTCTCCCAGTACCCGGCGTACTCGCTGGGCCGCTCCAACGTCGAAGCGCTCGCCGGCAAGACCTGCGGCCTCGCCGACGACGTGCTCGTCGAACAGGACCCCAACACCGGCGCCCTGACGCCCCTCGTCGACCCGGCGAACCCCCTCGCCGACCCCGGTGATCCGCTCGCCGGTACCAAGCCCGTCGGCTTCACCCCCAACGGTGTACCCAGCGACCTCACCGCCGACTACGTCGAGGTCAAGGCCGGCATGGGCAACACCGACAGCCAGAGCATCGGACCCACCTTCGAGACCGGCGGCGGATCCGGCACCACCGGCGGCGTCGGCGCCCTCGGCGTCAACGGCAGCACCGTCAAACTGCCGTTCGGACTGGACCCCGCCCGCACCCCGATCCTCGGCAGCTACCAGGACGGCGTCCAGCAGCAGGCATCCGTCGTATCCAGCTGGTACCAGCTGCCCGAACGCAGCGACGACTCCCCGCTCGTCGTGATCTCCGCCGCCGGCCGCATCTGGTCCGTCGACCAGATCAGCGGACAGACCAACTACGGGCAGCCGCTCAACCTCGAATACGGCAAGCGGCAGCCCGACGGCACCGTCGACATCCAGGGCACCTACGTGCCCCGCGACATCGGCCCCGCACCATCCTGGCGGAACCTGCGGATCCCGCTCGACGAACTGCCCGCCGACACCGACGTCGTCCGGATCAACGCGGCCGACCCCAACCTGACCGGCGACCAGTGGTTCGCGTTCACGCCGCCGCGCGTACCCAAGCTCGAATCGCTCAGCAGCGTCGTCGGCACCGAACAGCCCGTCCTGCTGGACTGGGCCGTCGGACTGCAGTTCCCGTGCCAACGTCCGTTCAACCATCTCGACGGAGTCGCCGAGATGCCGAACTACCGGATCCTGCCCGACCGGCCCCTCGCCGTCAGCTCCACCGACACCTGGCAGTCCCTCGAGAACGGCGGACCCCTCGGCTGGACCGAGATGCTCGCCGGCGCCACCACCGTCCCGACCTACCTGGACAACGACTGGGGCCGCGACTGGGGCTCCCTCGAGCGGTACGACCGGCACTATCCCGACGCCACGACGGCCACCGTCGACACCGAGCAGATCAACCGCTCGGGCCTCTGGTCCCCGGGCACGCTGCGGGTCTACGAGCCGTAGGGCCCTGATCGCCCCGGCCGAAAGCTGAAGGGTCCCTTCACGCGCTGACAGCGTGTGAAGGGACCCTTCAGCCGTTATCCACAGGGTGTGCAGTTATCCACACCCACAGGTGACGGCATCGGCGCTGGAGGGCAGGCCGAGCGACGGCGACGAGGCGTCAAGGTGTCGATAATGGGGGTAGGTATGTCGGGCTCCGCCATCAGTTTTCGCTGCCGACCGGAGGGTCCCTGGCAGCGCATCCTCCCCGGCCTCGTCCTGATGCACAACGGTGTAGCCGGTCAGCGCGAGCGGCGAACGGCGGCGCTGCTCTACTGCGGCTCGGACGCCCTCCTCACCGGCCGATCGGCCCTAGCCGAGCACGGATACCGCTCGTCCGAGTCCTTCTCCGACGTGCACGTCCTGATCCCGCACGAGAGCCGCACCCAATCGGCCGGCTTGCACGACCCGACGGATCGCCACAGGACAGCTGAAGGGACCCTTCATGCGCTGCAAGCGCACAAAGGGTCCCTTCAGCTGGGGAACTCGATCAGAACGGCAGCAGGTGATGCTTGCGCGGGTTCTTGAACACCGTCTTGTCGCGGAGCAGGGTGAGTGCCTTGCGGATCTCGAGGCGGGTGGTCGACGGCTCGACGACCGCGTCGATGTAGCCGCGCTCGGCCGCGATGTACGGCGTCGCGACGTGCTCGTTGTAGAAGTTGATGAGCTGCGCACGAACCGCGGGGGCGTTGTCGCCGGCGGCCTCGATCTGCTTGCGGCCGATGAGGTTGACCGCACCCTCGGCACCCATGACGGCGATGCGAGCGGTCGGCCACGCCAGGTTGACGTCGGCGCCGAGCTGCTTGGAGCCCATCACCGCGTACGCGCCGCCGTACGCCTTGCGAACCACGACGGTCACCTTCGGGACGGTCGCCTCGACGTACGCGAACAGGAAGCGGCCGCCGCGCTTGATGACGCCGACCTTCTCCTGCTCCACGCCGACCAGGAAGCCCGGGGTGTCGACGACGAACACCAGCGGAATGTCGTACGCGTTGCAGACCCGCACGAAGTGCGCGCCCTTGTCCGACGCCGCGGCGTCGAGCGCGCCCGACAGCTGCATGGGCTGGTTCGCGACGACGCCGACCGGGCGGCCGTCGACTCGCGCGAAGCCGGTGATGAGGTTCTGTGCAGACTGGCTGCGGACCTCGAGGAACTCGCCGTCGTCGAAGATCTTGATGAGGATGTCGTGCATGTCGTAGCCGGCGTTGTCGGCGTCGGGCATGAACGTGTCGAGCGACAGGTCGTCCTCGGTGATCTCCGGTTCGAGGCCCGGATTGATGATCGGCGGCTTCTCGGTGCAGCTCGACGGCATGTAGCTGAGGTACTGGCGCGCGTACTCGAACGCGGCCTTCTCGTCGGCCGCGACGTGATGGATGTTGCCGTACTCGGCCTGGTTCCGGGCGCCGCCCAGCTCGTCGAGGCTGACATCCTCACCGGTGACGGACTTGATGACGTCCGGGCCGGTGACGAACATGTACGACTCTTCGGTCGCGATGACGATGTCGGTGTTGATCGGCGCGTACACGGCACCGCCGGCGCACTTGCCGAGGATGATCGAGATCTGCGGGCACATGCCCGACAGCGGCTCCTGGCGACGCCCCATCTCGGCGTACCACGCGAGCGACGTCACCGCGTCCTGGATGCGCGCGCCCGCGGACTCGTTGATGCCGACGACGGGGCAGCCGATCTTGATGGCGAAGTCGTTGACGGCAGCGACCTTGCGGCCGAAGATCTCGCCGGCCGCACCGCCGAACACCGTCTGGTCGTGCGCGAACACCGCAACCGGACGGCCGTCGACCAGTCCGTGGCCGGTGACGACGCCGTCACCGTACGGGTTGGACGCGTCACCGGGCTGCCGGGCCAGCTGGCCCATCTCGACGAACGTGCCCGGATCGAGGAGCATGTCGATGCGCTCGCGCGGCGTCGGCAGGCCCTTGTCCTTGCGCTTCTGGATCGCCTTCGGGTTACCCGGGGCCTTCGACAGCTCGAGCTTTTCGTGCAGTTCCGCAAGCTTTTCTGCGGTGGTGGTGCTCACTCAGTTGCTCCGCTTCTCGATCTCGGCCAGCTTGTTCGACAGGTCCGCGCCGACCTTGGAGATGTAAGGCTCGTCGACGATCTGGATGTGATCGCCACCGATGTAGACGACCTCCAGGTTCTTCGCCACCTCGCCCCAGCCACCGTCGGGCTGACGGGTCCCGAACGAGGGCTCGAGGTTGATCGCGTCCTCGTGGTAGCTGTCCGCCATGTACAGCACGACGTCGCCGTCGTACTGCTGCGGGTCCGCCGTCTGGATGGCCCGGTTGTCGAGCCACGACGTGCGCTGGTGCTCGATGATGCCGCCGGGGATCTTCGCGCCGCTCAGCTTGAGCAGGTC
>NZ_JBXAJP010000020.1:0-7808 GCF_058797375.1 Prescottella sp. GW823-FHT02E09
GTTCCTCGCGTCCGACGAGTCCCGCTACATCACCGGCGTCACGCTGCCGGTCGATGCCGGCCACTGCGTGAAGTAGGGGTTCTGCGGTAGCGCTGGACTATCGATCTTGCGCGCATCTGCAGGAAACACCTAACACGACCGGCGACTAGGCGCGGACGATCGAGGCCGCCGTGGCCCCGCACGCTGCACTCGTGGCTGACACAGGTGCGGGCTGGTGGGTTCGTTCCGGGATGGTAAGCCCGCACTCCCGCGCGACGTTCGACACAAGTTTCGTCGAATTCGCATACAGCACTGGTGTTTGAAGGTTTCAGCGCATTCTTGTCGGACCATCTGTATCCGTCGTCGGCCAAGCACTGGCGGGGCACTGTCGACTACGGCCGAGATGCGCTGAGCTGCTGATCTTCGTCGCCCGGATCTCGCTGCCGGCCAACCGGGGTCATACCGCGGACCGTTCTCGTCATCTCCGTCTCGCTCGGGACCACGGTAGCCGCAGAGGTGAGCCCGAGTTTCCTGCATCTCTGCGCAACTCGCCCCGTCCCGGTGTGGCCGGCGCTGTCCGCAGAGCCGTGACCATGAGTCGTTGTGGCTGCAACTGAGGCTTCGTCCGGCTGGGCGGGCCGTCGGTGGATTCCACCGAACCGCTGCTGCTGGTGAGTGACCCGACCGTGAAGTTCCAAACCGACCGAAGGAACTGGGTCACGCCCGTCGAAGGAGCTTCCCTCGGCTGCGGTGACTGGTAAATGCGTTGCGCTGGTTGATGAATCGAGGTTCGGAGGAAGGAGGCCATCCGGATCGGCGCGCCATTCTTGCTACGGCGACATGAGTCGTCCTCGGATCAGCGCGAGGCGGAGGGACCGCGAGTCTCACTGTTCGGGACGCCATATGGTGGCGGCTACTCCCTGCCGGGATGGTGATGGCAGTCACATTCGACTGGATAAGGTTGGAGAAGTACGAATGGTCGATCCCTCTCACGTGGACGTCGCAGTCCGCCCGCCCCAGGCGCAAAATGAACGATCGAGAAGACAGTCGCTCTTGATCATCGCGCTGGCCGCGCTCATGACGGAGGTCATGGCTTTCGAGTTCACTCTGGTCAGCCCTGGGCTTCCTGACATCGCGTCAACCTTCGGTACTCGGCAAGTAGGTCTCGTCATGACCGCGCCATTGTTGGTGGGCGGGGTCGTGGTGCCTGTCCTGGGCAAACTCGCTGACATCTATGGCAAGAAGAAATTGTTGCTCGCTGGCACCACCGCGTTCCTCATGGGAACAGCTTTGTGTGCGGTCGCCCCGACATTTGGCTTGTTTCTCGCCGGGCGCGCTGTTCAGGGGGTGGGACTCGCGGGATCCGTCATCTGTTACGGGTTGGTCCGGGACCTGATACCGCCGCGTTGGGTTCCGATCGGTGTCGGCGGTATTGGTGTGGGCATTGGTGCATCTGCGATCCTCGGACCGCTGCTCGGGGGATGGCTGATCGACAACCAGGGATTTCGTAGTGCGTTCTGGTTCCTGTTCGTTTACGCACTGGTCATTCTCCTGCTGATCGTTGTATTTATGCCGGAGACCACGGTGAGAATCGATCACCGAATCGACTATGCAGGCGCAGCGTTGCTCGGGCTGGGCGCAGCTTCATTGATTGTCGCAGCGATCAGACCTGACCTCCGGCTGGCTTCGTTCGTGATTGGAGCCGTGCTGATCGCGGGCTTCGTTCTAGTGGAACGTAGAATCGAATACCCGCTCATTTCGCTTGAGCTGCTGGCACGTCCAGCTGTCTGGATGACGATGGCTGTCGCAGGTCTGCACGGAGCAATTGTTGGCACGAACGGTGCCCTGATGCCGCAGATGCTTCGAGCTGTGGCAGTTCCGGGAACTAGCGACTCCGGTCTTGGTCTGTCTGCGTCTGAGTACGCCCTGTACTACGGCCTTCCCCAGGGGGTGGCCTCCGCCGCATGTGGCGTCATCGGCGGGTGGATTGCGCGGCGCTACGCGACCAGAACCGCCTTGCTGTTGGGGCTCTGCTGGATAGCGATTGCGTCGGCAGCCATCGCAGTCGGAGCTGCTGACTCCGAAGCCCGCGTGGTGATTCTGGCGATCATCATGGGCGGAGGTGCTGGGTTCTACTTCTCGAGTTCGACCAATCTGGTGATCGACGCAGTTCCGGCCAATACCCAAGGTGTATCTGGCTCGATGAAGTTCACCTCGGAGCAGGTTTCGGGCGCTCTGGCGAGCGCGTTCCTCGGGGCGCTCGTCGGCAACTACGTTCTGGGCATCAATCCCACGACGCAGCAACCAATTCTGTCGATGACAGGCTTCCATCAGGCATACGGGATCTGTGCACTTATCGGCATCATTGCTCTGGGAGTAGCGCTGGTGATGCGCCATGGCCGGCGACCCGCGACGGGTGGAGTATCTCCTGGTCATGGCTGATCTGGATCCCGGGCCGGCGCGTGTCGGTGGAGATTTGTAGCCTTGGGAGGGCGACATTCATCGGGCGCGCACGAGCGAGTTCCATCACGCGTGCACCGGTGATGCCGCCGACGGGCACGGGATCGACGGGCGCGTCATCCCATGGATCGCGCCAGCGCACAATCTCGACGAGTCACGTCTGCCAACGGGCCGATGGTTAGCCGACGCTACAGGCGCTGACGGCATGTCGGTGATCGGACGTCAATGAAGCGGGTTGCTGTTTCAGTGCGCGGCGGAGTCGGTGGCCGACGGCAGTGCCTTTCACTCGAATCGACCATGCAGAATTGCCCCCATCTCAACCTGGAATGGTTTCGACCAGTTGAGATGGGGGCACTGTCAATTTTCTGAACCGAGTGCATCCTCTCCGTCTCGATTACGGCCTCATCGCGCTCTCAGTCGTGGATATCGAGACCGCCGGTAAGGACGCATCGTGCGCCGGTCCGGATTGTCGGCATACATTTGTTGTTGTGATTACACAGCGATTTCTTCGAGTGGTCTGCAACAATCATATTGACCAGATCCGGCTCGCGCAGCAATGCGCGAGCCATGGCGACAAACTGAAATCCCTCCCGCATGGCCAGGTCCATAGCCGCCTTGTTCGTGATCCCTCCCAGGAGTACGAGGGGCATCTTTACTGCAGCTCGAATTTGGCGCGCGTCTTCCAGGAGGTAGGTGTCCTCGTACGGGTACTGGCGCAGCTTGTACTTGCCCACAATCTTGAAGCCAAGCTTCGTGACAGGGCCGTCGAGGGTAGCGCCGAATTCCGGTAGCGGAGTATCGCCCTTGAAGAGATACATTGGATTCAGAAGTGAGCTGCCCGCGGTGAGTTCGAGTCCATCAATCGAACCGTCCTGCTCAATCCATTGCGCCACCTGAATGGCCTCGTCCAGCCAGAATCCGCCCGGGACTCCATCGTCCATGTTCATCTTGGCCAAGATGGCGATCTTGTTGCCGACTGCATCGCGAACGGCCCGGGCGATCTCCCGGGCGAGTCGAGCCCTGTTCTCGAGCGAACCGCCGTAAGAGTCACTGCGGCGGTTGAGCTTTGGGCTGAGGAACGAGCTGGCGAGATAATTGTGCCCGAAATGGAGCTCAACGGCATCGAATCCGGCTTCGATTGCCATCTTGGCTGCGTCAACATGGTTCTCGATGATCCTGGCCAGGTCTGCTACCGTCGCCGGACGCACGAATCGCTGGCTCATCTGGTGGAACATCCTACTGGGCCCGATCGAGGGAACGCCATTTGATTTGGGGTTTGCAACTGGCCCCGCGTGCCCGATTTGAGCCGAAATGGCGGCTCCGTGGTCATGAACAGCAGCCGTGAGTTTGCGCAGTCCAGACATCGCCTCCGGGCGCCAGACGATCTGACCCGCATTGGTTCTGCCGTCGGGCGAGACGGCACAGTACGCCACGGTTGTCATGCCAACTCCGCCTGCGGCCACCGCGGTGTGGAATCTGATGAGCTCGTCGGTCACCAGATCATCGGGGGTCATCCCTTCGTAGGTTGCCGACTTGATCGTCCGATTGCGAAGTGTGATCGGACCCAGCTTGGCTGGCTGCAGAGGGTCGTTCGTTGAATCGATCATGTGGAACCTTCTTCTCTGGGGGCACTTTTGTTCGTGACAAATTGACGGAGGGCCTTGCTTTGCAGTGGTGTCGCGATCGCTATGCGAGTGAAACCGAGCCGTCCGGTCACCGTCAGACTGAGCGCTGGCGCAGTCGGATACTTCACCCTTTCTCGGTAGGTAAGACTCTGAGGAGACTCGGGCGGCGGGCGCAAGCCGGACCACGATGGCGCCGCTGAACAGAGGCAACACCCGCACGCTGCACGCTCGACTTCGTAGTCGGGTTGTTTCGGCTGGGAAGAGTTGGAAGATTCCGGATGGCCACAAACGAGGACAGCCGGTGCGGCACAAAGGTGCAGCGGCAGAGTCTCATCCAATGAGAAATCTAGGCGTCGAAGGTTGCGCGTCGCCTTTAGTGTCGGGTCGATCGGAGAGGGCTGCTTCGCCGCATGCAGCCGGCATCGCTCGAAGGGATGGGCAGAACTGTGACTACAACACCGACCACGGACGATGAGGTCCGCATCATCGACGCCGGCGCCGCGCCGACCAGGTTTGCGCGGGGTTGGCACTGCCTCGGTCTGGCGAAGGACTTCCGGGGCGGGAAGCCGCACGGCATCGAGGCGTTCGGTACGAAGCTCGTCGTGTTCGAGGACAGCGCGGGCGCGTTGAACGCCCTCGATGCGTACTGCCGGCACCTGGGCGGCGACCTGAGCGATGGCACTATCAAGGGCGACGCCGTCGCCTGCCCCTTCCACGACTGGCGGTGGGCCGGAAGTGGCAGGTGCGCGGGGATCCCTTACGCCCGGCGGGTGCCACCGATTGCGCGCACGCGGGCGTGGACGACGATGGAACAGGACGGCCTGCTCTTCGTGTGGAACGACCCGGAGGGTAAACCTCCGCCGGCTGACGTCACGATCCCGTTGATGAAGGAACGGGGCACCGAGTGGACCGAGTGGATGTGGAATTCGATTGTCATCGATACCAACTGCCGCGAGATCGTCGACAACGTCGTGGACATGGCGCACTTCTTCTACGTGCACTTCTCGTTCCCCACGCGGTTCAAGAACATCTTCGAGGGGCACACCGCAATCCAGTTCTACGAGGGTATCGCCCGCGAGGACCTGCGCCCGCCGTCGAACGACCCGATGCGTCCGAAGCTGCTGGGTAGCGACTCGGTCGCGGCGTACCATGGCCCGGCATTCATGATCGACGAGCTGACCTACCGATACGACAAATTTGATGTCGAGTCCATCCTGATCAATTGCCACTTCCCGGTTACGCCCGACAAATTCGTCCTCATGTACGGGGTGATGGTGAAGAAGACCGACCAGCTCCCGGCGGGCGAGGCCGAGTCCATCGCCAAGGACATGACTACCTTCATCGCCACCGGCTTCGAGCAGGACATCGCGATCTGGAAGAACAAGAGCCGCATCAACAATCCGTTGCTGTGTGACGAGGACGGCCCCATCTACCAGCTCCGCCGGTGGTACGAGCAGTTCTATGTCGATGTTGCCGACATCACTCCAGTGATGGTCGAGCGCTTCGAGTTCGAGATGGACACGTCGAAGCCGATCGAGGCGTGGAAGAAGGAAGTTCAGTCAAACATCGCCTCCAAGGCAGCCGCGGCTGAGCCGGTCTGACAATGCAACCGTTGGAATGCTCGCGCTGCGCGAATCGGGTTCTCGTCGAGAAGGATACGTTCCATCACACCGCGATCCGGTGGATGACGGATCCTGACACGCGATGCGCCGAGTTCCGGGCCGGCGGGCCCTCGCGTGCTCGCACGGTTCGTGTCCGGGAATGCGGTGCTCTGCGGAACTCGATCGAGCAGGCGGTCCTCGACGGGCGCATCCATGTCCGTGATTCTGTGTGAGCTCCCATCAGTCGTGATTCTCCGATGCCGTCGGTGTACGCCACGCTGTCGAGCTGGTTCGTTCGCAAGGTAGGGGTGCGGGATTCTGACTGCACCTGGCGAGGAGGTCAATGTGTGGTCGGGCCCGACTGACCATGGTCCGGTTCAGCGGATGGACCGTCTGCGTCGATGATGGCCGTCTACAGTCACAATCTCTGTTTGTCCAGGCTCATGTACCTCCGCTCGTCCGAGTGACTGCCTGCAGGTGGGCGCACTCCCAGAGCCAAGTTCGCCTACAACAGAAGGGGATTCGTAGTTGACAGGTCGCCGCCTGCGAGTCGAGCGGCGCGTGCGTCGCCGAGGGGTGGCGACCCCGGACGTTGCTCTATGTCTGAAGTACGTGGGCCACCAGGCACGTCCCGGGCGTCAGAACCGGCGCCGTACGCGAAGCGCACAAACCGTTGCCCTGGCTGGGGCACGAAAGGAGAATTGAAATGGACGACTTCCTGAACCGTGTGGCCTTGGTCACCGGAGCCGCTCGCGGACAAGGGCGTTCACATGCAGTTGCGCTGGCTGAGCGCGGGGCAGACGTGGTGATTTGCGATCGCTGCGAGGATTTCGCGAGCATCGACTACGCATTGGGAACGAGGGATGACCTGGCTGAGACTGCCCGCCTCGTCGAGGCGGCAGGGCGTCGCTGCTTCGTCTCGCTTGTCGATACCGGGGATCGCTCCGCCATGGAGAATTTCATTGTTCGGGCGGAGTCGGAACTGGGCGGGATCGATATCGCGGTCGCGAACGCCGGCGTGGCAGCTGTATCACCGATTCAGAAGGTGACCAGCGCTCAGTGGGACGAGGTTATCCGAACAAACCTGACCGGTGTGTTCAATACAATCGCTTCGGTTGCACCAGGGATGGTCGAGCGCGGGTACGGCCGGATCGTCACCGTCAGTTCGATGCTTGGACGTTCGGCGGCGCCTGGGCAGTCGGCGTACTGCGCTTCCAAGTGGGGTGTAATTGGTCTGACGAAGAGCGCCGCACTTGACCTGGCTCCCTGTGGGGTCACGGTCAATGCCGTTGCTCCGGGCAATATCTCGACGCCTATGGTGCACAACGACGCGCTCTACAGGCTGATGCGACCGGACCTTGATTCGCCTGACAGGGCGGATGTGGAGCCAACCTTTTCGAAGCTGCATGGGCAGCCGGTCGCATTCCTTGATCCGTCCGAGGTCACTCGTGCTGTGTTGTTCCTGGCAGCGGAGCCCAGCGCCCACATATCGGGAACAGTGGTACCGATCGATGCTGGAGCCGCAGCCAGAGTGTCCGCCTGAGGCATGCACACCTGCAACGTTCGGCCTGCCGAACGTTGCAGGACGGACTCACACTCCGAAGTCGCTTCTGCCAGAACTCCCGGCGACCCGATTGTGTCGACTGAAGTGGGCCGGACGAGCTACGAGCGTGTGCTGCAGGCATTCGTCGATCGCACACCGTCGGAGGTAGTGCCGTAGGCATCTGGCGGTGAATGTGAACCCAGTGTGGATGAGCAGTCAGCGACCTGCAAAACCGAGGAGATACACGACAGTGATGATCAAAAGTGCGCGACTTGCGGCAATCGCTGCAACAGTTGCGCTTCTCTCAGGCTGTGGTGGAGGCGGCACCTTGCCGTCGGCATCCGAGGCATCAGGCGAGGTCGACTCAACTGCGGTACTTCGCGTCAGTTCCGCAGCCCCTACCCGAAATCTGGACCCGTACCTACAAACAGGCTATGGCGGATGGGGCTACCTCACACCGATTTTCGACCGGCTGACGGTCGTGGACGGGAACGGTGATCTCCAGCCGGGTCTGGCGGAGTCATGGGAGTTCGCTCCGGACGGTTCCTATCTGGAGTTGACGTTGCGTCAGGGCGTCACCTTCCACGACGGTGCGCCGTT
>NZ_JBXAJP010000021.1:0-3839 GCF_058797375.1 Prescottella sp. GW823-FHT02E09
CGGTTGCCCCGGAACGAGGAGCCTTTGGGTTTCTGGTGATGGTGTGTGCGTGTTCTTTGAGAACTCAACAGTGTGTCGATGAATGTCAGTGCCAATTTTTGGTACTCCGCATCCTTTTTGGGTGTGGGTATGTGCTGATCGTTCCATTCTTCCGTCTGGGATGGTCAGTGTTTGAATGCTAGTTTGAGTTTTTTTGCTAGTGATTTGACTCGATGTCTATGACTGATTAGCCGGCTTGCCGGTGAAATCTAGAGTCTTCAACGGAGAGTTTGATCCTGGCTCAGGACGAACGCTGGCGGCGTGCTTAACACATGCAAGTCGAGCGGTAAGGCCCTTCGGGGTACACGAGCGGCGAACGGGTGAGTAACACGTGGGTGATCTGCCCTGCACTTCGGGATAAGCCTGGGAAACTGGGTCTAATACCGGATATGACCTTAGGCTGCATGGTCTTTGGTGGAAAGGTTTACTGGTGCAGGATGGGCCCGCGGCCTATCAGCTTGTTGGTGGGGTAATGGCCTACCAAGGCGACGACGGGTAGCCGGCCTGAGAGGGCGACCGGCCACACTGGGACTGAGACACGGCCCAGACTCCTACGGGAGGCAGCAGTGGGGAATATTGCACAATGGGCGAAAGCCTGATGCAGCGACGCCGCGTGAGGGATGACGGCCTTCGGGTTGTAAACCTCTTTCAGCAGGGACGAAGCGAGAGTGACGGTACCTGCAGAAGAAGCACCGGCCAACTACGTGCCAGCAGCCGCGGTAATACGTAGGGTGCGAGCGTTGTCCGGAATTACTGGGCGTAAAGAGCTCGTAGGCGGTTTGTCGCGTCGTCTGTGAAAACCAGCAGCTCAACTGCTGGCTTGCAGGCGATACGGGCAGACTTGAGTACTGCAGGGGAGACTGGAATTCCTGGTGTAGCGGTGAAATGCGCAGATATCAGGAGGAACACCGGTGGCGAAGGCGGGTCTCTGGGCAGTAACTGACGCTGAGGAGCGAAAGCGTGGGTAGCGAACAGGATTAGATACCCTGGTAGTCCACGCCGTAAACGGTGGGCGCTAGGTGTGGGTTTCCTTCCACGGGATCCGTGCCGTAGCTAACGCATTAAGCGCCCCGCCTGGGGAGTACGGCCGCAAGGCTAAAACTCAAAGGAATTGACGGGGGCCCGCACAAGCGGCGGAGCATGTGGATTAATTCGATGCAACGCGAAGAACCTTACCTGGGTTTGACATATACCGGAAAGCCGTAGAGATACGGCCCCCCTTGTGGTCGGTATACAGGTGGTGCATGGCTGTCGTCAGCTCGTGTCGTGAGATGTTGGGTTAAGTCCCGCAACGAGCGCAACCCTTGTCCTGTGTTGCCAGCGCGTAATGGCGGGGACTCGCAGGAGACTGCCGGGGTCAACTCGGAGGAAGGTGGGGACGACGTCAAGTCATCATGCCCCTTATGTCCAGGGCTTCACACATGCTACAATGGCCGGTACAGAGGGCTGCGATACCGTGAGGTGGAGCGAATCCCTTAAAGCCGGTCTCAGTTCGGATCGGGGTCTGCAACTCGACCCCGTGAAGTCGGAGTCGCTAGTAATCGCAGATCAGCAACGCTGCGGTGAATACGTTCCCGGGCCTTGTACACACCGCCCGTCACGTCATGAAAGTCGGTAACACCCGAAGCCGGTGGCCTAACCCTTGTGGAGGGAGCCGTCGAAGGTGGGATCGGCGATTGGGACGAAGTCGTAACAAGGTAGCCGTACCGGAAGGTGCGGCTGGATCACCTCCTTTCTAAGGAGCACTTCTCCGGTCCATCACTCACACAGGTGAGTCGATGATCGGCAGAGCCCGTTTCTGCTCCCACATGTGGAGCGGCGGGAGCTCATGGGTGGAACACTGACTACCTCATCCACGGATCAGCGGGCCCGAGTGCCGGCTGGTGGGTGATATATCGATGCACTGTTGGGTCCTGAGAGAACACGCGAGTGTTTCCTCGAAGGAGAAACGACAAGACCTGAATGTGGTCATACCGCGGTGCGGAAGTGCCGGCTGGTGCCACGTGAGTTCGGGTGTTGTGTGTTGTTTGAGAACTGCACAGTGGACGCGAGCATCTTTGTTGTAAGTAATGAAGAGCGTACGGTGGATGCCTTGGCACCAGGAGCCGATGAAGGACGTAGGAGGCTGCGATAAGCCTCGGGGAGCTGTCAACCGAGCTGAGATCCGAGGATTTCCGAATGGGGAAACCCAGCCACAGTGATGTGTGGTTACCCGCGCCTGAATATATAGGGCGTGTGGAGGGAACGTGGGGAAGTGAAACATCTCAGTACCCACAGGAAGAGAAAACAATAGTGATTCCGTGAGTAGTGGCGAGCGAAAGCGGAAGAGGCTAAACCATGGATGTGTGATAGCCGGCGGGCGTTGCATTCGTGGGGTTGTGGGATCCATTTTGTCAATTCTGCCGGGTTGGCCAACAGTAAGAAATCATCGTGTTAGTCGAAGTGGTCTGGAACGGCCTGTCGTAGAGGGTGAGAATCCCGTAGACGAAAACATGGTGACTGTTGTAGTGGACACCCAAGTAGCAGCGGGCCCGTGAAATCTGCTGTGAATCTGTCGGGACCACCCGATAAGCCTGAATACTCCCTGGTGACCGATAGCGGACTAGTACCGTGAGGGAAAGGTGAAAAGTACCCCGGGAGGGGAGTGAAATAGTACCTGAAACCGTGCGCTTACAATCCGTCAGAGCCTGCGCCACTTCGGTGGGTGGGTGATGGCGTGCCTTTTGAAGAATGAGCCTGCGAGTTAGTGGCATGTCGCGAGGTTAACCCGTGTGGGGTAGCCGTAGCGAAAGCGAGTCCGAATAGGGCGAGTCAGTGGCATGTTCTAGACCCGAAGCGGAGTGATCTACCCATGGCCAGGGTGAAGCGACGGTAAGACGTCGTGGAGGCCCGAACCCACTTAGGTTGAAAACTGAGGGGATGAGTTGTGGGTAGGGGTGAAAGGCCAATCAAACTCCGTGATAGCTGGTTCTCCCCGAAATGCATTTAGGTGCAGCGTCGCGTGTTTCACTCTGGAGGTAGAGCTACTGGATGGCCGATGGGCCCCACAAGGTTACTGACGTCAGCCAAACTCCGAATGCCAGAGTGTGAGAGCGCGGCAGTGAGACTGCGGGGGATAAGCTTCGTAGTCGAGAGGGAAACAGCCCAGATCGCCGGCTAAGGCCCCTAAGCGTGTACTAAGTGGAAAAGGATGTGGGGTCGCGAAGACAACCAGGAGGTTGGCTTAGAAGCAGCCACCCTTGAAAGAGTGCGTAATAGCTCACTGGTCAAGTGATCCTGCGCCGACAATGTAGCGGGGCTCAAGTACACCGCCGAAGCCGCGGCATTCACATAACACCCACTTCCTCCTGCGGGGGGTTGTGCAGTGGTGTGGATGGGTAGGGGAGCGTCGTGCAGCCATGGAAGCAGCGGGGTGACCTAGTTGTGGAGGCTGCACGAGTGAGAATGCAGGCATGAGTAGCGAAAGACGAGTGAGAAACTCGTCCGCCGAATGACCAAGGGTTCCTGGGCCAGGTTAATCCGCCCAGGGTGAGTCGGGACCTAAGGCGAGGCCGACAGGCGTAGTCGATGGACAACGGGTTGATATTCCCGTACCCGTGTGAACGCGCCCCTGGTGAATCAGTGATGCTAAGCGCCCTGAAGCTGCTTTCGGACCTTCGGGTTTGGGGGTGGTGGATGCGCGTGAACCGATCTGGTAGTAGCCAAGCGATGGGGTGACGCAGGAAGGTAGCTGAGCCAGTCAGTGGTAATACTGGTGTAAGCGTGTAGGGCGTGACCTAGGCAAATCCGGGTCACATACG
>NZ_JBXAJP010000021.1:3935-5431 GCF_058797375.1 Prescottella sp. GW823-FHT02E09
TCAGCCTGAGACGTGATGCGTAGCCGATTGAGGCGAATTCAGTGATCCTATGCTGCCGAGAAAAGCCTCTAGCGAGCTTTCACACGGCCCGTACCCCAAACCGACACAGGTGGTCAGGTAGAGAATACTAAGGCGATCGAGATAACTGTGGTTAAGGAACTCGGCAAAATGCCCCCGTAACTTCGGGAGAAGGGGGGCCTCGTCTGGTGATCCAACTTGCTTGGTGAGCTGGGTGGGGCCGCAGAGACCAGAGAGAAGCGACTGTTTACTAAAAACACAGGTCCGTGCGAAGTCGTAAGACGATGTATACGGACTGACGCCTGCCCGGTGCTGGAAGGTTAAGAGGACCGGTTAGCCAGTAATGGCGAAGCTGAGAATTTAAGCCCCAGTAAACGGCGGTGGTAACTATAACCATCCTAAGGTAGCGAAATTCCTTGTCGGGTAAGTTCCGACCTGCACGAATGGCGTAACGACTTCTCTGCTGTCTCAACCACAGACTCGGCGAAATTGCATTACGAGTAAAGATGCTCGTTACGCGCGGCAGGACGAAAAGACCCCGGGACCTTCACTATAGCTTGGTATTGGTGTTCGGTTCGGTTTGTGTAGGATAGGTGGGAGACTGTGAAGCGGGCACGCCAGTGTTCGTGGAGTCGTTGTTGAAATACCACTCTGATCGTATTGGACATCTAACCTCGGACCATGATCTGGTTCAGGGACAGTGCCTGGTGGGTAGTTTAACTGGGGCGGTTGCCTCCCAAAATGTAACGGAGGCGCCCAAAGGTTCCCTCAGCCTGGTTGGCAATCAGGTGTTGAGTGCAAGTGCACAAGGGAGCTTGACTGTGAGACTGACAGGTCGAGCAGGGACGAAAGTCGGGACTAGTGATCCGGCACCGGCAAGTGGAAGCGGTGTCGCTCAACGGATAAAAGGTACCCCGGGGATAACAGGCTGATCTTCCCCAAGAGTCCATATCGACGGGATGGTTTGGCACCTCGATGTCGGCTCGTCGCATCCTGGGGCTGGAGTAGGTCCCAAGGGTTGGGCTGTTCGCCCATTAAAGCGGCACGCGAGCTGGGTTTAGAACGTCGTGAGACAGTTCGGTCTCTATCCGCCGCGCGCGTTAGAAACTTGAGGAAGGCTGTCCCTAGTACGAGAGGACCGGGACGGACGAACCTCTGGTGTGCCAGTTGTTCCGCCAGGAGCACTGCTGGTTAGCTACGTTCGGAAGGGATAACCGCTGAAAGCATCTAAGCGGGAAGCCTGTTCCAAGATGAGGTTTCTCACCCCCTCGAGGGGGTAAGGCCCCCGGCAGACCACCGGGTTGATAGGCCAGAACTGGAAGCACGGTAACGTGTGGAGGTGACTGGTACTAATAGGCCGAGGACTTACCACAAAGAAGCTACGCGTCCACTGTGCGGTATCTGAAACAACACACAGATACCATTCACCCCCAACACCCCACGACCCTCACGGGCCGGCCGGGTGGTTCGGGCGGGGG
>NZ_JBXAJP010000022.1:0-1817 GCF_058797375.1 Prescottella sp. GW823-FHT02E09
AGCGTGTCGAGGTCGATGTCGATGCCGCGGTTGGCCTTGATGTTCTCGATCGCGTCACCGATGACGGTGAGGTTGCGCAGACCCAGGAAGTCCATCTTCAGCAGGCCGATGGCCTCACACGACGGATAGTCCCAGCCGGTGATGATCGCGCCGTCCTGCGCACGCTTCCACACCGGGATCGCGTCGGTCAGCGGCTCGGAGGACATGATCACCGCGCAGGCGTGCACGCCGGCGTTACGGATCAGACCCTCGAGACCCTTCGCGGTCTGATAGATCTTCGCGACATCGGGATTGGAGTCGATGAGCGCACGGACCTCCACGGCCTCCTTGTAACGCTCGTGCTCCGGATCGGTGATACCCGCAACCGAGATGTCCTTGGCCATGATCGGCGGCGGCAGCGCCTTGGTGATCTGATCGGCGATCGCAAACCCGGGCTGCCCGAACTGGACTCGCGCCGAGTCCTTGATCGCGGCCTTGGTCTTGATGGTGCCGAACGTGATGACCTGGGCGACCTTGTCGCTGCCCCACTTCTCGGTGGCATAACGCACCATCTCGCCGCGGCGACGATCGTCGAAGTCGATATCGATATCGGGCATCGACACCCGCTCGGGATTGAGGAACCGCTCGAACAGCAGACCGTGCGGAATAGGGTCGATGTTGGTGATACCCATCGCGTACGCGACCAACGAACCCGCCGCCGAACCACGACCCGGACCGACCCGGATACCGACCTCACGCGCATGGTTGATCAGGTCACCGACGACGAGGAAGTAGGCCGGGAAGCCCATCTCGTTGATCACACCGATCTCGTAGTCGGCGCGCTCGAGGTACTCCTGCGGCGGACCACCGGGGAACCGCCGGTCCAGACCGCGCAGCACCTCGTGCCGCAGGAACGTCTGCTGCGTGTGACCGTCGGGCACCGGGAAGATCGGCATCCGATCGTGGTGCGCCCACACCTCGTCGTACGACTGCACCCGCTCACCGATGAGCATCGTGTTGTTGCACGCGCCCGGCACCTCGGCATCCCAGATCGCCCGCATCTCCTCGGCGGACTTGAGGTAGTAGCCGTCACCGTCGAACTTGAACCGCGTCGGATCCGACAGCGTCTTACCGGTCTGGATACACAGCAACGCCTCGTGGTTCTCCGCCGCATCCTTGGTCACGTAATGACAGTCGTTGGTCGCCAACGGCGGGATACCCAACTGCCTACCGATATCGAGCAGACCCTCCCGCACCCGCCGCTCGATCGACAGCCCGTGATCCATCAACTCGAGGAAGAAGTTGTCCTTGCCCCAGATCTCCTGCCACTTCGCCGCCGCCTCGAGCGCCTCACGGTCGTGCCCCAGACGCAACCGCGTCTGGATCTCCCCCGACGGGCAACCCGTCGTCGCGATGATGCCCTCGGCATGATGAGCGATCAGATCCTCGTCCATCCGCGGCCACTTACCCAACTGCCCCTCGATCGACGCCAGCGACGACAACTTGAACAGATTCCGCAACCCCGTCGCGTTCTCCGCGACCATCGTCATATGCGTGTACGCGCCGCTACCCGAGACGTCGTCGGACTTCTGACTGCGATCACCCCACAACACACGCTTGGTGTTGAACCGCGACTCCGGCGCGACATACGCCTCGATACCGATGATCGGCTTGATGCCATGCTTCTTGGCGACGTTGTAGAACTCACTGGCGCCGTACATGTTGCCGTGGTCGGTCATCCCCACCGCGGTCATCCCCAGACGCTCCGCCTCCTGGAACAGCGGGCCGACCTTTGCCGCACCGTCGAGCATCGAGTACTCGGTGTGATTGTGCAGGTG
>NZ_JBXAJP010000023.1:0-1294 GCF_058797375.1 Prescottella sp. GW823-FHT02E09
TGGGAGTTCGCTCCGGACGGTTCCTATCTGGAGTTGACGTTGCGTCAGGGCGTCACCTTCCACGACGGTGCGCCGTTCGATGCGGCGGCGGTGGCCGCGAACATCGACCGCGGTAAGACCATGGAGGGCAGTACGGTCGTCGCCGCTCTGAAGAACATCACCGCGGTCGACGTCGTCGACGATCACACCGTCCGCCTGCAGTTGGCGCCCGGAACCGGTGTGGAACTGCCCGGCGTGCTCAGCACCAATGTCGGAATGATGGTCAGCCCGAGAGCTGTCGAGGCGAAGACGGATCTGCGTAACGACCCGGGCCAGAGTGGATCCGGTGCGTACGTTGTGACGAGTTACGTGCCCGAGGAGTCCGTCTCCCTGGCCCGTGTGGAGGGTACGAACTGGGATCCCGAGGCCGGGAAGGTCGCGGGCATGGAGTTCAAGTGGATCTCCGACGCGAGTACCCGACTCAACGGTCTCAAGACCGGTGCCACCGATCTGAGCTGGGTGAGCTCTGCCAACGAGGTGGTCGAGGCGAACTCACTGTCCAAGAGCGGCACGCTGGATGTCACCGAGGTGCCCTTCCGGAACGTCCTGGGCGTGTTCATGCGGGCGCAGGGCGATCTCGCCAAGCCCGAGGTGCGGCAGGCGGTCGCCTCGGCCATCGATCCGGCGGCGATCAGCGCGCTGTTCTCCGAGACCTGCACGCCGAACCGCCAGCTGTACCCGGCCGGTAGCTGGGCGGCCGACCCGTCGTACCGGTACCCGTACCAGTTCGATCTGGAGAAGGCCAAGAGTCTGGTACAGGCGGCCGGCGGCGCCAAGGTCACCCTGACGTTCGCGGCCGGGACCAACACCGAGAAGCCGGCGAACGTCATCCAGTCGACGCTGTCACAGGCCGGGATCGACGCGGAACTCAACCCGGTGCCCAACACGCAGAACGAGCCCCGCTACATCGCCGGTGACTTCCAGTCGATGGTCTCCAACAGCTTCAGCCCCAAGGTCGATCCTGCCGAGACGGTCAACACCTTCGTGACGGGTCCGTACGACCTGGCGAACGGAAACCAGCAGATCAAGGATTTGGCAGCCAAGGCCGCGAATCCGACACTGTCGCAGGACGAGCGGGCGCCGATGTATCACGAGATCTGGGACCTGACGCTGAAGGAAGCGATGTTCGTGCCGATCTGCAACCAGACCAATGCCACCATCTCCACTGCGAAGGTCGTCGGTACCGAGGACATGCCGTGGGTGAACCTGGGCATCTTCGACGTCCGTCACGTGGGCATCACCAAGTAGTCGCACC
>NZ_JBXAJP010000024.1:0-1192 GCF_058797375.1 Prescottella sp. GW823-FHT02E09
CTCACCCTTCGAGGATGGCGAATCCCTTGTATCCGGATTCGGCGACTTCGGCGATGATCCGGCTGTAGACGGCGAGGCCGCCGAGGAAGGCCATGAACACCCGCGGGCGGCCGGGGATGTTGGCGCCGAGGTACCAGGAGTTCGCGGTGTTGAGCAGTGAGGCTTCGGCGCGGGTGCGGCATTCCTCGCCCCAGTCGGCGACGGCTTCGGGGGTGCCTTCGATGCCGGCGGCACCGCGGGCGTCGAGGTAGGCGATGGCGTCGGCGACCCAGTCGACGTGGAGTTCGGAGTGCAGCACCATGTTCGCGAGCACGGACGGGCTGCCGGGGCCGGTGAGGTTGAAGAAGTTCGGGAAGCCGTCGATGCCGAGCCCGAGGTAGGTTTCGGGGCCCGCGGCCCACTTGTCCTTCAGGGTCTGCCCGCCGCGGCCGACGATCTCGAGCTTGTCGAGAGAGCCCGTCATGGCGTCGAACCCGGTGGCCAGGACGATCGCGTCGAGGTCGTAGTGCGCGGCGGTGGTGTCGATTCCGGTGGCGTCCATGCCGACGATCGGTGCGGTCTTGAGATCGACGAGTTCCACGTTGTCGCGGTTGTAGGTCTCGTAGTAGCCGCTGTCGGTGACGATGCGCTTGGCGCCGATCGCGTGGTCGGTGGGGATGAGCAGGTCCGCGATCGCCGGATCGTCGATGACCGCGCGAACCTTCTCCTCCCAGAAGGCGCGCGCGGTGTCGTTCGCGGCCTGGTCGCTGAGCTGGTCGGGGAACGCCTTGGAGTACAGGACCCCGCCGAGCTGCCAACGCTCCTCGTACACGGCCCGGCGCTCCTCCTCGGACACTGCCAGTGCGCTCTCGGGATGCGCGCGGTGCGGGGAGCCGCCGCCGGACTCCCACGACAGGCGCCGGCGCTCGGCGTAGCCGGCCTTGTGCTCGGCGCGGGTGGCGTCGTCGAGCGGGGCATTGCCGGCGGGCACCGAGTAGTTCGCGGACCGCTGGAACACGAACAGGCGCTCGGCCTGCTCGGCGATGAACGGGATCGACTGGATACCCGACGAGCCGGTGCCGATCACGCCGACACGCTTGCCCGTGAAGTCGACGCCCTCGTGCGGCCAGTGCGCGGTGTGGAAGACGTCGCCGGCGAAGGTGTCCAGACCGGCGAAGGCCGGGGTGTTCGCGTTCGACAGCGGGCCGGCGGC
>NZ_JBXAJP010000025.1:0-1156 GCF_058797375.1 Prescottella sp. GW823-FHT02E09
TCCCATCCCCTTGCCCGCGCCCGTGATGAGCACCGTCTTACCGGTCATCCGCGTCATGATCATTCCTTTCACCGTGATGACGGGACGCTAACGAGCACGCGCAATGCGGAGGCAGTGCTCGTCCCGACTAGTGAGACGTAGCGTCTCGGGTTGATCGGAGTTGTCCGGTCGCGCCCTGACTCCGACGATCTCCGATACACAGTTGCGTTGTGCCCGATGGTAATTGCGCATGGAAGAGCACTCGTGTCGTGTCACGGCAGTACCTCGAAGGCATCCGAAGCCTCGCCCAGGTAACGGGTCTGAACATGGCCGGCGATCAGTACATCGGCGCACTCGAGCGAGAATACTCTTCATGCTCGCGAGCTGGCCGAACCATTTCCGGTACAGGTTCACTGGATCGCTTGTCGCCCGAAGAGCCGGCCGACTTCACATTCAGTGAAGAGCAGTCGGAGTCCTTGCGGGGATGGAAGTGAACAGGCCTGCGAGTGAGGCTACTGCGAGTATCCTCACCACCTCCGCTCGTACGTCCTGAAATCGATCGCCCGCCGGCCGGCACCCAGCTCCTGCAATCGGGCGATCTCGCGACGCTCGACACGAAGAGGCGGTCGAACGGGTGGGTGTCGCTGGTCCGGACTGATTTGCGGACTGTTGATTTCATCGGCAATCCGAAAGAACGACGCGCCACGCTGGACCGATTGGCCCTGCTGCCGGATTCTCCGACGATGGAACCTCTGACACTCGTCAGGATCGCGTAACGAACCGGCATTTCCCGGTCCGGTGGTACCCCGCTCTCGACAAGGAGTTACAGCTGGATCTCCTGTACTGCAGGCGAATTGAACACAGACCAGAAATCAAGTTGATGCCCGTCGGATCGACGGCCCTCGACAGGAACCAACTGAACGTCGCGGCGGCGCCGCTGTCAAGGGAATTGCATCGAGCGACGGGACACGTCGTTCACCAAGGACTGGCCCTCTGGGGTGGCAGGAGGGAGGAGTACGACCGCTCGCCACGAATCCGGTTGGGCGCCCAATCCGATAGGTACCGAGCGACGACCCCAACCGGAGATGCGTGTGGTCGACCTCACCCTTCGAGGATGGCGAATCCCTTGTATCCGGATTCGGCGACTTCGGCGATGATCCGGCTGTAGACGGCGAGG
>NZ_JBXAJP010000026.1:0-849 GCF_058797375.1 Prescottella sp. GW823-FHT02E09
CCCCCCCCCCCCCCCCCCCCCCCCCCCCCCCCCCCCCCCCGCGCTGGTGCGTCGGCACGTCGAGGATGCGATCACGTGAGACCCTGAGACAAACATCAATACAACGGGGGGTTTCGGCATGAAGGTAACCGGTAGCACCGGAACGAAGGCGACCGCGCTCGTCGGACTCACGCTGGTGGCCCTCGTCGGCTGCGGCAGCGACGACAGCGACACCGCCACGACGACCGCCTCCTCGGCTGCTGTCACCACGAGCGCATCCACGACCTCCGCCGCATCGGCTCCCTCGGCCGGCGCAGACACGCCGGCGCCGGCCCAGACGTCACCGGCGAGTTCGGCAGGGGCCCTGGCACCGGGCTGGAACGCGAAGGTCTTCGAGCACGCCGGCCAAACCGTCATGGCCTCGGTTCCCGGCAGCTCACTGGTGTCCATCGAGGAGAACAGCGACGGAAGTTGGGAGGTCCGCGTCGTCGCCGCCGACGGGGTCACCGTCACCGCCGTCGTGTCCCCCGACGGCGACAAGATCATCGCCGGACCGATGGCCGAGGGAGCACAGCACACGGGCATCGAAGAAGCCGAGCTCGATTACACCGCCGCCACGGGCGTCGTCCTCACGGAGGTCCCGGGAGGCCGGATCACCGACCTGAATCTCGTGGTGGAGAAGGGCGGCACGTACGTGTGGGAGGCCGACGTGATCGACGCCTCCGGAGCGCAGCGCGCGGTGGACGTCGATGCCGTCTCCGGCCGAGTCCTGCAGAACGTCACGCGCTGACCGGGCGGGGGGGGGGGGGGGGGGGGGGGGGGGGGGGGGGGGGGGGGGGGGGGGGGGGGGGGGGGGGGGGGGGGGGGGGG